>NZ_JAERRE010000008.1:0-366853 GCF_016735645.1 Pseudomonas sp. B7
CATCCCGAACTCAGAAGTGAAACGATGCATCGCCGATGGTAGTGTGGGGTTTCCCCATGTGAGAGTAGGTCATCGTCAAGATTAAATTCCGAAACCCCAATTGCGAAAGCAGTTGGGGTTTTGTTTTGCCCGCAGGAAAGTTCTTACAGCATTCTCAGCCGCCTTGCGGCTGTCCTCGCCGGCCGACAATGCTAAGGTTCAGCCCTAGCTTTTGTACTTTTCCAAGGAAGCCTTCATGCCGGACACCCAGTCCCTCAACGCTGCATTCATGGTCGTTCAGAGCAACAGCCTGGATGAACTGCGCAGCCTTGTGATCAGCATCATGCGGCGCTATCCACTGGCACCCCTGGAGAACGAAATTGCGCTCGTGCAGAGCAACGGCATCGCTCAATGGCTCAAGCTGGCACTGGCTGAAGACCCTGAAGCGGACGACTCTGGCGGCTGTGGTATCGCCGCCGCTATTGATGTGCAACTGCCGGGCAGTTTCATGTGGCAGCTTTACCGGATGGTTCTGGGGCGAGAGGAGATTCCGGCAACGTCGCTGCTCGATAAGGCACCATTGACCTGGCGCCTGATGCGCCTGTTGCCACAGGTCATCACCCGACCCCATTTCGAACCGCTACAACGCTTCCTCATCCATGACACCGATCTGCGCAAGCGTTACCAGTTGTCCGAACGTCTGGCAGACCTCTTTGACCAATATCAGGTTTACCGCGCTGATTGGCTTGAGGATTGGGCAGAGGGGCATCATCAACTACGCAATGTGAGGGGTGAAGCGAAGCCGCTTCCTCCGACCAGTTGCTGGCAGGCAGAGTTGTGGCGTGCCCTGCTGGACGATGTGGGCGAGCAAGGCATGGCTCAAAGTCGGGCGGGCGTGCACCAGCGGTTCATGGAGCGCATCAACAGTCTTGAACGCGCACCGACCGGACTTCCCCAGCGAGTGATCGTTTTCGGAATTTCCTCGTTGCCAGCCCAGGTACTGGAGGCATTGGCCGGGCTTTCCCGTTTCAGCCAGGTTTTGTTGTGCGTCCATAACCCCTGTCGTTATCACTGGGCCGATATCGTTGCCGACAAGGATCTCTTGCGCCATCAGTACAAGCGGCAAGCCCGAAAAAACGGTATGCCCGTAGTGCTGGATTCGGAAATGCTCCACCAGCATGCTCACCCGCTCCTCGCTGCGTGGGGCAAGCAAGGTCGCGATTACATCAACCTTCTCGACAGCTATGACGACCCCGATAGCTATCGCGCAGCATTTCGCAATGGACGTATCGATCTGTTCAGCGAAAACCAGCCGAAGAACATGCTCAATCAGTTACAGGACGACATTCTGGAACTGCGGCCGCTCAACGAGACTCGAGCACTCTGGCCGGCAGTCGATCTGACTCAAGACGATTCGATCCGCTTTCATATTGCCCATAGCGCCCAGCGCGAAGTGGAGATTCTCCACGACCAGTTGCTGGCACGTTTCAGTGCCAACCCTCAATTACGCCCGCGCGACGTGATCGTGATGGTGCCTGACATCGATAGTTATGCGCCGCATATTCGCGCCGTATTTGGGCAGCTGGATCGTCATGATCCACGCTTCATTCCCTTCACGATGGCCGATCAGGGGCAGCGCGGACGGGATCCATTACTGATCGCTGTCGAGCATCTGCTCAAGCTGCCGGATAGTCGTTTCCCCGTCAGTGAAATCCTCGACTTGCTTGATGTTCCGGCGTTACGCGCCAGATTTGGTGTGCAGGAACGAGACTTGCCGACCCTGCATCGCTGGATCGAAGGTGCCGGCGTGCGTTGGGGGATTGATGCCGGGCAACGGGCCGAACTGGGATTGCCCGACGAACTGGAGCAAAACAGTTGGCGCTTCGGCCTGCGTCGGATGCTGCTCGGCTATGCCGTCGGCAGTTCCGGAGCCTGTGGGGATATCGAACCCTACGATGAAATCGGCGGTCTCGATGCCGCGTTGATTGGGCCATTGGTAGCGTTGCTGGATGCACTGGAGCTTTCGCATCAGCAACTGATGAAACCCGCCCAACCACAGGAATGGGGGCATCGGCTTCAGGCGTTGATGCAACTGTTTTTCAAGCCCGAAGATGAGCATGACGACTACCTGCTGGCTCAACTCGAGGAGTTGCGCGAAACCTGGATGGAAACCTGTGAGGCCGTCGGTCTGTTGGACGAGCTGCCACTGACCGTCGTCCGTGAGGCTTGGCTGGCGGGGCTGGATCAGGGGCGTCTGTCGCAGCGCTTCCTGGCCGGAGCCGTTAACTTTTGCACGCTGATGCCGATGCGCGCGATCCCGTTCAAGCTGGTTTGCCTGTTGGGCATGAACGATGGCGATTATCCGCGCGCTCAACCGCCGCTGGACTTCGATCTCATGGGCAGCGACTACCGGCCGGGAGATCGCTCCCGTCGGGAGGATGATCGCTATCTTCTGCTCGAAGCGCTCTTGTCCGCCCGTCATCAGCTCTACATCAGTTGGGTCGGTCGCAGCATTCGCGACAACAGCGAGCGGCCAGCCTCTGTGTTGATCGGCCAGTTGCGCGATCATCTCGCCAATGGATGGCGATCGAGCGACAACAAAGAGGATCTCCTGATTGCCATGACTCAGGAGCATCCGTTGCAGCCATTCAGTTCGCGCTACTTCCATGAGGAAGACAAACTGTTCAGCTATGCCAGCGAATGGCAGGTGCTGCATCAACCTCACGAACAGAACGACACCGCAACGATGCTTGTACCCCATATCCAGGAGGAGCCGTTGAGTCTGGAACTGCTACAGGACTTCCTGCGCAATCCGGTCCGACACTTTTTCACTCAGCGACTCAAGGTTTACTTCGAAGCGGCGCAGATACCTCAGGCTGACGAGGAACCCTTTGTACTGGATGCGTTGCAGCGATATATGCTCAGTGACAGCTTGCTCGGAGCAGCCTTGAGACACCCGGATAATGTTGATCAGGCACTCGAGTCTCAAGCCCGACGCCTGCAGAACAGCGGCCTGTTGCCCATTGCCGGATTCGGTGAATGCCTTCAGCGAGAGCTGATCGAGCCTTTGCCAGACTTGTTGCAGCGATATCAACAGTTGCTGGCGTTATGGCCGACACCCCTGTCCAACGCCCTACCGATCAATTTTGAATGGCAGGAGCTGCGCCTTGAAGGGTGGCTGGGCGGCTTGCACCGGCGCGCCGATGGCGGCGTACTGTCGGTCACGACGATCCCGAACAGCATAGGCTCGATCAAGAGCCGCAAATGGCATCGCCTGACCAAGCCCTGGGTCAGCCACCTTGTCGCGTGTGCCAGTGGGCTCTCCCTGACGACCGCACTGGTGGCCAGTGATGACACGCTCCTTCTTGAACCTCTGGAACAGACTCGAGCGGGACGGGTTCTTGAGGATCTGCTGCTCGCCTGGCAGACGGGTATGCGTCAGCCACTTCCGGTCGCGGTAAAAACGGCTTTTGCATGGCTGGGGCAGACCGATCCAGTCAAGGCTGAAGCGGCTGCCCGCAAAACCTATGAGGGTGATGGTCAGACCAGCGAAGGCGAACGTCGGGAAAGCCCGGCTCTGGCCCGACAGTTCCCCGACTACGATGCACTGCAGGCGGATGAAACCTTCTCCGGTTGGTGTGATGCGCTTTATCGCCCGTTGCTCGAGGCACCTTGGCACTCATGGACCCACGAGGAGGCAGGCGCATGAGTAACCAGCCACCACTCGCCCTGGCATTCCCGTTAAAGGGCAGCCAACTGATCGAAGCCAGTGCGGGCACTGGCAAGACGTTTACCATTTCGGCGTTGTATCTGCGGTTGATCCTTGGCCATGGAGGCGAGGGAAGTGGTTTCGGTCGAGAGCTGTTGCCCCCGCAGATTCTCGTGGTGACCTTCACCGATGCGGCGACCAAAGAGTTGCGCGAACGCATCCGTACGCGCCTGGCCGAGGCCGCCCGTTTCTTCCGTGACGAGACTTCGCCCCCTGATGCGCTGATCGATGAACTGCGTGCACAGTTCGATCCGCAACAATGGCCCGGTTGCGCCAACCGCCTGGACATTGCCGCGCAATGGATGGACGAAGCCGCGGTCTCGACGATTCACAGTTGGTGTCAGCGAATGCTGCGCGAGCATGCGTTCGATAGCGGCAGTCTGTTTACCCAGACACTGGAAACCGATCACAGCGACCTGCTCGGTGAAGTGCTGCGCGATTATTGGCGGCTGTTCTGCTATCCGATGCAGGGCGATGCCTTGAACTGGGTTCGCAGTCACTGGGGAGGTCCGGCGGCCCTGTTGCCGCGCGTGCGTGGGCTGTTTGGCACCGAGCGCGAAGGGGACTCTGACAAGACCCCGTCTGAGCTGATCGAAGAGTGTCTGCAGGAGCGCCGTGCAGCGTTGATGGAGTTGAAGGAACCATGGCGGCAGTGGGCCGATGAGTTGCTCGCCATCTGCCATCAGGGCGTCGCCAACAAAACGGTGGACGGGCGCAAGATGCAGGCCCGCTATTTCGAACCCTGGTTCGAAAAGCTCAAGGCCTGGGCCGAGGACGAGACGCTCGAGCATTTGGATATCGGCACCGGGTTCGCCCGGCTCACACCGGACGGCATGGCTGAAGCCTGGAAAGGTGAGCCGCCGAGTCACCCGGGCCTGGATGCCATGCCTGTGCTCAAGTCGAGCCTCGACAATTTGCCGACGCCCGATGCGGCCGTGCTGCAGCATGCAGCCAAATGGGTCGGTGCTCGCTTTGAGGACGAGAAGCGCCGTCGGGCCGTAATGGGGTTCGACGACATGCTGTTGCGCCTGGATGCTGCCTTGCAGTCCGATGGTGGGGAACGCCTCGCCACGCTCATCCGCGAGCAGTTCCCGGTCGCCCTGATCGATGAGTTCCAGGACACGGATCCGGTGCAGTATCGGATCTTCGAAAGTATTTATCGCATTGAAGAGGATAACCCGGAGACCGGGCTGTTCCTGATTGGTGATCCCAAACAGGCGATCTATGCCTTCCGTGGCGCGGACATTTACACCTATCTGCGAGCCCGGCAGGCCACAACCGGACGCTTGCATACCCTGGGCACCAACTTCCGTTCCAGCCACGGGATGGTCAGTGCGGTCAACCATGTGTTCGAGCGTGCAGAGTCCCGTGAGCAAGGACGCGGAGCGTTTCTGTTCCGAGAGAAAAACGGCGATAACCCCGTGCCGTTCCAGCCTGTGGAGGCTCAGGGGCGTAAAGAACATTTGCAGGTATCCGGGCTGGACGTGCCAGCGCTGAACATCTGGCATTTATCCACCGACAAACCACTGTCCGGGGCAGTGTATCGCCAGCAGTTGGCGGCGGCCTGCGCCAGTGAGATTACGACCCTGCTCAATGGCGGGCAAACCGGTCGTGCCGGGTTTGCGCAGGAGGGCAAGGATTGGCGTGGGCTGCGGCCAGCGGACATTGCGATTTTGGTGCGCGATGGTAAAGAGGCGCAGGCGGTACGCGGTGAGCTCGCAGCACGCGGAGTCCGCAGCGTTTATCTGTCGGACAAGGACTCCGTTTTTTCCGCTCAGGAAGCCCATGATCTGTTGTCGTGGCTCAAGGCGTGCGCCGAGCCGGATGTCGAACGCTCCCTCAAGGCGGCGCTGGCGTGCATCACGCTGAACCTGCCGCTGGCCGAGCTGGAGCGTCTGAATCAGGACGAACTGGTCTGGGAAACCCGGGTCATGCAGTTCCGTGGTTATCGTGAACTCTGGCGCAAGCAAGGGGTGCTGCCGATGTTGCGGCGCCTGCTGCACGACTTTCAACTGCCGCAGATGCTCATTGCCCGCAGTGATGGCGAGCGGGTGCTGACCAACCTGTTGCACCTGTCGGAGTTGTTGCAACAGGCCGCGTCGGAACTCGATGGCGAGCAGGCACTGATCCGCCATCTGGCCGAGCATCTGGCGCTGTCCGGGCAGGCAGGCGAAGAGCAGATCCTGCGTCTTGAAAGCGACGAACAACTGGTCAAGGTCGTGACCATTCACAAGTCCAAGGGACTTGAATACCCGTTGGTGTTCCTGCCTTTCATCTGCTCGGCCAAACCCGTGGATGGCAGTCGATTGCCGCTGCATTACCACGATGAGTCCGGCAAGGCTCGCATCAGTCTGAAGCCCGACGCGGAACTGATCGCTGTGGCGGACAACGAACGCCTGGCAGAGGATCTACGCTTGCTCTACGTCGCGCTGACCCGCGCACAACATGCGTGCTGGCTCGGGGTGACGGATCTCAAGCGCGGCAATCACAGTAGTTCGGTGCTGCATCTTTCTGCACTGGGCTATCTGTTGGGCGGCGGCGCAACGTTGAATGAATCCAGCGGATTGGCCCGCTGGCTGGACGATCTGCAACAGGATTGTTCGGCGCTGAGCGTTGTTGAAATGCCGGAGGCCACCAGCGAGGAGTACCAGCCTCCGCGTAATGAGGCCACGCTACGTGCCACCCTTTTGCCGAGCCGCAGGGCCAGCGAGAACTGGTGGATCGCGTCGTACAGCGCCTTGCGCATCAGTGACGTGCTGAGCGTTGGCAATGACGAAGCTCCCGACAGTCCGCAAGCGCAAAAGCTGTTCGACGACGAACGCCTCGATCCTGAAGCTCCGCGCGAGATCATCGCCGGCGGAGCTGACATTCATCGCTTCCCTCGCGGACCGAATCCGGGAACGTTTCTTCACGGTTTACTGGAGTGGGCAGGGGAGGAAGGGTTCGCGGTCACCCGCGAATCGCTGGACGATGCGATTGCCCGGCGTTGCAATCGGCGGGGCTGGGAAGGCTGGATCACCACCCTCGGCGACTGGTTGCAACACTTGCTCAAACTGCCACTGCCCGCAGGGCTCGACCAACCGCCAGTGGTGCTTGAGCAATTGAAGCAGTATCGGGTCGAGATGGAGTTCTGGTTTGCCAGCCACAAAGTCGACGTCCTCAAGCTCGACGAACAGGTGCGTCAATTCACTCACAACGGTGTGGCCCGGGTCGGCGCCGAAGCGGTGCAGCTCAATGGCATGTTCAAAGGCTTTATCGACCTGACGTTTGAGCACGAGGGTCGTTACTACGTGGCCGATTACAAATCCAACTGGCTGGGCGTCGATGACGCTGCGTACACCGAGCGGGCTATGGAGCAGTCGATCCTCGACAACCGTTACGACCTGCAATACGTGCTGTACCTGTTGGCACTGCATCGTCAGCTCAAGGCGCGGCTCGCCGATTACGATTACGACCGGCATATCGGCGGCGCGCTGTATCTGTTCCTGCGCGGAACACGGGCCCCTGGCGGTGGCGTTTACTTCGCGCGACCACCAAGGGAGCTGATCGAGCGTCTGGACCTCATGTTCCAGGGCAAACCGCAACCCAAGGCCGAGCCCGCGTGGGAACAGGGAGAGCTGCTATGAATCGGACATTCGCCGACCTGCTGCCTACGCCGCTGACCGCCGAAAGCCTCGCGCAATTGACACCCCTGACCCGTGCCGATGATCTTTTGCTGTTGCTGACCCAATGGGTCGAGCGTGGCTGGTTGCGGGCACTGGACAAGGCATTCGTGGCCTTTCTTCATGAGTTGGAATCCGATGTCGATCCGCTGGTGTTGCTCGCCGCCGCATTGACCAGTCACCAGCTCGGCCATGGTCATGTCTGCCTGGATCTGTTCGAAACCCTCAAGGCACCGGATTTTGCACTTTCCCTGCCGCCGGAGGGGGATGCGCAACCCGGCGTGTTGCTGCTGCCATCGCAATTGCTCGAAACCCTCGACGGAGCGCACTGGTGCAAGGTGCTGGCCGGCAGTTCGCTGGTGGCACTGGCCGCCGACGAGAGTGCGTCGGCTCAGGAGCGCCCACTGGTGTTGTCCGGCAAGCGTTTGTACTTGCGGCGCTATTGGGCCTACGAGCGGCGTATCGACAGCGCACTGCGTCAGCGACTCGCGGAGCAGGAAGCGACACCACCCGATCTTGCACGCCGGCTGAACGAACTGTTCGATCCGGCCCAGCGTGCGGATGTCATCGACTGGCAGAAACTCGCCTGCGCCCTGGCCACCCGAGGTGCCTTCAGCATCATCACGGGTGGCCCGGGTACCGGCAAGACGACGACGGTGGTCCGTTTGCTGGCGTTGCTCCAGGCACCTGCGGTCGAGGCGCATCAACCATTGCGCATAAGGCTCGCGGCGCCTACCGGAAAAGCGGCGGCGCGGCTGACCGAGTCCATCAGTCAGCAGGTGCAATCGCTGAAGGTCGCTGACAGCGTCCGGGAAAAAATCCCGACCGAGGTGACCACGGTGCACCGCCTGCTCGGTAGTCGTCCCGGCACGCGGCACTTTCGCCACCATGCCGGTAACCGTCTGCCCCTGGACGTTCTGGTGGTCGATGAAGCGTCCATGATCGACCTGGAAATGATGGCCAATCTGCTCGATGCCTTGCCGCCTCATGCCCGATTGGTGTTGCTGGGCGACAAGGATCAACTTGCCTCCGTGGAGGCGGGTGCGGTGCTGGGAGATTTGTGCCGTGATGCCGAAGCTGGTTGGTACAGTGCGCAGACCCGCCAGTGGCTGGAACAGGTGAGTGGCGAATCCCTGCAGGACAGCGGCTTGCACGAAGGCACTGACGGCTCGCATCCATTGGCCCAGCAAGTGGTGATGCTGCGACACTCGCGGCGTTTCGGCGAGGGCAGCGGCATCGGTCAACTGGCGCGACGAGTGAATCAGCAACTCCCGGTCGAGGCTCGCCAGTTGCTGGAAGCCAAGACTCATGGCGATGTGTTTTCTTTGCCACTCCACAATGAGCACGACCGTGAACTCGAGCACCTGGTGCTCGATGGGCACGCGAAAGGCCCTCACGGATATCGACACTATCTGAGCGTCTTGCGCGATCGACGTCCGGCGAGCGGAACGCCGCTCGAGAACCCGTGTTGGGTCGACTGGGCACGTGACGTCCTGCGGGCCTTCGATACCTTCCAGTTGTTGTGCGCAGTGCGCAAAGGGCCGTGGGGTGTGGAGGGGCTGAACCAGCGCATCACCGAAGCGTTGCTCAAGGCGCGGCTGATCGAGAGCGACCAGCAATGGTACGAAGGCCGGCCGGTGCTGATGACCCGAAACGACTACGGTCTGGGGCTGATGAACGGTGACATCGGTATCGCCCTGAAACTGCCCGAGCGCGATGGCCCTGATGCCGGTAAGTCGGTATTGCGAGTGGCGTTCCCGCGTAACGACGGGCGCGGCGGGGTGCGTTTCGTGTTGCCGAGCCGGCTCAACGATGTCGAGACCGTCTATGCGATGACCGTGCACAAGTCTCAGGGCTCGGAGTTTGCCCATACCGCGCTGATCCTGCCGGACGCCCTGAATCCTGTGTTGACCAAGGAACTGATCTATACCGGAATTACCCGGGCCAAAGACTGGTTCACCTTGATCGAGCCTCGGAGCGGCGTGTTTGAAGAAGCGGTGCAGCGCAAGGTGAAGCGCCTGAGTGGACTGATGCTGGAACTGGAAGAAGGCGCGCCGCATAAAGGATGAAGGTGCCTTCGATTGCCGCCGATAATTGACCGACCGGTCAGAGGTCGCTGTATCGCTGGCTTTCCAACGCTGTGCTATCGTTGCGGCATCATTTCGTAACGATCCAAGAGAATCCCTGCATGAAGGTGGCTGTCTGGGCGACAGAGCGCGTAGTTGGCTGCAAGCAGGCGTTGCTTGCCGGTGTGCTCTGTTTGCTCACGGGTGTGGCCGCTGCCCAGACTCAAACCCCGGTGGGTATGGCCGAACAACGGGCCAAATCCGTCACCCAGGTTGTCCTCGGTATCCTCAGTTATGCGCGCTGGCCGGTAGAGCCGGCGCAATTGCGTTTGTGCATCGTCGGCCCGACCGAATACACCGACGACCTGGTCAAGGGCACGACCCAGGCCACGGGCCGTCCGGTCATCGTGCGTCGACTGTTGGCCGACAACCCGGCCATCGTCAGCGAGTGCGACGCGGTCTACATCGGCAAACTCACGGCTGAAGAACGCAGCCGGTTGTTCGCGTCCCTGATCGGGCATCCGGTGCTGAGCATCAGTGAAGGCGGCGATCAGTGCACGGTCGGCAGCCTGTTCTGCCTGCGGGTCGGCGATGAACAGGTGTCGTTCGAGGTCAATCTCGACTCCGTCGCCCGTAGCGGTGTGCGCATTCACCCCAGCGTGCTGCAGTTGTCGCGGCGCAAGCCGGCGGTGCCATGAGACGCGGCAAATCCACAGGGCGCCCGACGCTGGGCTCGGTCATCGGCCGTGGCAACCTGATCGTGGCGCTGGTCGCCGTGGCAATGGCCAGTGTGTCGCTGACGCTGCTCGGGGTGCTGGCGCTGCGGGTCTATGCCGATCACAACCTGCACTTGATCGCCCGCTCGATCAGTTACACCGTGGAAGCTGCCGTGGTGTTCAATGACAAGGTCGCAGCGACCGAAGCGCTGGCGTTGATCGCCTCGACCGAAGAAGTGGCCGATGCCCAGGTGCTGGACGCTCAGGGCCAATTGCTCGCGCGCTGGCATCGTCCGGAGAACGGCCTGATTTCCGAGCTGGAGATGCAGGTCGCGCGAGTCATTCTGGAAAAACCCATCAACCTGCCGATCCAGCATCAGGATCGCGAGATCGGGCGGATCTTGCTGATCGGCCACGGTGGCAGCCTGATGCGTTTTCTGTTGAGCGGTCTGGCGGGGATCATTCTCTGCACGGCGATCAGCGCCTGGGTCGCGCTGTACCTGGCGCAGCGTCAGTTGCGCAGGATCATCGGCCCGTTGCACAGCCTGGCGGCGGTGGCGCATGCGGCCCGCAGCGAGCGGGCACTGGATCGACGGGTGCCACGGGCGAAGATTGCCGAACTAGACAACCTCGGCAATGACTTCAATGCCTTGCTCGATGAACTCGAAGACTGGCAAACCCACCTGCAAAGCGAGAACGAAACCCTCGCCCACCAGGCCAGCCACGACAGTCTCACCGGCTTGCCGAACCGGGCCTTTTTCGAAGGCCGCCTGATCCGTGCGCTACGCAGCGCCCACAAACTGAACGAGCGCGTGGCGGTGCTGTTTCTCGACAGCGACCGCTTCAAGGACATCAACGACAACTTCGGTCATGCCGCCGGTGACGCGGTGCTGGTGGCGGTGGCGAATCGAGTGCGGGCGCAGTTGCGTGAAGAGGATCTGGTGGCGCGTCTGGGCGGTGACGAGTTCGCCGTTCTGCTCACGCCCTTGCACAAGACCGAAGACGCCGAACGCATTGCCGACAAGATCCTCGCCAGCATGGACACCCCGATTGCGCTGCCGGGCGACAGCAGTGTCGTGACGTCGCTCAGTATCGGCATCGCGGTTTACCCCGATCATGGCGTCACGCCCGGCACCTTGCTTGATGCGGCCGATGCCGCGATGTATCAAGCCAAGCGTTTGTCGCGTGGCGCCCAATCCACGGCCGGGTCGGAGCACCCGGTCGATCCCGTTCAAACCAGGAGCTGATGCCCGTGTTCTCACTTTCCTTTCGACTGTTTTCCACCCTGTTGCTGACGGCCATGCTGGCCCTGACCGGTTGCCAGACCGCCCCGCAAAAAGGCCTGACGCCGGCCCAGGTCGCGGTCCTCAAGCAGCAAGGCTTCGAGCTGACCGATGACGGCTGGGAGTTCGGCCTGTCGGGCAAAGTGTTGTTTGGCAGCGATGTCGAAAGCCTGAATAAACAAAGTACCGAAATCGTCGAGCGTATCGGCAAAGCGTTGCTGGGTGTCGGCATCGAGCGGGTACGGGTGGATGGCCACACCGACGCCTCGGGCAAGGAAACCTACAACCAGCAGCTGTCCCTGCGCCGCGCGAAAAGCGTCGGCAACGTGCTGACCTCGGTCGGCATGAAACAAGAGAACATTCAGCTGCAGGGCCTCGGCAGTCGCGAACCGGTCGCCTCCAACGACACCGCCGCCGGCCGCACCGAAAACCGCCGAGTGTCGATTGTGGTCAGCGCCGATTAATCGGTGAACTGCATGTCACGGGTCTCACCCATCAACAGACCCTGATTGCGCTCGGTCACCTCACGGATGTAATCCCACAGCAGGGTGATCCGCTTCAACTTGCGCAGATCCTCCCGGCAGTACATCCAGAACTGCCGGGTGATATCGATTTCCTCCGGCAACACCGGCAACAGGCGCGGGTCCTGGGCCGCGAGGAAGCACGGCAGAATCGCCAATGAGCGCCCCTGCTGCGCCGCCACGAACTGTGCGATCACGCTGGTGCTGCGCAAATTGGCGCTGGCGCCGGGCAACACGTTCGCCAGATACAGCAGCTCTGAGCTGAACGCCAGGTCATCCACGTAACTGATGAATTGATGCTTGCCCAGGTCGGCGGGGCGGCGGATCGGCGGGTGCTTGTCCAGGTATTCCTGGGTCGCGTAGAGCTGCAAGCGGTAGTCGCAGAGTTTGCAGCACACGTACGGCCCGTGTTCCGGGCGTTCGAGGGCGATGACGATGTCGGCCTCGCGTTTGGACAGGCTGATGAAGTGTGGCAGCGGCAGGATGTCCACCGAGATCGCCGGGTAGGCGTCAACGAAGTGGCTCAGTTGCGGGGTGATGAAGAAGCTGCCGAAACCTTCAGTGCAGCCCATCCGCACATGCCCGGACAGCGCGACGCCGGAGCCGGACACCTGCTCGCAGGCCATGTGCAGCGTGCTTTCGATCGACTCGGCATAACTCAGCAGGCGCTGGCCTTCGGCAGTCAGCACGAAACCGCTGGTGCGGGACTTTTCGAACAGCAAGGTGCCGAGCGCCGCTTCCAGCGAACTGATCCGCCGCGACACGGTGGTGTAGTCGACCGCCAGGCGTTTGGCCGCGGTACTGGCCTTGCGGGTGCGGGCGACTTCGAGGAAAAACTTGAGGTCGTCCCAATTCAGCGAACCTAGAGAGGTGATGTTTTTTTGCATGATGGACGGGCTTATATGTGCGTTCTTATTAGAAGTTTGCACATCTATACTCCAAAAACAGTCCGACAACCAATTCGTGACACACGCCTCATCTCAAGGCGAACCTTTCGCCTTGGCTCCTACGATAAAAACAAGTTCTGGAGACCAGCATGAACGCATCGCTTACGCCCAACGAAACCACGATCCAGAAGGTCAAGCTGCTGATCGACGGCGAGTGGGTCGAGTCGCAGACCACCGAGTGGCACGACATCATCAACCCGGCGACCCAGCAGGTTCTGGCCAAGGTTCCGTTCGCCACCGCCGCTGAAGTCGACGCTGCCGTCAGCGCCGCCCAGCGCGCCTTCCAGACCTGGAAGCTGACTCCGATCGGCGCGCGCATGCGCATCATGCTCAAGCTGCAGGCGTTGATCCGTGAGCATTCCAAACGCATCGCCGTGGTGCTGAGCGCCGAACAGGGCAAGACCATTGCCGATGCCGAAGGCGACATTTTCCGTGGCCTGGAAGTGGTCGAGCACGCCTGCTCCATCGGCAGCCTGCAGATGGGCGAGTTCGCCGAGAACGTGGCCGGCGGCGTCGATACCTACACCCTGCGTCAGCCGATCGGCGTCTGCGCCGGCATCACCCCGTTCAACTTCCCGGCGATGATCCCGCTGTGGATGTTCCCGATGGCCATTGCCTGCGGCAACACCTTTGTACTCAAGCCGTCCGAACAGGATCCGCTGTCGACCATGCTGCTGGTGGAGCTGGCGATTGAAGCGGGCATTCCGGCCGGTGTGCTTAACGTCGTCCATGGTGGCAAGGACGTGGTTGACGGCTTGTGCACCCACAAGGACATCAAGGCCGTTTCGTTCGTCGGTTCGACTGCCGTCGGCACCCACGTTTATGACCTGGCCGGTAAACACGGCAAACGCGTGCAATCGATGATGGGCGCGAAGAACCATGCGGTGGTGCTGCCGGATGCCAATCGCGAGCAAGCGCTCAACGCCTTGGTCGGCGCCGGTTTCGGTGCGGCCGGTCAGCGTTGCATGGCCACCTCGGTGGTGGTGCTGGTGGGTGCGGCCAAGCAGTGGCTGCCGGATCTGAAAGCGCTGGCGCAGAAACTCAAGGTCAACGCCGGCAATGAGCCGGGCACCGATGTCGGCCCGGTCATTTCGAAAAAGGCCAAGGCGCGGATTCTCGATCTGATCGAAAGCGGCATCAAGGAAGGCGCAAAACTTGAGCTGGACGGTCGCGACATCAGCGTGCCGGGTTACGAGAAAGGCAACTTCGTCGGCCCGACCCTGTTTTCCGGGGTGACTACCGACATGCAGATCTACACCCAGGAAATCTTCGGCCCAGTGCTGGTGGTGCTGGAGGTCGATACCCTCGATCAGGCCATCGCGCTGGTCAACGCCAACCCGTTCGGCAACGGCACGGGCCTGTTCACCCAGAGTGGTGCCGCGGCGCGTAAATTCCAGACTGAAATCGACGTCGGCCAGGTCGGCATCAACATCCCGATTCCGGTGCCGGTGCCGTTCTTCAGCTTCACCGGTTCGCGCGGTTCGAAACTCGGCGACCTCGGCCCTTACGGCAAGCAAGTGGTGCAGTTCTACACCCAGACCAAAACGGTCACGGCGCGCTGGTTCGATGACGACAGCGTCAACGACGGCGTGAACACCACCATCAACCTGCGCTGAGGAATGGCCATGAAAATCGCATTTATCGGTCTGGGCAACATGGGCGCGCCGATGGCGCGCAACCTGATCAAGGCCGGGCATTCGCTGAATCTGGTGGACCTGAACAAAACCGTGCTCGCGGAGCTCGAGCAACTGGGTGGCACCATCCGCGCTTCGGCTCGCGAAGCGGCTGAAGATGCAGAACTGGTGATCACTATGCTGCCCGCCGCCGTGCATGTACGCAGCGTCTGGCTCGGTGAGGACGGTGTGCTGGCAGGGATCGGCAAAGGCGTGCCGGCAGTGGATTGCAGCACCATCGATCCGCAGACTGCGCGCGATGTGGCAGCGGCCGCTGCCAAACAAGGCGTGGCCATGGCCGATGCACCGGTGTCCGGCGGAACCGGCGGCGCCACTGCCGGGACGTTGACCTTCATGGTCGGCGCCACTCCTGAACTGTTCGCCACCCTGCAACCGGTGCTGGCGCAGATGGGCCGCAACATCGTGCATTGCGGTGAGGTCGGCACCGGCCAGATCGCCAAGATCTGCAACAACTTGTTGCTCGCCATTTCGATGGTCGGCGTCAGCGAGGCGATGGCCCTGGGCGATGCGCTGGGGATCGACACCACGGTGCTCGCCGGAATCATCAACAGTTCGACGGGTCGTTGCTGGAGTTCGGAAATGTACAACCCGTGGCCGGGCATCGTCGAAACGGCACCGGCCTCGCGCGGCTACACGGGTGGCTTCGGCGCCGAACTGATGCTCAAGGATCTGGGGCTGGCCACCGAGGCGGCGCGTCAGGCCCATCAGCCGGTGGTGCTGGGCGCGGTGGCGCAGCAGTTGTATCAGGCGATGAGTCAGCGCGGGGAAGGGGGCAAGGACTTCTCGGCGATCATCAACAGCTATCGCAAGCCGCAGTAATCGTCGTCAGGCCTGTGCTCGTCGCAGGTCTGCAATTCAGATGCAGTAGGTGTTGCCGGGAAATCACGTCGGGTGGTTTCCCGGCTTTTTTGTATCAGGCGAACACGAAATATTTGCGCACGGTCTCAACCACTTCCCAGGTGCCCTTCATGCCTGGCTCGACCACGAAGATGTCGCCGGCGCGCAGGTGGATCGGCTCCATGCCGTCCGGGGTAATCACGCAGTAGCCTTCCTGGAAATGGCAGTACTCCCATTTCACGTAGTCCACTCGCCACTTGCCCGGCGTGCAGATCCAGGTGCCCATGATCTTGCTGCCGTCTTCGCTGGTGTAGGCGTTGAGGTTGACGGTGTGCGGGTCGCCCTCGAGCTTTTCCCATTTGCAGGCGTCGAGTACGGGCAGGGGGTGGGTGTCGCGCAGAACGGTGATAGGTGCGGGCATGACGGCTCCAGGCCAGAGGGAAATAGAGCCGTCACCGTAGCGCCCGTGGGGGCTGTCGAAGTGTCTGGGGTCGACCTCCAGATGCCTGTAAGCGCTGGGGCAAATCTGCACTCCTCCCTGATTTGCACCAGCGCTGTGCATATAAGAAGGTTTTGGCACAAGCGTGCACCATAAAAGTTCAATCAATTTTTAGACTAAAACGAGATAACCATTCTGACACCTATTGCAAAACAAAATCGTCTGTACTATAACATTCGTACTAAAGAACTATTCCTCAAAACGGAGCTTCATCTGAGTCACGGACAGACTTGAATCGGCTTTTTCTCATCTCGATAACTGACTTGGCCTTTGGCTCAAGTGTGAACTTCTATCCGTTGTTAATGAATAATGACAGTTGAATGAACCGGACAGTTAATAAGTGGCGCGGACGCAATGTCTCGCGTGCTTTGAGTTGAAGCTTTAAATGAACAGTTAATTAATTATTTGTGCACTGGCGGATTTATATCTGCGGGATACGCACGCCTCTCGGAATGTTATGTGCCCGGCATCAATGGAATGAGGCTTTATTGTGGACGACATAAACGTAATTGAAGTTTCGACGACTGTTGATAGTTCAAGTGAGCTTGGCCGGCACGTCTGGGTGCGTGCCGGCAGTCGCCTGACACATGTGCAAATCAGCGATGACTGTTTCATCGGTTTCAGATGCGATTTGCAGCACGCGTTTGTCGGCAAATCCAGCATGTTCGCCACCGGGGCCCGGTGCCTGGGGACGGCGCAGTCGCCGGTTCGAATTGCCGAAAACGTCTGGCTGGGCGCCAAGGCCACCGTGACTGCCGGTGTTACCGTCGGTGCCGGGGCCGTGGTGGCGGCTGGCGCGTTGGTGACAGCGGATGTGCCGCCGGACGCAATCGTCGTCGGCCGCCCGGCGCGGGTCATTGCCCGGCGCACCGTGGTCGAGGACGGCCGGCCGAGCCCGGAACCGGTGCTGGCCAAAGTCCGGGAGCGGGCGCGCCAGGGCTTGCCGTCGATGCTCGATCGGTCCACGCAGTCGGTCGCGCGGTTCAAGTCGCTGAACCCCGACACCCAGACCTGGGACATCAGTGACGACGCCCTGATCGATGCCGAATTGCGCGGCGGGGCGTCGGTGGAAATCGCCCGGGACTGCATCCTGATCGGGCGCAGCAACCGTCAGGGCGGCATGTCGCAACTGGGCGGCATCGAACTGGGCACCGGCGCGCGACTGGCGGCCGGTGTGGTTATCGAGGCGGCTGGCGGTGTATCCGTCGGTGCCTTCAGCGAGTTGTCCGAGGGGGTCACGATCGTTGCCTCCACTCATGATCATTCATTTCGCTCACTGCCTTGGGAGGAGGCACCGGTGCGCATTGGAAGTCGTTGCGTAATTGGCGAGGGCGCCATCTTGGTAGGTCCACTGAATATTGGTGACGGTGCCGTTATCAAACCGTACTCGGTGGTTATAAGGGATGTATTGGAAAACACTGTGGTTCATGGCGTTGTTCAACTAATGGAGATTCAAGAATGATTTTATTTGCCCCCAATCCAACCGGTTCCGGTCACAACATGCGCGCGCTGTCCATCGCTCAGGCGATCAAGAAACAGCGTCCGGACATGCCATTGACCGTGGCGCTGGCTTCCTTGCAGCCGACCTTCACGCCGATGTTCGAAAAATCTGGTGTTGAAGTTGTGGATATTGCCGGTCGTTTGGTCGATTACTCAAAAAAAAGCAACTTGTCGAAAGAACTCGACTGGAATAATTACATTGGCGGTTATATCGCCAATACTTTCTTGTCCGGCGAGCGGATTCTGTCTTACCTGGCGCTGATCGCCGAGTACAAACCGACGGCTCTGGTGTCGGACTACAACATGGCCGCCTGCCTGGCCGCGATTTTCAGCGGTACGCCGCTGGTGTTCGTCACCGAGCGCTACGACTTCACCCTGTGCCAGCTCGAAGATCATGATCTGGCTGACGGCGGTTTCGAAGTCAACGCGCTGGAAATGGCCCGGGCCCGCACCGCGCTGCACAGCCAGTTCAACTGGATGATCAATCAGAGCCAACTGGTGCTGACCGACAAACCCTATGTGGCCTCTCTCGATCAGGGCACACCAGTGGCCGAAGCACTGGTCAGCGGCAAGGCGCATTTTGTCGGCCCGATGATCCGCGACATCAATGTGCAGACCGGCTTGAACGTGCGCGAGCAACTGAACCTCGGCGACTCGCCATTCATTGTGGCTTCGATCAGCGGCACCACAATGTTTGCCCAGAACAAGGACGCGCTGCTCGCCGCCTATCTGGACAGCTTCAGGATCCTGCGCGAGCGCAATCCGGAACTGAAACTGGTGCTGCTGGGCCGTCAGGATATCCAGGCTCAGGACGGCGTCGTCTGCGTGCCGTACTACCCGGACTGGATGGGCCTGCTGCGCGAAGCCAGCCTGCTGATTTCGGCGCCGGGCTGGATCACCGTGACGGAAATCGCCGCACTGCAGATTCCAACGCTGTTCGTGCTGCCGTCCAAATCCGAGTACCACGAACTCGAGGCGCTGCGCCGTCTGGAGCTGCTGGGTTTCCCGACGCACCTGGGCCACGACCGCGATGCGATCGTCGAGCTGATCCAGGGCGAGCTGGAAAAAGACACCGATGCTTCGGCCTACTACGCGCCGCATCAGCAAGTCGCCGCGCCGGATGGCGAAGGTGCCGCCCGCGCCGCGACGCGCATCATTGAGTTGTGCCAGGGCAGCGTTGTGTCGCTGACCGAAAGCAAAGCCGCTTAACCTCAAGGAAGAGGGATTCACCATGTCACTGCATCCGCAGTTTCTATTTGATCAAGGCCTCAAGGACATCGAGCACGGCGGCTTTTTCGCCGTGACCGATGCCAGTGGCGAGGTTGCGATTTCCAGCGACAAGCAGTTGCAGGATCAGGTCGCGGCGACGCTCTACCAAGCCGAGCACGGCGACGATGTCGAACTGCGTTTTGCCCATGACGGGCTGATGCGTTTGCATGATGCTTCGAATGGCGGTTTCCACGAACTGGCCGACCGCTACTGGACGCCGCACGGCTCCGGACGTTGCCGCACGCTGGCGCTGCAACTGGACGCACTGGCGGCATTGATTGCCTATCAACGGAGGGTGCCGCAGGACGCAGCAAACAATGCCGCGATCCACGGCCTGCTGGAAAAGGTCGAAGCGCTCTACGCCCGTTCCACGCTCGCCGGTCTGTACAGCAGCGACTGGTCGACGCCGCTGGAGCTGGCGACCTCGATCGATCTCGACATCAGCGCCACGGCCTTGCTCGCGCGTATCGACAATCAGCCGTTGGGTCTCGGCTTGGTCGGGCACTTGCAGATTCATGCAGAAAACCTGATCGGCCGGGTGGCCGGCAGCGACAGCCAATCTTGTGTCGATGTGGCGCTGACCCGTTGCGGCGTGCGTGCTCAAGTCAGCCTGGTGCTGGCGCAACTGGCTGATACGCGGGACGACAATGCGCTGTCGAATCTGGCTCGTTCGTTCCTGCTGCAAACCCTGGCGCTGTTTCGCGATCCGGCGTACGGCGGGTATTGGGACCGGGTCGGGATCAACGGCAAAGTGCGTTGCGACTGGCACACCTCGTACAAAAATCACGAGTCGCCATTCCCGATCAAGACTGCCTACGACGTGGCGTTGCTGTTGCAGGCGATTCAGGCCTTGCCGTCCGGCGTGAGCGAAGCGGATCGGGCTTCGGTGACGGCGGCGTTGCTGGAATTCCATGACGCCCGCCATGGCGGTCTGTTCATGGGCAAGGGCTACTTTTGGTCGACCCCGGATGACCCGACCGTGCCGTTCATTCGGCAGTTCTGGGCGCCGCCGCGTCAGCCAGGAATCTTCAGCATTGGCAACCTGACGTACCTGCCGTTGCACCTGAAGAGTCTGAAAACCCAGCTCGCCGCGGCCCACGCCTTGCAGTCCATCGAACCGGTCGTTGCCGTCACTCATCATGACGATGCAGCGCTGGTAAACCGTGAGTTGCAAGTGATCGATGGCGGTGGCGATGTGCAGCGGATTCACCCGAATGGCGTGCCGACCATCAATGTTGATCTGCAGCGTTATCTGGCGTGGCTGGCCAAGGCCCGGGCGTCGAATGAAACGCCTTACGGGCTGACGGCCGAAACCGCGCCGCTGGGTTTCCGTGCCGACAAAACCTGGCAGGTGTTCTCCGGGTTGCACGTGATCTCAGACTTGCACGCGCTGGGTCTGCAAATCGAAAACAAGGCCAGCCTGATCGATTGCATCAGGGCCTCGCAAAACACCGACGGCGGATTTGCCGAGCAACCGGGGCATCTCAGCGATGTGTTCGCCACCTACTGCGCGGTGTTGTCGCTGCGAGTGCTGGGCGCATTGCCGAACGATATCGGCGGTTGCGTGCGTTACCTCCAAGCGTGTCAGAACCCGGACGGCGGGTTCGGCGATGTGCCGGGTTTCGGCTCGGACATCTGGCACACCAACCTGGCGGTGCTGTCGCTGCATGCGCTTGAAGCCAAGGCGCCGGACGAGCAGGGCGTGATGGCGTTTGCCTTGCGCTGCCGCTCGGCCGACGGCGGTTTCGCCAACAAGCCGGGTTATCCGCCGGACGCGTTTTCGGTGTACCGCGTGGTGTCGACGCTGTTCATTCTCAACCGACGCATCGTTGATGCCGAACAGACCGTCGCTTGGCTTCAGAGCCTGCAACTGGCCAACGGCTCGTTCCACTACCGGCCGGGTAAAGCGGTCAGCCTGGTAGGTACTTACATGGCTATCGCAGCAATGTATCTGCTCGACGCGCAGCCGACGTATCTGCAGGAATCGAAAGACTGGATCGCTGCCCATCAGAAGCAGGACGGTGGATTCGGCCCACTCAATGCGACCTCGGCAACCACCGACGAAAGCTTCGTCTGCATCCAGACGCTGCTGATTCTCGAACAAGGTCTGTCGCAATACTGGGTGGCGTTGTTGAACTGACCCGCACACAGCATCGAAGGACGTTCAATCATCATTTTGCCAGGGGAGGCGCTGATGAAAATTTTAGTGACAGGGGGCGCGGGCTTCATTGGCTCGGCCGTGGTGCGGTTTCTGATTGAAGAGACCGAATGTGAAGTGATCAACGTCGACAAACTGACCTACGCCGGCAATCTCGAATCTCTGGCTGAGGTGTCCCATTCACCGCGTTACCGGTTCTGTCAGGTCGACATCTGCGACAGGCCGGCGCTGGACGAACTGTTCGCACGGCTGCAACCGGATGCGGTGATGCATCTGGCCGCCGAGTCCCATGTGGACCGTTCGATCGATGGCCCGCAAGCCTTCATCGAAACCAACATCGTCGGCACCTACACGCTGCTCGAAGCGGCGCGTGGTTACTGGAACCGACTGGACGCGGCGCGTCAGGCGGCGTTCCGTTTCCATCATATTTCCACCGATGAAGTGTACGGCGACCTGGAACCCGAAGATCCGGCATTTACCGAGCGCACGCCGTATGCGCCAAGCTCGCCGTACTCGGCGACCAAGGCCGGCTCCGATCATCTGGTTCGCGCCTGGCATCGCACTTTCGGCCTGCCAGTGGTGGTGAGCAACTGCTCGAACAATTACGGGCCGTATCACTTCCCGGAAAAACTGATTCCTCACGTCATCCTCAATGCGCTGCAAGGCAAGCCGCTGCCGGTGTATGGCGATGGCGCGCAGATTCGCGACTGGCTGTTCGTCGAAGATCACGCCCGCGCACTGTATGCGGTGGTTACGCGCGGTGAGGTCGGGCAGACCTACAACATCGGCGGCCACAACGAGAAGACCAACCTGGAAGTGGTGCACACCCTGTGCGATCTGCTCGAAGCACGCGGTGCGGAAAAACCGGCGGGCGTCGCGCACTTCCGCGACCTGATCACCTTCGTCAAGGATCGTCCGGGCCACGACAAACGCTACGCCGTCGATGCCGGAAAAATTCACGCGACGCTGGGCTGGACGCCGCAGGAAACCTTCGAAAGCGGCATGCAGAAAACCGTCGACTGGTATCTGGATAACCGCGCCTGGTGGGTGCGGGTGATGTCCGGTGCCTACGCGCTGGAGCGCCTCGGCGAGCAAAGCGACAAAGCCCTTGTGGCCTGAACGTTCAGTCATTCAAATCTCACTGCTTGAAAGGAAAAAAGCATGGCCAAGTACAAAGGAATTCTGCTGGCGGGCGGCGCCGGTTCGCGTCTGCACCCGATCACCCTGGGCGTCTCGAAACAGTCGCTGCCGGTGTATGACAAACCGATGATCTATTACCCGCTGTCGGTGCTGATGCTGGCGGAAATCCGCGAGATCCTGATCATCTCCACCCCGGAAGATCTGCCGGGCTTTCAGCGCATGCTCGGCGACGGCAGTCAGTTGGGCCTGAGCTTGAGTTACGCGGTGCAACCGAGTCCGGACGGCCTCGCTCAGGCGTTCATCATCGGTCGTGAATTCGTCGGTGAAGACAACGTCTGCCTAGTGCTCGGTGACAACATTTTCTACGGCGCCGGCTTCGGTGAAACCCTGCTGCAAGCGGCGGCGCGTGATGAAGGCGCGACAGTGTTCGGCTATTACGTGGCCGATCCCGAGCGCTTTGGCGTGGTGGAATTCGATGCTGCCGGCAAGGCCTTGAGCATCTGCGAAAAACCGAGCGATCCAAAGTCCAACTACGCCGTCACCGGCCTGTATTTCTACGACAACGAAGTGCTGCAGATTGCCGCCGACATCAAGCCGTCGCCGCGCGGCGAGCTGGAGATCACCGACGTCAACAACGTCTACCTGCAACGCGGCAAATTGAATGTGTCGGTGATGGGCCGTGGCATGGCCTGGCTCGACACCGGCACTCACGACGCGTTGATGGAAGCGGGCAATTTCGTCCAGGCCATCGAGAAACGCCAGGGCCTGAAAATCGCCTGCCTCGAAGAGATCGCCTACCACAAGGGCTGGATCGACGACGCGCAATTGCTGGTGCATGCGGGCAGCATGAGCAAGACCGGTTACGGTCAGTACCTGGCGCGTTTGATCCACGATGATGTGGTGGTGGCGATGGATGCGCAGCGCCCGTTGAAAGGCGCTGCCTGATCAAGTGTGGGAGCGAGCCTGCTCGCTCCCACAGGGTCAGTGGCCGGTCACGCTGTCGAGTTCGGCAGCTTTGACCGTAGCGCGTGGATCGGCCGACGGAATTTGCAAACGGGCCAGGCGATTGGCGTGGGTCGGCGCTTCGGCCGCCAGCGGCGAGCGGCGTTTGCGGGTTTCTTCACGCAGCACCGGCAAGACTTCCTTGCCGAACATGTCGAGTTGTTCCAGCACGGTTTTCAGCGGAATGCCGCCATGGTCGAACAGGAACAGCTGGCGCTGATAGTCGCCGAAGTACTCGCGGAAGGTCAGGGTTTTGTCGATGATTTCCTGAGGGCTGCCGACGGCCAGCGGGGTCATTTCCATGAACTCTTCCAGGGACGGGCCATGGCCGTACACCGGGGCGTTGTCGAAATAGGGACGGAACTCCCGGCGCGCATCCTGCGAGTTGCGGCGCATGAAAATGTGCCCGCCGAGACCGACGATCGCCTGCTCCGGCGTGCCGTGACCGTAATGGGCAAACCGCGCGCGGTAGAACTCGACCAGCGCCATGAAATGCTCACGGGGCCAGAGGATGTGGCTGGCGAAAAAACCGTCGCCGTAATACGCCGCCTGCTCGGCGATTTCCGGGGTGCGGATCGAGCCGTGCCAGACGAAGGGCGGCAGGTCATCGAGGGGCCGCGGGATCGAGGTGAAGTTTTTCAGCGGGGTGCGAAAGCGTCCGCTCCAGTTGAGGTCTTCTTCGCGCCAGAGCCGGTGCAGCAGGCGATAGTTTTCCATCGCCAGTGGCAGACCGTCGGCGATGCTCTTGCCGAACCAGGGATAGACCGGCGCGGTGTTGCCGCGGCCGAGCATCAGGTCCATGCGCCCGCCGCAGAGGTTCTGCAACAGCGAATATTCTTCGGCCAGGCGTACCGGGTCGTTGGTGCTGATCAGGGTGGTGGACGTCGAAAGAATGATGCGTTGGGTCTTGGCGGCGATGTAGGCCAGCAGTGTGGTGGGAGAGGAGGTGATGAACGGGGGATTGTGGTGCTCGCCGGTGGCGAACACGTCCAGTCCGATGTCTTCGGCCTTCTGCGCAATTTGCAGGGTGGCCTGGATGCGCTCGGATTCGCTGGGGGTACGGGCGTTGGTAGGGTCTTGTGTGACGTCGCCAACGGTGTAGATCCCGAATTGCATAAAGCCTCCTTGCCTTGGGTAAAGGTGTGTTTGAAACCCTTGCCGCGAAGAATGAATCGTCGCGGCACTTGAAATGTACGCCTGTACACGTACAATCGCAATTCTGCATCATCGTCTAATCGGCTTTGAACACCTCATCGAGAGAGGAACGCGACATGCAACTGGGATTTATCGGTCTGGGCACGATGGGCGCACCGATGGTGCTGAACCTGCTGAAAGCCGGGCATCGGGTCCGCGTGTGGAATCGTTCGTCGGCACCGCTGGAAGCACTGGCCAAGGCCGGCGCCGAAGCTGTCCAGACACCGGCACTGGCAGCCCAGGCCGAGGTGCTGATTTCGATGCTCGGCGATGACACGGCGATCCGCTCGGTGTTCTTCGATGCCAAGGCGCTGCACGGTCTGCGGGCCGGCAGCGTTCACGTCAACATGTCCACGGTGTCCGTGGCGCTGGCCAGGGAGCTGGCGACCGTGCATGAAGCACGCGGCGTTGGTTACGTGTCGGCACCGGTGCTGGGGCGAGTCGATGTGGCGGCTGCCGGCAATCTGAACATTCTCGCCTCCGGGCCCGCCGAAGCACTGGTCCGGGTTCAGCCGCTGTTCGACGTGCTCGGGCGCAAGACCTGGACGCTGGGCGACACGGCTGAAGTGGCCTGCGCTGCCAAACTGTCGGCCAATCTGATGATCGCCTCGGCAATCGAATCCATGGCCGAAGCCTCGACCCTGGCCGGCGGCTATGGCATCAGTCGCGGGGCGTTCATCGAGATGATCACCTCGACCCTGTTCGCCGTGCCGGTCTATCAGGGCTACGGCAAGCTGATGGTCGATGAGAAATTCGAGCCGGCGGGTTTCAAGTTGTCGCTGGGTCTCAAGGATGTACGCCTGGCGCTGGAAGCCGGTGAAGCGGCGCAGGTGCCGCTGCCGTTTGCCAGCGTGTTGAAGGACAACCTGCTGGACGGCATGGCCCATGGTCAGGCCGATCAGGACTGGGCCTCACTGTCGAAAGTCAGTGACCGGCGTGCCGGCGTGAAGTAATCCAAAAGTTTCAGGCAACGTAACTTGTGCGCAAGTTGCGTCGGCCTCTTGCGTCTTGCGTTATTGTCGGACAGTGATTGCTCTTTTATTGGGAAATGAAAGAAGTCTGATAATAGTGCTTGTCAAATGTACGACTGTAGACGTACATTTTTATCGGGGTTTGACAACAATAAAAGTTCTGTCTGTTTTTTCGTCTGCTGATCGTAAATAAATAATAGCTAGGAGCCGTTATGAAAAATCTAATGCAATGGAACAGCCTTCCCTCCGAATCCAATGAATGGCTCGAGAAGGTGCGTGCACTGAATCCGCTGATTATTCAGCACTGCGATTACAGCGAGCAGACCAACGCGACGCACAAGGATGTGATGTCCCGATTCTTCAAGGAAGGTTTTGGCCGCACCTCGGTGTCCAAGGCGTTCGGCGGGTCCCAGGTCGATATCCAGACCACCTCGGCCCTGCTGCTGGAATTCGCCCGCTATGACGCCTCGCTGTCCTGGCAGCTGGCGGTGCAAGTGGCGATGGGGCGCCTGTCGGATTACCTGCCGGAAGCCACTTCCGAAGCGATCTACAACCACTGCGACGGTTTCGTGATCGGCGCCATCCACTCCGGCGGCGAAGCGCTGCCGATGGGCGACGAGTACCTGCTGAGCGGCAAATGGGCGTTCGCCAGCGGCTCGGCCCACGCCGACTGGCTGGTCTGCACCGCCACCGTCAAAGGCACCGAAAACAACACCACCCCTGAAGTGCGGATGTTCTTCGTGCCCGCCAGCCAATGCACCATCCTGCCGACCTGGGACACCCTGGGCATGCGCGGCACCGGCAGCCATCACTTCCAGTGCTCCAACGTGATCGTCCACAAGTCTTTCTCGCTGGATGTCGAAACCCTCAAGCAATCCCCCGAAGCGCGCAGTTCCCGGGCCTATGCCACCGGTTACTACGAGTTCGGCACCCTGGCGGCGATGTCCACCGTGCTCGGCGTGGCCCGGGCTGCGGTCGATCATTTCCGCAATGACCGCGCCGTGAACACCGACCCGGGCCTGGAAGGGGTGATCTTCGAGAAGACCGGTCGCGCCATCTCTTCGGTGCACACCGCGCAATTGCTGCTGGAAGATGCGATCCACCAGGTCATCAACCGGGGTGAAACCGTCGGCGAACCGGTCAGCGCCCGCGTCGGCCTGGCCGCCTCGGTGCTGACCGAGAACTCGGTCAATGCGGTCAACCAGATCTACTCGATGGCCGGTTCCAAAGCCGTCTACAAGTCGCACTTCCTGGAGCGTTGCTTCCGCGATATTCACACCGGTTCGAAGCACTTCACGTTGTCGCCTTTGAACTTGCACGGTATCGGCAAGTATTACCTGGATAAAACCAACGTACTGGCCGCGGCGTAACAGCGGATAAATAAAGCGGGCGCGTTTACAAGTGCAAGTTCACAGGGATCGATAACGCGCCCGTCTTTAGTTGCACCTTTATTTTCTTAAAACTCAAACTTTTGTGCTCGCAGCAAAGAGTCAAGGGAGTGCCACATGCTTGCTCGAAACATTATCAAGTCGCTGATCTTTATTGTTCTTGTGGTGGTGTTATCCGCAGCACTGGGCTGGCGTTTCTGGTCGCCGCCACCGGCGGCGGCCGAGCAACGGATCCCCAGCACCCGGGTCGGTCTGGCCGTGGTCAAAAAGCAGCCTTACACCTACTACCTCGAGGCCATCGGCAAACTCGAAGCCCAGCGTCAGGTGCTGGTGTCGGCTGAAGTCAGCGGCAAAGTGGTGGACATCGATTTCGAGTCCGGCGATGAAGTGAAGGCGGGGCAAGTGCTGCTCAAGCTCAACGACGCGCCGGAGCAAGGCGAACTGGTGCGCCTCAAAGGCGAGTACGAATCGGCCAAGGCCCAGTTCGCCCGGGTCCAGGAACTGGCCAAGACCGGCGCCGAAAGCCGTCGCGCCTTCGACAGTGCCCGCGCTCAATACGACGCGGCCAAAGGCGACATGGAGCGCATGCAGGCGCAGATCGCTCAACGGCATATCCGCGCGCCGTTCGCCGGCACCCTCGGCATTCGCCAGGCGCACCTGGGCCAATACCTGCAGGCCGGCAGCGCGGTGGCAACCCTGACCGATCCGGGCGTGCTGCGCGTCAACTTCACCCTCGCCGAGCGCGATGGCTCGCAAGTGCAACTGGGCCAGACCGTGCAGGCCAAGGTCGATGCCTGGGGTGATGTGACCTTCGCCGGCAAGATCGTCGCGGTCGATCCGCAGATCAACCAGTCCCACACCATCAACGTGCAAGCAGTCATCACCGACACGCAAAAACGCCTGCGTCCCGGCATGTATGCACGGGTCTCGGTGACCCTGCCGCAGACCGCCGAGCTGCTGATTCCGGAAACCGCGATCACCTACAACGCCTACGGCGAAAGCGTGTTCTCGGTCTACACCGACGAGGCCGGCGTGCAGAAGGTCAAGCGTGAAAGCATCAAGGTCGGCGAGCGCCGCGATGGCTGGGCGGTGGTCGACAAGGGCCTGACCGAAGGCGTGCAAGTGGTGACGTCCGGTCAGCTCAAGCTCCACGACGGCGTGGCGGTGGAAGGCGTGCCGGACACGATTGCTCTTAAACTCAGTGGGCTGGAAAAATGAATTTCACCGACCTCTTTCTTCGCCGCCCGGTGCTGGCCGTGGTGGTCAGCACGCTGATCCTGCTGTTCGGGGTGCGCGCGCTGATGAATCTGCCGATCCGCCAGTACCCGATGCTGGAAACGTCGACCATCACGGTCACGACCCAGTATCCCGGCGCCTCTTCGGAACTGATGCAAGGCTTCGTCACGCAGCCGATCAGCCAGGCCGTGGCCTCGGTCGAGGGCATCGACTATCTGTCGTCGGCCTCGACCCAAGGGCGTAGCCAGGTGACGATCCGCATGGCGCTCAACAGTGACTCCATCGCGGCGCTGACCGAGGTCATGGCCAAGGTCAACCAGATCAAATACCGCTTGCCGAAGGACGCCTACGACCCGGTGGTGGAGCGCACTTCCGGCGGTTTTACCAGCGTGGCCTACGTTGCGTTCGCCAGTTCCAACCTGACCATTCCGGAGATGTCGGATTACATCTCCCGCGTCGTCGAACCGATGTTCGCCGGCATCGAAGGGGTGGCCAAGATCAACATCATGGGCGAGCAGAAACTGTCCATGCGCCTGTGGCTCGATCCGCAGCGACTGGCCGGCTATGGCATGACCGGGCAGGACGTTTCGGCCGCCATCGAGGGCAACAATTTCCAGGCCGCGCCGGGTCAGGTCAAAGGCCTGTACGTGGTCAGCAACCTGCGGGTCAACACCGACCTGAACAGCGTCGAAGATTTCCGCGACATGGTGCTGCGCAACGACAACGGCCACATCATCCGTGTGCGTGACGTCGGCACTGTGGAACTGAACGCCGCCTCAACCGACACCAGCGGCGCGATGAGCGATGTGCCGG
Source organism: Pseudomonas sp. B7 (assembly GCF_016735645.1). Classification (NCBI taxonomy): domain Bacteria; kingdom Pseudomonadati; phylum Pseudomonadota; class Gammaproteobacteria; order Pseudomonadales; family Pseudomonadaceae; genus Pseudomonas; species Pseudomonas sp. B7. The sequence goes on from NZ_JAERRE010000008.1 coordinate 28,645, forward strand.
CGCTGTTCCTCGGTCTGGATGCGGCGCCGACAGGCAACCCGCTGGTCATCGTCAAACGGGTGCGCGAACTGCTGCCGCAGATTCAGGAAACCCTGCCACCGGGCGTGACCGTGCAGATCCCGTTCGAAGTGGCGCACTTCATTCAGTCGTCGATCGACGAGGTGAGCTACACCCTGCTCGAAGCGCTGGTGATCGTGGTGCTGGTGATTTACCTGTGCCTGGGCACGTTCCGCACTGTGCTGATTCCGCTGGTGACGATTCCGCTGTCGATGCTCGGCGCGGCGATGCTGATGCAGATGTTCGGCTTCAGCCTCAACCTGCTGACCCTGCTCGCCATGGTGCTCGCCATCGGGCTGGTGGTGGACGACGCCATCGTCGTGGTGGAAAACGTCCACCGTCACATCGAAGAGGGCAAGAGCCCGTTCGAAGCGGCGCTGATCGGCGCCCGTGAAGTGGCGGGGCCGGTGGTGGCGATGACCTTCACCCTGGCGGCGGTGTATGCGCCGATCGGTTTGATGGGCGGCCTCACCGGCACGCTGTTCAAGGAATTCGCACTGACCCTGGCCGGTGCCGTGGTGATTTCCGGCATCGTCGCCCTGACCCTGTCGCCGATCATGAGTACCCGCTTGCTGGACGCGAAAACCAGCGAAGGCTTCATGGCGGTCAAGGCGGATCGCTTCTTCCAGTACCTGTCCCGTCGTTATGGCGCGCTGCTCGGCGGTTCGCTGGCGCGGCGCTGGATCAGCCTGAGCGTGGCGCTGGTGATCTTCTTCAGCCTGCCGTTCCTCTATCGCTCGGCGCAGACCGAACTGGCGCCGCTGGAAGACCAGAACATCCTGCTGACCGCGATCAAGGCGCCGCAGCACGCCAACCTGAATTACCTCGAGGCCTACGCCCACGAGCTGTACAAGACCTTCAACGAAATCCCCGAGGGTTACAGTAACTGGGTGGCGAACGGTTCCGACGGTCTGTCCAACAGCGTCGGCGGGATCAACCTGGTGGACTGGGAAAAGCGCGGCCGCGATGCCAACACCATCCAGCCTGACTTGCAGGCGCGGGTGAACCAGATCGAAGGCACGAGCATTTTCGTGTTCCAGATGCCGCCGCTGCCGGGCTCTACCGGTGGTCTGCCGGTGCAGATGGTGATCCGCAGCGATCAGGAATACCTGGCGCTGTACAACGTGATGGATCAGCTCAAGCAGGCGGCGCAAGCCAGCGGTCTGTTCGCGGTGGTCGACAGTGATCTGGACTTCAACAACCCGGTGGTGGAAATCCAGGTCGACCGGGCCAAGGCCAACGCCTTGGGCATCCGCATGCAGGACATCGGCGAAACGCTGAACAGCCTGATCGGTGAGAAGTACGTCAACCGGTTCTCGTTCCACGGCCGTTCCTATGACGTGATCCCGCAGTCGGTGTCGGCGGATCGCCTGACTCCGGAAACCCTGAAGCTGTATTACGTGAAGGACCAGAAGGGCAATCCGGTGCCGCTGTCGACACTGGCCACTCTCAGCGTCAAGGTCGAGCCGAATCGCCTGACCCAGTTCAACCAGCAGAACTCCGCCACGTTCCAGGCCATCCCGGCGCCGGGCGTGACCCTGGGTGATGCAGTGGGCTTCCTGCAAAAACAATCGGAAGGTTTCCCCGCCGGCTTCAGTTTCGACTGGCAGTCCGACGCACGCCAATACGTGCAGGAAGGCAACAGCCTGGCGTTCACCTTCGGCCTGGCCCTGGTGATCATCTATCTGGTGCTGAGCGTGCAATACGAGAGCTTCCGCGACCCGTTCATCATTTTGATCAGCGTGCCGTTGTCGATCTGCGGAGCGCTGGTGCCGCTGGCGCTGGGCATGACCTCGATGAACATCTACACCCAGATCGGCCTGATCACGCTGATCGGTCTGATCAGTAAGCACGGGATCCTGATGGTCGCGTTCGCCAACGAGCTGCAGCGCCAGCAAGGCATGGACCGCGTGCAAGCGATCCAGCACGCCGCGCAGGTGCGTCTGCGGCCGATTCTGATGACCACCGCTGCCATGGTGGTCGGCCTCGCGCCGCTGTTGTTCGCCAGCGGGGCCGGCGCCAACAGCCGCTTCGGCCTGGGGCTGGTGATTGTGGTGGGGATGCTGATCGGCACCTTGTTCACCCTGTTCATTCTGCCGTCGGTGTACACGCTGCTCAGTTCGATCAAGCAACCGAGCCATGCACCCGAAGCCGAGCCGGCCGGTGTGCCGCAACCCATCCTGTGAGGACGTGACATGCATTCGATTACACGTTTGATGCTGGCGCCGCTGGCGGCGTCCATCCTGTTGGCGGCCGGTTGTGTGAACTACGCCGGGATCGATCATCAGGGCAAATTGCTGGCGGTCGGCGATGCACCGTCCGACAGCCTGAAAGACAAGTTGCCGCCGGCCCAATGGCCGCGTGCGGACTGGTGGACATCGCTGGGTGATCCACGTCTGGGTGCTCTGATCGAAGAGGCTTACGCCAGCAACCCGGACTTGCAGGAAGTCGCTGCCCGGGTCGCGAAAGCCAACGCATTTCTCGACCTGCGCGACGCCGAGCGTTATCCGGAAATGGACGCGTCGGCGGGTGTCACTCGCGGTCGGCTGTCGCGCTTTGAGGACTACAGCGGCGAGGGCCACCAGTACTTCACTGCGCGTAATCTGGCGGTCAATTTCAGCTATACCTTCGACCTCTGGGGCGGCCAGCGTGCCGCCTGGGAATCGGCGCTCAACAGCGCACGAGCGGCGGAAGTCGATCTGCAATCGTCGCGGCTGATTCTCGCGGTCAACGTGGTCAAGGCTTACAACCAGTTGGCCTATGCGTGGCAGGTCTCGGAGCTCAATCAACGGGATCTTGAACGCCTGAGCAAATTGGTGGAGCTGACGGATTCACGTTACGGCTCGGGCCTCGACAACCTGTCGCAACTCAAGCAGGTGCAGAGCCTCAAGGCGCGTTCGGAATCGACACTGATCGGCGCTAACGAAGATATCGAAATTGCTCGTCTTCAACTGTCGGCGCTGATCGGCAAGGGCGTTGATCGTGCGCACACCCTGGAGCGGCCATCGAATCTGCAAGCCAGTGTGGTGGCCTTGCCGGCGCAGTTGCCGGCCCAATTGTTGGGCCGTCGTCCGGACATCGTCGCCGCACGTTGGCGCGTGGAGGCCGAGACTAAAAACGTCGAGGCGGTGAAGACCACGTTCTACCCGAACATCAATCTGGTGGCAGCGGCGGGTTCCCATGCTTTGACCGGCGATGCGCTGTTCGCCGGGGTCAGCAAGTTCTGGAATGTGGCGCCGACGGTGTCGCTGCCGATCTTCGATGCCGGGCGCCTGCGCTCGGATCTGAAGGCCGGCAATGCCGAACTCGACAGCGCCATCGCGCAGTACAACCGGGTGTTGAATTCGGCGCTGCATGAGGTGGCGATTTCGGTCACGCAGCTGCGTTCTTTCGAGCAGCAGATCGTCGTGCAGCGCGATGCCTGTTCGATTGCCCAGTCGTCCTACGATCTGTCGCAGTCGCGCTACAAGGCCGGGGAGGACACGTTCCTCGATGCGCTTAACATCGAGCAACAATTGATTCAGGACGAAATGCGCCTGGCCTTCCTCAACAGCAAGCACATCGACAGCTCGGTTTCGTTGATGGCGGCGCTGGGCGGCGGGTTCCAGACGCCGGCGCTGGAGACAGCGCAGAGCAGCGATTTGTAGTTGTTTTGCGGGACGCCGCCTTCGGGGCGGCTGTCGCGGGGAAAAAACATCTTGTGTATAGTCTTACTGTTCTCGTATAGACGAATACAAGCCGGATTTTTCCCGCCTATATCATCAAGGGTACCTACCTATGAACGTCCCGAATCATCCCAATCAGGATCAGATCCTTCTGGAAAATGTGCTGAACGCATTGGGAAGCCCGCTGCGCCTGACCGTGTTGAAAGTGTTGTCCGATGGCCAGGAACATCCATGCGGCCGGATCCTCAAGGGCGCATCGAAGTCGACCATGACCCACCACTGGCGGGTTCTGCGTGACAGCGGTCTGATTTGGCAGCGCCCCTACGGTCGGGAAAACCTGCTGTCCCTGCGTCGCGAAGACATGGATGTGCGTTTCCCGGGATTGCTCGACTCGCTGCTGTCGGCGGTCAAGACCGATGAACAGACCATCAGCGTCATCAGCAAACACGAAGTGACCGAAGAAAACGGAGCCGAGTGACAGACACCGCCGGTGAAGGGTTGGCCTTCCACGGCAACCAACAATTCACCATCACCAGGAAGGTGTGAGCGGGTATGGATACAAGTCATTACTGGTCATCGCGACCGCTGTCGGAATTGACCGGCTCCGAGCATCACTGGCTGTTTTTGCCCGGGGCACTGACCCCACGTCTGAAAGCCATGGGCGATTATTCAATCGAAGTCGTCGAGCAGTCCCATGGCCCGCTCAATCCTGAAGAAGCGCAAGCGCTGAACTTGCCGCCGGCCACTCTCGGTTGGGTGCGCGAAGTGGTGATGAAGCTCGACGGCGAGGCCTGCGTCACCGCGCGCAGCCTGACCAGCGTGCCGGCACTGAATGGCGACTGGGCGGATCTGAACGGTTATGGCCGTCGACCTCTGGCCGAGATTCTCTACACCTCGGAGCAGACCCTGCGCGAGCCCTTCCAGTGTGCCTTGCTGCCGCCCGGCGCACCGTTGGCGGCGCTGTCCTATCGCTTCGCGCCACAGGCCAAACGTCTGCTGGCACGACGTTCGCGTTTCACCCGCAATGGCTCGGCGCTGCTGGTCAGCGAGTGCTTTCTACCAGCGTTCTGGGCCCGGGTCGAGTATGCTCAGGCGCTCAAGTCGGCCTGACAAAATGAAACCTGCAGGAGTGAAGTCCCGCAGGTTTTTTTTCGCCGGTTTTTCAGAGCCGGATCACTGCTTCGATCTGCTTGATGGCCGGTGTCAGTGCCTGCGCCAGTTCCTCGGCCTTCGAGGTCGGGCGCATGGTTCGCGACGAGCGCAGAAACAACGGATCATCGAACCGCTTGCGCAGCCGTGCCAGCGATCCGCTGATGGCGGGTTGTTTGACGTGCAGGCGCTCGGCCGTGCGGGACACGCTGCGTTCGCGGAACAGCACCAGGAAAATGATGATCAGGTTCAGGTCGATATCCGCGAAGTTGTCTTCATTGAATAGCATGGTTACATCCCTGTCATGACCCGCCGGCAGGCTTCAGCCGAAGCCGGCGGGTGTCTGGATCACTGCTCGGGTGCCAGGCGCAGTTCGTCATTCAGGCGGTAGTAACTGCGGTTGAAATAGACCAGGCCTTCCGTGGCCTCGCTGTGTTGCTGCAGTTCGAGAATTTCACAGTAGAAGATGCTGTGAGTGCCGATCTCGTCGACCTTGCTGACCCGGCAATCGAGGCTGACCAGCGCCTCTTCGATCACCGGCGAACCGGTCTTGAGGGTCTGGCAATTCACGCTGGAAAAACGCTCCTGCATGCTCAACTGCCGATTGGCAAACGCGCCGGAGGTCGACTGGTGGTCGCCGGTCAGGACGTTCACGCACAGCACGCCATTGGTCTTGAAATGCTCGTGATTGGACGACGAGCGATTGACGCACACCAGCAGCGTGGGCGGTGAATCCGTCACGCTGCACACCGCGGATGCGGTAAAGCCGAAACGCCCCGCAGGGCCATCGGTCGTGACGATGGTGACGGCACTCCCCAGCATCGCCATTGCATTACGAAACTCCGTTGAATCAACCATCGCGTCACCTCATTCCATGTAGGTTTAATGGAGCCGATCCGTTCTTCCTTGTCCGTTGTCGTTGTGCGAAAACGGGTATCGGGCAACACGTTCGCTCTGGCGATATAGTACGTATGTATACGTACCTTGCAAGCTATTCCTTGTGCTTATTTTGTGGTCGATACGCTCGACAGGCATTGCTGTTGTGCGTGTTCAAGGCTGGCCTCCAGCGCGCTCAGTTCCTCTTGCTGGCGGGTGAGTTTCAAGAGCTGCGCCGCAATCTCCTGTTGCTTGTCGGCAATCGCGCGGCGGGCCTTTTCATAGGGCGTCAATTCAGGCTGGCCGGCAAAGATCGCCTGCAATTCTCTGAGGCGAAAACCCAGTGCCTGTGCGCATTTGATAAAGCTCAGCAGTTCGACCGTCTGCGGGTCGTAAACCCGGTATTTTCCCTGGCGCGGAGCCTCGGGCAGCAGGCCGATCGACTCGTAGTGGCGGATGGTCTTGATCGTGGTTCCCGAACGCTGTGCGGCCTGGCCGATGTACATGTGCAAATCCCTTTTCTCCGTCAGCGGGCTCACGCACCAATAGCGGAAAACTCAATGCCGGGCAATCGATCCGGCCTGCTTCAGCCAGGTTTCGCGCTGATGGTCGCTGGCGCCGAGCACCGGCCCGAAGGTCAGCGTCCGGCGTGGTTCGATACCGCAGAACGCCAGCGTGTTCCTTCGTACTTCGTGCAGGCCGGGCATGCGATAGATCCAGCGGTAATACCAGGGCGGGGTGTCCATGGTGACCAGCAAATGGGCGCTGCGACCGTGCAGGAGCTTGTCGGGAAACGCTTTGCCCGCGCGGTATTTGAACGCGAAACCGGGGAGCAGGACCCGGTCGAAAAAACCTTTGAGCAGTGCCGGAATTCCACCCCACCAGATCGGGTACACCAGCGTCAGATGTTCGGCCCACAGCAGGTCGGCCTGAGCCTGGAGCAGATCCGGTTCAAGGGTTTGAACCTGACGGTAGCCTTCGCGCAGGATCGGGTCGAAATCGAGTTGGCCGAGTACGATTTCCCGTACTTCGTGCCCGGCCGCTCGGGCCGATAGAGCGTAGCGTCCGGCCAGTGCCGCGCAAAAACTTTCATTGGATGGATGGCCGAGAATCAGCAGAATCCGCTTGCCCATAATCACTGTCCTTGAAGAAGAAACCCCAAGGGTAAAGTCTGCCCCTCAGGGCAGAGTCAAGGCGTCGAGCAAGGCGCGGGCATAAGCGGGGAGGGCGGCGAAGTCCCGGGCGCACAGCAACAGTTTGCGCCTGGCCCAGCCTTCATTCATCGGCAGGGTCTTGAAGGCTTGCGGCGCAGCGCGCTGAACCGCCGCCAGCGGTACGATGCCCAGGCCGGCACCTCGAGCCACCATGCGCATCACGCCGTTGAAACCATCGGCGCGGATGCGGATCTGCATCCGCGAGCCGCTGTGCAGGGCCTGTTCTTCCAGGTAGACCGCCAGCGCGCTGTCTGCGTCGAGGCCGACGAAGTCATGACGCAATGCGTCGCTGAAACTGACTTCGGTCGCGTCAGACAGCGGATGATCCAAGGGCAGAATCAGCATCAGCGGATCATCGCGAAAGGCTCGGGTCTGCAAGTCAGTGGTGTCGATCGCATCGGACACAATGCCCAGATCCGCCGCGCCCTGACGCAAGGCATGGGTGATGCGGGTGCTAGGCAGTTCCTGCAGATCGATGTCGAGGTTGGGATGCTCACGCAGGAAATCCGCCAGCACCTCCGGCAGGTATTCGCTGAGCGCCGTGGTGTTGCACAGCAGGCGCACCTGGCCTTTGACGCCGCGCGCGTATTCGGCCAGATCCTGTTGCAGGCGTTCGGCCTGTTGCAGCAACACCCGGGCATGTTGCGCCAGTGCCTTGCCGGCCGGCGTCGGAGTGACCCCACGGCGCCCGCGCTCAAGAAACTCGGTGCCCAGCGACGCTTCCATCGTCCGGATCCGCGCACTGGCCGCCGCCAGCGAAAGATGACTGCGTGCAGCACCGGCGGTGATGTTGCCGCTGTCGAGGATGTGCAGGTACAGGCGCAGGTCGGTGAGGTCGAAGTGCATGATGCGTGGCTCTTGCTGAAAGAGAGGCTGCCTCAGTGTATGACAGATTTTCAGTTCACCCGCGCAGGCGCAAAGTGTGGCCATGAACGCACTCGCAGATTTCTATCAAAACCTCGGTCTGGCCCTGTCATTGCTGGTGATCGTGACCTTCGTCGTCGCAGGCATGATCAAGGGCGTGATCGGCCTTGGCCTGCCCACCGTCGCCATGGGGCTGCTCGGTCTGGCTATGGCACCGTCGCAGGCTGCGGCGTTGCTGATCATCCCTGCGACCCTCACCAACGTCTGGCAACTGGCGTTCGGCGGGCATTTGCAGGGGCTGGTGAAACGCTTGTGGCCGATGCTGCTGGCGATCTTTTTCGGCACGGCTGTTGGCACCTTGTGGATCGGCATGGCCGGCGGGTATTGGGTGGTGCGCGGGCTCGGCGCGGCGCTGTTGCTCTATGCGTTGAGCGGATTGTTCCTGCCGGCGCTGAGTGTCAGTCGTCGCCATGAGCCGTGGCTGGGCCCGCTGTGTGGCGTGATCACCGGCGTCATCACTTCGGCGACGGGGGTGTTCGTGATTCCCGCCGTCCCGTACATGCAGGCCCTGGGCTTGAGCCGTGATGAACTGGTGCAGGCGCTGGGGCTGTCCTTCACCGTATCGACCCTGGCGCTGGCCGGCGGATTGCTCTGGCGCGGGTCGCTCGGCGGCGCGGAACTGAGTGCTTCGCTGCTGGCCCTGATCCCCGCTGTCCTCGGCATGTTGCTCGGCCAATGGCTGCGCCAGCGCATCAGTGCCGTGCTGTTCAGGCGGGTGTTTTTCATCGGTCTGGGCGCGCTCGGCGCCCATCTGCTGATCAGCGGTTAGCGGACGACGCGCTGAGCATTTCAATCGGGCGGATATCGAAATCCCGCTCCAGGTATTCCATGCGCTGGGCCAGGAACTGCTGCATGTGCGGCAGGTTCGAGTGCACGTCCAGATGCGTCTGGCTTTCCCAGATCTCGTAGAAGATGAACAGGGTCGGGTCTTCCTTGTCGCGCAGCATGTGGTACTCGATGCAGCCGGGTTCGGCGCGGCTCGGCTCGACGTAGGCGCGGAAAAACGCTTCGAAAGCCTCGGCTTTTTCCGGGCGGGTCTTGGCGTGCAGGATGAAGCCCTGGCGTTCGCTCATCGCAAAAAACTCCTCAGATTCAGATGGCGGCCAATCCTACGGCAACAATCGGCAATCGATTCGTGCGTTTTACTCAAATGAATTTTGCGTACCCGGTGCTTATTCCGCGCGAGGCGGATCGCTAATCTGCCGCCATTCAATTTTTCCCCTTCTCCATCCAGCGCTCTGCGCTGCGCATCGGAATCCGATCGAGGCTCTCCCATGAAAAAAGTGCTGTTGCTCAATGGCGGTAAAAAATTCGCCCACTCCGACGGTCGCTACAACACCACCTTGCACGAAGCCGCGCTGAGCGTGCTGGATCGTGGCGGTCTCGACGTCAAAACCACCTTCATCGACGAGGGTTACGACATCGCCGAAGAAGTCGCCAAATTCCTCTGGGCCGACGTGATCATTTATCAGATGCCGGGCTGGTGGATGGGCGCGCCGTGGACCGTGAAAAAGTACATCGACGAAGTCTTTACCGAAGGCCACGGCAGCCTCTACGCCAGCGATGGCCGTACCCGTTCCGATTCCTCGCAGAAGTACGGCAGCGGCGGTCTGATCCAGGGCAAGCAGTACATGCTGTCGTTGACCTGGAACGCGCCGCAGCAGGCGTTCGATGATCCGACCGACTTCTTCGAAGCCAAAGGCGTCGACGCCGTGTACTTCCCGTTCCACAAGGCCAACCAGTTCCTCGGCATGACCGGCCTGCCAACGTTCCTTTGTGTGGACGTGATGAAACGCCCGAACATCGAAGCGGATGTGGCGCGTTACGAGCAGCATCTGACCGAGGTGTTTGGCCTCAAGGCCTGACGCTCGGCTACTATCGAAGGCCTGAGCTTGCGCAGCAGGCCTTTCGATTCGAGGACACCCGTGAAAGCCAGATCCGATGAGTTGCAGATTTTCGTCTGCGTGATCGAATGCGGTTCGATCTCCGCCGCCGCCGAGCAGGTCGGACAGACGCCGTCGGCGGTCAGCCGCACGCTGTCGCGACTGGAAGCCAAGCTCGACACCACGCTGATCAACCGCACCACACGGCGCATGGACCTGACCGAAGAGGGCAAGTATTTCTTCGAACAGGCCAAGCTGATCCTCGACCAGATGGACCAGCTCGAAGAGCGCCTCTCTTCCCGTCAGCAGACGCCATCAGGACGGCTGCGGATCAACGCCGCGTCGCCGTTCATGCTCCACGCCATCGTGCCGTACATCGACGAATTCCGTCGGCTGTACCCGGACATCCAGCTCGAACTCAACAGCAACGACCTGATCATTGACCTGCTGGAGCAAAGCACCGACGTCGCCATCCGCATCGGCACCCTCGCCGATTCGACATTGCATGCCCGCTCGCTGGGTTGCAGTCCGCTGCTGATCGTCGCCAGTCCCGCGTATGTGGAAAAACACGGTGCGCCGCTGGAAGTGGCCGATCTCAGTGAACACACCTTGCTCGGCTTCACCCAGAACGAAGGCCTCAACCAGTGGCCGTTGCGTTACGTGCACGGCGACCGCTGGCCGATCACTCCGGCGATCAGCGCCTCCAGCGGCGAGACGGTTCGCCATCTCGCGCTGGAAGGCCAGGGCATTGCCTGCCTCTCGCACTTCATGACCATCGACGACATTCGCGCCGGGCGCCTCAAGGTGTTGCTGGCGGAATTCAACAGCGGTTATCGCCAGCCGATCAACGCGGTGTACTACCGCAACTCGCAGCTGGCGCTGCGCATCCAGTGCTTCCTGGACTTCATCCAGAGCAAACTGGCGGCTTACGCCAGCGCCGATTTCAAAGGCTGATTCGTGACCCCTGCGCAACAGTGATTTGGTTGTGGGCGGGTTTTTCCACCGGGCTCGGCGGTCGATACTCGTTGCATCACTTACTCACGCAGGGAGTTTCTCCATGAACGTATTCGTCACCGGCGCTGCCGGTTTTATCGGCGGCTCCATCGCCACCGGCCTGGTCCAGGCCGGCCACACCGTCACCGGTCTGGTGCGCAGCGCGGAACAGGCCAATGAGCTGAAAGCACTGGGCATCACCCCGGTGATCGGCACCCTCGACGACCAAACGCTGCTGGCCGAACAGGCCCGCGCCGCCGACGCCGTGATCAACGCCGCCAGCAGCGATCATCGCGGCGCGGTCGAAGCCTTGCTCGATGCCCTGCGCGGCTCGAACAAAGTGTTCCTGCACACCAGCGGTTCGAGCATCGTCGGCGACGCCTCGGGCGGCAAATCCAGCGACGTCATCTACTTCGAAGACAATCTGCCGGAGCCGACCGTCGACAAGGCCGCACGCGTGGCCATCGACAACCTGATCCTCGCCGCAGCGAAGGACGGCGTGAACTCGGCCGTCATCTGCAACACCCTGATCTACGGCCACAGCCTGGGCGTCAATCGCGACAGCGTGCAACTGCCGCGCCTGCTGAAACAGGCACGCAAAAGCGGCGTGGTGCGTCACGTCGGCACCGGCCAGAACATCTGGTCCAACGTACACATCGAAGACGTGGTGGCGCTGTACCTGCTGGCCCTGACCCAAAACGTTCCGGGCAGCTTCTACTTCGTCGAAAGCGGCGAAGCGTCGTTCATCGACATGACCACCGCCATGGCCGAAGCCCTGAACCTCGGCGAGCCACAAGACTGGCCACTGAAAGACGCCGAAGCCGAGTGGGGTTACGAAATGGCCAACTACGGCCTCGGTTCCAACAGCCGCGTACGCGGCAAACATGCCCGCGAGCTGCTGGGCTGGGCGCCGAAGCGTACGTCGGTGGTTGAATGGATTCGTAACGAAATGGTGTGAGTTCACGCTGAAAAGGCGACGTTCCCGAGACCGGTGGAAGCAAGCTTGCTTGTTTTCACCGGTTTTTTTGTGCCCGAGGATTATGAAAATCCCACCCCGCGATTTTCATTATTCGCGACAAGACATATCCAAAAACGACAACCCTTATCCCTCCACGAAAATTACTTTCACTGGGTTTGAAAACTCGATCTCGAAATGATTTATGAGTTTCACAACCCATTCGAACGTGACCCTTTCGAGGAGTACCGCATGACACCGTCCTTCGGCTATTGGCTGCTGGTGTACGCCGCCGTTGCCATCATCGCCCTGATCGTTCTGATCGCCCGTTACCGGCTCAATCCGTTCATTGTCATCACCCTGATTTCCATTGGCCTGGCGCTGGTGGCGGGGATGCCGCCGTCCGGCGTGGTGGGGGCGTATGAGGCCGGGGTAGGCAAGACGCTGGGGCACATTGCGCTGGTGGTGGCGCTGGGGACGATGCTCGGCAAGATGATGGCCGAGTCCGGTGGCGCCGAGCAGATGGCACGCACGCTGATCGAGCGCTTCGGCGAGAAGAACGCGCACTGGGCGATGGTGTGCATTGCGTTTCTGGTGGGGCTGCCGCTGTTTTTCGAAGTCGGTTTCGTGTTGCTGGTGCCGATTGCCTTTACCGTGGCGCGGCGGGTTGGCGTGTCGATCCTGATGGTCGGTTTGCCGATGGTCGCGGGTCTGTCGGTGGTGCATGCGCTGGTGCCGCCTCATCCGGCGGCGATGCTGGCGGTGCAGGCTTATCAGGCGTCGGTCGGGCAGACCTTGCTGTATGCGATTGCCATCGGCATTCCGACGGCGATCATTGCCGGCCCCCTGTACGCCAAATTCATCGTGCCGCGCATTCAGTTGCCGGCGGATAACCCGCTGGAAAAACAATTTCTCGAACGCGAACCCCGCGACAGCCTGCCGGGTTTCGGCATCACCATGGCGACCATTCTGTTGCCGGTGGTGCTGATGTTGATCGGCGGCTGGGCCAACCTGATTGCCACGCCGGGCAGCGCTTTCAATCAGTTCCTGTTGTTCATCGGCAACTCGGTGATCGCGCTGTTGCTGGCGACGCTGTTGAGTTTCTGGACCCTCGGCATTGCCCAGGGTTTCAACCGCGAATCGATCCTCAAATTCACCAACGAATGCCTGGCACCGACCGCCAGCATCACCTTGCTGGTGGGCGCCGGTGGCGGTCTGAACCGGATTCTGGTGGACGCCGGCGTCACCGATCAGATCGTCGGCCTCGCTCACGAATTTCATTTGTCGCCGCTGATCATGGGCTGGCTGTTCGCCGCGTTGATGCGCATCGCCACCGGTTCGGCCACGGTCGCGATGACCACGGCTTCCGGCGTGGTCGCGCCAGTGGCCATCGGTCTGGGTTATCCCCACCCGGAACTGCTGGTGCTGGCGACCGGCGCGGGCTCGGTTATCTTTTCCCACGTCAACGACGGCGGCTTCTGGTTGATCAAGGAATACTTCAACATGACGGTGGCCCAGACGTTCAAGACCTGGACGGTGCTGGAAACCCTGATCTCGGTTGTCGCTTTCGCCCTGACCGTCGGTCTTTCTTACCTGCTGTAGTCGGAGTTATCCGCCATGGACATCCTTTATCAGATCCGCGCCCGTCAGGATTCCTTCAGCGCCGGTGAAGGACGCATCGCCCGTCTGATGCTCGACGACGTAGGATTTGCCGCCTCCGCCAGCCTCGAAGAGCTGGCGCAGCGGGCCGAAGTCAGCACCGCCACGCTGTCGCGCTTCGCCCGCACCGTCGGTTGCCGCGACCTGCGCGATCTGCGCCTGCAACTGGCCCAGGCCAGCGGCGTCGGCAGCCGTTTCCTCGACCCGGCGGGCACGCCCGAGCAGTCGGCGTTTTACGGGCAGATCGTCGGCGATATCGAAACCACCCTGCGTCAGCATCTGGCGGCGTTCGATGAATCGCGCTTCGCCGATGCGGTGAAACTGCTGGGCCAGGCGCGGATGATCCACGCCTTCGGCATCGGCGGTTGCTCGACCCTGTGCAGCGATGAGTTGCAAGTGCGACTGGTGCGCCTCGGCTACCCGATTGCGGTGTGCCACGATGCGGTGATGATGCGCGTCACCGCCGCCAGCCTCAGCGCCGAGCAGGTGGTGATCGTCTGTTCGCTGACCGGCATTACCCCGGAGTTGCTGGAGACCGTGGCGCTGGCGCGCAACTACGGCGCACGGATTCTCGCCATCACCCGCGCCGACTCGCCGCTGGCGGAACTGGCCGACATCGTCCTGCCGCTGCAAGGCGCCGAAACCTCGTTCATCTATAAACCGACGGCGGCGCGCTACGGCATGCTGCTCGCCATCGACGTGCTGGCCACCGAGCTTGCGCTGGCCAATCCTGAAGACAATCAAGAACGTCTGCGGCGGATCAAACTCGCCCTCGACGAATACCGTGGCGGCGACGATCACCTGCCGCTGGGAGACTGACATGCTGTACGACACGCTGATTCGCAACGCCCTGGTCATCGACGGCAGCAACAGCCCCGGTTACGCCGCCGACGTGGCGATCCTCGACGGCCGCATCGCGCAGATCGGCGACTTGCACGAGGCCCGCGCCAGCGAGGACATCGACGCCGCCGGCCGTGTGCTGGCGCCGGGTTTCATCGACGTGCACACCCACGACGACACCGTGGTGATCCGCCAGCCGCAGATGCTGCCCAAGCTCAGCCAGGGCGTGACCACGGTGATTGTCGGCAACTGCGGGATCAGTGCGGCGCCGGTCAGCTTGCGCGGCGATCCGCCGGATCCGATGAACCTGCTCGGCTCGGCGGCAGCGTTCGTCTATCCACGTTTCAGCGACTACCGCGCAGCGGTGGAAGCGGCCAATCCCACGTTGAACGTGGCGGCGCTGGTCGGGCATACGGCGCTGCGCAGCAATCATCTGGATGATCTGTTTCGCACCGCGACCGACGATGAAATCAGCGCGATGCGCGAGCAGTTGCGTGAAAGCCTGGAGGCGGGCGCCCTTGGGTTATCCACAGGTCTGGCCTATGCGAGCGCGTTCTCGGCATCCACCGACGAAGTCATGCAATTGACCGAAGAATTGAATGCATTTGGCGCGGTGTACACCACCCACCTGCGCAGTGAATTCGAACCGGTGCTGGAAGCAATGGACGAGGCCTTCCGTATCGGACGCCACGCCCGATCGCCGGTGATCATTTCCCACCTCAAATGTGCCGGCGCCGGTAACTGGGGCCGCAGTCCGCAGTTGCTCGCCTCGCTGGAAGCCGCGGCGAAAACTCACCCGGTCGGCTGCGATTGCTACCCGTATGCGGCGAGTTCTTCGACCCTGGACCTGAAGCAGGTCACCGACGCCCACCGCATCACCATCACCTGGTCGACGCCGCATCCGGAAATGGGCGGTCGCGACCTGATGGACATCGCTGCCGAATGGAACCTGTCGTTGCTCGACGCCGCCAAACGCCTGCAACCGGCGGGCGCGGTGTATTACGGCATGGACGAGAACGACGTGCGCCGGATCCTCGCTCATCCGCTGTCGATGGTCGGCTCCGATGGTCTGCCGGAAGACCCGTTCCCGCACCCGCGTTTGTGGGGTGCTTTCCCAAGGGTGCTCGGACATTTCAGTCGTGATGTCGGCTTGTTTCCGCTGCACACCGCCGTGCACAAGATGACCGGTCTGTCGGCCGCGCGATTCGGCCTGAAGGAAAGGGGCGAGATTCGTGAAGGACACTGGGCAGATCTGGTGTTGTTCGACCCGGCGACCGTGCGTGACGTGGCGGATTTCAACGACCCGCAACGTGCCGCGCAAGGCATCGACGGGGTGTGGATCAATGGTGTGTTGAGTTATCGCGACGGCCGGGCCAACGGGCAAACAGCAGGGCGGTTCCTGGCGCGCCAGGGCGATCTGCGCGACGGCTTTCGTTGAATTTTGCTGACTGCGTCACGGTGATGGCACATTGCAATTAAAGAAAGCCATCACCAAGCCGAATTGCTGACATCCACCCCGGCTACACTCTGGGGCCAATCAGTCAGGGAGCAACCCATGAGCTTCGGCAAAACCACCCCGATCCTGCGGATTTTCGATGAAGCCAAGGCCGTGGAATTCTACGTCGACTTCCTCGGCTTCAAGATCGATTGGCAGCATCGTTTCGAACCCGGTTTCCCGTTGTACCTGCAGGTCTCGCGCGGCGAGTGCGTGCTGCATTTGTCCGAACACCACGGCGATGCAACACCGGGTTCGGCCCTGCGGATCGAGACCGATGAACTGGAGGCGTTTCAGCAGCAGTTGCTGGCCAAGGAATACAAGTTTTCGCATCCACAGATTCAGGCCATGCCGTGGGGCAGCCAGGACATGACCATCGCCGACCCGTTCGGCAATCGTCTGGTGTTCACCAACGCGATCAGCCTCTGAGCTCAAAGCCCCCTCACCCTAACCCTCTCCCGGAGGGAGAGGGGACTGACCGAGGTGTCTGTAGCCATACATCGACCTGAAAGATCGTGGCGATTATGGATTCACAGAAGCTTTTTCAGGTCGGCGTAGATCATGAGCATATTGCGGTCGGCTCCCTCTCCCTCCGGGAGAGGGCTGGGGTGAGGGGACTGCTGTGAGCCGTACTCTTACTCGCCACCACCACTAACCCGGTGAGTCTGCCGAAACTCACCGGGCGGCATCCCGCGTCGGCTCTTGAAGGCGCGGTGAAAGGAGCGTGATTCGCTGAAGCCCAGATACTGGGCGATGTCCTGAATCGGCAGGGTGCTGTTGAGCAGGTAATGCTCGGCCAGTTCCTGGCGCAGTTCATCGAGAATCTGCTGATACGAGGTGCCGGCCTGATGCAACTGACGTTGCAGCGTGCGTACCGACACGGTGAGATGTTCGGCCACTTGTTCCTTGCGCGGCAGGCCTTCCTTGAGCAACTGGCGCAGGATGCTTTTGACCCGCTGCTCCAGCGACGCATCCTCCAGGGTCGCCATCAAACTCTGCGCGTGCTCTTCCAGGGTGCGCAGCAAATGTGCATCGGCCTGGCGCAACGGCAACTGCAAATACGGCAACGGCACGATCAGCGCTGAATACGCCTGATCGAACAGTACCGGGCATTCAAAAAACTGTTCGTACTGCGCCAGCGTCGTGCCCGCCGGGAGTGAGTGTTCCAGCCACACTGCGGCGGGCGACAGTCGGGTATCGGCGATCCAGCGTGCGTATTGCAGCCAGGAGCCAAGCACGTTTTCCACCAGATGCCGGCGAATCCGCGGGCGCTCAAAGCGACAGCTCCAGATCAGGTGTACGTGGCTGTCGTGTACCTCGGCGCGGCTGACACCCATGTCGCCCACCAGTTTTTCGAACGGCATGATGCGGCTCATGGCATCGCCCAATGTCGCGCAATTCATGGTGATGTAACCCAGCACGCTCCACGAGTTGGGCAGGACGAAATTCGCCGCGTTGAGGCCGAACAGCGGATCGCCCGAGTGTTCGCAAAAGTAATCGAGCAACCGCTCATGGGTTTCACCCGGCAAGCGCAGGCTGTTGTCGCTCAACTGCTGCGCCTGCAACCCGGCCGCCGCCAACGCAGGCTCGATGGCCAGGCCCAGATGTTCGGCATGGCGCAGGTACTTGAGCAGCGGCGGAACGGAGGTGAAGCCGAGCGATTGCATGACCGAATCCTCTTGATCGAGGCCGCCGTGGGCGGATGAGCGCTCTGAAAGGTAATTTGAATCCGCGAATAAAGTAAATGGCTGACGCTTGCGCGACGTTGGGGGGTGAGGTGATCAGCCCTTGGAGAATTTGAGCGAGACAAGCCTTAAGTCTTTGTGACAAAGCCCGCGTCCTGCGGGCTTTTTCATTGAGCGATCAAGAAGAAGCGGCGAGTGCACCGCACTCGCCACCTCCCGCATCAATCCGTCGGCACAACCTTGTCCAGCGCCCGGTTAACAGCCAGTTCGGCGATCATCACGATCTGGGCGATGCCTTGCAGGGTCTTGCGGTGGCTGCCCTCGACCAGCGCTACATGATTGTTGAGCATGACGGTGGCGGAGCCGAGGGATTCGCTGGCGTCCACCAGCAGGGATTCGGTGTCGGCTTCGGGGTGAGTCTGATAGAGAGTGTTGGGTTTGTAGGGCGCGGCCATGATGTGGGCGGTGATGGGGCCCAGATGATAATTGAGGGCGCGTTCGGCGGCTTCGTTGAAGCGTTTCGAGCCGGGGCATTCGTAGGGGGATGTTGGATCCGGGAGGGTTGTGGGTTCGGTGAGCGGTGGGTTTGGCGTTACCTTGAACATGGGTGATTTACCTCTTGGTTGAGGCCGCACCTTTTCGCCGCTAAGCAAAAGGGTGGCAGCTGTGCGC
Organism: Pseudomonas sp. B7; assembly: GCF_016735645.1. Taxonomy (NCBI): domain Bacteria; kingdom Pseudomonadati; phylum Pseudomonadota; class Gammaproteobacteria; order Pseudomonadales; family Pseudomonadaceae; genus Pseudomonas; species Pseudomonas sp. B7. The sequence goes on from NZ_JAERRE010000008.1 coordinate 46,712, forward strand.
AAGTTAGCGGACCGGTAAGTCACCCAAAACCCGGCGCACCCGAAGGTGCCATGCGCACAGCCACCATCAAGTGCAGGCTTGCGCCTGACTGGATTCGACATGTGCAACCGTTGGGGGACATTCCGAGCCGCTAAGCTCGATCACTGGAAATCAGTGACGCAATCAAATTACGCAGCCAGCCCAAGGCGCACAAGCCGGCGGATTCTGGCGTAGCCGTAGGCAACGGCGCAAGGTTTTGTGGGCTTCGGGACGTATCACGGCGTGTCCTTAAACACCCATCGCCAACCGTGTGTAATTGCGTTTCCGAGCGCGTCATCCAATTCCTGAAAATGGCAATTTCCGGGCAAAAAAGAAGGGCAGCTTTTCAGCTGCCCTTCTTTGTACTTCGGTTTTCGTGTGCAGGGTTTACACGCGGAAGTGGCTCACCATCTGCTGCAACTGCCCACCCAACCGCGCCAGTTCAACGCTGGATTTGGCGGTCTCATCACTCGCCGCCGCGGTCTGTTCCGACACGTCACGGACGTTGATGATGCTGCGGCTGATTTCTTCAGCCACGGCGCTCTGCTGTTCGGCGGCTGCGGCGATCTGCTGGTTCATCGACTGGATGTTCGACACCGTGCGGGTGATGTTTTCCAGCGAGTCGCCGGCCTTGCGGGTCAGGGCCACGCTGCTGTCGGTCAGGGCGCGGCTGTTGTTCATCACGGCGGCCACTTGCTGCGTGCCGTTCTGCAGACCGGCCACCAGGCCTTCGATTTCCTCGGTGGATTTCTGCGTGCGCTGGGCCAGGCCACGGACTTCGTCGGCAACCACGGCAAAACCGCGACCGGCTTCACCGGCACGGGCGGCTTCGATGGCAGCGTTGAGGGCCAGCAGGTTGGTCTGTTCGGCCACAGCCTTGATCACGTCCATGACGCTGCCGATCTTGTCGCTTTCCTGTTGCAGCACGCTCATGGCTTCGGTGGAACGCACCACTTCGCTGGCCAGACGCTCGATCTGGGCGATGGCTTCGTTCACCACTTTGTCGCCTTCGCGGGCTTCGCCGTCAGCGGCGGCTGCAGCTTGCGAGGCTTCTTCGGCGTTGCGCGCGACTTCCTGCACGGTGGCAGTCATTTCGTGCATGGCGGTGGCGACCTGATCGGTCTCGACCTTCTGGCTGTTCACGCCGGCGCTGGTCTGTTCGGTCACGGCCGACAGTTCTTCGGCGGCGCTGGCGATCTGGGTCACGCCGTCGCGGATGCCGCTGATCAGGTCGCGCAGGGTCACGCCCATGCGCGCGATGCCTTGTTGCAGCACGCCGAGTTCGTCGCGGCGGGTGACGATCACGTTGTGGCTCAGGTCGCCGCTGGCGATGCGGTCGACCACAGCCATGGTTTCCTGCAGCGGACGGGTGATCTGACGGGTGATGATGAAGGCAGCGATAATGCCGACCAGCAACGCCAGCAGGGTGCTGATCAGTTGCAGGGTGCGGGCCTGGGCGCTTTCTGCATCACGGCGATCGAGCTGGATCTGATACAACTGCTCGCTCAGGGTCACGATGGTCGCGCCCTGATCGGTCATTTCCTTGCGCGCCTGCACCGCATCGGTGTTGGCGTTCTTGAACGCCTGCAAGGCGCTGCGGTAGTTGGTCAGTGCGGTTTCCAGCTGACGCAGGGCGTCCTGTTGGGTGCTGGCGAAATGCGTGTTCAGTGGCTTGAGGCTGGCGATGGCCACGTCCAGTTGGCCGACGGCTTTCTGCTCGGTCTCGGCGTTGGCGGTGGCGGTGTAGCCACGCACTTCGTAGCGCGCCAGGATGAACGCTTCCTTGGCGGCGGTGACGGCCTGGAACTGCTCGAAACGTTCATCGCTCAGCGGCATTTGCTGAACGCGGTTGCTCAGCGCTTCGATCAGGCCGTAAGCCGTCGCGGCACTGGTGGCCATCGAGTCGCGCGCCGTGTTGCCGGTGCGGTAGGCGTTACGCATTTTGTTCAGGGACGTCTGGTATTCGGCGATGGTCGCCGCCTGCTCCTTGAGCAGTTTGACGTTTTCCGGGCTCTTGAAGCTGCTTATCAGCTTCTGCTGTTGGGCGGCGAACCCGTCGAGGGTGGTCTGCACGTTCTGCGCGGCGGTTTCGTCGCCGTTGGTCAGCATGTATTGCAGGCGCACCACGCGCAGTTTGGTCAGGCCAGCGTTGAGCTGGGTGATGTCGCTCATCCAGTTGCTGCGGTCAATCAGGCCGCCCAGGCTGGTCCAGCCAGTGAGCGCCAGGATGCAGGTCAGGGCCAGGACGAGGCCGAATCCGAGCCCCAGTTTCAGGTTCACGCTGATGTTGCCGAACCAGCTATTCATCAAAAATCCTCCAGAAAAACGTTGTGCGTCTTGATCGTCGGTCAGGCTGGAAGATTGTTGTTTTTTTGCGCCAGCAAGGGTGTAAGCAGGACTGTATCGGCCGCAAATCCGAGAGCTGAAAGGTTTTTGTCCTACGGAATTTGTAACAAGCGCCTCCAAGACTTTTTTCACATGGGTTTCACTGGCTGCCCACGCCGCGCTCTTTAACCTCGCCGCATCGAATGACACGTGATGGCGGCTTTTTGTGGAATTGCGACTGAGTCTGTTCGGCGTCAAGCGCTCGATTGATCTGAGCGGTCTGGCCCGTTTTCGAAACACCTGGGTGGTATTGGCGGCCTCGGTGCTGGTCATTCCGCTGACCCTCTGGCTGCTCGCCCCGGCGGCGGTGCCGGACCTTGCCCACGGCAATGTGGCCGGGGCGCAGGCGCTGAAGGAGGGCTGGAACAAGGGCGAAATCATCGTGCTGGTGCGCCACGTCGAGCGCTGCGACCACTCGAAAGCGGCGTGCCTGAGCGGCCACGATGGCATCACCGATCGTTCGCGCAGTGTCGCGGTGAGCGTGGGCGCGCAGTTCGAGCAGTTGGGCCTGGACAAGGCCGACGTCTACAACAGCCCGATGATGCGCACGGTGCAGACCGCCGGCTACATGTTCAACAAGGCGGCGACCGGCGAAGACTGGCTGATCAGTTGCAAGGGCCGGATGCTGCAGGACGCGCTCGCGCACAAGGTCCCGGGACGCAACCTGATTCTGGTGACCCACAGCGAATGCATGGCGCAGCTGGAAAAAGACCTCAAGGTGCCGGCCTCGACCCTCGGGTACGGCGCATCGCTGTTTGTTTCTGCCGCCAGCCCGGCGGCCCCACAAATGCTCGGCTTCATTGAAGCCTCCGACTGGCGCACGGTGACTACCCAATGAAATCACGCTTTTACGCTTACAACTTCGGCATCCCGCTGCTCTGCGCAGCCGTGGTTTTTCTGATGTTCGACATGACCAACATCGACATCGCGTTCAGCAATCTGCTGTTCGATCCACTGACCCACACCTTTCCGCTCGACAAGATTCACTTTTTTGAAAAACTGACCCACAAGTGGGCGCGGATCATTCCGAACTGGACGGCGGAAATTGCCTTGATCGGCGCCATGCTGTCGTTGGTCTGGCCGCTGGTGAAACCGCAAAAGCATCCGCGTCTGGGCGGGTTTATCGAGCGCTGCAAAGTCGCGCCGGTGCTGCGCTTTGCCGCCGAGCACCGTAGGGATTTTCTGTTCGTGGTGGTGGCTTTCGCGGTCTGCACCGGGGTGATCCATTTCCTCAAGGCGCACACCAGCGTCTACTGCCCGATCGAAACCACGCTGTACGGCGGGAAGATGCCGCACATCGAGTGGTACAACAATTTCCAGCTGTTCCACGAAGCGGGCGAAGGTCGTTGCTGGCCGGGCGGCCATGCCTCCGGTGGTTTCACCATGCTGGCGTTGTATTTCGTGGCGCGTCGTTACCAGTGGCGTTTCTCCAGCGCGTTGTTGTGGGGCTCGCTGCTGCTCGGTTTTGTCTACGGCACTACGCGAGTCCTACAGGGCTGGCACTACATGTCCCACACATTCTGGGCCGGGATCTTCGTGTGGCTGGCGTGTTTGCTGACGGCGCTGGCGTTTTACGGGCGGGCTCGTCTGGAATTGCCGATGTTGAGCAAGCGTGAGCGGAAGGTGTTCGGCGCACAGCCTGAGGTTTCTCTCTGAGGCCTCGCCGCTGAATGAAAAACCCGCCATCACCGGCGGGTTTTTCGTTTGTGCTGTTGTGGTTTCAATAGCCTACGAAGTAATACGCCTGGCGCCCGACCATCATGGTCTTGTGGACTTTCAGCGGGGCGGCGGGTTCGCTGTCTCCCGACATCACGGCGATGTGCGAGGGCGATGCGCTGAGAAATTCCCGTAGCTGCGCGTCGGTGTCCAGGCCCTTGAGGACGCTCCGGGTATAGAACACGCTGGCGCCGCCGACCCGTTCGTTGGCTTGAAACAGTGCGACCTGATTGCCGCTCGCCTGCAGGGCCTGAATGTGTTCGGTCAGCGGCAGGAACGACAGGTGTTTATCGGCGTTCGGCAGTGCCCATTGCGCGGCGCCAAGGTAGCTGGCGATGACCACCGCCAGTATCCCCGCCGCCACTGTCTGACGATGGCGGGCGATGCGTCCGACAAAACCATTCTTGTGATCCTTCAACCTGTCGAACAGCACGCCCGCATATTCCGCTGCGATCACTGCCGCTGCGGGTGTCATCGACATCAGGTACACCGTGCGTTTGCTCGAGGCCAGGGTCAGCAGGATGAACTGCGCGATGATCCACAGGCTGAAAAACAGCAGGTAACGGTTGGCCTTCAGCTCCTTGCGAAAATGCCAAAGGCCCAGATACACCAGAATGTTCCAGGGCAGGAACGCCTGCGGCAGCTTGGCGAGGTAGTAGTAAAACGGCTCGTAGTGCCCGGCTTCGACGAACGATCCGCTGAAACGTCCCACGCTGTTGGTCAGCAGCACTTCGCTGACCGCCTGGACGCCGCCGCGCTGATAGAGCACGGCAAGCCAGATCATCAGCGGGATCAGACCGACAAGGGTCAGCAAGCCCGGACGCAGCCAGTCCGTCAGCTTGAAGCGCTTGTCCATCAGATTGTCGGCCAGCAGAAAAGCGAAAATCACCACCCCCGGCATCGCCAGACCGAGCACGCCTTTGCTCAGCGTAGCGATGGCGATCCCGGCTACAAATAGCAACGAATTGCCTGGAGTCGATGCTCGCTGCGCCTGGAAGAACGCCAACAGTGCCATGGTCACGCCGAGGGCGAGCAACGCATCCTCGCCGACCCCGCGCACGTTGCTCCAGTAACTGGCCATGGTCGCCAGCAGAACCCCCGCCGTCCAGGCGATGGCCTTCGGGCGTTCGAAGCGCCGCAACATGGCGTACAGCAGCATCACGCTGAGCAACCCGGCCACCGCCGACGCCAGTCGCACCGCCCAGGGCGAGACACCGAAAACCCGCAGGGCGCCGGCATCCAGCCACAGACTCAGGGGCGGTTTTTCCAGAAAGGGCTCGCCGAACAGGCGCGGCGTCACCCAGTCGTTGTCCAGGTGCATCTCCATCGCAATGCCCGCCACCCGGGCCTCGGTGGAGCCTTGCAGTTGATGGCTGCCGAGGGCGAAAAAGAACAGCAGGGCTGCAAGCAGAAGCAGGGAAGAGGTGGCACGCGACATGGGTTCAGGCAACCGGAAGTGAGCGGAAACCCGAGCTTACGCGGCCATTCCTTAATAATTTGTGAACGTCAGGACAGCGGTCGTGACCAGCGCTGCTCCGGCGTTTCGAAACGCGGATTTACCCGCGCCGTCAGTACATGATCCTGCCAGCGCCCGGCAATGTTCAGATACGCCTTGGCATAGCCTTCACGCTCGAACCCGAGGCGCTCCAGCAACCGGGCGCTGCGCTCATTGCCGGGAATGTAGTTGGCCATGATCCGGTGCAGGTTCTGGGTGTCGAACATGTAGGCGATGGCCGCCTCCAGCGCTTCCTGCATCAACCCCTTGCCCTGATGCGCCTCGTCGATGTGATAACCCAGATAACACGCCTGAAACGCACCGCGAATGATCCCGCTGAAATTGCAGGCCCCGATCATCTGCTCGCCATCCGGGGTCAGCAACGCCATATGCACCGCCAGCCCTGCTTCGAAGGCGCTGGCCTGTATTTCAAGGCGTCGGCGGATCTGTTCCGTGGAGAAATAGTCGGTGGTGCGGATCGGTGACCACGGCGCGAGGTGACGTTGATTGCGCTGGTAGAACGCGCTTTCCAGAGACGCCTGATCCGGGTCGAGCACCGCGAGCGTCAAGCGTTGACAGGGCAGGGTCAGCAGCGGCATCGGGTGCTCCGGAAGCATGAAGTGATAGACAGAATTGTCCGGCCGGACGGAAAACACAACTGGATCGCCGAACGCGGAGCACTATAAATTTTCCTGATTCACTTCACATCCGGTTATGAGATGCGTCGTTCAAGGAGGACATGATGGAATGGGCATTCAAGGCGGGGGAGCAGTCGCTGCGACTGATACCGGCGGATCCGGCGTTTTATTCGTTGTTTCAGCAGGCTCTGAACGCCAGCTACCTCGATCATTCGGAATTTCTGCCCTGGCCGCGTGAGTACACCAACGCGGAGCAGGCGCTCGAGTTCCTGCTGAAGGCCCGAAAAGAGTTCAACAGTGAAACCGGCGAGCGACGATGGCTGATCGTGACCGAGGACGGGCAAGCGCTGATCGGTTGCATCGGGCTGAAACCCCGCTCGCGCAACCGCTACGTCGTGGGTTATTGGGCCAACACCGAGCAATCGGGCAAGGGCTACATGCGCGCCGCCCTCACGCACCTGCTCAACAACCTTCCTGAATTCACCTTTTACCTGACGGCGTCCTCTGCCAATGCGCGAAGCCGGCGTCTGGCCGAGGCTGTCGGGTTTGTGTTGATCAGGATCCACCCAGGGGCCCGACAATCGGAACGGCACGGTGAGCAAGACACCTGCGTCTATCGCCTGCCAGGCAAAACGCAGGCGAAAAAAAGCCCGCAGGAGCGCGGGCGAACCGTAGTTTCTTGAATGAGCGAGGCCAATGTACACGGCCATCACCGCCGCCGGGGTGAAGAAAAGTTCATGTCGATGAACGACTTGCGTCATCGACGAGCGGTCGTTTTTCAGTGCACGACAGGCGCCGTCGTACGAGGCACCAGATTCACCGGATCAAGGTTCTCCACGGCCCGATTGACCAGCATTTCAGTCATGATCGACAGCTGCCGGATCGCCAGTAACCGGCTGCGCTGAGAGCCTGTGAAATCATCGGCGATGTTCGCCGTCATCATGTTGAGCGCCGCCAGCGTTTCGCAGGCATGGGTCAACAGAGTGGCCGTATCCACGTCGGTGCGCACGGAGAAAATCTCGTTGAACGGCAGGGTGCGACGCGGCTTTCTCACGTACTCCTGAGGCTGGGCAAGCACAGCGGGTTCTTTCGATTCAGACTCGTGAGGCGGTGTTTGATCAGGCAGGCTTGGGGTGTCTTTTTTCATGACGAGGCTCCATGGGTTCAGGCTCCCGGCGAATCCCTTTGGTAAACCATCTGCCGGGTTGCAGCGGAGCGCGAAGACTAGCGTTTGGAAGCATCTTGAACCAGTTCATGAAAGTCGACGCGGGTTGCGGGAAATTTCCTAGGACGCCTGCAGACAGGAGTGAAGTTCACTCGACGTCAGCGTGTGCTTGAAGTGATGTTCCCATAACCGCACACCCAACCCGCCCGAGCGATCCAGCGACGAGCCCACCGTCAGATCCGTGAGCAACGTCGGCTGCAAGCCGGCATCGAACAACGCAAACCCGGCAGCGAGGCAGCAAGTTTCGGTTTGCAGGCCGCAGACCAGCACGCGATCCAGGTTCAGGCTTTTCAGGTATTCGATCGTGTCCGGGGACGGGGCGTAGCGTATTTGATGAAGATGCGGTCTGCGGCGATCAGGCTCTCGTCATGGCGCTCGACCGTGGCGACGCTGGGCAGTTGCCGATGAGCGATTGAATGCCGTCGACCAGCCATTGCGGTGGGGAGAAACAGGGTTGGACATCGATGATCAGCAGTGCCTAGCGTATGAGGTTCCCGGGATGAATCTCCAGATGCGACAAGGCCCGCACTGGGCGGGCTTTGTCGTTGAGAGTTGGTGGGCCGGGGAAAGTTGAATTGGTTTCTTAGGTGTTTGATCTAATTGATTAATTTGTTCTTGTAAATTTCTCTGGGATACCGACTGGAATACCTCGAGAGCTGGATTGAGCGAGATGCTTCATAACCGTCCTGCAGGTATGGCCGAAAAGATCATCTGTTCATCCGAAAGTGGGCATGCTGAGTAGGCCGTTTGTAGCGAGTTTGCCAAACCCAGCTCAGCACGCTACTCAGGTGCGCATTAGGCTGAACACGATAGCGCTGAGCTGGAAACTAAGTTCATATTCCATAAAACCAAGTTTAAGCAGCGCACGATGGGCCTTGATTCCACGTGTCGGTGCGTGCTGATCGGATAATTAATTAGCGCTCCGCTGGCTTTTTGCCTTTACCCGCACAGTCGGTCTGGATAATGTGACACACGGCACAGAACTCAGCAGCGATGGGGCGGTCTCGCTGCTATCGCTCCAAGACCATAAAAATCTAAGCTGTGTCGTCACGGAGTCGGTATGGGAATGGATTGGGAGTCGCTGTTGGACGAACTGTGGGGGCATGCCTCATCGGATCCAGCTGAGTTTGAGGCGAAGATACGTGTGTGCCTGAACGGCTATTCCTCAGAGGGACTGCTTCAAGCCACTACGCTTCTGATTACTCAAAAGCAGCATGCCACCGCCCGAACGCTTCTCAGCGAATTCCTAAGGAACCACCAAGCGGCGGGCGACATAAAGCATCGCCTTGAACGCATTCTACATTTCAAACAAAGTCGCACTCCTCAAGCGCTTTCGCTCAAGTGCAAGCAACGTAGCAAAGAAGTCCTGCTCAAAGACGTCAATGACCTCGTTGCCTCAGGCAATCTTCGAGCGGCAGAGACGATCCTATTCGAAGCCAATGAGTCCATTGAGGAGCCGGACTACCTAAGTTTACTTGGCCGCATTTATATGCTTCAAAAACGCCCGCTTGATGCGGCCAAGGCGATTAAGAGGGGGCTACTGCTTAGGCGACAACAGCGTGCCTTTGTTGAAACAAACCTAGTAGAGTCAGAGGATGACGATCTGCCTAGGGCTAGCGACTTGGCCTATCTCAACGACTCCGCTACATCGCTGGCTACACTTGGGCCCTCATCTGCAACAGCTGGCCAGGCCTCTTCGGTGGAAGCCGAAAACTCACTTGATTTCAGTCAGCAAGCAACCGCTCAGTTCCCCCCTTTGAGCCAGGAAGGCTGGTGGGAAAATCATGTGGAACTGGCCTCCAAAGAATCATCGACATTAGCCGATGAGACCGATGCAGTGGACGAGCTTGAGACATCCCTAGCCGCAACACATGACTCTGAAGAACGTGCTAGTGAAGATGAGGCCACTTCACCAACTCCAAAAAAGTCCATTCTTAAGCTTGCAATACCGCGAAAAATCACTTCCTCCGGCGAAACGCAAGCTAGCGTCCATGTAATCAAGAAGTCGGGGCGATCACTAGGCGTCATACATACTTTGTCCTCGAGTTCACTAGAGGCTGACACTGATGCCGTCCCTGCTCACTCAGACTTGTCTCAATTGTCTGAGCCGCTAGCCGCCGGTTTTCGGATTCACGATGATATTTTTGACGAACATGATGACGACCTTCCCTACGCTTACCCTGAGTTAGGCGCGCCTTATGGGCTGGGGATTGAAGATCCGGAAAATGGAATCGATTTCGACCATGACTTGCATGATCTGACCTTCATTGATCTTGGGAAAGAACACGAAGGGGACACCAGTACTGTCCTAGATGATTTCCGCGATCTAGATGATGACTATGCGGCCTATGCCTTTGATCCGGATGAAGTCTTCGACAGTCAGGAAGCGGTAGATGTCGAATGCAATGACTGGATTGCAGACACGCTTTCCCGCGAAGATCGCGCACTTCAGAAAGCAGCAGAGTTGATTGTAAACGCTAACTGGCCGCTAAGCACATTACGTTTGGTTCAACAAATTTTTGTAATTAGCGGGTGGGGGGCAACCCGCCTAGCGTTGGAGAGAGAGATCGAAAAGGGGCTGACTCCTGACGAACTTATCTTGGCAGCGCACATCAAGGTGATGTGGGCGGAAAACGATATCTACTGGATCGCGTTCGATAAAACCGGCAGTAGTCGCCTGTCCTACTACGTATTATCCTGGCCGACGGCACTCCTGATTGTGCGCTCCTTTGATTCGCTTCCCCAAGTGGAAGAAATTGAATTTTTCCTCGAGAATTTATTTACTTCCTGGTACGAAAACCACACGTTGCGTCGCGTGTTCAAAGCCTTTATTCGGTATGTATGGTTCAGGTTCGCCAATCTTGAGGGCTGCTTGCCTGCCAATCAGCACTTTGATTTTTGTGATCCTAGGGAGTTACCGGCGGAGGAGTACAGCGATCTTGGACTTTGCGACACTCTAGATATTGAGAAGACCGAGCGTCTAAGGGTATTCGGTGTTTATCAAAACAAGCATCCCCAGGAGCCCAGCTGCTACTTCAGTGACAAGCCCCTTGTCATAGAGGAAGAGCTGTGCCTCAACGCCTCTGGAAAAAGAAAGCGTGGAGAAAATGGGCCTGATGCCACAGAACCAGGGTTAAAGAGTGAGGATGACACGAGCAGAGTCGACGATGTTGTTGATGATGAGGACGCGCCTCAATGGTCAGGGGCGCCGCTCGCATCTGCCTTGAATACACAGACTACCGATCAACCCTCGCCAAGCATCGAGTCGTAAGGATAAAGGATTAGTCCATGAAGCCTCTCAAGCTTACCCATGTTCCTGGTTGCTGGGTCAGTCAAACACTACCCAGCGGCCAAGGGGAACGCCGTGGCATCGTCAAAATGACCATTTCTAAAGAGGTCGAGGATCAGCTTCAAGTTCACTGGTTCAGTCCGGAGAAGAAGCTGGCCTACGTTGATGCATCTGCGGTTCGCTCGGGCTTTCAAAATGGCATGGATGTGGTCGATGCCACTCCTGGCAGCGGCGTTCGCTCCCTAGGACAGGGTGTGATCATGCAGCAACGCACCTTGGCAGGCAGTGAGCAAGTGTTGGTCGACTTTCCCGATCGAGGAGAGCGCCATTGGTTGCCCTATCAGTATTTACGCCAGGTAAAGGGGGTTAAACATCGGTTTGTCACCGCTAGCAAGAGTGAGCCAAACGATGCCGAACGTATGCGCCTACGCATGCTTGCCTACGCAATTAAGGTGTGGAATGAAAATACAGGTGCCCTTTCTCACCTGGGAATTGATCCTTTGCCCCACCAAATTAATTTGGTGCACCACATCCTAGCCTCCGGCAATCTCAGCTGGCTGATTGCAGACGATGTAGGCCTAGGCAAGACCATTGAAACCGGCATGTTACTGCATGCCCTTCGGCAACGTGACCAAGTTAAGCGAATCTTGCTGATCACCCCAGCTGGGCTCACCAAGCAATGGAAAGAAGAACTCTTCGATAAATTCCAGCTAGATGAATTCAGAATCTATGGAGAGGATTTCTTTATCGATGAGCCTCGCGAATGGGGCATGTATAAATTCGTCATTGGCTCGATGGATCGACTCAAGCAAGAGGGCCATCTGGAAAGCCTACTTCAAGCAGATCCCTGGGATCTGGTGATTTTCGACGAAGGCCATCGACTCAGCCGCCGCCAGTACGGACAAAAGCTGGACAGCTCGGAGCGCTATGACCTGGCGAAAAGCTTACGCAGCCAGACTAAGCATATGCTATTGCTGAGCGCGACCCCACATCAGGGCATGCAAGACAAGTTCGTGGCGCTGCTAGAGCTTCTTCGTCCTGAGCGCCGTAACGAGCTAATGGCGCTCAGCGTCAAGCCCGAGATTTTGCATGACATGGTTTTTCGCAACCATAAAGCGGACGTCACGGATGCTGAAGGGAATTTCATCTTCCAGGGCAAGATTACCAGCGCGTTACAAGTGCCTAGCAGCGTTGAATCCATTGATTTCGATAAAACACTTCAGAACTATTTGCGCAAAGGCTATGAAGCGGGAGAAGCACTAGGCCGCACCGGTAACGCCATTGGATTCGTAATGACTGTCTATCGCAAGCTTGCAGCCTCAAGCGCAGCAGCTATTCACAGGGCTCTCTGCAACCGCCTCCAGCGCCTGCTCGACGACCAGATCAATGATCTCTCAGAAGAAGAACCTAGAGATCAACGTTACTTGGGCGAGTGGGAAGAGCAGTTCACCAGCGATGCCCGTGAGTTCTTTGCTGGTGAAGTCAGGCTGCTGAAAGATCTTATCGAAGAGGCTGCCTTGCTAAAAGCCAACGACCTCAAACTTAAGCTGTTCATCGAGGACATCATAGGCAAAATCCACGCTGCCGATCCTGACGAGAAGGTGCTCATCTTTACCGAATACCGCACCACTCAAAATTACCTTCGTGAAGCTTTGACCGACCGCTATGGCAGCGACCAAGTCGAGCTCATCAATGGTTCGATGCAACATGCTGAACGACGTGAGGCTATCAAGCGCTTCGAGGAGCTAGGTCGCTTTCTGATCTCGACTGAGGCAGGCGGGGAAGGCATCAACCTGCAGAGCAAATGCCACGTCATGGTCAACTATGATTTGCCCTGGAACCCGATGCGCCTCGTACAGCGTATTGGTCGCTTGTATCGCTATGGGCAGCAGAAGAAAGTTGTCGTATTCAATATCCAGCAAGCCGATAGCCTGGATCAAAACATCGTCGACCTGATGTATGAGCGAATCGACAATGTGGTGACTAACTTGGCTGAGGTTCAGCGGCATGAGTTTAACGAAGGCCTCAAGGACGAAATCCTGGGTGAGCTTGCCGAGTTGATTGATGTAGAAGATATCTTGCAACAGGCTACAAAACTCGGCATAGATCGTACTCGCGAACGTATTGACGAAGCGTTAAAGCAGGCACGAACTGCTGCAGCTAACCAGCGCGAGTTATTTGCACACGCCGCTACTAGTGATCCAAATGAACTGCGTGATGAACTTGAAATTACTGTCGGTCATCTCTATAGCTTCGTTTTGGGAATGTTCAATCAACTCGGTATCGAGGTTATCGATCGCAGCCATAAAGAACGGCTGCTGCGCATCCGATTATCTGAGCAAGTGATGCGCGATATTGGGTTATCTCCGAATGCCTCACCGCGCATGGATGCGACTTTAGATCGCACGCTAGCGGCCCATCGCCCGGATACCCACATACTTGATCTCAATTCCAAGCTGATGCAGTACCTTCTGGCCAAAGCCTGCGAGTACGACTTTGGCGGTTTGGCGGCGATGCTCCAAGCACCAGAACTTGAGGAAGGCGCATTGCTAGGAGCCATGCTCCGCTGGCAAGGTTCCCAGGGTAAACGCATGCGCCAGGAGTTTGTGGTGGTTCAGGTTCATGATGGCCAAGCCAAATTGAATCCCGCGACGGCTAGCCAATGGCTATTGACTCCAGCCGAGCACAGTACCCAAAGCCCCCATGTGGAGGCCTCTAAGTTGCTGTTCAAAGCCGCAGAAGAAGTGGCTAACAATCGGCTGGCCGACGCTAGTAATCGTTATCTGATGCCAGAGAATTTGGATTGGGCTGCCGCAGGCTGGACACGGCAGTACTGAATTTGCAAGTTCTAGGGCGAAATACCGCTCATTTATACATAAAAAACTGCCAAAGCTGAGCAAAGTGTGTCCGCTGGTGCTTCACTTGGCCTGGAACAACGGTAGTGATGGCAAGTGGCCGCTTCGGCCGGCACAATTTGCCCAAATGATCCAACACCTATGCAGCAGGTACCTGCTTGTTTGTGAGGAAAGTTCGCCACCTAATGCCTCACATGTGCAAGCAGCCGCTGCCTGAGCACTTAAAATCTGCAGTGGACTAGCACTTACTAGACGATTTGAGGAACAAGCATGAACAAGCAGGGTGATTTCTACCCGTCTTTTATCAAAGACGATGTACGTTACTCCAAGGAAGACTGCAAATGCATCGAGTCAGTCGTCGAACGTCTGATGCTGAGCCAGACCAGTGAAGACCACCCCGGTATGCTGCTTGGTAAGATCCAGTCGGGTAAGACGAAAACCTTTCTGGCAGTAATGGCGTTGGCCTTCGACAATGATTTCGATGTGGCGGTGGTGCTGACGAAGGGCACCAAGGCTCTAGCTAAACAGACCTACGAACGTATCAAGAGCGAGTTCCGTGCGCACGACGAGAACGACCTGCTCAAGGTCTTCGACATCATGACCATGCCTGGTCATCTCACCGGTTTCGAACTTAACCAGAAGTTGGTGCTTGTGGTGAAGAAGCAGACTGACAACCTCAACCGCCTTATAGATCTGTTCAAAAGCAAATACCCACAGCTCAAAGCTAAGCGCGTGCTGATCATCGATGACGAGGCGGATTACGCTAGCGTAGGCTTCAAGCGCGACAAGGGCGAATTGGACATCAACGTCACCGCTCGTCAGCTCGAGCATTTGCGCGTTATCGTCGAGCGTGCAGCTTTTCTGCAGGTTACTGCGACCCCCTATTCGCTTTACCTGCAGCCTGCCGATGTGCAGATTAAAGGCGACAGCTTCAGGCCGATCCGCCCGGCCTTTACTGAGCTGGTTCCCGTCAACGCCGCCTACGTGGGTAGCGAATACTACTTTGAAGATAGTCAGGATGAAGGCCACCTGGCCAAATTTCTCTATCAGCCGGTAGATTTGGACGAGCTGCAGGTTTTGCGCAAAAAAGATGGTCGTCGCCTGAAATTGGAGGAGGTACTGACTAGCAAGGCGATCCCGACCCTGCGTGATGCAATTTGTAACTTCATCATCGGTGGCTGTATCCGTCGCTTGCAGGACAAGAAGGCAGGGAAGACTGCGAAAAAGTTCAGTTTCCTTGTGCATACCGAGGCCAATACTACCGCACATGCCTGGCAGGAGGAGTTGGTCGAGAAGATCAAGGAAAAACTCAGTGCAGCAGTTAGCGAAGAGCCGCAGATGTTGAGCAGCCTTATCCAGCGTGCCTACCTAGAGCTGCAACCTTCGGTGGAGCTACAGGGAGATTATCTGCCCCTACTTGAGGAGGTCGCCCAAGAGGTGAAAATAGCACTCAAGCAGGACTGGCTGATGATCACCAAGGTCAACTCCGAGAAACAGGTCGAGGAGCTGCTCGATGATGATGGACAGCTGAAACTACGCACTCCGCTGAATATCTTCATCGGTGGGCAGATTCTCGACCGTGGGGTCACTATTGCTAACCTGATCGGCTTTTACTACGGTCGCAAACCCAACGTGTACCAGCAGGATACCGTGCTGCAGCACTCGCGCATGTTTGGCTTCCGCCCGCGGCAGGATCTCGCTATCACTCGGTTCTACACTGAGCCGACCATCTATACCGCCATGCAACGCATGCACGAGAGCGATGTGGCTCTGCGCGAGTCCTTGGCCAAGAACCCTGAACAGCCGGTCGTCTTCATCCAAAAGGCGCCTGGCAATGGCGTACAGCCCTGTAGTCCGAATAAGATCGCCTTATCACGCACCACCACGCTCAAGCCGTTTAAGCGCATCCTCCCGGTAGGCTTTCAGGTGTTGCCCAAATCCTATTTACGCCCGATCACTGAAAAGTTAGACCAGCAGCTTGATAAGCTCGCCGGTAAAGGCAGCTTTGATGAGCCGTCCCTGATCCCAGTAGCGATGGCGATTGAGCTGTTGAACGCCTTGGAGCCCACTTTCAAGATGGAGGAGGACGAGGGCTACAGCTTCGATTGGGAGGCAGCACGCTCTGCGCTACAGTACCTAGCCAGCCTGCCGAATGACTCCAGCGCGCAAGGCAAGGTTTGGTGCATGGTGCGTGTTGACCGGGAAATCCAGCGCATTGTCAGTGCAGGCTCGCACGCCCTTTATGCCGACGCACCGGATAGCACCAAGACCGAAGGGCAGATTCGTAAGAAGTACGCCATCGACAATCCCATGCTGATTTTAATCCGGCAGAATGGCCGGGAAGAAAAGGGCTGGACCGGGGCTCCCTTTTATTGGCCGGTGATCTCTGCCCAGCAGAACACACCGACAGCCATTTTCGCCCATGAAATTTTGAACAACGATTGAAAAACACGAAAAACTCCGTGAGCCAGTAAGCTTCTCAATTGTTCGACTTGATCCTTGTGCCGGAGAGGACATGTGGCAGGTACTTGATGAAACTGAGGTAAATGCACTAGTGGAAATAATTGCCGAGCGTGACGGCTACTGGCCGGATAACTACGACAGCATGACTGATCAGTTATTCGTCACCTTCAACGGTGAAGCAAATAGGTCGGGAGTCTGATGGGGCGCAACAGCGGCTAAGCGTCCGGCTGAATGACTAAGCCGGACCTCACTTGCGCTGATGTTGCCGCATATTCACTGGCTCGCTCCGTTGGCAGACTTGTTAGCACATCCTTGAGATAAACATACGGGCAATGCCCGTCGTTCCAAGCCTACTGATCGCAGCCTTGTGATTACCGCTACGAGCGACCCAGCAAATGCCAGTGGAAGCGATTTAGACTCCTTCAACTTCGATCCCATGTTCTGCCAACCATGTTTTGCGCTGGGCGTAGTCAGGCATGACACGCTCCAAGCGGAGCCAGAATTCTGGGGTGTGATGTGGCTCTTGCAGGTGCACCATCTCATGCACAACCACATACTCCGCAATGGGCTTGGGCAGCAGGATTGTTTTCCAATGAAAATAGAGTTGTGCACCTTTGCCACAGGAGCCCCAGCGATAACCTAGATCCTGCACACGCACACCGCTGGGGATCAGGTCCATGCGGGCTTGGTGGTTTTTGACGCGTAAGGCTAACCAGCTGCGGGCATGTTCGCTGTACCAACGGATGAAATGTTCGCGGGCTTGTGGCAGTTCGCTACGCAGCAGGCGGAATCGACCGGCAGAAAGTTTCAGCGGCACATCCTGCTCATCAACCAGTTTAAGGCGATAACTTCGTCCCAAATATAGAAAACCCTCTCCGTCGAGAAATTCCTTGTTAGGGATCGAACGTTGCAGGCGTTCCTTTTCTGCAAGACGTGAGTAAATCCAGAAGCTTTTTTCTGCCACGAACTGCCGCAACATTTGCTCTTCTACCTCGGGCGGGGCAGAAAGGATAAGCGCGCCGTCGCGTTCCACAGTGATCTGCAGTGTTTTTCGGCGCGCGCTACGGCGCAGTGTAAATTGCAGATCGTCTACCGTGAGGGTGTGATTGCTCACAGTTGCATCAACCTTTCATGACTGGCTCTCGCTTGATCCATCAGGCGGTCAGACAATATCCCGGCCTTATCGCTATCCATCAAGGGCGGACGCAGTCGCATCAAGTAATCGAATAGCTGCCCGGCCAACTCCTCCTGTGCCGCTCGCTTGCGCGGGCTCCAGATATCGCGGTGGCTTTGGATCTCGCCTACCAACAGATCGACTACTTCCACTGTCACATCCTTCAAACGCAGCAGCTCGGCGGGCTGCGGATTGACGCCGGCACACACCATATCCAGCAGGGTGCGAAGGAAGGGGGCGTAGTGTTCGGGCAAATCCAGGGGGCTGTAGTCATCGCTCATTTGACCGCTGCGCAGATCGTTGATGATCTTCCGCATCTGCTCAACCAACTGATCCCACTGCTCACCCAGCGACTTGAGTAGCTCGTTCAGGCGTTCGGACAGCTTGCGATAAAGTACCGGATCTTCATCAGCATGCTTGCGCACATGCGAGCGAATGGCATGCTCCATCTCTGAGGCCTTGGCGCGGTCGTTGACGCTACGCGACAACTGCTTCTCGAAGTCTGCATCGGTGAGTTGGATAGGCGGAATTTTCGGGTCGATGCCCAAAGAAATAACGTGATCGTCGATTAGCTTGCGCACTTTGGCGCCGACATCCTTGCCCAGTTGCGGCAGGTCCTTGTAACGCCCGCGCGCACGTGCATGGATATAGGCCAGACGCTTGGCGTCCTTGACGAAGGGGAGGCCTTCTGGGCGTGGCAGTACGGTGTCCAAAGAGTCGAGGAACGCTTTGAGTTTTACCGAAAACTCAGCGCGCACTTTTTCCGACTCCAGTGCGGCAATGCAGGTTTCGGCATCTTCCAGAGACTCGATGCCCTGGCGACGCAGCACGTCCACCACGCGCAGATGACGGTCGCGCAGTACAGGCACCTCGTCCTTGATGCTGCTCAGCGCACCTTCGATATCCTCGTCGGCATAGGCTGCCAGCGCTTCGCGCAGGTGGTTGGCGACCCCGTAGTAATCGACCACGATGCCGCAGCGCTTGCCGAAACCAGTACGGTTGACCCGCGCAATGGCTTGCAGCAGCTCGGCTTCCTTGATTGGCCGGTCAAGGTACATGACCCCTTCGATGGGGGCGTCAAAGCCGGTGAGCAACATAGACTTAACGATCAGGAAAGCCAGTGGATCGGCCTTGCCCGGCTGCTCATGAATCAGCGGCTTCTTGAAACGCTGGATCAGTTGCTCGTGCTTGCTGCCATCCGTCCAGGTTTTCCACTCGGCCGGATCGTTATTGGAGCCGGAAATAATCGGTGCGAATTCCAGGCTGCGTAGTTTGTCGCGATAGCGCCATGCCTGCACACGCGCCTGCAGCTTGGGCGGACGCTGGCACAGTGCTTCATCGTCGAGGTCCTTTTCGGCTGCCGGCAGTGCTTCAGCCTCCAACAGCAATTCATCACGGGCGGCCTGCAGCGCGTGGAAATAGCGGGTTACTGCAATCCGGCTGTAGGCTACCACCTGCGCCTTGTAGCCATTGGGCAGGATATTGGTGACGTAATGTCTGAGGATGTCGCGCGCCTTATCAGCGATCAGCGCGGGGGCCTCAAAGATATGGCCCTTGGTGGCGTACTTTTTCTTGATCAGCTCCAGTTCGTCCTGACTGTGTTCGCGGAACAAATCCTCGAACAGTTCATCCAGGTTCGCCCCATCTTTCAATGCGCCCTTGGCAGTGCGTCCTTCGTATAGCACCGGCACTGTCGCGCCATCTGCCTCGGCTTCCTTGATGGTGTATTTATCGATGAACGCGCCGAAAATTTCGTGGGTGCGTTTCTTATCGCCCATGATGATTGGCGTACCGGTAAAGCCAATGCGCACGCAGTTTGGCAGGCCTGCCAGCAGGTTCGCCTGCAGATCGCCTGCTTGGGTTCGGTGAGCCTCATCGATCAATACCAAAATGCTCTCGTCGTGATTGAGCACCTCGAATGGTTTGTTTACCAGATAGGGCGCTCGCTTTTCTGCGGCTTTGAGGAAGGGCACAGTGTCCACGGCGATGTGGGCATTCCCGTTTTCTTCTTGCTCGGGATTGCGATACTTCTGGATAGTGGCGAATATCAGGCCGGGGCCCTGGCGGCGTGCCAAGGCTTTAACACCTTCGATATTGGAGGCCACCTCCGGTAGTTCACCACTAAGTGTCGCAGTGACGGCGAGCTGGTTTTGCAGGTCTTTACGGTCAGTGACCACGATGATCTTGAAGCGGCGCAGCTGTGTATCCGTGCGCATCCTGCGCACCAGAAATACCATGGTCAGGCTTTTGCCCGAGCCTTGGGTGTGCCAAACGATGCCGCCGCGTTGGTCACTTTCGCCATGCTCAAGACGGGTCTGTCCGCGTTTCATGCGGGTCACTGTGCGGTTCACCGCGCGGTACTGCTGGTAGCGGCAGACCGTCTTGATGGTCTGCCCGCCAACCTGCATAAACAGCATGAAATGTCGGATTAGATCGAGCAGGTGGGCCGGTGTCAGCATGCCTGCCACCAGTCGCTCCTGCTCGGACAGTTTGGATTTGCCCAACTGCACTGCTACTGACTGCTCGCTGCCGTTGCCATCCGGGCCAACCACGGTCTTCCATTGGGAGAAATGCCCGAAGCCAGCACCAATGCAGCCCACCCGTGCTTCGTCGTAACTACTGGCGATCAACAGCTGCACGCTGGCGAACAGTGTCTCGTTGCCTTCGTTCTCCTCGACCTCGAAGGCCGCCTTGCGCTGGTTGCTGTAGCGACGCAATTGATCGACAGCCTCGGCCAACGGTTCTGGAATGGAGGGGCTTTTGCACTCCACCAGCACCAGCGGGATGCCATTCACCAGCAACACCAGATCCGGGACGATAAATTTTTTGCCGCTGTCATACCCCGGCGGGCAATTCACTCGGAACTGGTTGATCACGCTGAAGTGGTTATTGGCCGGGGTGGCCCAGTCGATGTACTGGATGGTCTGGCCACGCCCGCCTTCCCAGCCGGGGAGGCCGTCGACAGTGATGCCTTTGAGCAGCAGCTCAGTGACTGTTTGGTTGGCTTCCATCAACTTGCCGGCGCCTACGCGGGTAACGGCCGCCAGTGCTTCGGCAATGCGCTGCTCATCCAACCAGGGCTGACCGTCGCGCAGGTTGATGGCACGCAAGCGCTCGGCCAGTGCGGCCCGCTGAATCACTTCACTGAAGCTGCTGCGGCCAGTGATGGCCGGGTCGTCGAGGCTGCCCTCGATATGCTTCCAGTTCAGCCCCTGTAACTGAGCCACAAAGGGTTTTTCGACGTCATCCAATTCCCAGCCCACGGTTACTCCTTTAATCCAGTTCAGGCGTGTATGGGCTCATAGCGGCTCATAGCGGCTCATAGAATTTTTAGCCGAGCTTATAGACCGACCAGCGTCGTTCACCTTGCTGTATCAGTGTGCCCTTGTCTTTCATGCGCTTGAGCAGTTTTGCCGCTTGATCAGGCGAGAGCCGACAAAGATCCATTACTTCAGCGCGCTGAATCTGCCCATGCTGCTGCACGTAGTTCAACACCATCTGCTCATGTTGAATGGGTGTGAAGCCTGCCTGGCGGGTATAACCGGCCTTGTCGCCCACGGCCTGGTACAGACTGGCTGACAGAGTGTAGCTGCGCCCTCGGGTAGAACCGTGGGCCTCGACCAAGCCAGCTTCGGTTAGGGCTTCCAACGTGCGTTTGGCACTGGCGGTATCGCGCTGGATTTGTACGGCAAGTTCGTCGGCCGTGACGCGCTTGGTCTCACGCAGGGCGGCCAGTGCGATCAGGCTGTCGATGGGCAGTTCGGCGTTGGTGGCGCGCTCGTGTTCGACTACCAGGCGGCGGAAGTCCAGGTCGGCCTCCGCGGTGGGTAGGCGCAGCACCACGCTTTGGGCGGTGGTGTAGCTGTAGTCCGGGGCCGGCCGGCCGAATTTGAGCATGCCGCGGAAAATCTTGTCCACGCCTCGGCCGGAGCGTTCGACTACGCCGACGCGCTTCATGGCGTCGGCCAGGGCCGGGTTGCGCGGGCGCGGTTCGGTCACCAGCAGGTTGGCCAAGGTCACGCCATCGACTAAGCCCCCGGGGTTGCTGACCACCAGGGCATCGTCTTCAAGACGCACATGCACCGCGCCCCGGCCGTGGTAGTCACGGTGGACCAGGGCATTGGCTACGGCTTCACGGAAGGCGCCTAGGTCGACCTTGGGCACTGGTACGCGGAAAAGGCCGACCTGTAGTTCTTCCTCTGGGTTGTAGGGGCGGAAGTTGGTTTCCAGCCAGTCCAGTGCCTTGAGCAATGGGAAGCGGCGAAACTCGTTGAAGCGCACTGCTTGCTGGGCCAGCACCTGGAAAGCGAACTCATGGGTGGGCACCAGTTGGCGTAGGGAGGTTTCGCGGCCGATCAGTAGCAGGCCGGTGAGGGTCGGCACGCGCGTTCCGTCCGGCTGGCGCGAAGTGAGCAGCAGTGCGCCGTCCAGGGCTTCGTCGTCTAGTTCCAGCAGCACACGGTCGCCGCCGTATTGTTGTACTGCCTGGCGTAGTCGTTCGCGCTCCAGCGGATCGAGGTCGGCGAGGGTGGCACCGGCCACCGGCAGGGCGGAGACATCGAGCAGGCCGAAACTGCTTGCGCGGCTGCTGCGCTCATGGGGCAGCATGGCTATGCATTCGGGCGTGCCGTCGTGTTTCAAGCGGCGGCGTAGGTAGACGCCGCTGGTGGTGGCCACCTCGCATTGGGCCTTGGGTACATGGATACGCGCCACGGTCACGCCATCTAGGTCGAGTGCCTCTGCCTGTACGTTCAGCGACGGCGAGGTGCGCGCTGCGACCATGCCTGCTAGGCCCTCAAGTAGACGATGCTCTTCATGCAGGCCGGTGGGGGTGCCGTCGTCCTCGAGACCTAGCCACAGCTCACCGCCTTCAGCATTGGTCAGGCAGATCAGCGCCTCGATCAGCTCGCGGTCGGGGAGCTTCTTCAGGTCGCTCTTGAACTCGACGGTGAGGGACTCGCGGGGTGGCAGGTGCTGGGTCATGTCAGGTTCCCATTTGAACAGCCGCTTGCTGTACGGATTTCAGCAGTGGGGTCACACGGACTCGGCCGCTCAGAAGGTCGTCCATCAGGCCGGACTGTTCAAGTTTCATCTTTCCCAGTGTTGCAGTTTCGGCACTAATGCGATTACCGATCTCCCGCAGTCGAACCTCGATAGCGTGTTGCTCCTGAAGGGCCGGGACCGGAAGTAGAAGACTACGCAAAGTGTCAGAACGAATCGCCATCATGGTGCCGCCCTGCTGATCCCTAGCGAAGTGCTGGGCAACCCATGGTGAGTAGTTCACCTGGAGCATCGCCAGAAAGGGAGAGTAGCGATCTTGGTCCAAGGAAATCGTCCAAGTGTGCTTTGAAGACAGCGCCAAGCCTAGATCGTCAGGAACCAGGCAGCAGCGACCTACGGTTCCCATGATAGTAATCATCAAGTCACCGGGCCTTACAGCATACCGCGAGAGCTGCCGGAACTTTTCGGGTGTTACGCAGCGCCTGAACTCTGCAATGAATCGCTCGGTATGTACATTGTCGATGCCCAAGAGAGGCAGACCGATCTCGACAAGCTCTTCCTTGAGGAGTGCGCTGCCAAATGGCCCTGAGCGCATCGCGGGATCGAAATCAGCCAACAGGCTTACTAATTGTGCCACCTCCCATTCCCTAGGAATCCACCCCAGTGGAGTTTCTTTGTAAAGCTGTGGCGCTTCGCTCTGTGTCGGGCGCAATTGGCCACTGGCGTCGATGCCACGGGTCAGCAGGTCGTGCAGTAGGCCTAGCTTGACGGCCTTGAGCTTGTCGATCAACGCCTCGGTTTCTCGGATGGCGGTTTCGAGGGTGTCGAGGATTTGGGCAAGCCTGATTTGATGCTCTATTGGTGGAAATGAAATTGGTAAGTTAATCATGTCCCGCTGAAAGATGTGCGGGATCGAGCTTCCGGAAACTTTATCCTCAATTAGTCTCTTGAACTCTTCACCATTCAAAACATGGTAGAGAAATCGATAGTCGAGCCCCTCCCCAGGCCGGATAAGCATCATCGTTCCGTTAATCGTTGCTTTGCCGGGTAGAGAATCTATACGAGCGACGCGCCCTATAGTGCCATCTTTCGTGAGGATTACGTCGCCTTCGGAAAGTGCAATCTCCCATGACTCACGGTAGCGAATTTCTGAGATGTGATCGCAAGTATCCCAGTCAATAACCCCATTCTCGACATGCTTGCCCGCGATTAGATAAGGGCCGGACTCGGTATATTCGGATGCGGAAAGGCCCCGCCAGCCGATGCGAGCCTTGATATAGCAATACTTGCCTAGATGGTCCGTTTGCCAAAGCTCAGACATATCCCAGCCCCTTCAAGAATCCTTGCAGTGCCTGCGCCGCCGCATCGCGCTTTTGCTCGATCTCGTTCAGCGTTACCCGGTACTTGTCCCACCAGTTCTCGAAGGCAGCGACGATTAGCTTGCGTTGGGCAGCGATATAGCGCTCGACGATGGCCTGCATATCGTTGTCCAGGATGGTGAGCAGCAGCTCAGCGGCCTGCTCCTCGTCCAGTTCGTCGACAGCTTGGTTCAGATGGCTGGCGAAGTTTTCCTGCTGGGCCTTGAGCTGCTTCTTCACCTTGGTCAGCTCGGCCTTCCAGGCCTTGAGCTGGGCTTCGTCAATGGGGGGCTCCTCGTCATCGGAATCCATTGCGCTGTCGGCCTCATCAGCACCTTCTCCTTTGGCTGGGGCGGCTGCCTTGAGCTGGTTGTCCAGTTCGGCCATTTTGGCCTCCAGCTCGGCCAGCCCGGCAACGAAATCGCCGAGCAGGAACTTCACCAGCTTGTGCTCCAGCGGGCTTTGCTTGCTGGTCTTGTCTTCCAGAGCGGTGATGATGCTGGTGCGCCAAGCGTCGATTACGCCCCAGCTACCGCGAGCCATCAAGCCAAGGAAGTCGTATTTGCTCTGGTACCAAAAGCCGGCGACGATGCCCCGGACCTGGAAGGGGTCGAGCAGGCCGATGCCTTCCAGCGTTTGGTTAAAACTGGCCAGCAATTCACCGCGCAGTTCGACCAGTGCAGCGCTGTTATCTAGCTTCCCTGCCAGTGCGGTGATACGCCGGCTGTGTTCGTGCCACCAGCGCTCGAAGGCCTCGCGGAGGGCGGCTTCCTTGACCTGCAGGCCTGCATTGCCTTCGATGGCAGGCTTGAGGTCGGTGCGGCGGGTCAGCTCGCTGTGAAAGTCGAGATACTCTGCGTCGCGCGCCACGAAGAGGTCCTGCGGGTCGAGGCCGTGGGCGGCAAATAGCGTAGCTTTCGCTTCGACTTCGGCCTTGGGCACCCCGCCCAGCAGGTGGGCACGCACATCATGCGACTCGGGCAGCGGTGCGTTATCCACATAGCGGCGGATATTGAGGTTGTAGTCGTTGGCGCGCAGTGTGGCGATATCCATCACGTCGCTGAGACCGTCGATCCGGCGAAATTCGTCGAAGGCGGTGGTGATCTTCTCGATGTGCTCCGGCAGCAGGTAGTTCTGCGCACGGCCCTCGAAGTACTCACGGTCGGCGTTGATAAACAGCACCTTGCCCTTGCGCTCGCCAGGCTTGGCGCTGACACGGTTGGCTCCTTCCTGCTTTTGTTGGCGCAGGATAAGGATGCAGGCGGGAATACCGGTGCCATAGAACAGGTTGGCCGGCAGGCCGATCACGGCTTCGAGCAGATCGTTCTCGATAATGCCAGCGCGGATGCTGCGTTCCTCACCGCTTCGGAAAAGGACGCCATGAGGCAGTACGGTGGCAATCATGCCCTCATCGCGGGTTACGGCGAGCATGTGCTGCAGGAACATCAGGTCGGCCTTTTTCGAGCCCAGCGGCACCTCGCCGAAGCAGAAGCGTTGCTCGCGGAATGTCGGGTTCCAGGCCAGGCTGCCATCCGGGCTTTTCTCGGTATGGCCCCAGTTGATGGAGAATGGCGGGTTGGTGAGGATACGGTCGAAGCGGCGTAGTTCGCCGCCCTCGATATGCCGAGGGTCAGCCAAGGTATCTTCGTTCTCCAGCCAAGCGTTGCTGATGCCGTGCAGTAGCATGTTCATCTGCGCGATGGACCAGACGGTGCCGTTGAATTCCTGGCCGAAAAGGTTGGCCTTGCGGCCGTCCTCTCCGTGCTCGTCGATATATTCCTTGGCAGCAATCAACATGCCGCCCGAGCCGCAGCACGGGTCATAAATATCGTGGTCTAGGGTCGGCTTGAGCAAGTGCACCATTAGCCGCACCACCGAACGCGGTGTATAAAACTCACCGCCTTTCTTACCGGCCGAGTCTGCGAACTCGGCGATCAGGTACTCGTAAGCTGCCCCGAGCAGGTCAGGAAACTCGAAGTCACTGTTACGCAAGCGCACCTCACCGAAGTGGGTGATGAGTTGGCGCAGCTTCTGATCGGGAATCTTGCTCTGGCCCACCTTGCGGGTGAAGTCGATGTGCTCGAGCACTCCATCCAAGGCTGCATTGTTTTCCTCGATGCCGGCCAGCGCCTTGTTCAACAGATCGCCGACATTGATGTGCGCTTCGTTGAGCACGTACCAGAATCGCGAATGGATGGGTACCCAGAAATTGCCATGGAGTTTGTACCAGCGCGGATTTTCCGCCATGGCACATGCCTCGGATTTACTCTTGCCTGCAGTTATCTCATCGGCAACGATCTGCTCATAGCGCTCCTCGAATACGTCGGAGCAGCGCTTGAGGAACAGCATGCCAAAAATGTATTCCTTGAACTCCGAGGCATCCATCTTGCCGCGAAGAATATCGGCAGCCTTGAACAGATGTCGTTCCAGTTGTTGCAGCGTGAGGGGCATTGCGGAATCTCTTGTGGGCACTCAGGGAGCAGATGCCGATCCTGATGGACTAAATGTCGGGGATTGTATCCCAATCCAAGCTCAGCACTGAGCAGTCTCGGTTGTCGGAGCTCACAGATCGCTCTGCGCCGGGATTGGTGTGGTAGGGCGTTGCGTGTTTGTCAGAAAGGGGCGCGTTGGTTCTTGGACTCTGGCAGTTGCATAGCCAGTCTCCATGCAGCATGCGCCATATTTCGGTTTGGCTGGGATTTCAGCCCTTGAACAACGGAAGTTAAGCGAGGCCCTTATGCTTAATAAGAGAGTGCCTGAGTGTGGGGGGAGTCAAGCTTACAGTCTTTTTCAACGCCAAGAGCCGCAAAAAAATCACCTATCGAACGACAGGTGATTTTCGTTGTTTCAGTAATCGCTAAGAAAACTATAAGAAGACTTTCATCGCCCCGATCAAGATGCCGATCGTCACGGCGAGCATGGAAGCCATGCGAATGGACAACTTTAGATCCGATTTGGCGATCTCTGCAGTCAGCCTATGATCAATTTTAGAGATCTCGGAGGTCAGCCGATGATCAGTTTTAGCCAACTCAACAGTCAATCGCTGTTCTAGATTGGTGAGATCACTTTTCGTCGCAAGTAGTGTGAGCATGTCAGATTCCAATGCTTGGATAACAGCTTCGGCTTTGAGCTCAGGTACGTCGATTGCGCGTAGCGCCTGATACATCGCCAGTTCCATTTTCATTAAGGCCTCCTGAAACAAAAAAAGGCCTTCCCCACGACGGGAAAGACCCGTCGTGGGTGGGAAAGTCATGCTTCCATCGACATTCAAGTCGACTGTCCGCGCTGCCGGAAGCGATGCGGTCATTGGGGGGATCCTGCGGAGAACCGCAGCGCCGTCTTGAAGATCCTGGCGGCTGGTGCTGAATGAATCAGCAAGGTGCATCGCCAAAATGCCCCTGAGTACATTTGCTGTCAATCCGGAAAAGAGTTATCGAGTGTTTCCGTATTTTGTGGAAATTAACCCTCTGGCTGCCTGGCATCGCTACCTTCAGATGCGGGATGCAACGGGACGCCCAGCAAAGCAACTTGCTAGGCTTCCGGTAATAAGGGAGGGCGCTCGATCTGAGATTTGGCTTTATTCGATTGATCAGGTGGCTGCTGAGGCTTAATGCGACAACGCTCAATTCAGTTGTATGTCGTTCGTCATGGTTGGGCCTGACGAATGACTGATCAATGGTTGATTTTGAAACGCCGAGCCGGTCGTTCAACTGGAGAAGCTCCAGGGCGTATGAGCAGGGGGGGGGAGGGATATCAGACAATCTCGAGATATCAGATTAGTCCGTCAGCTATCCATTCATGCAGCGTTGCCCAGACGACCGATACCGGGAATGAAAGCTTTTCGGCCAGGTCAAGCGACAACTTCAGCATGGCGCTCTCATCGCCAGTCGATATCCCAGCCGTTCTCAGCTGGGGCTGCAGCCTGTGCCATAACAGTATGTCTTGTTGCTCGGTAAGCACCGGTCTGCGACCTTTGCGTTTTGGCAGTCCGAGTACGTTTCGACGAAGAGCAATTTCTTGGTGTGTCAAACCATGAAAGCGGGCCACCATTTCTGTGCTCGCCCCTAAGCGAAGCATGCGATCAATCATGGCGGTTTCGTGTTCCACTTCACCCGCCTGTTTCAGAATTCTTTGCAGCACGTTGCGGTTTATCTGAACCGTGCACCAAAGCACCCGGGTGTAGAGTAGTGCACTGAGCAACACAGGCTCCTTGAGCGCCGCCAGGTCTTCAGCTGCAAAGCCCATCGCCTTGCACCGCCGCAATTGACCACTCCGCAAATCTTGCAAAGCTTGGGCAATGACGGCTTGATTGATCGGGTGAGGATTTGTCATAGCACCCCCTGAGAGAGGTATGCGGTAGTTGGATCGAAGACTGGTCGAATGTCTCTGAGTGGTTGTTGCAACGGGATCAGTTGGAACAATTCTGCTGAGCCGCCGCGTTGAGTGATCAAAGCTATCGTCACGTTCCTGCCCCATTTGTTATTGGCGTCTTTTCAAGTGTTCCGAAGTCCACTGATCAATTTCTGCGGCATCCCAACCGACAGCGCGGATACCGAGCTGCACTGAGGAGGGAAATTTTCCTTCTCTCATCAGCTTGTAAATGAAGGCGCGTTTCAACCCGGTTTTTTCTCAACATCCGCGCGCCGGAGGATTCGTAGTTCCGGATTGGCTGATGGCTGTTCGTCGTTGTAGGGCATGAACAATTCTCCTGACGCTCACTCACATGCGTTGAGCCGGGGAGGCATTCGATGTGTCGTGCACATATGACACGCAGCTGGCAAGCGCAGAAAGACTCAATGCGTTATTACGCGTACCCCTATTGACTGGAAATGCGCTTGGTCATGTTGGCGCTGAAGAGATTTGCGATGGGAGCTGGCATCCAGCCAGAGAGTGGCGAATGTGGTCGTAATGGTCGATTGAGCATTCGAGGTGAGGTTCGTCAGACTTGGACTTACTGACTACCCAGAGTTCTGCGTTCCGGTGCGTGTGGTGACGATGTTTTCGGCTCATTGACGTCGCGCGGACTGAGTTATCGGCCCAAGTACGTTGCGGTAATTTGTGTTCTCTCATGCCCGAGTTCACGACTGATAATTTGCCGAGCGATAGCGTCTTGAGAGCGTTGTACTGGGGTCAGTTCTTTGGAGGAGATTCCCCCTGCTGCCGGCGCCTTCCAGCCTGTCAAAGCTAAGTAGCGGCTTTGTGCATATTGATGACGTAACCCATGCATGTGGCTCAGGCCTGCCGCTTTGCACTGTCCGTCGTATGTATTGCGCTGCTGAATGTATGTCTTGTGTGCCGGGATCAATGAGCCGACCCCCGCTAGATTATGTGTGGCATTGAGTACCTCGCGTTGTTGCGAAGTAGTGATCGGCACTGTTCGATCACGACCACCCTTCGTCCATGAGCCCTTAAGGAGGATGTGATCGCCTTGATCCGCATACCTGGGTTGAAATTTGATGGCTTCCTCACGGCGTAGTCCAAACGCAGACTGAAGCTGAAGGCTCATGTGTACATGGGCGTCGGTGATCTTTCCAATACTTGTTCCCAGAACCTTGGCCTTGCTGACGTTAGTGACGAAGCGTCGGTCGGCCACACCCAATTGCGTATTGTCCGCTGGGAGAACTCCAGCTTTGCCGACTTTTTCAGCCCACCATCGAAGGTGCGCAAGTCGATTTTTGATGGTGCCAAGTGAGAGGCTTTCAGCATGCCAGCGATCCAGCAGCGCCTGGACATGTTTGCCCTTGAGGGACGAGGCTTTCAGTTGCCGAAAGCCAGCCTCTCGCAGTTGGCGGGCGATCAGCCCCAGCGACCTAATGCGGTCGGCCTGAGTGTTGTGACTGCCGTCGCGATTGCGTCGGCAAAGTTGCCGCAGGGCGTAGGTCAAATCGTCCATATCCCATTCACGCTCACAGGTTTGGTTCGAGTTATTGCGCTGTCCTGAAAATCATTGGTAAGTGTTGGTGCCAACTCGCTAGGCGAGATTCCCGAAGGGCAGGGGCATGGTGTTCAGGCAACACCTGTGTCTCGACTGAGACGTCCGTCTTGCTTCCTGCTGGAAGTTCTTACGGAGATGGAGCGGGATAAGCGAGCTTTAGGCGTTGATGAGTACTCCAGGGAAGTGGATGGGATTGTTAATGGAGGTAGCGCGTTGCATTGCTCATGACGCTGCCGTCTTCGATGGTGCATTAGCTGCACATAGCGGAATGAATCAGATAGACAAAAATGGCTCCGCCCCATGGGTAAGGTCGGTACGCTTTTGGAACCTTGCGTACCTGGATAACTCCATCCTGCTGGATTCGCGCTTGCAGGAGTTTTGCGCGATTGGGAGGGCGACGTTTGAATATGCCGTCCTTGGTTTTTGCAAGGCTAGTGTGCGGGGGCATCATCATGTATGCCGCACGCTTTAGGATTCAGGATTTACCGGTGAGTTTTGGGGCGTCGGCGGGGCCGTCACGGCGGCTGCAGTGACGGCCCGGCATATATGAGTTGCGCGTCATCGAGTGGCGCAGCTTTTGCGACAGATTTAAATCTCCAATGCTTGCACGACTGACGCGGCCTTCGTCCTTGTCGGCTCCCTGTGCAGGAGCGGCATGGTGCCCATGCCACGCCTGCACAGGGAGCTGTGGGATGAGGGAATAGGGCGCTGTAAGGCTTTCCCTCCGCCATTGTTGGCGCGCATGCGCAAGTCCCCGTCAGACCATTGGCGATTATCCTCCGAGTTTGAACCTGATAGTGGGGGTTGAACGGTCAAGATTTTTCGCATGATCCCAGTAGCTTGCGTCGCAAATCACTTTGCGCTAGTTTTGCCACACGTCGCTACATGGTCGACGGGCTGCCCACCCCTTGAGGCCTCACCGGCCGCAGCTAACCGCATCGAACCATGATTATCACAGCAATCTCTTGACCTGAGCCTCTTCCGGGCATCGGGGATGGCGGGTGGGCGTCTCCGATGTCGCTCCTTCGGAGCAACGGAGAACTTATGGTACCGACTACTCGCCGCGAAACTATCAAAGTGCAGGCTAAGCAACTGCGCGATTTGTTCGATATTGACCTGACCACTGCCAAATACGTTTTAGCGCGCGGCCCCTATGGCTGTGCCGATTGGGCAGATCTGTGTAGCCGACTCGAACAGGAGCCCCCTTTTCAAGGTCCGCTGCAACTGGCCGAACTGCCTCAGTCCCTGGGCGCAACAGCATATCTGGCCAAGCATCTATGCACGTTGGCGGCCTCGGTCAGTCAACTGATCATCACCAACCGCAACTTGCCAGAGCTCTGTGAAGCGCTACGTAAAGTATTCGCGGTACCAGGTAACCCGGTGGCACTGCAGGATGTGTTGCAGGCTATCACACCAAGTGAGTGGTTACCCACCGACATGGGGCCTGACCCACTGGCGGTGATTCAAAGTCGAGTCTGTGTTAACGGGAAGGATCTACTGCTGCTAGGAACCCGGATTTTCTGGCCGCGGTTATTTGCCTTTGATGCAGAGATCACAGTCGAGCCAGCGACTGCAGAGCCCTTTGGCGACGACCTCAAAATCATGTGGGAAGTCGCTCCGTGGTATCAGGCAAGCCGAGACTATCTATTCGAGTATCAACGTGGAGACGACTGGGACGACCTGCCAGACTTCGTGGAACCGCTGATTCCCGAATCTGCGCGGATGCAAATGCATTCCCGGTGGTTCGCCCAGTGCCTGAGAGAGTGGCCGCAGGAGCGCCGCTACAATGACGAGGGAGAGGAGTTTATTCCGTTCTTATACCAAGGCCACGCGTACTTGGTGTTCGGCGTGCCCTGCTCCGAGCCAGTGATACACGCGCCGTTGCGCCGCCAATACATCCATTTCCCGGACGAAGACAATAACTGCTCTCAAGTCATTCTGCTCGGTGGTCAGTTGCTGCAGATCGAAATGCTGATCGTGTCTAAACCAGCACAACACCAGTATTGGGATTACGCAGACTATCACCAGGCGTTATGCGACGGATTGCTGGATGGCGCGGTGGCTGCAGGCTGGATCAGCGCGCCCCTGCACGGTTGGGGTGACCTGTTATTCATCAGTCCCGCCTGCCGCTTAGCCTTGGAGCGCCAATTGCGAGTGGAGATCAAGCCCGAGCCCAATGAAACGCTCCTGACCCTGCAGACTGACAATCCAAGCCTTGCCATGGAAGTGCTGGAGCGGGTACACAGGGGGGATTTCATTCGCTACGAGCACGCAACGTTCGGTGCGCACTACGCCATGCGCATTGACCTGCCGGACGACCACGCCTGCGTTGATCTAAGCCTGTCGATGAACTGTATCGAACAGACAGTCTTTCACAGTGCGCACCTGATCAGCCGGCGCGTATTCCAAAACGATGGGGACAAGCAGATGCTGTATTGCGACATTGAACCGGCATTGCTCAAACTGGTTGAACGCCAACCGCTAAAGTTACTGAAGAAAGCCATCCGCGAAGGGCAGGTTTTGCGCGTCCAAGGGCTGTCCGAGCAGCTACAGGCAGCACCAACGTTACAGGCTAGGGGATCAATGTTCGATCCGACCTCCAACGCAGTGGTTAACCCTCTAGAGGAGTCGCTGTTTGATGGTGACGAGGAGTTGAGCTTCCACTCGATCCGCTATCAACGGAATAACTTCTAGCCAAGTGGCCGGCGACGCGGTGAATGCCGCGTTGCTGGACAACCGAGCCGTTAATCAGATCGCTGCGAAAAGATGGCTAGAGTAATAGTATGCACGCGTCAGACCGTATCGACCAAAAGCGGTCATCCAAGTTAGGCAGCTATCGGCCAGAAGCGGCCATTCCAAAGTCTGTACGAAAGTAGGGGCGAATCGCTCACCACCTCCGCGCCTTAGGTGCCAAGCGTTGCTTGCGGCCATACTGGCCTAGGCAGATAATAGCTTTTTGAGATCGTAAAGGCTGAGTCATGGAAGAACCTCGTAAACCCAGTTATTTTGTGCGCTTCATGATCGCAGCCTTATGCGTTCTTCTGGCAGCCATGATTCTGTTTCGCTACCTCGTGGTAGATCCGAAGGGTGAGATCTCCTCAGGAGTGATCACTTTACTTAGTTTCTTAATTATATTGGTGCTAGCCGAGTCCTTCGATAACTTCTCGGTTGGAAAGCTCATAACAATTTCACGTGAAGTCAAAAAGAAGGAAAGAGAAGTCGACAAGCTCGAGCGGCAAAATGCACAACTTGTTTCTCAAGTTTTAAGCGTTACCAATACCCAGGCTCAGCACCAAAATCATACAAACGTGTATGGCGACTACCATGCTGCACCAAGTGTAGAGCGGGCGTCCGCTCTAGACGTTCAAGAAAGCCAATCGGTTGATGCCGTGCCCTCCACCCCACCGGAACTCTCGGAAGTAACCAGGGAGCGGATTAATATCAGAGCGGCCACACAAATTGCTCTAACGAAATACTTCGCAGAACGGTCAATCAATACCTTAAACGTAATTCACGACGCAAAGCTTGTCAGTCATTTCAAGGATATTGATCCGATATCTAATTTTCAGCCAGTTTTCGATGCATATTTCAATGATGGCGAGAGCGAAATTTTCGTAGATGTTCGAATTAGGCGAAATTCTCCTATGCTTGTTAGAGATCGCCTCTACATGATGTTATCCAAGATACATCATTACCGTGTAGCAAGGCGGGTCAAAACCAGACTAGACCTGATTCTCATTTCAATGCCAAATGCAGAAGAATCATCACGATCAAGCTCAAATTTCTACCGAGTCTTGGATGATTTCGAGCCAGCCATCGCAAGTGGAATTTTAAAAATACATGAGATTGCATTCACAGAAGAAGAAAGAGTTGCATCCCTCTTGCAGTAATGTATTTATCGAGCAGTAAGATAACCTAGTTGTTAGCTACGGAAAATCAGAAATATGACGGCACTAGAAGTGTTGGATTCAGCGGTAAAAATAGGGTTAGGCGCACTCATAGCGGGAATTTCGACGTTTTTACTGAGCCATCGGCAGCATACACGCGAGCTCGAGAAAGCACGTATAAACAGAGAGTTTGAAGTGCTCAAACAAACCGCTGAACAAATCGAGCTTTTCACACATGTCGCTTTGAAGTATTGGGCTCTTATTGTTGAGTGGGGAAGATACAAAAGAGCACAGAGGAGTATGCCCGACGCTCGGATAGATGCTCTTGACTCCTGCATAGCTGAGCTTTTTTCTTCATTCAAAGAAATGAGTAATGCAGAAGCAAAGCTATTGCTTCTCGGATATAAGCCAGCACAGAACAAGGCCCGTACTTATGGCGAACTAATAACCTCTCTTCGACGAGAGGTGCACAAAGACTCAACACCGCTAACGGAAGAGCAAGCACAGGCTTGGAGAACCAAGATACTGACTGTTAGGGAGGATCTATTTGATGAGCTTAGCAGCTGCTATCGGAAACTCTCCTCTTAAGACAAACGGCCCAATTCAGTTGGACCTACTCGTCGTTTGACATCAAATGGCTCGATCTTTGAACTCGTCCATCCATTCAATGAGTTCCAATACATCCCGCTCGAACTCATCAAGTTCAACCGGAACCTGAGGCAGTTCATCTGATTGCGAATGCTCGTATACTGAATACTTCGTCATTAAACGGTCGATAAAATCGCAGTCTTCTGCCATCACCTTTGCAACGCCTCTTAGCTTTCCTTTAGTCATTACGTCCCGTCTGAAACGAATAACTACGTCATTCAAGAGGATGAGTTCCACTGTTCGTTCCAAGATGATCCGAAAATCACTGCAGGCGCTCTTCACGGTGAGGTCATAACCGTCTGCGTCGGCATCGGCCTGATGCTTTTTGAGCCTGGGGATGACGTGATCTCTAATCGCATTCAGCGCCTTGTCGGGCTTGGCATCCCGCAGATTGTGTTGCGCCAGAATTCCCGAAACCTTATCCAGCCGTCGTAGCGACTGCACGGTGTGGGTGATTTTCTCGTTAGCCGGATTCTCACCGTGTTTTTTTATTACAGCCTCGACAAGTGCAATCAAGGAGAGGCGGTGAGTGAAGATGATGACCTGTCGAGTCTTCGCCAACTCGACAAGCCGGGTAACAACCCTTTCCTCGAAATCCTGATCTAACGACGAAATCGGGTCATCAAAAATGAAGGGGGCAAGCTGGTTTGAACCGGTCGTGTCGGCCAGGAATGCTGCCAGTGCAACAATACGGGTTTCGCCTTCACTGAGTACCACATCAGGAGTGAAACCAGCCCGAGCACCGACAAGGGCGAGCCCAAATGTGATAACTCCTTTTCCTTGAGCCCTGCTCTGCGGCACAACTGGCAAACGTCGCCCACCAAGGGATTTCAACTCCTCATCAAAGCGGGCCTGATATCCAGCATCAAGCTCCGTACGTCCAAGCTCGGTACGCTTGGTTGTCAACGAATTGGTGGCCGTTAACTTTGTTGCTCTATCTAGCAGATCTACAGCTACTAGCCGCTCACGCTCTGCGAGAATCGCCGGCTTGTTCTGTGACAGCCACTGAAGCGCCTTGAGTTGCTTCACTCGCTTCTCGACCTGCTGCCGCTGCCCATCCTGCTGAATCTGGGCGAGGCTGGTCTTCTCAGCAAGCAAGTCGGCAGCTCGTTTTTCCAGTGCCTGATCGATAGGAGCCCAATCGAGCACAGAGATATCTCCCACGGCAGCACATTCCATAAACTGTGCTCGCCTAGACTTCAACGACTCATACCAGGCACGGGCCGTGGATTCGTCGAACTGCAACTGAGCTAGGCGCGCAATCCAGTCTTCAATCGAAGGCACCTGAATTACCTTGGCGATCAGTGCCGAACTGGCGGCCTCTGCAGTTTTCGCCGCAGTCTCGAGACCCGCGGTGACGAAAGCCTCGAAGCTTTTGAGCCTAGCGGCGCCCTCAGCCGTAAGCTCTTGTTGACAGAGCACGCAGTGCGCACCGTCTGAAGTAACGGGAAATTCGTGACCATGGTATGCATGAGCAACGGAATAGGCGCGCGCCTGCTCCCACATAAGTTTCCAGGCCGACTCACCAACGCCTTGAAGAGGAGCATTAGCGAATGCCTGCTGCGCAACTTCGTTGGCCGCCTTTCTCGCCGCAACCGCCGATACTTTTGCCTTCGACAGCTCATTAGCCTTCTCGTCGGAGAGGCCTTCTTTCAACAGTTTCATTGCTTGCTTGATGCTTTCGGTGGCAACACTTTCCTTGCCAATCGTAACCAAGCGACCCGCGATGTCTTTTTCCGCGAGCAGAGCCTCAGCCTTGACCCGCTCGTCGTCCAAATCTTTTCCATACCGGCAATACGCCTCGACCTTCTCAGCAGAAGCAGAGGATTTGAGAGAGGAGAACCAGGCCTTCTCAGCGGTATCTGAGAGATCATCTGGGAACTGTGGAAGGGCACTAACGAGCTTTCCCTTCTCCCGCCCCAGCTCATCAGAAACCATGCCCGAAATCTGAATGAGCATGGAGATGAACCGCATGCTGCTCGGCTCATAGCTTGACTCAGTGCGCCCCATGTACTGAGTTGCGGTTTTCGAATCAAATACTTGGGCGTACTTGAGCATCGCATGGGGCTCGGCGCCAGGATGCCAATAGATATCTCGGGAATTGCCATCAATCGTGATTCGGCATTGAGCACTGCAAGCATGCTCTTCATCGCTGAATACGTTCGGCCGGATTTCGTCCCGTGAACGAGATCCACAAAGCTGTTTGAGTAGACGAGCAAAACCGCTTTTCCCCGAACCATTTTGCCCGTAGATGACAGTCAAACTACCCGTTCCGAATGGCAAAGATGCACCAGGCTTAATCGCATTAACCCCGAAGACTTGGGTTAACTCTTCGACCCGCACCACCCGTTGAACCGCCCCAGCCGAAAATGCACCAGGAGCCACCTTCAGGAACCCAGGGTCACCCTGCTTCGCAGCCTCCAGTTTGGCGAGCCGAACCAGCTCTGCAAGTTCGACCTCATTCGGCAAACGTTTGTTGTCGATAAGCTGCTTGGCGGCTGCCTGAAGCCAACCACTCCGTTCATTCAACCACTTTTCAAAGTCGTTGATCCCGATTGCTTCATTCGCTAGATCAGCCATCCCTGCTCTCCGTAACGGTCGAGGTGCCGTTCGAGAAGATAGTTGATGTGTAGCTTTTCGCCACTACCGATAAGCTAGCGCCTTTGATGAAGCAGCCGATCGGACTCGCTGACCGCCAGCAATACACAGGTTCGCAAACAATTGGCTGTTTGTTTGGAGCTAGCTGTCCAAGACGGTGCAATCGGCCGCTTCCTGCCAATCCAGAACGACCGCTATTGGCCGATTGCAGCCCTTCACGACTGGTACCAATCCAGTATCGGACTCGACAGATAGCCGCTGGTGTCTCTACGCTGATCGATCTGGTGAAAGCACACTACTATAAAGGAGCAGTCATGTTGGAAGTTGCCGTTGATCGAGATAGCGTTCATGCGGGGGATGACCTAGAAAGCCATGCAATGTCGATCACACTCGATCAATCAGCAAAAATGCGCACCTTAATCGAAGTGATACAAGATATGGACTACCTACCTCGTATCAGTGGAGGCAAGGCGACTTGGGTTGTTTATTCATCTGGCAAACCAATAGGTGTTTTAGCCCAGCAATGGCCAAAATCTAAATTGACCGTGCCCCCCGAGAGCATCGTGGCTCGATATTTCGGAAATATCGAGCCTCACCTACTTTTCAGATATTGGTGTCAGGCAGATCCTGATGAGGTCTTTTCGGATATCAAGGCCGGAAATGAACGGCCATCACGATTTTAGGATTGGCAGGAGGAGTTGCTTTAGATCAATGCGGTTCAGATGACTGCTGCGGGTTGATAGCTTCCTCCCGTGAACCAATGCTTCTGGCCGATTTCTGCCCGTCGTGACCTGCAGAAACCAACCATGCCCAGTATCGGCACACGGCGCTGATAAAGATGAGCGATGTTGTGAACACCACGATTAGGGGGGGGCGCGTCAGTCCCTCCCCTGGACATAGCCCACTATTTTAGATGTACCCGATTTATCCGGGTGTCCCTCTTCCTTTGATCAAAAGCAAAGGCGAGTGCGTTCGCTCGCTATACGCTTGCAGCTTTCTGGTTCACAAGAAAAAACCACCTGCCAGAGGGCAGGTGGTTCTTGCTACTACCGACAAGGTAGATCGTTAATGAATCATCACCATCAAGACGAAGACCACTGCCACCACTGGGAACATCATCGTGCCAATGTTGAGAGTGAGATCAGATGCGACGCGGGATAGCTCTGACCGAAAGTGTTCTACGTCTGGATCGGGTTTAACGATAGGAGATGACTGCAACGCAGTCTCCATGGCTTGGATTACAGCGTCGATTTTTGGCTCAGGCACGTCGATCGCTTTCAGTGCTTGATACAGTGCCAGTCGAATGTTCATTAAGGCCTCCGAATAAACAAGAAAGGCCTTGCCC
The DNA here is from genome assembly GCF_016735645.1 of Pseudomonas sp. B7. Lineage (NCBI taxonomy): Bacteria > Pseudomonadati > Pseudomonadota > Gammaproteobacteria > Pseudomonadales > Pseudomonadaceae > Pseudomonas > Pseudomonas sp. B7. The sequence continues at coordinate 84,742 of NZ_JAERRE010000008.1, forward strand.
GGACGGGAAAGGCCCGTCGTGGGTGGGGGTGAGTAACATGCTTCCATCGACAATGATGTCGACTGTCCGCGCTGCCGGAAGCGATGCGGTCATTGGGAGGATCCTGCGGGAACCCGCAGCGCCGTCTCGCAGATCCTGGCGGCTTTTGGGTGCTGATCACTTCAGCGAGACGAGGTGTGAAGTTGCTCCCTCCGGTGCTCGCTGTAAATCCGAAACCGGTTATTCGGGATTTCCTAATGTTCCTCCGTTTGCTGATAACCAGTTGCGCAGAGATTACTGACGCGTGCTTTAGGCAGGAAGCGGCTGGCGGGCCAAGCTTTTCATGATCTGTGCAGCCAGGTCGTTTGCAATTCTTGGCCCCATCATTATTTTGCGCATCTCGGCAAAGTGCGGCCGGCCCCGCTGAGTTGTCTTCGATTTGTTGGCGGGCTTTTGTCTGATCTCAACGGCAACCGAGGCCACTTGAGGGGGCGTAATGGGGGCGGCAGTTTTCTGCTCTTTTACACGACCTGCCCACGGTCGAAATTCGCCGGCTAATGCTCGATTTATCAACCCAAAAAAATAGGCGACGACGTTACGCACCGTCCCGCGCTGACTGCGCGCCTGGAGTTCGTCGAGCACTTGCTGGCGATGCTGGGGTGGCAGTCGAGTCAGGGCTGCCAGCACGTCTTGTTGCTGATCCGCTTTGGCGTTTGCCAGGCATTGCGGCAGCGTCACTGGCCCTTGTGTCAAATGGCGTTCCTCACGTGCGCGTGTGCGGTACGTACGTATTTTTTTATATTTGTTTTTATACGTACTGTCGTCGGTGCTGAGGTGTTTCTGGTCGGTCTGCTGCGTGACGGAGGTTCTTGTTGCCGGATGGCTCGGAACGGGTTTTCTGGTGGCGGGTGGGCATTTCCGTGAGGGTGGCGGCTCATTGTCCTCATCACGTTGTGATGGCATTTGTGAGGGAGTGTCTTTGGACGTTGGCTCCCGCGTAGCTTCGATGTGCTTTGCGATGCAATCGAGATGGGTGTGCTTATGGTCGATACAGTTATCGAGAAGCGCTGGCAGGGTGGTGTCTAAAGCGCAGGCTTCGCGGAAGCTCAGGGCAGTCTCGTTGATCTGGTAGAGCTCGTTCAGAACGTTGCCGGTCATGAGGTCGCTGTTCTGGCCGACCAAGCTTATCCAACCTGTTAGGCGCAGAACGGTTAGCGCTCGGGAGGCTGTTTCGTAGGAGGCTCGCTTTGCCAGCGGGGCGCACGCGAGGTATGAGCGCAATTGACCCAATCCTGCCAGGGTGTACAGACCTCCGGCAGATCGTAGCGAGTGCATCACGTGCCAGCAATTGCGATCCAGAGGTGTCAGGCGATTATCGACCATGAGCGATAGGACCGAAGAGCGCGGAGCGTCTTGGGCCAGCATGGTAAGTGAAGAGTGTTGGTTGGTCATGAGGTGTCTCCGAGGTCTGGGCCACGTCGGCCTGTTACTCGACATCTCATCTAGGACTGTTCCGTTTATCAGCCAACAATGCGATCTCTGCTACGGACACATTGTTTGGCCTTTGGAGCGATGGATACCAGCGGAGTGATCTGGAACGCTGTGTTAATGATCCCAGGTGATATGACACGAATGCCTCTGGGATGAATACGATAGGAGCGCTATTGCGTCTATCTCATCGAGACTACGTTAAATCCCCTGGCACTCTGAGCGGCTGAAACCGACAAGCTCCCGGTGGCCGCTTGCTGGATATGTTCACTCCACCAAGCCATCATCGGGCGTCTTCGCTCTATGTAGTCCGCCCGGTTGTAGGCGCTACGGACTTCGTCTTTGTCCACGTGCGCAAGCGCGACCTCGATCAGCTCCGCATCCCACCCGTGTTCATTCAGGATGGTGCTGGCCATAGAGCGCATGCCATGACTCACCAATCGACCTTCAAATCCCATTCGCTTCAACGCCATGTTTGCCGTCTGGCTGTTGCAATGAGTTCGCGGATTTCGGTCGGCGGGAAACACGTACTCCCTGTGTCCGCTGTAGGGCTTGATTGCTTCCAAGAGCGCCAAAGCTTGCTCCGTGAGCGGGATGATGTGTGTGCGGCGTTTTTTCATGCGCTCCGCTGGGATGGTCCAGATCTTCTTCTCGAAGTCGATGTCAGCCCATCGGGTGGTCGCGGCTTCTGCAGGGCGAGTCATCGTATGGAGCTGCCACTCGATGAGGCAGCGGGTGGTTCTTTTGATGCTAGCGTTGGCAATTGCCACCATGAGTTCATTGAGCTCATCGGGGGGCAATGCCGCCATGTGTTTCTTCTTTGGTTTTTTGAAAACCGATCGAATTCCGCTCAGGGGGTTGGCATGAATGAGTCCGTAGTTCACCCCGTAAGTCATGATTTCGTTGAGGCGTTGGGTCAGGCGCTTGACCGTTTCCAAGCTGCCTTTGGTTTCAAGTGGCCTAAGCAACTTGATGACCTGAGGCGCGCTGATTTCAGAAATCGGCGTGGCGTGTAGATCCGGAAAAATGTGCAACGTGAGCGAGCGCCAAATGTCTTCAGCGTAGGCGGTTGTCACTGAGTCTTTCTTCAGTTCAAACCAGGCGATGGCGACGTTTTGAAAGGTGTGCTCTGTCGCAGCTTTTTTCGCTTGGCGATCTGCGTCGCGTTGCTCTTTCGGGTCCAGTCCTTGAGCGACCAGCTCCCTGGCTTCAACCGTGCGTTTTCGCGCATGAGCCAGGCTGAGTTCCGGGAACGTCCCCAGTCCCATGTTGATCCGTTTCTTGGTCACGGGATGGATGTAATTGAAATTCCAAAGCCTCGAACCGTTGGTTCGGACTCGTAACTGAAGGCCGTCGCCGTCGGTCAATGTGTAGTCTTTGTCCTTGGGCTTGGCGGCTTTGATTTTCAGGTCTGAAAGGCGTGTGGCTCGTGCTCCCATGGGTACTCCAACGCTGTTTGTGTATTCCAAAATTTACCAGTCACTGGCTTGGAATACGCCTTGGAATACATTTCAAAATGGATCTGCCTGAAACGCTGTGAAGCTCAATGGCCCTGAAACCCCCGTATTTACTGGATTTCAGGCACAAAAAAAGACGTCCGTGGACGTCTTTAGATGTTGAAGTGGTGGAGCCGGGGGGATTTGAACCCCCGTCCGCCAGTACTCCGCTGTCGGTACTACATGCGTAGCCGTGTCTATTAAGTTAACCCTCAGCGACCCGACGGGCAGGGTGCTTTGGGCGAGTTGTGTAAGTTTTAGCCGCTTCGTCCACAACGTACTGCACGGCGATTCTGTTCTATATGACAATCATTTTGGGTTTACAGACATCCCCTGATGATTGCTGGACCCGAAGGTACCAGGAGTGCATGTCAGCTGCAATTAAGCAGCGAGAGCAGCACCGTATTGGTCGTCATTGGCAACTATAAGTAGTTGCAACAGTGGATTTACGACTTCTGTTACCAAGTCGGCATGCACCTAGAGTTTCGCAACCGGCGTCGAATCCTAAACGGCCCCGAGCCTGGTGCTCTGTGTATCTTGTGAGCAACAAGCCTGCGCAGTGTACGCCAAACGGCGCACAAGGCCAACCCGAAGGTTGGCCTGAGCTTCGATCAGTTGTTGGTTCCGCTGGTTTTGCGGATTTCCAGAATGGTTTGCTGGGTTTCAGCCACGCATTCGTCGATCTTGCCCTGGGCCTTCAGTGCCTGGGCCTTTTGCACACTGGCTTCTACCCGTTGATTCAGGTCGGGTGAGGCCATTGCCTGCGCCTTGGCGTTGTTGATGGTTTGCAGATTGGCATCACACAGGTCAGCGGGCTTGTCGGCAGCGAACGAAGCCGACGCCATCATCGAGGCAGTAACGAACAGACCTAACAGTACAGAACGTTTCATATGAATCTCCTTGAACTGAGGGATCCAGACTTCGCTGGCCGTCAGGACGGGCAACCGAATGGAGGACAAGCCCCGATTGTTCGGGGCCTGTTCTGTGGACTGCGGTCGCTCGCAAGGGTTCTATTTTTCTTCAGAGGGCGGTTGCGGGGGCTTTGGCTCGGGTTACCCGGTCCACCAGATACACCAGACCGTGGTAGTCGATTCCACCATGTTGCGTCAGACCGATCTCACAGGTACGGCTGGTGGAAATCCCCTCGCTGCATTGTTGCACCGCATCCTTGAGCGTTCGCAGCGAATGGCTATTGAGCTCCGGCGTGGTGAAACCCTTGTCGCCGGCGAAACCGCAGCAGTGAATGCCTTCCGGAATCACAACCGTCTTGCTGCATTTGCGCGCCAGTTCGATCAGCGCTTGGCTCTCTCCAAGATGCTGAGTGCTGCAGGTCACGTGAACGGCAATCGGTGCTTCCTGCGGGGTGAATTCGAGACGATCCATCAGATGCGTACGGATGAATCGCACAGGGTCATACAGATCCAGGCGAACATTTCCCACATCCTGCACCAGCCGCAGCGTGCAGGGACTGGTGTCGCAATAGATCGGATCGAGTCCGCCGCGACTGGCCTGGAGCAGCGCGCCGATCAGCTCCTGACGCTTGTGTTCGGCCTGTTCGGCATAGCCTTTGGACGCGAAGGGCTGGCCGCAGCAGAGGTTGTCCAGATTGTCCGGAAACACCACCTGATAACCGGCCTTTTCCAGCAGACCACGGGTTTTGTCGTACAGCGACATCTGCTCCTTGTCGCCCGCCGCCGGCCCCATCACACGCGAGACGCAGGCCGCCAGATACACAACGCGCGGGCGCTCGTCCGACACGGCCGGGCTGAAGCGAATGGCTTTTTCCGGCTGCGGCATCGCGTGGGTCCACAGCGGCACTTGACCTTTGGACAGCCGCGTCAGGGTCGCTGAAAGCTTCGCCAGGCGCGGTGCCCCCAACAACATCCGCGCACCGTTGGCCACATGCAGGGTGAAACGTGCACCTTGCAGGGTGGTGGCGAAATTTCCTTCGATCAGGTTGGCGGTTTTCGTATGTGTCGCGTGACGGCTGCGCAGCTTTTTCACCAGCTCACCGGTATTGATTCCCACAGGGCAGCGTTGCGCACACAACCCGGTCGCGGCGCAGGTATCGATGCCTTGGTATTCGTAGGCTTTTTCCAGTTCGGTGGTGTCGATCCCGGCGCGCTTTCGCGCCTGGATATCGCGCCAGATCACGATGCGCTGGCGCGGGCTCAGGGTCAGGCCTTTCGAGGGGCAGACCGGCTCGCAGAAACCGCACTCGATGCATTTATCCACAATCTCGTCGGCCGCCGGCAGCGGTTTCAGGTGCTTGAGGTGGATCTGCGGATCTTCGCTGAGTACCACGTCCGGATTGAGAATGCCGTTGGGGTCGAGCAGGCGCTTGAGCTGCCACATCAATTGATAGGCGTCGCTGCCCCATTCCAGTTCGACGAAGGGCGCCATGTTGCGTCCGGTGCCGTGTTCCGCCTTCAGCGAACCGCCGAACTCCACGGCCACCAGTTGCGCCACGTCGTCCATGAACGCCTGATAGCGTGCGACTTCTTCTGGGCTGTTGAAGCCTTGGGTGAAGACGAAGTGCAGATTGCCTTCCAGTGCGTGTCCGAAAAGGATCGCTTCGTCGTAGGAGTGTTTGTCGAACAGCTCGATCAGACGGTTCACACCGATCGCCAGTTGCTCCACCGGGAAGGTCACGTCTTCGATGATCACCGTGGTGCCGGTCTTGCGCACGGCGCCGACGGCAGGGAAGGTGTCTTTGCGGATCGCCCAGAGGCGGGCGTTTTCGACCGGGTCTTCGGTGAAATCGACCTGCTTTTCCACCGGAAAGGCGCTGAGCGACGCCATGATCTGCGCCAGTTGTTCCTGCAGCAAAGTGGAAGAGGCGGCGCGGGATTCGATCAACAGCGCGCAGGCATTGTTCGACAGCTGCTGTACGAAAGCCGGCATGCCGGGTTTGTCCTGCACCGAGCGCAGGCTGCGGCGGTCGAGCAGTTCCACGGCCGACACCGGTTGGCTTTTCAGCACGGTGACGGCGTTGCAGCAGGTTTCCACATCCGGGAAAACGATCAGCGCCGAAGCCTTGTTCGGGTGGTCGATCACCGTGTCGTAGGTCACCGCGCTGATGAAGCCGAGTGTACCTTCGGAACCGACCAGCAAGTGGCTCAAGATATCCACAGGCTCATCGAAATCCACCAGGGCGTTGAGCGACAGGCCGGTGGTATTTTTCAGACGGTATTTGTGGCGGATTCGCGCGGCCAGTTTGGCATTGGCGCGGGTCTCGCGGCCCAAAGTCGCCAGACGTTCCAGCAAGTCACCGTGGCTGACTCGAAACGCCGCGACACTGGCGGCATCTTCAGTGTCGAGACGTGTGCCATCGGCCAGCACCAGACGAATTCCGGCCAGCGTGTGATAGGTGTTTTGCGCGGTGCCGCAGCACATGCCGCTGGCGTTGTTGGCGACAATGCCGCCGATCTTGCAGGCGTTGATCGACGCCGGATCCGGACCGATCTTGCGCCCGAATGGCGCCAGCCATGCATTGGCCTGGGCACCGATTACGCCGGGTTGCAGGCGGATCTGCGTGCCCTGGCCGCGAATTTCACGAGCGTTCCAGTTATCCCCAAGCACGATCAACACCGAATCACTGATCGCCTGGCCGGACAGGCTGGTGCCGGCGGCGCGGAAGGTCACCGGGACTTGATCGCGCTGGGCCAGTTTCAGCAGCGCCACCACTTCGTCTTCGGATTCGACGCGAATCACCAGTTGCGGAATCAATCGGTAGAAACTGGCATCGGTGCCGAAGGCCAGGGTCGACAGCGGATCGTCGAAACGCCGTTCGGCAGGAATCAATTGCTGCGCATCGCGCAGGAAAGTCGCCGGTAAGGTCATTGGTCCTCCAGGATCAACACCACCAGATCTTTCGGGCCGTGGGCGCCGTAAGCCAGGACTTGTTCGATGTCGGCGGTTTTCGACGGGCCGGACACCAGCAGCGCGTTGGTCGGCATGCCTTGGGCCCACTCGAATTCCTGCTGCACCTGATAGAAGTTGTCGCGGATCTGGCTGGCCTTGAGCAGGGCGAAATGCACTGGCGGTACCAGGCTCATCAGCCGCGGTTCTTCGCGGGTCGGCCAGAGAATCAGGCTGCCGGTGGCGGCGATGGCGCCGAGGGTGCCGGTGAGGCTGGCCGGGGTGTCGTTGAACAACTCGGCTTTCCACTCTTCCATCGGCCGGTCGTAGGACTTCAGCGCCGGTAGATCAGGATTGTTCGCCCAGTGCTGTGTGATGCGCTGCCCGTGAGGTGTAGTCGGTGCGATCAGCAGGCTCGGCAATTGGCGGTCGCGCAGCAATTGCGCCAGCAGCGCCGGCCACCCATCAGCGGAAGTCAGGTGGATTTCGGTGTGCACCGCTTCCATCAGTTTGCGCAGTTGCGGGATCCGTTGTTCGGCGCTGTAGGTGTAAGGCTGGGTCACCAGATCGACGTCAAAGTTGTCGGCAATCGGTGTGGTGCCGGTCAGACTCTTCCGTAACTTGCCGAGGATGTTTTGTTTGGCGCTCATCAACGGTCTCCTCGTTTGGCCAGGTGTTCGCGAGCCATGTCATGCAGTGAGCGGGCGGCGGGTTTCGGTGCGCTGTGGTTCTGCGTCCACGGCCCGACATTGTTCGGCGCCAGGGCGCGCAGGCGCGTGGCGAAAAACGCAAACAGTCGATACAAGGTCGGCGAGCTGTTGAGCTTCGCCCAGGCGTTCCAGATGAAGCGTTCCTTGCGCGAGTATTTGCTGCCCTGACCGCGCATCACCTGATGCGGTGCGTCCGGGGCTTTGACGTTTTCTTCGCGCAGGCGCCGCAGCAACGCGGGGATTGGAATCTTCACCGGGCACACTTCACCGCAGGCGCCGCATAACGAAGACGCGCTCGGGTGATCCGGTACTTTCGCCAGGCCGACCATGTGCGGGGTGATGATTTTGCCGATCGGGCCGGGGTAAACCTCGCCGTAGGTATGGCCGCCGACGCGGGTGTAGACCGGGCAATGATTCATGCAGGCGCCGCAGCGGATGCAGTTCAAGGTTTGGCGCAGTTCGCTGTCGGCGAAAGCCTGGCTGCGACCGTTGTCGAGCAGTACCAGATGCACTTCCTGCGGGCCGTCGAGTTCATGCTCCTTGCGCGGGCCGGAGATCATGTTGACGTAAGTGGTGATCGGAATGCCCAGCGCCGAGCGGGTCAGCAATGACAGCAGTGGCACCACGTCGCGCAGGTTTTCCACGACTTTTTCGATGCCGGTGACGGCGATGTGCACCGGCGGCACGGTGGTGGTCATGCGGCCGTTGCCTTCGTTCTCCACCAGCAGCAGGGTGCCGGTTTCGGCCACGGCGAAGTTGACGCCGGAGACGCCGATGTCCGCTTCGAAGAATTTCTGCCGCAGTACCCTGCGACCGATTTGAATGAGTTGGTCAACGTCCTTGGTGTATTCCACGCCAAGTTTGTCGTGGAACAAGGACGCGACCTGACCGGCATTCTTGTGGATTGCCGGCATGATTATGTGTGAAGGCTTCTCGTGGTCGAGCTGGACGATGTACTCCCCCATGTCGGACTCCAGACATTCAATGTCCCGAGCCTCGAGGAAATGGTTCATCTCCATCTCTTCGCTGACCATCGATTTGCCCTTGATCACTTGCCGCGCCTCGTGAGCGCGGATGATCGAAAGGACGATGCCATTGGCCTCGTCCACCGTTTCCGCCCAGTGCACTGTCACACCGTTGCGGGTCAGGTTCTGTTCCAGTTGCTCGAGCAGGTCGGGCAATTTGGAGAGCGCACGCGCCCTGATCGAGTTGCCCAGGGCGCGCAAGTGTTCTCTTTCGTGGGCATCGCTGAAAGCCGCTGCCCGCTTGGTCATCAATGAATCCATTGCAGTGCGGAAGTTGTTCCGTAACTGCGAGTCGCCCAGGGCATTGTGTGCCCGGGTGCGGAAGTCTTCTTCTACGGCAACCGTAGGAATAATCGTGGAAGTGCTCATCGCGCACCTCCGGTTCGTTGCCAGAGGAAGCTCGCCAGGTGTTGCCCGCGCAGTGCTTCCTGCTGTTTTTCCAGCGAGCCGTTGATGTTCATCAGGCAGCCGCAGTCGGCACTGAGTACCTGATGCGCGCCGGATTCCTTCAACGCCCGGGTCTTGTCGGCCACCATCGCGCCGGAAATGTCTGGCATACGGACGCTGAATGTCCCACCGAAGCCACAGCATTCGCTTTCGTGATCGTGGTTGACCCGTTCCACGTTGCTCAACTGCGCCAACAACTCGCGGCCGTGCAGGTGGGTGTTCATTTCCCGCCGCGCCGAACACGAGGTGTGCAGCGCCACTTTCACCGGCTCGCCGCTGTCCTTGAGCTGCACCTTGCAGACGAACAGCAGAAACTCGGCCAATTCATAGGTGCGGGCCGCGAGGGCCTGAACCTGTGTCAACGTTTCCGGCTCGTCCTTGAACAAGTCGGCGTAATGCTCGCGGATCATTCCGGCGCACGAACCCGACGGCACCACCACCGGACAGTCCCCGGCAAACAGCGCCAGTTGCGAGCGCGCCACCGTCCGTGCCTGCTCGGTGTAACCCGATGTGTAGGCCGGTTGTCCGCAGCAGCTCTGCCCTTGCGGGTAGTCGACCCGGATGCCTTCGCGCTCCAGCAAGTGGATCGCGTCCATCCCGGCTTCCGGGTAGAACAGGTCGACCACACACGTGCCGAACAGGTAGACCCGCGACGGTTTCTCGCTGGGGTATTGCCGGGGTTCGGGCAGTGGCGGTGCGACGCGAGTGGCGTTGGGCACAGCGTTGTAAAAAAGCTCGCTCATCAGGCGTGTCTCCGGGTGGGCCCGGTTATCCGTCTGTTGAGGCTGCCGAATATAGAGCGCGTTGCTTTCAGCAGCCTTACAGACCGGGTTGTGAATTGCTGACGCCGGAATCACGAACCGGCGTCGGTTATTTCCATGTCGCTTGTAGTCTTAATGCACCAGCATGCCAGTGAACCAGTAGGCCTGAGCCAAAGTGATCAGGCCGACGATCGTGGCAAAGAATAGGCTGTGCTTGAGGGTGAAGCGGAACAGATCGGATTCCTTGCCCACCAGACCGGTCGCGGCGCAGGCCACGGCGATCGATTGTGGCGAGATCATCTTGCCGGTCACACCGCCGCTGGTATTGGCGGCCACCAGCAAAGTGTCGTTGACCCCGATCTGGTGCGCGGTGGTCGCTTGCAGCGAACTGAACAGGGCGTTGGACGAAGTATCGGAACCGGTCAGGAACACGCCGAGCCAGCCGAGGAAAGGCGAGAAGAACGGAAACGCCGCGCCGGTCGCCGCCAGCACCAGAGCCATGGTCGAGGACATGCCGGAATAGTTGGTGACGAAGGCAAACGCCAACACCATGCCGATCGACAGGATCGGCCAGCGCAGTTCGTAGAAGGTCTCTCTCAAAGTGGTCAGACCAGTTTTGAAATTGATCTTCAGCACCAGCATCGAGATCAGCGCGGAGAAGAAAATCGCCGTGCCGGTCGCGGAAATCGGATCGAGTTTGAATACGGCCGGGATCGCGGTCGGGGCGGCCACGATCGGTGCGGTCTTGATCACCAGTTGATCAAGGTGCGGAATCGCGAAGTTGAACACCCAGGCGTACATCGAACCGCCGGCGGCGAACATGGCCTTGAAGGGCTTGAGCGTCCAGATGGTCACCAGCACGGTGAGGATCAGGAACGGCGACCACGCCTTGAAAATTTCCCCGAGGCTGTAAGGCGAAGCGACTGTGGTGCGCTTCTGGCCGAAACCGCCGACGCTGGCAGTTACCACCGAAGCGGGAACGGCACCGGCAATGTGCTGGCCGGCGGCACGTTTTGGCTGCCAGACCTTCAGGAACAGGGTCAGCGAAATCAGGCTGGCCAGGGCCGACGTGATGTCCGGCAGTTCCGGGCCGATGAAGTTCGAAGTGAAGTATTGAGTCACGGCGAAGCTCAGGCCGGCAACCAGCGCTGCTGGCCAGGTTTCACGCACGCCGCGCAGGCCATCCATCATGAACACCAGCCAGAACGGCACGAACAGCGACAGCAGCGGCAGCTGGCGGCCGGTCATTGCGCCGATCTTGAACGCGTCGATGCCGGTGACTTGCCCGGCCACGATGATCGGAATCCCCAGTGCGCCGAACGCCACCGGTGCGGTGTTGGCGATCAGGCACAGGCCGGCGGCGTACAACGGGTTGAAACCCAGGCCTACGAGCAGCGCAGCGGTAATCGCCACGGGCGCACCGAAACCGGCGGCGCCTTCCAGGAAGGCACCGAAGCAGAAACCGATCAGCAGCACCTGCAAGCGTTGGTCGTCAGTGATCGACAGCACCGAGCTGCGGATGACCTCGAACTGACCGCTCTTGACCGTCAGTTTGTACAGGAACACCGCCGCCACAATGATCCAGGCAATCGGCCACAGGCCGTAGGCGAAGCCATATCCGGCGGCGGCGAACGCCATGTCGACCGGCATCTGGAACGCGAAGATCGCCACGGCGATGGCCAGGGCGAGCGTGATGCTGCCGGCTACATGACCTTTGAGGCGGAACACCGCCAGAGCGAGGAAGAAGAAAACGATGGGGATGACGGCCGCGAGTGCGGACACGCCGAGACTGCCGAGCGGGCTGTAGAGCTGTTGCCAGGTTTGCATATGGGGTGGCCCCTAATTGTTGTTGGTCAGGCGCTGTCAGCGTTCTTGGTTAATTGGTAATACCAATTTACAATCGCTGTTGGCTAGGGTAAAAGCCTTGATGTCGGTGTGTCAATTTGCCGCCCTGAAACTTTCGTCGAATCACCGGTGCAGAATCGATCTGATCCGGTCCGGGGCGTTTCATCTGGCAGGTGTCGGCAAGGCGCCGATAGGCCAGAATAGAGAGCCCGGCGAGCGGTCGGGATGGTGGAGAATTGAGTGATGGGGTTTGATCAGATACGTCAGCGCCGTTTGTCTGATGACATTGTCGAGCGACTGGAAGGGATGATTCTCGAGGGCACGCTGAAGTCCGGCGAGCGTCTGCCGGCCGAGCGGGCACTGGCGGAGCAGTTCGGCGTTTCCCGGCCTTCGTTGCGCGAGGCGATTCAGAAACTGGCGGCCAAGGGCTTGCTGGTCAGCAAGCAGGGCGGCGGCAACTATGTTGTGGAAAGCCTCGGTTCGACGTTCAGCGATCCGCTGCTGCAATTGCTGGAAAGCAATCCCGAGGCACAGCGCGATCTGCTGGAATTTCGTCACACACTGGAGGCATCGTGCGCCTATTACGCAGCGTTGCGCGCCACAGACGTGGATCGTGAACGGCTGACGGCGGCGTTTGAAGAGTTACAGGATTGCTATTCGCGTCACGATGAAGTGAGCCGGGCGGAAGAGGGTGCGGCGGATGCGAAATTCCACCTGGCGATTGCCGAAGCCAGTCACAACGCAGTGTTGCTGCACACCATTCGCGGCTTGTTCGATCTGCTCAAGCGTAACGTGGTGACCAACATCGGTGGCATGTACAAGCAGCGCACGGAAACCCGCGACATGCTGATCACCCAGCATCGGGAATTGTATCTGGCGATTATCGAGGGGCGCGCGGAGCAGGCGCGTGAGGTCTCCAGCCGACACATTCTGTATGTGCAGGAAGTGCTGGAAGAAGTGCGACAGGAAGTGCAGCGCATGGCTCGCGCCGAGCGACGCAAAGGGATGTAAAAAAGACCGCTCCCGTGCCAGGCGCGGGAACGGTCATTCAGGCAGAGGAATCAGTCTTCCTTGCCCTTGTTGCGCACCGCACGCTGCAACTCGCGACCGGCGTCGCGTTCGCGTTCGGTATCGCGCTTGTCGTATTCCTTCTTGCCCTTGCCGAGAGCAATCTCGCACTTGACCATGTGCTTGCTCCAGTACCAGGACAGGCACACGCAGGCGTAACCCTTTTGCTGCACGGCGGCGGCGAGCTTGTCCAGTTCGCGGCGGTTGAGCAGCAACTTGCGGGTACGCACCGGGTCGGCAATGACGTGGGTGCTGGCGGTCATCAGAGGCGTGATGTGGCTGCCGAGCAACCAGGCTTCGCCATCCTTGAGCAACACGTAACTGTCGACCAGTTGCAGCTTGCTTGCCCGCAGACTTTTTACTTCCCAGCCGGCCAGGACCAGACCAGCCTCGAACTTGTGCTCGATGAAGTAATCGTGTCGCGCCTTTTTGTTTTGCGCGATGGTCCCTGTTGGGTGTTTCTTCTGTTTAGCCATAGGGGCGGCATTATATGGAGATAAACGGCTGTCGGCTACGGTGATGCTGCGTGCTTGAGCAGGTTGAGTGAATCCCGGACAATGCGGCCTCTTTTTCTAACGCTTGGGCGTGATAAACGATGTCGACAGACAAGGTTTCTGTCCACGGCAGTTGGGCTAGCCGCTGGGTTTTCATATTCGCCGCGACCGGTTCGGCCGTGGGATTGGGCAGCATCTGGAAATTCCCCTACATGGTCGGGGTCTACGGTGGCGGCGCCTTCGTGCTTATGTTTCTGGCGTGTATCGCGCTGATCGGTATCCCGGTGATGCTCGCCGAAACCCTGATCGGCCGCCGTGCCCGTCAGAGCCCGGCGAATGCCCTGAAGATGCTGGCGCTGGAAGCCGGTCACTCGGGCAAATGGTCGTGGGGTGCGTTCGCCGGGATGATCACGGCGTTGCTGATCCTGTCTTTCTACAGTGTGGTCGGCGGCTGGTCGCTGGATTACATCATTGATATGGGGCGCGGAGATTTTCAGGGGGCTACGGCCGATCAGGTCGGGGCCTATTTTGGCAATGTCATCTCCGACCCCTGGCGCCTGACACTTTGGCACACGGTTTTCATGCTGTTGTCGGCTGTGGTGATCGCCAAGGGCGTGGTTGCCGGGCTCGAGCGCAGCCTGCGGATCATGATGCCGCTGCTGTTCGTGATGGTGCTGGTGCTGCTGGGTTACAGCATGACCACCGGGCATTTCATGGAGGGTGTGCACTTCATGTTCGATTTCCACCCGGAAAAAGTCCTCGACGGCTTGCTGCCGGCCATGGGCCACGCGTTCTTCTCCCTGAGCGTGGGCGTGGGCTCGATCATGATCTACGGCGCCTACATGACCAAGGAAGCCTCGCTGTCCGGCACGGTCGTGGGTGTGGCGCTGCTCGATACCTTCGTTTCGCTGGTGGCCGGTCTGGCCTTGTTTCCAATTGTGTTCGCCGGTGGTTTGAACCCGAGTGAAGGCCCGGGGCTGATGTTCGTCAGCCTGCCATTTGCTTTCGGTAACGTGCTTTTCGGCCAGTTGATGGGCGTAGTGTTTTTCGTTTTAGTGGCGATTGCCGCCTGGAGCTCAGCGATTTCCTTGCTTGAGCCGATGGTCGCCTATCTGGTCGAGCGGACTAAAATCAGTCGTGCCTGGGTGACATTCTGGTTGGCGTTCACCTGTTGGTTCGTTGGCCTGGGCACGGTGTTTTCCTTCAATATCTGGAAGGAAGCCAAATTTTTCGTGAACGATGGCGGGGTGTTCCATCTCTACCAATGGGGTGCGGCCGTTGGCCTGGACTTCTTTGGTGTGATCGACTTCTTCACCTCGCGGATCATGTTGCCGCTCGGCGGGCTGTGCTTTGTGCTGTTTGCCGGTTGGGTGATGGGGCGTGAAGCGGTGCGTGATGAATTGTCGATTCGCAGCCCGGCGCTGTTCGCCCTGTCTCTGTTCTTGATGCGCTATGTGGCGCCCATCGGCATTCTTGTAGTGTTTGCCGCCCAGCTCTGGAAGTGACGCTTACATGACGACACATATTCAACGATCGGCGCTGCTGCCTTACCCGGCGCAATTTCTCTACGACCTGGTCAATGACGTGGCGCGTTACCCCGAGTTTTTGCCGTGGTGCTCGTCTGCAGAAGTCCTGGAAAGCTCGCTCGAGCATATGCGCGCCAGTGTCGGCGTGGCCAAGGGGGGGCTCAGTCAGCACTTCGTGACGCGCAATACGCTGGTGCCGGGGCAGTCGATTGAGATGAACCTGGAGGAGGGGCCGTTCAATCAACTGCACGGCGTCTGGGTGTTCAAGGCGCTGAACGAGAAGGCCTGCAAGATCAGTCTGGATCTGTCCTTCGACTACGCCGGGCCGCTGGTCCGCGCGACGCTCGGTCCTTTGTTCAATCAGGCAGCCAATACACTGGTGGATGCGTTCTGCCAGCGCGCCAAGCAGATGCATGGTTGAGCCGGTGATTGAAATCGAAGTGGTGTATGCCGCCGTTGATCGTCAGGTTTTGCGTGTAATCAGTGTTGCCGAGGGTACGACGGTGCGTGCGGCGCTGATGGCGTCCGGGATTGATGCTGAGTTTCCGGAGCTGGATCTGATCAGTTGTCCTTTGGGGATCTTCGGCAAAGTGATCGCTGATCCTGATGCCCGGCGGGTTCAGGAAGGCGATCGCATCGAGATCTATCGACCGTTGTTGGCTGATCCGAAAGAGGTGCGCCGTCTGCGTGCCGCCAAGGCTGCCGAAGCCAAGGCGCGAAACCAGTAGGGTGGTCGAACGGCAGGCAATAAAAAACCCGGAATTTCCGGGTTTTTTATTGCGTCGCAAATTATTGCGGCGAGGTGTCCAGCGGTTCTGGCGTTGGAACCGGAACGGTTTCCACACCATCGACGTCCTTCTGGATCTGATCCAGCAAGGAGCCTGGCTTGGCCGGTTTTTCCGGTTTCGGCTGCTCGGTGTTCTCAGCAGGAGCGGTCACGCTGGTGCCACTGTCCTTGCCGAGAATGGCTTCGTCACGGCTGACGCCCGGCATGAAGTCACCGGACAGGCTGACAAGACGGTCATTCGAGTCGAAAATGACACTCATGCGTTCCTGCTGGCGTTCACCGCCACCAGGTTGCAGGCTGTACAGATAATCCCAGCGGTTGGCATGGAACGTGTCGGCAAGCAGAGGGTTGCCCATGATAAACCGTACTTGCGGCCGGGTCATTCCCGGGCGTAACTGGTCTATCATGTCCTGCGTGACGACATTGCCCTGCTGGATGTCGATTTTGTAAACCCCGGGGAATGAACAACCGGCGAGTGCGAGCAGTCCCACAAAGGTGAAACTGGTTAGCAAGAGCTTGGTGTTTTGCATCGGTGGGCGACTTCCACTATCTTGGCTGGGACAACGTAAACGCCGATCATACCCGCATTAAGAGAAGCTGCGAAGCAGCATCGCGAGAAAGCTGACCATGGTTGAAAATAGCGAACTACGCAAAGCCGGCCTCAAAGTGACCCTGCCACGGGTCAAGATCCTGCAAATGCTCGACTCCACCGAGCAGCGTCACATGAGTGCCGAGGACGTCTACAAGGCGTTGATGGAAGCTGGCGAGGATGTCGGTCTGGCCACGGTTTACCGTGTTCTGACCCAGTTCGAAGCGGCTGGCCTCGTGGTCCGTCACAACTTCGACGGCGGCCACGCGGTATTCGAATTGGCCGATGGTGGCCACCACGACCATATGGTTAACGTTGAGTCGGGCGAAGTCATCGAATTCTTCGACGAAGAAATCGAAAAGCTTCAGAAGGCGATCGTCGAGAAGCACGATTACGAGTTGGTTGATCACAATCTCGTCCTGTACGTACGCAAGAAAAAGTAAGCATGTCGCGCGAATTTCAGGTTCGCGAAACGAACGAAGGCGACCCGAGGGTCGCCTTCGTGCTTTCTGCGGTTCTTAAACCTTTGCGGTTACGACCATCTTCTTCGCGTGCGCCAAGGACTCTTTGGTCAGATCGATGCCGCCCAACATCCGCGCGACTTCTTCTATGCGGTCATTCTTGCTCAGCTTCGAAACGGCCGTATGAGTCGCCTGCTCGCCACGTACCTTGTGCACGAACAGGTGCTGATGCCCCTGAGCCGCAACTTGCGGCAAATGCGTGACCGTCAGAACCTGTCCGCGATCCCCGAGGCGGCGTAACAATTGGCCGACGATTTCCGCCGTCGGACCGCCAATCCCCACGTCCACTTCGTCGAATACCAATGTCGGTACGCGAGAGGTCTGGGCTGTAATCACCTGGATGGCCAGGCTGATCCGTGACAACTCACCGCCGGACGCCACTTTGGCCAAGGCTTTCAAGGGTTGACCCGGGTTGGCGCTCACCAGCAGCTCGACTTGTTCCAGACCATTGGGTTGCAACTCGCTGCTATTGTTGGCGCGCAGTTCGATGGTGAAGCGCCCGCCGGGCATGCCCAGGCGCTGAATCTCCTGTTCCACCGCGCTTGCCAGGCTGCCGGCTGCCTGATGGCGCAGCTCACTGAGTTCCCGAGCCTTTTCCTGATAGTGGCGGGCATAGGAAGCGAGTTCTTCGGCGAGGCGTTCGATGGATTCATCGTTGGCGTCCAGCGCTTCGATTTCGTCGAGCAGCTTCTGCTGCATCTCTGCCACTTCCGTCGGCTGAATGCGGTGTTTGCGTGCCAATGTGTAAATGGAGTCCAGGCGTTCCTCGAGATATTGCAGGCGCGCCGGATCAGCGTCGAAGTTGTCGAGAAAACGATTGAGCTCGCCGACGGCCTCTTCGACCTGGATTTGCGCACTGGTCAGCAGGCTGCTCGCTTCACCCAGCGCACCCACCGAGCTGTTCACGCTCGACAGTCGGTTGAGGCTGGCCGTCAAGGCATTCAGCACATTGCCGGAATCGCTTTCGCTGCATTGCTCGACCACTTGTCGGCAGATGCCGAGCAGGGTTTCGGCGTTGGTCAGGTTCTTGTGTTCCTGCTCCAGCTCTTCCAGCTCGTTTTCACCGAGGCCGAGGTTTTCCAGTTCTTCGAGTTGATAGCTGAGCAGTTGATGGCGTGCACGCTGTTCGTCGCCGGAGTTGGAAAGGCGTTCCAGCTCCTGGCGAGTCTGGCGCCAGCGCTGGGCGGCCAAGTGTACCTGGCGTGCCAGATCGGTGGCCCCGGCGTACTCGTCGAGCAGGCGCCGGTGGGTGTCGGTCTTGAGCAGGGATTGGTGTTCGTGCTGGCTGTGGATATCGATCAGCAGCTCGCCGAGTGCCTTGAGATCGCCAAGCGGGCAGGGCGTGCCATTTATATAGCCGCGTGACCGACCTTCGGACGTGATGACCCGGCGCAGGATGCACGGGCCGTCGATTTCCAGGTCGCGTTCCGCCAGCCAAGCGCTGGCCTCGGGGATATCGGCCAGGTCGAAGGTCGCCAGGATATCGGCCTTGTCGGCGCCCGGTCGAACCACGCCGCTGTCGGCGCGATCACCGAGCGTCAGGCCCAGGGCGTCGAGCATGATCGATTTGCCGGCGCCGGTTTCCCCGGTAATCACGCTCATGCCGCGATCAAGTTCGAGATCGAGATGTTCAACGATGGCGTAGTTGTGTACGGACAGGTGCACCAGCATAAAGGCCGCTCCCAGGCTTCAGGTCTGGTTATTTATACAGTGTTTTGTTTCGGGCTGACAATGCCCTCGCTTGGATCGATGAGGATGATCCGATCAAATGCCTGTCGCGCCCGGGAATGCCAATGCAGCACTTTTTTGTAGGGTTAATCGTTGTCAGCCCTTGAAGCCTGATTTTGCGGCCCCATATATCGGGGCAGAAGCGCGAATCGAACTCGCGGACGATATTGAAAGGAGAATTCTATGGCTGACGAACAGACAGTAGATACGCAAAATCCAGAAGCCAATCAGGCGCCCGAGGCCTCGGGTGATGACCTGGCGACCCGTGTACAAGTGCTCGAAGAGCAATTGGCCGCCGCGCAGGATCAATCGCTGCGCGTAGCTGCCGATCTGCAGAACGTCCGCCGCCGTGCCGAGCAGGATGTCGAAAAGGCGCACAAGTTTGCGCTGGAAAAATTCGCCGGCGATCTGCTGCCGATCGTCGACAGCCTGGAGCGTGGTCTCGAGCTGTCGAGCCCGGATGACGAAAGCATCCGTCCGATGCGCGAAGGCATCGAGCTGACCCTGAAAATGTTTCACGACACCCTCACGCGCTATCAGCTTGTCGCTGTCAGCCCGCAGGAAGGCGAACCGTTCAATGCCGTGGAGCATCAGGCGATGGCCATGCAGGAAAGTGCTGACCTGGAGCCGAACAGCATTCTGAAGGTGTTCCAGAAGGGCTACCAGCTCAACGGTCGCCTGCTGCGTCCGGCGATGGTCGTGGTCAGCAAGGCGCCGGCGCCAGTTTCGCCTTCGATTGACGAGAAGGCTTGAAATTAGCCGCAAGGCCCCCATTTACAAGTCAAGCGTTTAAGTATTACCGCAGTCAGCCACCACTGCTGCGGCAAAAAAATCCAAAGTTTCGGGAGAGTGAACATGGGCAAAATTATCGGTATCGACCTGGGGACTACCAACTCCTGCGTCTCCGTGCTGGAAAACGGCAAAGCCAAAGTTATTGAGAACGCTGAAGGCGCGCGCACCACGCCGTCGATCATCGCTTACGCCAACGATGGCGAAATCCTGGTCGGTCAGTCGGCCAAGCGTCAGGCTGTGACCAACCCGCACAACACCCTTTTCGCAGTGAAGCGTCTGATCGGTCGCCGCTTCGAAGAAGAAGTTGTACAGAAAGACATCAAGCTGGTGCCTTACAAGATCGTCAAGGCTAACAATGGTGACGCTTGGGTCGAGGCCTCCGGCAAGCAGATGGCTCCGCCGCAAATCAGCGCCGAAGTCCTGAAAAAGATGAAGAAGACCGCCGAAGACTATCTCGGTGAGGCTGTGACCGAAGCGGTGATCACCGTTCCGGCGTACTTCAACGACAGTCAGCGTCAGGCAACTAAAGATGCTGGCCGCATCGCCGGTCTGGACGTAAAACGTATCATCAATGAACCGACCGCTGCTGCTCTGGCTTACGGTATGGACAAGGCCAAGGGCGATCACACCGTGATCGTTTACGACCTCGGTGGTGGTACTTTCGACGTCTCCGTGATCGAGATCGCTGAAGTTGACGGCGAGCACCAGTTCGAAGTGCTGGCCACCAACGGCGACACCTTCCTGGGTGGCGAAGACTTCGACATGCGCCTGATCGACTACCTCGTCGACGAGTTCAAGAAAGAGTCCGGCATGGACCTGAAGAACGATCCTCTGGCCCTGCAGCGTCTGAAAGAAGCCGCTGAGAAAGCCAAGATCGAGCTGTCTTCCTCGCAGTCGACCGACGTCAACCTGCCGTACATTACTGCAGACGCGACCGGTCCGAAGCATCTGAATGTGAAGATCTCCCGTGCCAAGCTCGAATCGCTGGTTGAAGATCTGGTGACTCGTACCATCGAGCCATGCCGCATTGCTCTGAAAGACGCCGGCATCGACGCCAGCAAGATTGACGACGTGATCCTGGTCGGCGGTCAGACCCGTATGCCGATGGTGCAGAAAGCTGTTTCGGATTTCTTCGGTAAAGAAGCACGTAAAGACGTGAACCCGGACGAAGCTGTTGCCATGGGTGCTGCGATCCAGGGCGCCGTTCTGGCCGGTGACGTGAAAGACGTTCTGCTGCTCGACGTCAGCCCGCTGACCCTGGGTATCGAAACCATGGGTGGCGTGATGACCGCGCTGATCGAGAAAAACACCACGATTCCTACCAAGAAATCGCAAGTGTTCTCGACGGCCGACGACAACCA
Organism: Pseudomonas sp. B7; assembly: GCF_016735645.1. Lineage (NCBI taxonomy): Bacteria > Pseudomonadati > Pseudomonadota > Gammaproteobacteria > Pseudomonadales > Pseudomonadaceae > Pseudomonas > Pseudomonas sp. B7. The sequence continues at coordinate 105,220 of NZ_JAERRE010000008.1, forward strand.
GGGCGCCGTGACCATTCACGTCCTGCAAGGCGAGCGCAAGCAAGCCGCACAGAACAAGTCCTTGGGCAAGTTCGACCTGGCCGATATTCCACCTGCTCCACGTGGTGTGCCGCAGATCGAAGTGACCTTCGACATCGACGCCAACGGCATCCTGCACGTAGGTGCGAAGGACAAGGCGACTGGCAAAGAGCAGAAGATCACCATCAAGGCCAACTCTGGTCTGTCGGATGAAGAAATCCAGAAGATGGTGCGCGACGCCGAGCTGAACGCCGAGGAAGACCGCAAGTTCGAAGAGCTGGCCGCTGCCCGTAACCAGGGTGATGCACTGGTTCACTCGACTCGCAAGATGATCGCCGACGCTGGCGACAAAGTGACTGCAGAAGAGAAGACTGCAATCGAAGCGGCTGTGGTTGCCCTGGAAGCTGCCGTCAAAGGCGACGACAAGGCTGCCATTGACGCCAAGGTTGAAGAGCTGTCGAAAGTCTCTGCACCGGTTGCTCAGAAGATGTACGCCGAACAGGCTCAGCCTGCTGAAGGCGCAGCACCGCACGACGAGAAAGCTGAAAAGGCTGACGATGTTGTTGATGCCGAGTTCGAAGAAGTCAAAGACCACAAGTAAGTTGTTGGTCGCCCGGTTGACTGCCTTGCGGCGGTGACTGGTAGGATGTCGCCGCGCGGGAGCTTGCTCCCGCGTTGGCGTATCTGGAATACGCGAATTTTTACAGCATGCGACAAGCTTCGTGTGTTGGCGGTATGGCCGGGAATGCTCCTGCTTTTCGCGCCGCAAATACCGCATGAACCAAAGACCAGGATCGTTGAATTGACGTGAGTTGGGTCCGGGCCTGTATTGGGGCTCAACGAGTTTGGCGAAGCTCAGGAGGGGTTTGCCGAACGTCCTCAAGAGTATGAAGAACTTATGGCTAAGCGTGACTATTACGAAGTGTTGGGTGTTGAGCGCGGCTCAAGCGAAGCAGACCTGAAAAAGGCCTATCGCCGTCTGGCGATGAAGCACCACCCGGACCGTAATCCCGGTGACAAGGCGTCGGAAGATCTGTTCAAGGAGGCCAACGAAGCCTACGAAGTGCTGTCCGATTCCAGCAAGCGTGCAGCGTACGATCAGTACGGTCATGCCGGCGTCGACCCGAGCATGGGCGGCGGGGGTGCCGGTTTCGGCGGTCAGAACTTCTCCGACATCTTCGGTGATGTCTTCAGTGACTTCTTCGGTGGCGGTCGCGGCGGTTCCCGTGGCGGCGCCCAGCGCGGCAGCGATTTGCGTTACACCCTGGAGCTGAACCTGGAAGAAGCGGTACGCGGTACGACCGTGAATATCCGCGTTCCGACACTGGTCAATTGCAAACCATGTGATGGATCGGGTGCCAAGAAAGGCTCGTCGCCATCGACGTGCCCGACGTGCGGCGGCATCGGTCAGGTACGCATGCAGCAAGGCTTCTTCTCGGTGCAGCAGACCTGCCCACGTTGCCATGGTCAGGGCAAGATCATTTCCGATCCGTGCGACTCATGCCACGGCGACGGTCGCGTCGAAGAATACAAAACCCTTTCCGTCAAAGTGCCGGCCGGTGTCGACACCGGTGACCGCATTCGTCTGTCCGGTGAAGGCGAGGCGGGCACTCAGGGTGGCCCGACCGGCGACCTGTACGTGGTGATCAATGTCCGCGAACACGACATCTTCCAGCGTGACGGCAAGCATCTGTTCTGCGAAGTGCCGATCAGCTTCGTCGACGCGGCCCTGGGCGGCGAGCTGGAAATTCCGACCCTCGACGGTCGCGTCAAGCTGAAGATTCCGGAAGGGACTCAGACCGGCAAGCAGTTCCGCGTGCGCGGCAAAGGCGTGGCGCCAGTGCGTGGCGGTGGTGCGGGTGACCTGATGTGCCGCGTGGCCGTCGAGACGCCGGTCAATCTGACCCGTCGTCAACGTGAACTGCTGGAAGAGTTCCGCAGCTCCCTGGCGGACGACAACAGCCACTCCCCGAAAACCACCGGTTGGTTCGACGGTGTGAAACGCTTCTTCGGCGATCTGTAAGGAGTCGGCATGCGACGTATAGCTGTGATGGGCGCTGCCGGGCGCATGGGCAAGATTCTGGTCGAGGCGGTGCAGCAGCGCGCGCCACTGACCGGTCTGACGGCCGCGATTGTCCGCCCTGGCAGTACGCTGATCGGTGTGGATGCCGGTGAGCTGGCTTCGCTCGGTCGAATCGGCGTGCCGCTGTCCGGGAATCTGGAATCAGTGGCGGAAGAGTTCGATGTGTTGATCGACTTCACCCTGCCGGAAGTGATGCTGAAAAACCTGGCCTTCTGCCGCAAGGCCGGCAAGGCGATGGTGATCGGCACGACCGGGCTGGACGCTGCGCAGAAGCAGTTGCTGGCCGAGGCGGGCAAGGATATTCCGATCGTGTTCGCCGCCAACTTCAGTGTCGGCGTCAACCTGTCGCTGAAGCTGCTCGACATGGCGGCACGGGTGTTGGCGGAAGATGCGGACATCGAAATCATCGAAGCCCATCACCGGCACAAGATTGATGCGCCGTCGGGTACGGCCTTGCGCATGGGTGAAGTGATCGCCAATGCGCTGGATCGTGATCTGCAGAAAGTCGCGGTCTATGGTCGTGAAGGCCACACTGGTGCCCGTGAGCGTGAAACTATCGGCTTTGCCACTGTTCGCGGTGGTGATGTAGTGGGCGATCACACGGTGTTGTTTGCCTGCGAGGGCGAGCGGCTGGAGATCACGCACAAGGCTTCGAGTCGCATGACATTCGCCAAGGGCGCGGTGCGTGCGGCGTTGTGGCTGGATGCTCGCGAGCCTGGTTTGTACGACATGCAGGACGTGCTCGGCCTGCATTGAGATGTTCTGAAGCCGGCGCAAACGCCCTGTTTGTGCCGGTTTTGCTCCGCCGGGCGACGCCCTGTCGCATTCTCCGGCCTTTCAGGCTCATTGGCGGTAGACCAAAAATCCCTTTTTCTGTAAGCTACAGCTTTAGTGTGTCCACTAAAAGCGCGCAGAATAATTCAGTGAAGAAGCGGGGTGACGTGTCCATACGTCACTCCGCTTTTTTACAACCTGCGATTGCCCTTTCATGCGTTATTTACGGGAGGTCTTCTTGACTAAGCCAGCCATACTCGCCCTTGCTGATGGCAGCATTTTTCGCGGCGAAGCCATTGGAGCCGACGGTCAGACCGTTGGTGAGGTGGTGTTCAACACCGCAATGACCGGCTATCAGGAAATCCTTACCGATCCTTCCTACGCCCAACAGATCGTTACCCTGACTTACCCGCACATCGGCAACACCGGCACCACGCCGGAAGACGCCGAGTCCGATCGCGTCTGGTCCGCTGGCCTGGTCATTCGTGACCTGCCGCTGGTAGCGAGCAACTGGCGTAACACGATGTCCCTGTCCGATTACCTGAAAGCCAACAATGTTGTGGCGATCGCCGGTATCGACACCCGCCGCCTGACCCGCATCCTGCGTGAAAAAGGCGCACAGAACGGCTGCATCATGGCCGGCGACAACATCTCCGAAGAGGCGGCCATCGCCGCGGCGCAAGGCTTCCCGGGCCTGAAGGGCATGGATCTGGCGAAAGTCGTCAGCACCAAGACCCAATACGAATGGCGCTCCACTGTCTGGGATCTGAAAACCGACAGCCACGCGACCATCGAAGCCTCCGAGCTGCCTTACCACGTGGTTGCCTACGACTACGGCGTCAAGGTCAACATCCTGCGCATGTTGGTCGAGCGCGGCTGCCGCGTCACTGTCGTTCCGGCACAGACCCCGGCGGCCGACGTGCTGGCCTTGAAGCCGGACGGCGTGTTCCTGTCCAACGGTCCTGGTGATCCGGAGCCTTGCGACTACGCGATCCAAGCGATCAAGGAAGTGCTGGAAACCGAAATTCCAGTCTTCGGCATCTGCCTCGGTCACCAGCTGCTGGCTCTGGCCTCCGGCGCCAAGACCCTGAAAATGGGCCACGGCCACCACGGTGCCAACCACCCGGTGCAGGATCTGGACACTGGCGTCGTGATGATCACCAGCCAGAACCACGGTTTCGCGGTTGACGAAGAAACCCTGCCAGCCAACGTCCGCGCGATCCATAAATCGCTGTTCGACGGCACCCTGCAAGGCATCGAGCGCACCGACAAGAGCGCGTTCAGCTTCCAGGGTCACCCTGAGGCGAGCCCGGGCCCGAACGATGTGGCCCCTCTGTTTGACCGCTTCATCAACGAGATGGCCAAGCGACGCTAAGCGCTCGCCTTGAGACTGTAGCGAGAAGCCCTTGAGGGCGGCCCCGGAACCGGCGGCCCCCTCGGGACTTCAGAAATCGATCAAGACGGCTTGCCGACTGACCTGCGGATTTGAGTGACAAACCCATGCCAAAACGTACAGACATTAAAAGCATCCTGATTCTCGGCGCTGGCCCGATCGTTATCGGCCAGGCCTGCGAATTCGACTACTCCGGCGCCCAGGCCTGTAAAGCCCTGCGCGAAGAGGGTTACCGCGTCATCCTGGTGAACTCCAACCCGGCCACCATCATGACCGACCCGGACATGGCCGACGCGACCTACATCGAGCCGATCAAGTGGCAGACCGTTGCCAAAATCATCGAAAAAGAGCGTCCGGATGCCGTGCTGCCAACCATGGGCGGCCAGACTGCTCTGAACTGCGCCCTGGACCTGGAGCGCGAAGGCGTTCTGGAGAAGTTCGGCGTAGAGATGATCGGTGCCAACGCCGACACCATCGACAAGGCTGAAGACCGTTCGCGTTTCGACAAGGCGATGAAAGCCATCGGCCTGGAATGCCCGCGTTCCGGTATCGCCCACAGCATGGAAGAAGCCAACGCGGTGCTCGAGCGCCTGGGCTTCCCGTGCATCATCCGTCCGTCCTTCACCATGGGCGGCACCGGTGGCGGTATCGCTTACAACCGTGAAGAGTTCGAAGAAATCTGCGCCCGTGGTCTGGACCTGTCGCCAACCAAGGAACTGCTGATCGACGAATCGCTGATCGGCTGGAAAGAATATGAAATGGAAGTTGTCCGCGACAAAAAGGACAACTGCATCATCGTCTGCTCGATCGAGAACTTCGACCCGATGGGCGTGCACACCGGTGACTCGATCACCGTTGCCCCGGCCCAGACCCTGACCGACAAGGAATACCAGATCCTGCGTAACGCCTCGCTGGCGGTGCTGCGCGAGATCGGCGTCGAGACCGGCGGTTCCAACGTTCAGTTCGGTATCTGCCCGGACACCGGCCGCATGGTCGTGATCGAGATGAACCCGCGTGTATCCCGCTCGTCGGCTCTGGCCTCGAAAGCCACCGGTTTCCCGATCGCCAAGATCGCGGCCAAGCTGGCGGTCGGTTACACCCTCGACGAACTGCAGAACGACATCACTGGCGGTCGTACCCCGGCGTCCTTCGAGCCGTCCATCGACTACGTCGTGACCAAGCTGCCGCGCTTCGCTTTCGAGAAGTTCGCCAACGCTGATGCGCGCCTGACCACTCAGATGAAGTCGGTCGGTGAAGTCATGGCCATCGGCCGTACCTTCCAGGAATCCCTGCAGAAAGCTCTGCGCGGTCTGGAAGTGGGTGTTTGCGGTCTGGACGAGAAAGTCGACCTGAGCAACCCGGAAAGCATGAGCGTGCTCAAGCGCGAACTGACTGTGCCGGGCGCCGAGCGTATCTGGTACGTGGCGGACGCTTTCCGCGCCGGCATGACCGTCGAAGAAATCTTCGGCATGAACATGATCGATCCGTGGTTCCTGGTGCAGATCGAAGATCTGGTCAAGGATGAAGAGAAGGTCAAGACCCTCGGTCTGTCCGCTATCGACCGCGATCTGATGTACAAGCTCAAGCGCAAAGGTTTCTCCGACCAGCGTCTGGCCAAGCTGCTGGGCGTCACCGAGAAGAACCTGCGCACTCACCGCCACAAGCTGGAAGTGTTCCCGGTCTACAAGCGAGTCGACACCTGCGCGGCCGAGTTCGCCACCGACACCGCCTACCTGTACTCGACCTACGAGGAAGAGTGCGAAGCCGCGCCGTCCGGTCGCGACAAGATCATCATCCTCGGCGGTGGCCCGAACCGTATCGGTCAGGGCATCGAGTTCGACTACTGCTGCGTTCACGCGGCACTGGCGCTGCGCGATGACGGCTACGAGACCATCATGGTCAACTGCAACCCGGAAACCGTTTCCACTGACTACGACACTTCCGACCGTCTGTACTTCGAACCGGTGACCCTGGAAGACGTGCTGGAAATCTGCCGCGTCGAGAAGCCGAAGGGCGTGATCGTCCAGTACGGCGGCCAGACGCCTCTGAAACTGGCTCGCGCCCTGGAAGCAGCCGGCGTGCCGATCATCGGCACCAGCCCTGACGCCATCGACCGTGCCGAAGACCGTGAGCGCTTCCAGCAAATGGTCGAGCGTCTGAACCTGCGTCAGCCGCCAAACGCTACCGTGCGCAGCGAAGACGAAGCCGTTCGCGCTGCCGCGAAAATCGGTTACCCGCTGGTGGTGCGTCCGTCCTACGTACTGGGCGGCCGGGCGATGGAAATCGTCTACAAGGAAGAAGAACTCAAGCGTTACCTGCGTGACGCGGTGCAAGTGTCGAACGACAGTCCGGTGCTGCTCGACCACTTCCTCAACTGCGCCATCGAGATGGACGTGGATGCGGTCTGCGACGGCAAGGACGTAGTGATCGGCGCGATCATGCAGCACATCGAACAGGCGGGCGTTCACTCCGGTGACTCCGCGTGCTCGCTGCCGCCGTACTCGCTGCCGGCACGCATCCAGGACGAGATGCGCGAACAGGTCAAGAAAATGGCCCTGGAGCTGGGCGTGGTCGGCCTGATGAACGTTCAGTTGGCGCTGCAAGGCGAAGACATCTACGTCATCGAAGTCAACCCGCGTGCTTCCCGTACCGTACCGTTCGTGTCGAAGTGCATCGGTATTTCCCTGGCAATGGTCGCGGCTCGCGTGATGGCCGGTAAAACCCTGAAGGAAATCGGCTTCACCAAAGAAATCATCCCGAACTTTTACAGTGTGAAAGAGGCGGTGTTCCCGTTCGCCAAATTCCCTGGCGTTGACCCGATCCTCGGCCCAGAGATGAAGTCCACTGGTGAAGTGATGGGCGTCGGCGACACCTTCGGCGAAGCCTTCGCCAAAGCCCAGATGGGCGCCAGCGAAGTGCTGCCGACCGGCGGTACCGCATTCATCAGCGTGCGCGATGATGACAAACCACTGGTTGCAGGCGTGGCCCGTGATCTGATCAACTTGGGCTTCGAAGTCGTCGCCACTGCCGGCACTGCCAAGCTGATCGAAGCCGCAGGTCTGAAAGTGCGTCGCGTGAACAAGGTGACCGAGGGGCGTCCGCACGTGGTCGACATGATCAAGAATGACGAAGTCACTTTGATCATCAACACCACCGAAGGTCGCCAGTCGATCGCCGATTCCTATTCCATTCGCCGTAACGCCTTGCAGCACAAGATTTACTGCACCACCACCATTGCTGCTGGCGAAGCTATCTGTGAAGCGCTGAAGTTCGGTCCCGAGAAGACCGTACGCCGCTTGCAGGATCTACACGCAGGATTGAAGGCATGAATAAATACCCAATGACCGTCCAGGGCTCCAAGGCCCTGGAAGAAGAGCATGCTCACCTGACCAAGGTCGTTCGTCCGAAGCTCAGTCAGGACATCGGTACGGCCCGCGAGTTGGGTGATTTGAAAGAAAACGCTGAATACCATGCTGCGCGCGAACAGCAAGGCATGGTCGAGGCGCGGATCCGTGACATCGAAGGTCGCCTGCAGAACGCGGTGATCATTGACGTGACGACCATTCCGCACACCGGCAAAGTGATTTTCGGCACTACCGTCGAAATCGCCAACGTCGAGACTGATGAAAGCGTGACTTACCAGATCGTGGGTGAGGATGAGGCGGACATCAAACTCGGCAAGATTTCCGTCGGCTCGCCGATCGCTCGCGCCTTGATTGCCAAGGAAGAGGGCGATACGGTCGTCGTGAAAACGCCAGGTGGCGATATCGAGTACGAGATTGTCGAAGTCCGTCATATCTGAGGGTGGCCGCCTGCTGCATGCGGGCGCAATGCTCTGGCAACTGGCCCAGATGTTGTGGGTCGGTGGCCTGTGGCTGGTACATCTCGGTCTGCGACCGGTGCTGGGTCAAATCGGCCTGGCACCGCTGCTGATCGATGAAGTTGCAAGTACGTTTGAAGTGGCGGTGGTGGGGTTTGCCGTCGCGTGCGTGATATTTCAGGCTTTGGTGCTGGTACAGGCCGAGGGCCTTGCCAGTCTATGGCGGGATTTTCGCGGGCAGGTGTTGCTGATGGGGTTGTATGCGTGTGCGATGTTTGTCGCAGTGCGTGTCGGCTGGCCGGATGCGCAGCGCTGGCAGGTGTTCAGCTTTCTTGTGTTGGGTTTTTCCGGGCTGGTGCTGGTATTGCAGCCGGTGCCGGGATGGAGTGGCAGGGTGCGCGAAGCACACCCATGACCCTTGCCATCACTTGAAGCGATGGACGTTCGACAGCTGCTTGTTGACGCTGAAGTTCTTGCGGTAAATCAGTGCCATCTTGCCGATGACTTGAACCAGATCGGCCTTGCCGACCTTGCACAGCTCTGCAACGGACGCCAGGCGCGCCTCGCGATCGAGGATGTTGAGCTTGATCTTGATCAGCTCGTGATCTGCCAATGCGCGTTCGAGCTCGGCTAAAACACCCTCAGTCAAACCGTTGTCAGCCACAGTCAGAACCGGTTTCAGGTGGTGACCAATGGATTTGTATTGTTTCTTCTGCTCTGGAGTGAGCGGCATAATCTGACCCTTTCGTCTGGATTCTGTAAAATGGCGGCCATTTTACCCGAGGGCTCGTGGATCCGCCCAATTAATCACGACCCTAATCAACGAGGTGCCCAATGGCGCGTTCCAAGACAAGCCTTGGTTGGCTGAAAAGACATGTCAATGATCCCTATGTGAAGCAAGCGCAGAAGGATGGCTACCGCTCGCGTGCGAGTTACAAGCTTCTGGAGATCCAGGAGAAATACAAACTGATCCGTCCGGGCATGAACGTCGTCGACCTGGGCGCGGCGCCTGGCGGCTGGTCGCAGGTCACCAGCCGGCTGATCGGTGGTCAGGGGCGACTGATCGCCTCGGACATCCTGGAAATGGACAGCATCCCGGACGTGACTTTCATCCAGGGTGACTTCACCGAGGATGCAGTGCTCGCTCAGATCCTTGAGGCTGTGGGTAATTCGCAGGTGGACCTTGTGATTTCCGATATGGCCCCCAATATGAGTGGTACGCCTGAAGTGGACATGCCAAAAGCCATGTTCCTTTGCGAGCTGGCGCTTGATCTGGCGGAACGGATACTCAAGCCGGGTGGCAATTTCGTGATCAAGATTTTTCAGGGCGAAGGGTTCGATACTTACCTGAAGGATGCTCGTAAGAAGTTCGACAAGATCCAGATGATCAAGCCGGACTCCTCTCGTGGCAGCTCTCGCGAGCAGTACATGCTGGCTTGGGGCTACCGCGGTCGTAGCGAGTAAAACGAGGTTTTTTGGCGGGGCGATAGGTTTTTCATATTTCGCCCCGCGCGCATAAGCGAATATTGTGTAGAAAGTGTTTCACAAAGGGTTACAGACGGCGCCTGCCAGAGCTGTAGGTAATGTAGTAAGTTAGGCCGGTGAATATCATGCGAAGCGCGCGCCAGTAGCGGAGCTTGCTTCAGAGGGTAGTTAATTGAACGATATGGCAAAGAATCTGATCCTGTGGTTGATCATCGCGGCTGTCCTGGTGACGGTGATGAACAACTTCTCCAGCCCTAACGAGCCGCAGACCCTCAACTATTCCGACTTCATCCAGCAGGTCAAGGATGGCAAGGTCGAGCGCGTGGCCGTCGACGGCTATGTGATTACCGGCAAGCGCAACGATGGCGACAGCTTCAAGACCATTCGTCCGGCAATTCAGGACAATGGCTTGATTGGCGACCTGGTCGACAACCACGTTGTAGTAGAAGGCAAGCAGCCTGAACAGCAAAGCATCTGGACCCAGCTTCTGGTAGCCAGCTTCCCGATCCTGGTGATCATCGCGGTGTTCATGTTCTTCATGCGCCAGATGCAGGGCGGTGCGGGTGGCAAGGGCGGGCCGATGAGCTTTGGCAAGAGCAAGGCGCGTCTGCTGTCCGAAGATCAGGTGAAAACCACCCTGGCTGACGTTGCCGGTTGCGACGAAGCGAAGGAAGAAGTGGGTGAGCTGGTCGAGTTCCTCCGTGATCCGGGCAAGTTCCAGCGCCTGGGCGGCCGCATTCCTCGCGGCGTGCTGATGGTTGGCCCTCCGGGTACCGGTAAAACCTTGCTGGCCAAGGCGATTGCCGGCGAAGCCAAGGTGCCGTTCTTCACCATTTCCGGTTCCGACTTCGTCGAAATGTTCGTCGGTGTCGGTGCGAGCCGCGTTCGTGACATGTTCGAACAGGCCAAGAAGCACGCTCCATGCATCATCTTCATTGACGAGATCGACGCCGTTGGTCGCCATCGTGGCGCCGGCATGGGGGGCGGTCACGACGAGCGCGAACAGACTCTCAACCAGTTGCTGGTCGAGATGGACGGTTTCGAAATGAATGACGGCATCATCGTCATTGCAGCGACCAACCGTCCTGACGTGCTGGACCCTGCTTTGCTGCGTCCGGGTCGTTTCGACCGTCAGGTGGTGGTCGGCTTGCCGGACATCCGTGGTCGCGAGCAGATCCTCAAGGTTCACATGCGTAAAGTGCCAATGGGTGACGATGTCGCTCCGGCCGTTATCGCACGTGGCACGCCGGGTTTCTCCGGTGCCGATCTGGCGAACCTGGTCAACGAGGCTTCTTTGTTTGCTGCCCGTGCCGGCAAGCGCATCGTCGAAATGAAGGAGTTCGAACTGGCCAAAGACAAGATCATGATGGGCGCCGAGCGCAAATCCATGGTCATGTCCGAGAAGGAAAAGCAGAACACCGCTTATCACGAAGCAGGCCACGCCATTGTTGGCCGCGTCGTGCCCGAGCATGATCCGGTCTACAAGGTGTCGATCATCCCGCGCGGTCGTGCGTTGGGTGTGACCATGTTCCTGCCGGAAGAGGATCGCTACAGCCTGTCCAAGCGTGCGCTGATCAGTCAGATCTGCTCGCTGTACGGCGGCCGTATTGCCGAAGAGATGACTTTGGGCTTTGACGGTGTAACCACGGGTGCTTCCAACGACATCATGCGTGCGAGTCAGATTGCGCGGAACATGGTGACCAAGTGGGGTCTGTCGGAAAAACTGGGTCCGTTGATGTACGCCGAAGAAGAGGGTGAAGTATTCCTCGGTCGCGGCGGTGGCGGTCAGAATGCCAGCTTCTCAGGTGAGACAGCCAAGCTGATCGACTCCGAAGTGCGCAGCATCATCGATCAGTGCTACGGCACCGCCAAACAGATACTCACGGACAACCGCGACAAGCTCGATGCCATGGCGGATGCCCTGATGAAGTACGAGACGATCGATGCCGAGCAGATCGACGACATCATGGCCGGTCGTACACCGCGCGAGCCTCGCGACTGGTCGGGTGGTACCGGTACTGGCACGCCGCCTGTCATTCAGGGCGAGCGTCCGGAAACACCGATTGGCGGCCCGGCTGCCGACGTTTAAGGTTTGAAATGACTTCTGTACAGTCCCTGACCCGGTTGCCTTGCGGCAACCGGGTTCTTGATTTGGCCCGGACGCACGTCATGGGCATTCTCAACGTAACTCCCGATTCCTTTTCCGACGGTGGCCGATACAGCCAGCACGATGCTGCCTTGCGTCATGCAGAAGCCATGGTTGCAGCGGGTGCGACGCTGATCGATGTGGGCGGGGAGTCGACCCGTCCGGGCGCGCGGGCGGTTTCTCCGTTGGAGGAGCTGGAACGTGTCGCTCCCGTCGTCGAGCTGATCAATCGCGAACTGGATGTGGTCATATCGGTCGATACGTCCACTCCGGCGGTCATGCGCGAAACAGCGCGTTTGGGTGCTGGCTTGATCAACGACGTTCGTTCGCTACGGCGGGATGGCGCGCTTGATGCGGCAGCGGCCACGGGATTGCCCGTGTGCCTGATGCACATGCTCGGCGAGCCTGGCGACATGCAGGATGATCCGCGTTACCAGGATGTCACCCGGGAAGTGGGTGAGTTTCTTGCTGAACGCATGGCTCGGTGTGAGGTGGCAGGCATTCCGGCCGAGCGGATCGTTCTCGATCCGGGCTTCGGCTTCGCCAAAACCCTGCAGCACAATCTAAGCTTGTTCAAGCATATGGAAGCCCTGCATGCGCTGGGGCGGCCACTGTTAGTGGGCGTTTCGCGCAAAAGCATGATCGGTCATGCGTTGAATCGCCCTGTAGGTGAGCGTCTTTACGGTGGTCTGGCATTGGCTGCCCTGGCATCGGTGAAAGGTGCGCGTATATTGCGCGTCCATGATGTGGCGGAAACGGTGGACGTGGTGCGAATGCTCGCAGCCGTGGAATCAGCCGAATAAGAATGATGGAGCACTTATGAGCAAGAAATACTTTGGTACTGACGGCATTCGTGGTCGTGTCGGGGAATACCCGATCACGCCGGACTTCATGCTCAAGCTCGGCTGGGCTGCCGGCATGGCCTTTCGCAAGATGGGCGCCTGCAAGGTGCTGGTCGGCAAGGACACGCGGATTTCCGGCTACATGTTTGAATCGGCACTCGAGGCTGGCCTTACATCTGCAGGTGCCGATGTAATGCTGCTCGGCCCTATGCCGACTCCGGCCATTGCCTACCTGTCGCGTACATTCCAGGCCGAAGCCGGAATCGTGATCAGTGCATCGCACAATCCCCATGACGATAACGGCATCAAGTTCTTCTCTGGTAAAGGCACCAAGTTGCCCGATGAGCTGGAGCTGATGATAGAGGAATTGCTTGATACGCCAATGACCGTTGTCGAGTCGAGCAAGATCGGCAAGGTGTCGCGCATCAATGATGCGTCAGGCCGCTATATCGAGTTCTGCAAGAGCTCCGTGCCGACTGGCACCAGTTTCTCCGGCCTGAGGATCGTCATCGACTGCGCACACGGTGCCACTTATAAGGTAGCGCCGAGTGTTTTTCGTGAGCTGGGTGCCGAGGTCGTTGTTCTGTCGGCTCAGCCTAACGGTCTGAACATCAATGACAACTGTGGCTCCACGCACATGGGGCAATTGCAGGCGGCGGTGTTGTCCGAACATGCGGATCTGGGTATCGCCTTCGATGGCGATGGCGACCGGGTGTTGATGGTCGATCACACCGGTGCGATTGTCGATGGTGACGAGCTGCTGTACATCATTGCGCGTGATCTGCATGAGCGCGGCAAGTTGCAGGGCGGTGTGGTGGGTACCTTGATGAGTAACCTCGGGCTGGAGCTCGCGCTCGCAGATCTGGGTATTCCTTTCGTACGCGCCAATGTCGGCGACCGCTATGTGATCGCCGAACTGCTGGAGCGTAACTGGCTGGTGGGTGGCGAGAACTCGGGGCATGTCGTGTGTTTCAATCACACCACCACGGGTGATGCGATCATTGCTGCTTTGCAGGTGCTGATGGCGCTGAAGACGCGTAACGAAGGGCTTGCTCAAACTCGCCAGGCGTTGCGCAAGTGTCCGCAGGTGCTGATCAACGTGCGTTTCGGTGGGGGGGAAAGCCCGCTGGAGCACCCGGCTGTCAAGGAAGCGAGCGCTCGCGTAACCCAGGCGATGGCGGGTCGTGGTCGCGTGCTTTTGCGCAAGTCCGGAACAGAGCCTCTGGTGCGTGTGATGGTCGAAGGCGAGGACGAATCCCAGGTTCGTGGCTATGCCGAGGAACTGGCAAAACTGGTAACTGAAGTTTCTGCCTGATTCGGCTTGCCAGCCATGATTGTGTTGGGTAACATCTGCGCCCACTTTGACCGACGAGGTACAGCATGCGTCGCCCTATGGTAGCTGGTAACTGGAAGATGCACGGTACCCGCGCCAGCGTCGCTGAGCTGATCAACGGCCTTCGTCATCTGGCCTTGCCAAGCGGTGTTGATGTCGCGGTATTCCCGCCTTGCTTGTATATCAATCAAGTGATTGATGGCTTGAAAGGTAAATCGATTTCGGTTGGTGCGCAGAATTCTGCGGTGGAATCCATGCAAGGTGCCTTGACGGGCGAGATTGCGCCGAGTCAGTTGGTGGATGCAGGCTGTTCCCTGGTGCTTGTCGGGCACTCCGAGCGTCGCCAGATCATGGGCGAGCGAGACGGAATGCTGAATCGCAAGTTTGCAGCGGCGCAGGCATGTGGCTTGATTCCGGTGTTGTGTGTAGGGGAGACCCTGGAGCAGCGCGAAGCCGGAAAGACTCTTGAGGTTGTCGGGCGTCAGCTGGGCAGTATCATCGAGGAGCTGGGTGTCGGTGCTTTTGCCAATGCAGTGATCGCTTACGAGCCGGTCTGGGCGATTGGTACCGGGCTGACTGCAACGCCGCAGCAGGCTCAGGATGTGCATAAGGCCATTCGTGAGCAGTTGGCGGCAGAGAATTCTGAAGTGGCACGAGGTGTGCGACTTCTATACGGCGGCAGCGTGAAGGCGGCCAATGCGGTCGAACTGTTCGGCATGCCGGATATCGATGGGGGGCTCATTGGTGGGGCTTCCCTGAATGCAGATGAGTTCGGTGCGATTTGTCGCGCCGCGGGAAACTGAAAAAATGCTGGAAACAGTCGTAGTCGTTTTTCATCTGCTGGGTGCATTGGGCGTAGTTGCTCTGGTTTTGCTGCAGCAGGGTAAAGGTGCGGACGCTGGCGCGTCTTTCGGAGCAGGTGCTTCAAATACTGTGTTCGGAAGCCAAGGTTCCTCTACCTTTCTTAGTAAGTTTACTGCTATACTTGCCGCCGGTTTCTTCATAACCAGCTTGGGGTTAGGATACTTTGCTAAAGAGAAGGCTCATCAGCTGACTCAAGCAGGTTTGCCAAACCCGGCAGTGTTGGAAGTTCCAAAGCAACAACCGGCTTCTGATGATGTCCCGGTGCTTCAAGAGCAAAAGTCGGCTACTCCAGCGACTGACGTACCTCCAGCTCAAGAGCAGAAGTAAGAAGGGTTTCAAACGTAGTATTGCCGAGGTGGTGGAATTGGTAGACACGCAACCTTGAGGTGGTTGTGCCCATAGGGTGTAGGGGTTCGAGTCCCCTTCTCGGTACCAATTAGTCAGGAGAGCCCGCTGTTGCGGGCTTTCTTGCAGGTGGAAGGTTACATTGACCCTATAAGGGATCGGTCGTATACTTCCGCCCCAGCTTTGTCGCGGGGTGGAGCAGTCTGGTAGCTCGTCGGGCTCATAACCCGAAGGTCGTCGGTTCAAATCCGGCCCCCGCAACCAGTTTAAGGAGCCCCTTTTAAGGGGCTTTTTGTTAGCTGGACACTTTCAACGCCGCTGTTCGACGGCGTTTCAAGGATGGGCGTTTCGCCCATTTTTTTATTTTGCATAGCATGCACATACATGCACGAGGGGGTTCAGGTGTCGAGCAAGCTAGAAGAGTTGCAGGCCTTGTTGGCCCCGGTGGTCGTGGCCCTAGGCTATGAATGCTGGGGTATTGAGTTTTCGGCTCAAGGTCGCCACTCAATGTTGCGCGTTTATATCGATAAGGAAGGCGGCGTACTGGTGGACGATTGCGCCATCGTCAGCCGTCAGATCAGCGGTGTGCTGGATGTTGAAGATCCGATTTCCGTTGAATACACCCTTGAAGTTTCCTCGCCAGGCATGGAACGCCCACTGTTCACTCTTGAGCAGTTTGCCAAATATGTCGGTGAACAAGTGAAGATCAAGCTGCGCTCGCCTTTTGAAGGTCGACGCAACTTTCAGGGCCTTCTGCGCGGTGTAGAAGAGCAGGACGTCGTGGTGCAGGTGGAAAACCATGAGTTCCTGTTGCCGATCGATATGATCGACAAGGCCAACATTATTCCCAGTTTTGACTGAGACGCGGATCCCGCGGATCCAATGGCTTGCGAAAGGCGAGGCGTACGATGAGCAAAGAAGTACTGCTGGTTGTTGAGTCGGTATCCAATGAAAAGGGTGTACCGGCAAGCGTAATTTTTGAAGCGCTGGAGCTGGCTCTGGCCACTGCTACCAAAAAGCGTTTTGAAGACGAAGTTGATCTGCGTGTGGAAATCAACCGCCACACCGGTTCCTACGAAACATTCCGTCGCTGGACGGTCGTCGAAGAGAATGATCTCGATGATCCGGCCATCGAAACCTGGCCGAGCAAGGTTGCTGAAACGCACCCTGGCGCCAAGGTTGGCGACGTCGTTGAAGAAAAGATCGAGTCCATCGAGTTCGGCCGCATCGCTGCGCAGACCGCCAAGCAGGTCATCGTGCAGAAAGTGCGCGAAGCCGAACGCGCTCAAGTGGTTGACGCTTATCGCGAGCGCCTCGGAGAAATCATCTCCGGCACCGTGAAGAAAGTGACCCGCGACAACGTGATCGTCGACTTGGGTAATAACGCTGAAGCGTTGCTGGCCCGTGAAGACATCATTTCTCGCGAAACCTTCCGTGTTGGCGTGCGTCTGCGTGCGCTGCTCAAGGAAATCCGCACCGAGAACCGCGGTCCTCAGCTGATCCTGTCGCGTACCGCGCCGGAAATGCTGATCGAGCTGTTCCGTATCGAAGTGCCGGAAATTGCTGAAGGTCTGATCGAAGTCATGGCCGCATCCCGTGATCCGGGTTCGCGTGCCAAGATCGCTGTCCGTTCCAAGGACAAACGCATCGACCCGCAAGGCGCGTGCATCGGTATGCGCGGTTCGCGCGTCCAGGCCGTGTCGGGCGAGTTGGGTGGCGAGCGTGTCGACATCGTCCTTTGGGACGATAATCCGGCTCAGTTCGTGATCAATGCCATGTCGCCGGCAGAAGTGGCGGCCATCATCGTTGACGAAGATGCCCATGCCATGGACATCGCCGTTGGCGCAGACAATCTGGCTCAGGCCATCGGTCGTGGTGGTCAGAACGTGCGTCTGGCGAGCCAGCTGACTGGCTGGACCCTGAACGTGATGACCGAATCGGACATCCAGGCTAAGCAGCAAGCGGAAACCGGCGACATCCTGCGCAACTTCATCGACGAGCTGGAAGTCGACGAAGAACTGGCTCAGGTGCTGGTAGACGAAGGCTTCACCAGCCTGGAAGAGATTGCCTACGTACCGTTGGAAGAAATGCTCAACATCGACGGCTTTGACGAAGACATCGTCAACGAGCTTCGCGCTCGTGCCAAGGATCGCTTGTTGACCAAAGCCATCGCTACTGAGGAAAAGCTGGCAGACGCCCATCCGGCCGAAGACCTGCTCTCGCTTGAGGGTATGGACAAGGATTTGGCGATGGAACTGGCGGTGCGCGGCGTAATTACCCGCGAAGACCTGGCCGAGCAGTCTATTGACGACCTGCTCGACATCGACGGCATTGACGATGATCGTGCCGGCAAGTTGATCATGGCCGCCCGAGCCCACTGGTTCGAGTAATTAGGCGCGGCCTGAGGAGAGAAGTGCATGACGCAAGTCACGGTGAAACAACTGGCCGATGAGGTCAAAACACCGGTAGAGCGCCTGTTGCAGCAGATGCGTGAGGCAGGTCTGCCGCACACCGCCGCCGAAGAAAATGTGACTGACAGTGAGAAGCAATCCCTGCTGACCCACTTGAAAAGCAGCCACAAGGCGAAAGTGGAAGAACCACGCAAGATCACGCTGCAGCGTAAAACCACCAGCACCCTGCGTGTGGCTGGCAGCAAAAGCATCAGCGTTGAAGTCCGCAAGAAGAAAGTTTTCGTACAGCGTAGCCCGGAAGAAATCGAAGCCGAGCGCAAGCGTGAACTGGATGAACGTCGCGCAGTAGAAAATGCTGCCCGTCAGAAGGCTGAAGAAGAAGCCCGCGTGCGCGCCGAAGAAGAAGCGCGTCGCCAGCCTGCCGCGCCGTCCGCTCCTGCCGAAGCCGTCGCTGCACCTGCGCCAGTGGCCGAACCAGTGCGCGAAGCCGCGCCGGTTGTGGCTGCTGCCCCAGCTGCCGACACTCGCAAGCGTGACGAGCAGCGCCGCCCGGACAAGCCACGTGCCGACGACAACAACCGTCGTGGTGGTGATGGCGAGCGCAAAAACGCTCCGCATCGCGCATCGGTCAAGGAAAAGGCTCCGGCACCACGTGTGGCGCCACGCACGACCGACGAAGAAAGCGATGGATTCCGTCGCGGCGGTCGCGGCAAGGCCAAGCTGAAGAAACGCAACGCCCACGGTTTCCAGAGCCCGACCGGCCCTGTCGTGCGTGAAGTGAAGATCGGCGAAACCATCACTGTTGGCGATCTCGCCCAGCAGATGTCGGTCAAGGCTGCCGAAATCATCAAGTTCATGTTCAAACTGGGTACTCCAGCGACCATCAACCAGGTGCTTGATCAGGAAACTGCTCAACTGGTAGCCGAAGAACTGGGCCACAAAGTGACCCTGGTCAGCGACACCGCCCTGGAAGATTCCCTGGCCGAGTCCTTGAAGTTCGAAGGTGAAGCGGTTCCTCGTGCGCCGGTTGTGACCGTAATGGGTCACGTTGACCACGGTAAGACCTCGCTGCTCGACTACATCCGTCGTGCCAAGGTAGCTGCTGGCGAAGCCGGCGGTATCACCCAGCACATTGGTGCATACCACGTTGAAACCGAACGCGGCATGGTCACCTTCCTCGACACCCCGGGTCACGCCGCGTTTACCGCCATGCGTGCCCGTGGTGCCAAGGCGACCGACATCGTGATCCTGGTAGTTGCGGCGGACGACGGCGTCATGCCACAAACCATCGAAGCCGTTCAGCACGCTGTTGCTGCCGGCGTTCCGCTGGTGGTTGCGGTGAACAAGATCGACAAGCCGGGTGCCGACCTCGATCGCATCCGTAGCGAACTGTCGGCCCACGGCGTGACCTCTGAAGACTGGGGTGGCGACACTCCATTCGTCCCGGTCTCCGCGAAGATGGGTACCGGCGTCGACGAACTGCTCGAAGCTGTATTGCTGCAGGCTGAAGTTCTCGAACTGACCGCCACGCCTTCGGCTCCTGGCCGTGGTGTCGTGGTTGAATCGCGTCTCGACAAGGGCCGTGGCCCGGTGGCGACTGTTCTGGTTCAGGACGGTACGCTGCGTCAAGGCGACATGGTGCTGGTCGGCTCGAACTATGGCCGCGTGCGCGCCATGCTCGACGAGAACGGCAAGCCGATCAAGGAAGCGGGCCCGGCCATTCCGGTCGAGATCCTCGGCCTGGACGGTACGCCTGACGCTGGCGACGAGATGAGCGTGGTTGCCGACGAGAAGAAAGCCCGTGAAGTGGCTCTGTTCCGTCAAGGCAAGTTCCGCGAAGTCAAGCTGGCTCGCGCTCACGCCGGCAAGCTGGAAAACATCTTCGAAAGCATGGGTCAGGAAGAGAAGAAGACGCTTAACATCGTCCTCAAATCCGACGTCCGTGGTTCGCTGGAAGCCTTGCAGGGCGCTCTGAACGGCCTGGGCAACGACGAAGTGCAAGTGCGCGTGGTCGGTGGCGGCGTCGGTGGTATCACCGAATCCGATGCCAACCTGGCACTGGCTTCCAACGCTGTACTGTTCGGCTTCAACGTGCGTGCCGATGCCGGCGCACGGAAGATCGTCGAGCAGGAAGGTCTGGACATGCGTTACTACAACGTGATCTACGACATCATCGAAGACGTCAAGAAAGCCCTGACCGGTATGCTTGGCAGCGACGTTCGCGAGAACATCCTCGGTGTGGCCGAAGTCCGTGACGTATTCCGTTCGCCTAAGTTCGGCGCCATCGCCGGCTGCATGGTGATCGAGGGTACTGTTCACCGTAACCGTCCGATCCGTGTACTGCGTGAAGACATCGTTATCTTCGAAGGCGAGCTGGAGTCCCTGCGCCGCTTCAAGGATGACGCTTCCGAAGTACGTGCCGGCATGGAATGCGGTATCGGCGTGAAGAGCTACAACGACGTCAAAGTCGGCGACAAGATCGAAGTCTTCGAGAAGGTTCAGGTTGCTCGCAGCCTCTGACTCGCGCACTTCAAGGGCCACGTCGGGCCGCCGCATGCAAGTGCGCGGCACGGCGTCAGGACTCTAAACGCAACGCCCGGTCTGGCTTTTGTCAGGCCGGGCGTTTGCCGCTTTCAGACCTTGCGGGTTTCACCGCAGGGCAGTAACAGGTAACAAATCATGGCAAAAGAATACAGCCGTACCCAACGTATCGGCGATCAGATGCAGCGTGAGCTGGCCCAGCTGATCCGTCGTGAAGTCAAAGACCCGCGCGTCGGCCTGGTCACCATTACCGCTGTGGAAGTCAGCCGTGACGTCGGTCACGCAAAGATCTTCATCACCGTGATGGGGCAGGACAACGCCGAAGACATCGCGCAAAGCATCAAGGTTCTCAACGCTGCCGCCGGCTTCCTGCGCATGCAGCTGGCCCGTGAAATGAAGCTGCGCAGCGTGCCGCAATTGCACTTCCACTACGACGAAAGCGTCGTGCGGGGTGCGCACCTGTCGGCCCTGATCGAGCGCGCCGTGGCTGAGGACAATCAGCACGTGGCTGCGGCAGAACCCGAAGACACCAAGGAGTAACTCGGTGGCTCAGGTCAAACGTATCCGTCGTAACGTCAGCGGCATCATCCTGCTCGACAAGCCGCTGGGGTTCACCTCCAACGCAGCCTTGCAGAAGGTTCGCTGGTTGCTCAACGCCGAAAAGGCCGGTCACACCGGCAGTCTCGACCCTCTGGCCACCGGCGTGCTGCCGTTGTGCTTTGGCGAGGCGACCAAGTTCTCGCAGTACCTGCTCGATTCCGACAAGGGTTACGAAACCCTGGCGCAACTGGGCAAGACCACCACCACGGCAGACGCCGAAGGTGAGGTTTTGCAGGAACGTCCGGTGACCGTTGGTCAGGCCGACATTGAAGCGGTTCTGCCGAAATTTCGTGGGCAAATCAGTCAGATACCGCCGATGTACTCGGCTCTCAAGCGTGATGGCCAGCCCCTGTACAAGTTGGCCCGTGCTGGCGAAGTAGTGGAGCGCGAACCGCGTTCTGTTACTATTGCGCGCTTGGAATTGCTGGCCTTCGAAGGCGATACTGCGCGTCTTGCGGTGGATTGCAGCAAGGGCACCTATATTCGCACCCTGGTGGAGGATATCGGTGAGCAACTCGGTTGTGGTGCGTACGTCGCTGAACTGCGTCGTACCCAGGCCGGGCCTTTCACCCTGGCGCAGACCGTGACCCTCGAAGAGCTGGAAGCGGTACATGCCGAAGGCGGCAACGAAGCGGTCGACCGCTTCCTGATGCCATCGGACAGCGGCCTGCAGGATTGGCCGTTGCTGCAGTTCTCGGAAGCGAGCGCGTTCTACTGGCTCAACGGCCAGCCGGTACGTGCCCCGGATGCTCCGAAGTTCGGCATGGTGCGGGTACAGGATCACAACGGTCGCTTCATCGGTATCGGTGAAGTGAGCGAAGACGGGCGCATCGCGCCGCGTCGACTGATTCGGTCAGAATGACCGGAAACCGGTCTGTGTAACAGCAGGCCGGCGAGTGTGGCTGTCAACAGGCACGGTCACTACTCTTTTATAGATACAGGGATTTGTCCCTGGCCTGTTGAAACTGTTTTTGAAACAGTTTCCTGATAAAAGGATTGCCTCATGGCTCTCGACGTTCAAGAAAAAGCTCAAATCGTTGCCGACTACCAGCAAGCCGTTGGTGACACTGGTTCGCCAGAAGTGCAAGTTGCACTGCTGACCGCCAACATCAACAAACTGCAAGGTCACTTCAAGGCCAACGGTAAAGACCACCACTCCCGTCGTGGTCTGATCCGCATGGTTAACCAGCGTCGCAAGCTGCTGGACTACCTGAAAGGCAAGGACGTGAGCCGTTACAGCGCTCTGATCGCTCGCCTGGGTCTGCGTCGCTAATCAGCGATTGCGCTATGAGGTTGGTTGTCTGTCAGACGTCAGCGGGTTTCCGCCGGCGTCCGGCAGGCTCCCAGCCTCAAGTTTTATCTGGATACACGTTTTACCCTGGACAGGCGTCGGGCCGATTCCCGGCATTGCCCAAGAATTTCGCAAGAAACCAGTTCCCCCAAGAGCCACAAAGAAGGTAGGACACCGTGAACCCGGTAATCAAAAAATTCCAGTTCGGTCAGTCGACCGTTACCCTCGAGACTGGCCGTATCGCCCGTCAGGCCTCCGGCGCAGTATTGGTCACCGTTGACGACGACGTCAGCGTATTGGTGACCGTAGTCGGTGCCAAGCAAGCCGATCCGGGCAAGGGCTTCTTCCCTCTGTCCGTTCACTACCAGGAAAAGACTTACGCTGCCGGTAAGATCCCTGGCGGTTTCTTCAAGCGTGAAGGCCGTCCTTCCGAGAAAGAAACCCTGACTTCCCGACTGATCGACCGTCCGATCCGTCCACTGTTCCCTGAAGGTTTCATGAACGAAGTGCAGGTTGTCTGCACCGTCGTTTCCACCAGCAAGAAGACCGATCCGGACATCGCTGCGATGATCGGTACCTCGGCTGCCCTGGCGATCTCCGGCATTCCTTTTGACGGCCCGATCGGCGCCGCCCGCGTGGCTTTCCACGAAAGCACCGGCTACCTGCTGAACCCGACTTACGAGCAGCAAGCTGCCTCGAGCCTGGACATGGTCGTTGCCGGTACTTCGGACGCCGTGCTGATGGTTGAATCGGAAGCCAAAGAGCTGACCGAAGACCAGATGCTGGGCGCAGTACTGTTTGCTCACGACGAGTTCCAGGTCGTGATCAACGCCGTTAAAGAACTGGCTGCCGAAGCGGCCAAGCCAACCTGGACCTGGGCGCCTGCTCCAGAAGCCACCGAGCTGCTGGCTGCTATCCGTTCCGAGTTCGGCGAAGCGATCTCCCAGGCTTACACCATCACCATCAAGGCCGACCGTTATGCGCGTCTGGGCGAGCTGCGTGACCAGGTTGTGGCCAAGCTGTCCGGTGAAGAAGGCCAGCCTTCGGCTGCCGACGTCAAAGCCGCTTTCGGTGAAATCGAATACCGCACCGTTCGCGAAAACATCGTTAACGGCAAGCCACGTATCGACGGTCGCGACACCCGCACCGTACGTCCGCTGAACATCGAAGTCGGCGTTCTGCCGAAGACTCACGGTTCGGCACTGTTCACCCGTGGCGAAACCCAGGCTCTGGTCGTCGCGACGCTGGGCACCGCCCGTGACGCACAGCTGCTGGACACCCTGGAAGGCGAGAAAAAAGATCCGTTCATGCTGCACTACAACTTCCCTCCGTTCTCGGTGGGCGAGTGTGGTCGCATGGGTGGCGCCGGTCGTCGCGAAATCGGTCACGGCCGTCTGGCCCGTCGTTCGGTTTCGGCCATGCTGCCTGCCGCTGACGTGTTCCCGTACACCATCCGTGTGGTATCGGAAATCACCGAATCCAACGGTTCGAGCTCGATGGCTTCCGTTTGCGGCGCTTCCCTGGCCCTGATGGACGCGGGTGTTCCGATGAAGGCACCGGTTGCCGGTATCGCCATGGGTCTGGTTAAAGAAGGCGAGAAGTTCGCCGTCCTGACCGACATCCTGGGCGACGAAGACCACTTGGGCGACATGGACTTCAAGGTAGCCGGTACCGCCAAAGGTGTGACCGCGCTGCAGATGGACATCAAGATCAAGGGCATCACCGAAGAGATCATGGAAATCGCTCTGGGCCAAGCCCTGGAAGCGCGCCTGAACATCCTCGGCCAGATGAACCAGATCATCGGCCAGTCGCGTACCGAACTGTCGGCCAACGCTCCGACCATGATCGCGATGAAGATCGACACCGACAAGATCCGTGACGTTATCGGTAAGGGCGGCGCGACCATCCGTGCGATCTGCGAAGAAACCAAGGCTTCGATCGATATCGAAGACGACGGCTCGATCAAGATCTTCGGCGAAACCAAGGAAGCGGCTGAAGCAGCACGTCAGCGCGTTCTGGGTATCACCGCTGAGGCCGAGATCGGCAAGATCTACGTCGGCAAGGTTGAGCGCATCGTCGACTTCGGCGCATTCGTCAACATCCTGCCGGGCAAGGACGGTCTGGTTCACATCTCGATGCTGAGCGACGCTCGCGTAGAGAAAGTGACCGATATCCTGAAAGAAGGCCAGGAAGTGGAAGTGCTGGTACTGGACGTGGACAACCGCGGTCGTATCAAGCTGTCCATCAAAGACGTGGCAGCTGCCAAGGCTTCGGGCGTTTAATCACCCCGCAGCTCTAGCGCAATGAAAGATGCCCCGCCGTGAAAACGGCGGGGCATTTTTTTTGTCCATGAAATATCGAGTCATTCGGCGAAGTTGCCGACCCGCAAGACCAGTGCTAGGTTTAGCCCACCGCCCGTGTAGCTCAGCCGGTAGAGCAGCGCACTCGTAACGCGAAGGTCGCAGGTTCGATTCCTGTCTCGGGCACCACCTCTCCCTAATCCTTTTAAACCGGCATTTATGTTCCACAGGTCAACTTTTTGTGGGAGAGATGTAAAGAGCCGTGTAATTCGTCATGCAAACGTCCTATATTCGGTGCCTGCATGAGCATCGCTTAGCAGTTTTCAGATGATCCCGAATGGTTCCGAAGGCCGGACAGTCCGCGTCAGAGAGATCCTTGATGATCCAGATCCATCCTCCATTCCCATGATCAGCGAGAACGCCATGACCGAATTAACTCAAGAGCAACGTCACGAAGAAGCGCTAAGAAAATACATCCTGGATGTTCCGGATCTGCAGGAAGAGATCAAGGACCTGAGTCCCGATGATCAGAAAGACCAGATCCAGTGGGCGTTCGAAGACGAAGCCGAAGCCCAGGGCCTGCAACCTTGGGAGTTGACCCTCAAGTACACCAGTACGCCTGAAGAGTTTGAGGCCAAGCGTCTGGAGCTGCACAAGGAAGCGGCTGAAGTGCTGGGTGTCGAGTGGGAAGAGTACTGCGAGATGAACAATCTGGTGGTCTGAAACAAAAACGCCAGCCTCGAAAGGGCTGGCGTTTTTTATTGCGTGATCGACTCAGATGCTCAGGCGCATCGACAGGTCCACAGCCTTCACATCCTTGGTCATCGCGCCGATCGAAATGTAGTCCACCCCGGTCTGTGCGATCGGCAGCAGCGTGCTTTCGTTGATGCCGCCACTGGCTTCCAGTTTTGCCTTGCCGGCGTTCAGGCGCACGGCTTCGCGCATGTCATCGAGGCTCAGTTCGTCGAGCATGATGATATCGGCACCGGCGGCCAGCGCTTCTTTCAGTTCCTCCAGACTTTCCACTTCGATTTCCACCGGCTTGCCCGGGGCAATCTTGTGCGCAGCGGCAATGGCTTGTGGGATGCCACCGCTGGCGGCGATGTGGTTTTCCTTGATCAGGAACGCGTCGTACAGGCCGATGCGATGGTTATGGCAACCGCCGCAGGTGACCGCGTATTTCTGCGCCAGACGCAGGCCCGGCAGGGTCTTGCGGGTGTCGAGCAGTTTTACCGAGGTCTCGGCGACGAAGTCCGCCAGGTATTGCGCGCGGGTCGCCACGCCCGACAGCAATTGCAGGAAGTTCAGGGCGCTGCGCTCGCCGGTCAGCAGCGAACGGGCCGGGCCTTCCAGATGAAACAGCGGCTGATTCGGCGAAACCCGTTCGCCATCGCGCACCTGCCAGTGCACCGCCACCCGCGGATCGAGCTGGCGGAACACCGCATCGACCCAGGCTGTGCCACTGATGACGGCGGCGTCGCGGGTGATGATGGTGGCTTTGGCCAGGCGTTCGGCCGGGATCAGTTGCGCGGTGATGTCGCCGCTGCCGATGTCTTCGAGCAACGCACGGCGCACGTTGGCTTCGATTTCGGCGGTCAAATCGGCGAGACGTAGATTCGGCATAACGGGCTCCACAAACTAAGTGGCCCGATTATAGGGGCATGGCGTCGGCCAACCCAAGGCGAGAACAGCCAGGCAGCGCTGCATCCGGTCGATTTTCTTTGAGCAAACCCGTTTCTGTCGTGGTCACTGCAAGGTGTTGGCGCATAGGGGAAACCCTGACGGCTCTGGCGCCGGGGACAACTTTTGCAAGATAATCCGCCTTGCATTTGACGCCATGACTTTGACGTCGGCGAATCACCGTTTCAGGAGGCTTGGATGCACAACGACGGGAATGTAGTGCCTCTGCACAAGGCCACTACCGATCAGGCGACTCACTCGCCGCTCGCCCGCCTGCCTGTGATTCTGCTTCAGGTTCGCGACAAGGCTGCCCAGCGCCTGCGCAACGGTTTGCAGGAGTTGTTCGATAACGCCGACGACACCCTGTTCGAAATGGCCGATCGGGCACGCAATGACGTCGAACAGAACATTTTTTTCGAAGCCATGCGCGACCTGCGCCTCAAGCGCAAGAACATCGAGCGCGGTTTTCTCGAGCAGTTCTTCGAGGCCTTTGTCGGCCTCACTCAATTCGATCCCGTCCCCACCGTCCTCTCTCATGCTTTGCAGCACGAGGACACGACAGTGCGCACCGATGACATGGAGCGCAACGTCGCGGTCGAGACCATGGTCGGCCGCGTACTGAATCGCGACGGTTTCGCCCTCGATCAACTGACCACGCGATTCAATGCGCTGTTGGGCAAGACCCTGGACGATCATTACAACCCGCTGGGCCCGGCGATGCTTTGCGAATACTTCCTGCAGGCCGGGCGCAACTTGGGGGTGGAGATCAAGGTCAAACTGATCCTGCTCAAACTGTTCGAGCGGTATGTGCTGGCCGATACCGATCAACTCTACGCCGAAGCCAATCAACTGCTGATCGCCACGGGCGTATTGCCCGAGCTCAAGCCGGCACCGGCCCGTCGCGCCATCGATCAGGCCGTGGCCAGCGTGCAGGGCGAATTCGAGGGCGTCGACAAAACCCAGACCGATGCGGGCGTGCAGGAGGTCTTCGCCGCGTTGCAGGAGTTGCTGCTGCACGTGCGCGGCACCGTTGCGCCGACCCTGGAGCCCAGCGCTCCCGCCCAGCCGATTTCCACCCGCGACCTGCTGCGCCTGCTCTCGCACCTGCAGCAATACGTACCGGCGCTGGCAGTGCAGGACGATTTCGATCTGCGCCATCAACTTGAACAGTTGCTGACCCGGGTCAGCGTGCGCAGCGGCAAATCACGAATCGTCGGCGGGGCGGACGAGGACGTGATCAATCTGGTGGCGATGGTCTTCGACTGCATCCTCGATGATCGCAACCTGCCGGACTCGCTCAAGGCGCTGATCGCCCGGTTGCAGATCCCGATGTTGAAGGTCGCGGTGATCGACAAAAGCTTCTTCAGCCGCAGCAGCCACCCGGCGCGGCGGCTGCTCAATGAAATTGCCGAGGCGGCGATGGGCTGGGGCGAGTGCGACGGTAATGCGCGCGACAGCCTGTATCTGCGCATCGAACAGGTGGTGCAGCGCCTGCTGGCGGATTTCGTCGATGACCCGGCGATTTTTTCCGAGTTGCTGGCGGATTTCCTCGCCTTCACCAGTGACGAACGCCGTCGCAGCGAATTGCTTGAACAGCGTTTGCGCGATGCCGAAGAGGGCCGGGCGAAAACTGAACTGGCTCGTCAGCGGGTCGAGCAGGCGTTGAATCAGGCGTTGCTGGGCAAAGTCCTGCCACCGTCGGTAGTGACGTTCGTGCAGGAGGCCTGGAGCAAGGTGTTGCTGCTGACTTGCCTCAAGCACGGCGATCAGTCCGCCGAATGGCATGCCGACGTGCAGACCATGGAGCAATTGATCTGGAGTGTGCAGCGCCACGACGACGCCGAAGCCGGTCTGCGTCTGTTGGCGCTGGTGCCGGGATTGCTCAAGTCATTGAGGGACGGCCTGAGCACTTCAGCTTTTGACCCGTTTGCCACCAGCGGCTTTTTCAGTGAGTTGGAAGCGCTGCATGTGCGCCTGCTCGAGCCGTCCAGCGGACCGGATCAGTCCGTGCTGTCGGAAATGATCGAGGTGTCGCAGACGATTGTCTTGCAGATGGCCGACGACGGTCTCAAGCCACGCACGCCGGCGCGTTTGCCGGCCGACGATGTCGGTTTGCGCCAGGTCGATCAGTTGCGCCTGGGCAGTTGGGTGGCGTTCGAGGAAGACGAAGAACACACCCTGCGCTGCAAACTGGCGGCGATCATCGAGGCGACCGGCAAGTACGTATTCGTCGACCGTACCGGGATGAAAGTGCTGGAGCGCGAGCGCACCGAACTGGCCCTGGCGTTTCGTCGCGGCGCGGTGCGGACGCTGGACGACACCTTGCTGTTCGATCGGGCGCTGGAGTCGGTGCTCGGTAATCTGCGGCGGCTCAATCGCGGCAAGTGATCGCGCGCCGGGGGCCGATCACGGCATACTGGTCGCCAACACAGTCGGCGTTGAAGGAATCGGTATGCAGTTGGATCCCGCAAGCGGGTGGTGTCACGGGGTGCAGGTCTGCCCTTCGCCCAACTTCAATGAACGCCCGGCGGGCGAAGTCTCCCTGTTGGTCATCCACAACATCAGCCTGCCACCGGCGCAGTTCGCCACCGGCAAGGTCCAGGAATTTTTCCAGAATCGTCTGGATGTCACGGAACATCCCTACTTTGCCGGGATCGCCGACCTGCGCGTGTCTGCGCATTTTCTGATCGAACGTGACGGCAAGGTCACCCAGTTTGTCTCCTGTCTTGAGCGTGCCTGGCATGCCGGTGTTTCGGTGTTCGAAGGACGGGAAACCTGTAACGATTTTTCCGTGGGCATCGAGCTGGAAGGCACCGATGATCTGCCGTTCACCGATGCGCAGTACCAGGCGCTGACCGTGCTGACCCGGCAGATACAGGCGGCGTTCCCGGCGATCACCGTCGAGCGGATCTGCGGGCACAGCGACATCGCCCCCGGACGCAAGACCGACCCCGGACCCGCATTCGACTGGGCACGCTACCGCGCCGCCCTGGCACAAGAGGAAGGACAATGAGTTTTCTGGTGTTACTGCTGGCGGTCTGGATCGAGAAGTTCTCGGCCCTGCGCCAACGGGTGCAACGCGATGGCGGATGGATCCGCGAACTGCACAAGCTTGAAACCGGCGGGCTGGCGAAACAGCCGTGGCTGGAGCTGACCATCCTGGTGCTGTTGCCGGTGGCGCTGCTGGGCTTGCTGCTGGTGGTGCTGGAGCCGGTGGCCTACGGTCTGCTGGCGTTGCCGGTGCATTTGCTGGTGGTGATTTACAGCCTGGGGCGGGGTGACCTGCTCGGCGAGCTCGGGCCGTTCCGCGACGCCTGGCGCCGTGAGGATCTGCAGGCCGCTGCCCATGTGGCCAAGCGTGATCTGAACATCTGCGCCGAAAGCGGCGAACAATTGCTGGAGCAAGTGCAACGACATCTGTTGTGGCAGGCCTACCAGAGCTTTTTTGCGGTGATTTTTTGGTATTTCCTGCTCGGTCCGGTGGCGGCGCTGAGCTATCGCTTGCTGGCGCTGGCCGAAGAAAACGCCCAGAACCCGGCTGTGGCCGAACGGGCCGGGCAACTGCGTCATGCCTTCGACTGGGTGCCGGTGCGCCTGCTGGCGGCGAGCCTTGCCCTGGTCGGCAATTTCGTCGCGGTCAGCCGAGTAATGCTGCACGAGCTGCTGAACTGGAACATCAGCGCTGCGCAACTGATCAACAAGGTCGGACTGGCTGCCGGGGAAATCCCGCCGGCCGCCGTCGGTCCCGAAGGCATCAATACCCTCGACTGTCTGTGGGAACTGCTGCTGCGGGCGGCGGTGCTGTGGTATGCCGGGTTTGCCCTGTGGACGGTGCTGGCGTAGGCCGTTCCTGTGACGAGGGGGGCAATCCCCCTCGTTAACCTTAAGTTACAAAACCTCCCTTCGATTTGAGCTATACAGAGATGGCGCCCGATAGTGGCTATCTGCTGTCGCCCCGCGCCTGCCAATAAAAACAAGAAAAAACCAAGGGAGACTTCCAGTGAAGAGCTTGCTCTATCCCGCCGTCTCGCTGATGAACCGCTTGAGCTTCGGCATGAAGTTCAGCCTGATCAGCGTGCTGTTCCTGGTGCCGATGCTGGTGACCAATTTCTATCTGGTGCGCGATTCCTATCGCGAATTCCAGGGCACCCGGGTGGAGCTGCAGAGCCTCGACCTGCTGGGCAGCAGCCTGACCCTGCGCCGGGATCTGGAAACCCTCAACAATCTGGTGCAGATCAACGTCACCCTCGGTCAGTCCGGCAAGGCCGGCAATGTCGAGGTGCAGATCACCGGCCTTGAGCAAAACGTCCTGGCCCGCCTGCAAGGGCTGACGCCGATGACCGAGGATCCTGAGCAGATCAAATTCTTCGAGACCAAGCGCGATGAAATGATCGCTGCGTTCAAGAACCAACAAGCGGAAAACTCCCTGCAAAGCAAAAGTGCGCTGATCGGCAAACTGCTGGGCAATGCGCAGGTTTTCAGCCAGATCGTGGCCAGTCAGGCCGGATTGAGTCGCGACAACCAGAGCGACATTCGCCAGCTCACCGAGCTGATCACCGCGAATACGCCGGCCGTCACCCAGGCCTTGGGCGAAGGTCGGGCGATGGGTTCGTATTCATTGGGCCAGGGCTTTCTCAACAGTTCGTCGAGCACCCGTTTCGACGAGCTGCTGGTGCAGATTGAAAAACTTCAGGCCGAATATGGCCTGAAATTGCAGGACGCGCTGGGCTCCAGCAAAGCCGCCCGTGACTCCCTGAGCGCACTGGCGGATGCCAGCAAGGCGTCGTTGAAACAGGCCGGCACACTGATCGAAGAACAAGTGGTGATGGCCGAAACGCTCGACGCTCCATGGCAGGGGTTTTATGACCAGGTCACCGGGCTGATGGACCAGACCTATCAGCTCGACGACGCCACTCTGAAATTCCTCGACACCCAATTGCAGCAGCGCCTGGGGCAAAACCGCACGCACATGGTGCTGCAAGCTGTGGCGTTGTCGGTGGTGTTCGTGCTGATTTTCTACCTGTACGGTGGCTTCTACGCGTCGACCCGCGCCACTCTGAAAAACCTCGGCGCCATGATGGATAAAGTGGCGGCAGGCGACATGACGGTGAATTTCCGCGCCAACAGCCGCGATGAACTCGGCGAGTTGGGCGAAGTGTTTAACGGTACGGTGCGGAAAATCCATGACCTGATCGAACGGGTCGGCCAAACCGTTGGCGAGGTCGAGCGGCAGGCGGGGCAAGTGGAAAACGTCTCGGCGCAAAGCAATCAGGCAGTCGCCGGGCAGCGCACGCAGATCGAACAAGTGGCCACCGCGATGAACCAGATGTCGGCGACATCGCTGGAGGTGGCACGCAGTGCAGCGGCAGCGGTCAGCAGCGCCCACAGCGTGAACGACGAAACCATCAGTGGTCGCGGGCTGGTGGAATCGCAGCAGGGCAGCATCGCGGCACTGGCGAGCGAAATCGATCAGTCGGTGCTGGTGATCAACCAGTTGGCCAGCGACAGTCAGTCGATCAGTCGCGTGCTGGAAGTGATCAAGAGCATCGCCGAACAGACCAATCTGCTGGCGCTCAACGCCGCGATCGAGGCCGCGCGGGCCGGTGAGCAGGGCCGCGGTTTTGCCGTGGTCGCTGACGAAGTCCGCACGCTGGCCAAACGCACCCAGCAATCGACCGAAGAAATCGAGCAGATGATCGCCAGACTCCACGGCGGCGTCGGTGCGGCAGTAAAGGCCATGGGTGTCAGCCATCAGATGGCCAGCGGCACGGTGGGGCAGTCGGAGAAAGTCCAGCAGGCGCTGGAAAACATCCTCGGCGCTGTCGGCATGATCGTCGACCAGAACCAGCAGATCGCCGCCGCCGTCGAGCAGCAGACCGCCGTCGCCCACGATATCGACCAGAACATCGTCGAGATCAACCGTGCCGGCGAGCGCACCGCAGAAGGCGCGCACCAGACCGAAGATGCCAGCCGTGCGTTGTCGGCGCAGGTGGTCGAGTTGAAACAGCTGATCAGCGCGTTCCGGGTTTGAATTGACCTGCCTCCTGTGAGGCAGGTTTTTTCGGAATGGCTTGTAGTACTTTTTTGCTTAGATCTGTAAGCAAAATCCTGTTTTCCTCCAGGCGCTGGTTTTTCGTCTTCAATGAACCAAGCTCAGTTCTTTGACCACTCGGAGGAGATCGCACATGTCCGCCGCAACCCTGGGCGTCCAGGGCCTCTGCGCCCACTGCCAGACCACGCTGGTGCTCAAACCTTGGCAACTGAATGCCATTTCGATCCACGAAGCGTTCACCTGTGCCCATTGCCAGAAAAGCCTGGAATTGCGTTGCCCCAAGCAGATCAAACGTTTCCGTTCGCTCGATTCACTCGGCCTGCTGCGCGCCAGTGCGCTGGTGACGGTGTGCACCGCGCTGCTGGTGGCCCTGGTGATGGAATGGGTGGGTCTGCTCAGCGTCACCGAGCAGATGAACGGATCGCTGATCGCGATTTTCGTGTACTTCGCGGTGATTCGTTATGCCCGGCAGCGCCAGCATCT
Organism: Pseudomonas sp. B7; assembly: GCF_016735645.1. Taxonomy (NCBI): domain Bacteria; kingdom Pseudomonadati; phylum Pseudomonadota; class Gammaproteobacteria; order Pseudomonadales; family Pseudomonadaceae; genus Pseudomonas; species Pseudomonas sp. B7. Next base: position 137,681 of record NZ_JAERRE010000008.1, read on the forward strand.
GACGCTGATTCTCGACGCGGCCAAGGCCCACGCCGACTGACTACCAGCCGAACACCTCGCAACTGTTGGCGGTACTGGCGGCAGCGAGTTGTTGCGCACTGATGTTCATCAAAGTGGCCAGTGAGTCGCAGATCGCCGGCAGATGCGCTGGCGTATTGCGAATGCCGGGGTACATGGCGGGCGCCATGTCCGGTGAGTCGGTTTCCAGCACCACCGAATCCAGTGGCAAGTCGGCCAGCACCCGGTGCATGCGCAACGCCTGCGGCCAGGTCGGTGCCCCCCCGAGGCCAAGTTTGAAACCGAGCTTGATATATTCCCGCGCTTCTTCACGGCTGCCGGCGAAGGCGTGGATGATGCCAGCGCGTTTGAGCTTGAAGCGCTTGAGCGTGGCAATCACCGCCGCATGACTGCGCCGCACATGGATCAATGCCGGCAGTTCAAAATCTGCCGCCAATTGTAGTTGTGCCTCGAAAAGCGCTTGCTGGCGTTCGCGGTCGAGGGTTTCGATGAAGTAATCCAGGCCGATTTCGCCGACCGCGCACAGCTGCCGATGACCCTTTAGCCGTGTCAGCCAATCGCCCAGAGCAAGCAGGTCTTCAGGCCGATGCTGATCGAGATAGACCGGGTGCAATCCGAACGCTGCGTACAGATCGGCATCGCTTTGCACCAGATCCCACACCCGTTGCCAGTTACCCTCATAGACCCCGAGCACCACCATCCGCCGCACCCCGAGGGCGCGGCTTTCGCTCAGCAGTGCCGCGCGGTCGGCGTCGAAGTCGGGGAAGTCCAGATGGGTGTGGCTGTCGATCAGCTCCACGGCTCAGTCCCGGTGAATACGCTGCTTGAAGGTACGGGCAATGGCTTGCACGCCAGGCTGGTAGTCCGATTGTTCGACCGCCGCCAACGCCAGTTCCAGCGCCTTGTCGGCGATCAACTGGTGCTGCTGGGCCATGGCGTTGACCGGCAGCGGCAGAAAGTCGAGCAACTGGGTGTCGCCGAATGTGCCGAGGCGCAGCGGGCGGTTTTTTAACGGGAAGTCATGCAGCGCGTCGAACACCCCCTGCAACAGTACGTAGGACGTGGTCACCAGCGCATCCGGCAAATGCCCGAGGCGTTGCAGGAGTTCTTCCATCAACTGCTTGCCGCACTCGCGGCTGAAGGACTCGGCGTGTTCGATCAGCACTTCGCCCTTGAACCCGGCCAGGGCTTGTTTGAAACCGGCGGCACGTTCCTGGCTGATGCTCAGTTCCGGGCGGGCGCCCAGCAGCACGATCTGTTTCGGCTGCGGGTCGAGCAGGCTTTCGGTCAGGTGCAGGCTGGCTTCGCGGTCATCGCTGACCACCGAGCAGAAATGTTCGGCATCCATCACCCGGTCGATGGCAATGATCGGCAGGCCCTTGGCCTGCAACTGACGATAACTGTCGTCACCGGCCGGCAGGCAACTGGCGACGATCAACGCATCGCAGCGCCGGGCGCGGAACAGTTGCAGCAGCTGCCGTTCGCTGTCCGGCGCATCGTCGGAGCTGGCGATCAGCAACTGATAACCTCGCGCACGGGCACCTTGCTCCAGCAGTTTGGCGATTCGCGCGTAACTGGGGTTTTCCAGATCCGGCAGGATAAAACCCAGGGTCCGGGTGTGCCGACTGCGCAGCCCGGCCGCCTGTGGATTGGGGGTAAAGCCGTGCAGATCGACCACCGCCCGGACCCGCTCGACGGTGGCGGTGCTGATGCGTTGCTGTTCGGCCTTGCCGTTGATGACGTAGCTGGCGGTGGTCACGGACACTCCGGCCAACCGCGCGATATCACTGAGTTTCAACCCGGGATTTCCTTGTTTTTTCGAGCTTGCCGCGACATTTTCGCCAATCCTACCCGATTCAGGCAGGCGACCATTGTCTCAGCGCATCCGACAAGTTGGACTTCAAGGATGGGACATTATCGAGTAACGTGCCAATCAATCTAGATTAAACGTTTCAGCAAGCGTATTTTCTACGTTTTAGACGCCTTTGGCCGGTTCTGCCGTGAAACCGCCAAAACTGCCTCCTGAAGGGAAGCTGACAAGCGCCTAAGCTGCAACCATTCAAAACAATACCTGGCGTCACACGACGCCAAAAAGGAGATCGCATGCTCGAGCTCACTGTAGAGCAGATATCCATGGGCCAGTCGGCTGTGGATAAACCCGCCGCTTTGCAATTGCTGGCCAGTCATCTGGTCGCCGATGGTCTGGTCGCCGACGGCTACCTCTCCGGCCTGCAGGCCCGGGAGGCTCAGGGCTCGACCTTCCTCGGCCAAGGCATTGCGATCCCCCACGGCACGCCCGAAACCCGTGATCAGGTGTTCGCCACCGGCGTGCGCCTGATGCAGTTTCCCGACGGCGTGGACTGGGGCGACGGCCAGATCGTTTATCTGGCCATCGGCATCGCCGCCAAATCCGACGAACACTTGCGCTTGCTGCAACTGCTGACCCGCGCCCTCGGCGAGACCGATCTGGGCCAGGCCCTGCGCCGCGCCAGTTCGCCCGAAGCATTGCTGAAACTGCTGCAAGGCGCGCCGCAAGAGCTGGCGCTGGATGCACAGATGATCGGCCTCGGCGTATCGGCCGACGATTTCGAAGAGCTGGTCTGGCGGGGTGCGCGTCTGCTGCGCCAGGCCGATTGCGTGAGCAACGGTTTCGCCGGGGTATTGCAGCAGGTCGAAGCGCTGCCGCTGGGCGATGGCCTGTGGTGGCTGCACAGCGAGCAGACCGTAAAGCGTCCGGGGCTGGCATTCGTCACGCCGGACAAACCGATGCGTTACCTCGGCCAGCCCCTCAGCGGTCTGTTCTGTCTGGCCAGCCTCGGTGAAGCGCATCAGGCGTTGCTCGAGCGTTTGTGCGCGTTGCTGATAGAAGGTCGCGGCCATGAACTGGGCCGTGCCACCAGCAGCCGCAAAGTCCTTGAAGTGCTCGGCGGTGAGTTGCCCGCCGATTGGCCGAGTGCGCGTATCGCACTGGCCAACGCCCATGGTCTGCATGCGCGGCCGGCGAAGATCCTCGCGCAACTGGCGAAAAGTTTTGACGGCGAAATCCGTGTGCGCATCGTCGACGGTCAGGACAGCGCCGTATCGGTGAAAAGCCTGAGCAAATTGCTGAGCCTCGGCGCCCGTCGTGGCCAGGTGCTGGAAATCATCGCCGAGCCGAGCATCGCCGCCGATGCGTTGCCGGCGTTGTTGGCGGCGATCGAGGAAGGCCTCGGTGAAGAAGTCGAACCACTGCCCGCAGTCAGCCAACAGCGCGAAGTCATCGCCGACATCGCCGAAGTCCTGAGCGCCCCGGCCTCCGGCAGCCTGCTGCAAGCGATTCCCGCCGCCCCCGGCATCGCCATCGGCCCGGCGCACATTCAGGTCCAGCAAGCCATCGACTATCCGCTGCGCGGCGAGTCCGCCGCCATCGAGCGCGAGCGTCTCAAGCAAGCGCTGGCCGACGTGCGTCAGGACATTCAGGGCCTGATCGAACGCAGCAAGGCCAAGGCGATCCGCGAGATTTTCATCACCCACCAGGAAATGCTCGACGACCCGGAACTCACCGATGAAGTCGACACTCGCCTCAAGCAGGGTGAAAGCGCCGAAGCAGCCTGGATGGCCGTGATCGAGGCCGCCGCGAAACAACAGGAAGCGTTGCAGGACGCGCTGCTCGCCGAACGTGCCGCCGACCTGCGCGACATTGGTCGTCGGGTGCTGGCGCAACTGTGTGGCGTGCAGACGCCCGCCGAGCCTGAGCAACCGTACATTCTGGTGATGGATGAAGTCGGCCCGTCCGATGTGGCGCGTCTGGAACCGGCGCGGGTCGCGGGGATTCTCACCGCCCGTGGCGGCGCCACCGCGCACAGTGCAATTGTGGCTCGCGCACTGGGGATTCCGGCGCTGGTCGGTGCGGGCGCTGCCGTGTTGCTGTTGAAACCGGGCACGCCGTTGCTGCTCGACGGCCAGCGGGGTCGCCTGCATGTGGACGCGGATGCCGCTACCCTGCAACGCGCCAGCGAAGAGCGTGACACCCGCGAACAACGTCTGAAAGCCGCCGCCGAACAACGCCATCAACCGGCGCACACCACCGACGGCCACGCCGTGGAAGTGTTCGCCAACATCGGTGAAAGCGCCGGTGTGATCAGCGCGGTGGAGCAGGGCGCCGAAGGCATCGGCCTGCTGCGCACCGAACTGATTTTCATGGCCCATCCGCAGGCGCCGGACGAGGCGACTCAGGAAGCCGAATACCGCCGCGTCCTCGACGGCCTCGCCGGTCGGCCGCTGGTGGTGCGCACGCTTGATGTCGGCGGCGACAAACCGCTGCCGTATTGGCCGATCGCCAAGGAAGAAAACCCGTTCCTCGGTGTGCGCGGGATTCGCCTGACCTTGCAGCGTCCGCAGATCATGGAAGCGCAGTTGCGCGCCTTGCTGCGTTCGGCGGACAACCGTCCGTTGCGGATCATGTTCCCGATGGTCGGCAGCGTTGAAGAGTGGCGTCAGGCCCGCGACATGACCGAACGCCTGCGTCTGGAAATCCCGGTTCCCGATCTGCAACTGGGGATCATGATCGAAGTGCCGTCCGCCGCACTGCTGGCGCCGGTGCTGGCCAAAGAGGTGGACTTCTTCAGCGTCGGCACCAACGACCTGACCCAGTACACCCTGGCCATCGACCGGGGTCATCCGACCTTGTCCGCCCAGGCTGACGGCTTGCACCCGGCGGTGCTGCAGCTGATCGACATCACCGTGCGCGCGGCCCATGCCCATGGCAAATGGGTCGGTGTGTGCGGCGAACTGGCGGCGGATCCGCTGGCGGTGCCGGTGCTGGTCGGCCTCGGTGTGGATGAATTGAGCGTCTCCGGGCGCAGCATCGCCGAGGTCAAGGCACGCATCCGCGAACTCAGCCTGACCCAGGCTCAAACCCTTGCTCAACAAGCCCTGGCCGTGGGCAGCGCCAACGAAGTGCGCGCATTAGTGGAGGCCCTGTAATGGCCAAGATTCTCACCCTGACCCTCAACCCGGCGCTGGACCTCACGGTGCAGTTGCCACGCCTTGAGGCCGGTCAGGTCAACCGCAGCGACGAGATGCACACCCACGCCGCCGGCAAGGGCGTCAACGTTGCGCAAGTGCTGGCCGACCTCGGTCATCAACTGACGGTCAGCGGCTTTCTCGGCGAAGACAATCTGCAAGCGTTCGAAACCCTGTTCGCCAAACGCGGTTTCACCGATGCGTTTATCCGGGTGCCCGGCGAGACCCGCAGCAACATCAAGGTCGCTGAGCAGGATGGACGCATCACCGACATCAACGGCCCGGGGCCGGTGGTCGGCGTAGTGGCGCAACAGGCGTTGCTGGAGCGTCTGGTGCAGATCGCGCCGGGGCATGACGCGGTTGTAGTTGCGGGCAGTTTGCCGCGCGGGGTCAGTGCGCAGTGGTTGCGTGAACTGGTCGAGCGCTTGAAGGCGTTGGGCCTGAAAGTCGCCCTGGACACCAGCGGCGATGCCTTGCGTGTGGCGCTCAAGGCCGGCCCGTGGCTGATCAAGCCGAACACTGAAGAGCTGGCCGACGCGCTGGGCTGTGAAGTGCTGTCCCACGCGTCTCAGGCCGAAGCAGCCAATCGGCTGCACGCTCAGGGCATTGAGCATGTGGTGATTTCCCACGGCGCCGACGGTGTGAACTGGTTCAGCGTCGGCTCGGCGCTGCATGCGACACCGCCGAAGGTCAGCGTCGCCAGCACGGTCGGTGCCGGCGATTCGTTGCTGGCCGGCATGCTCCACGGTCTGCTCAGCGCCGACACGCCGGAGCAAACCCTGCGCACTGCTACGGCGATTGCGGCGCAGGCGGTGACCCAGATCGGATTCGGTATTCACGATGCTGCGCAACTGACGCAGCTCGAACAGGGCGTGCGCGTGCGCCCCCTGACAGAACAATAAGAGGGTTTGTCATGAAGTTAGCCATTGTCACGGCCTGCCCGAACGGCATGGTCACCAGTGTGCTGTGCGCCCGGTTGCTGGATGCCGCGGCCCAGCGTCAGGGCTGGAGCACCAGCGTCGAAGTGGTGGATGCGGCGCACCCGGAACGCGAGTTGTCGGCGGCCACCATCGAGGCCGCCGAGTGGGTGTTGCTGGTCGCCACCGGAACTGTGGACATGACCCGGTTCATCGGCAAGAAAGTCTTTCGGATCGCGCCGGCGCAAGCCCTGCAGGATGTCGAAGACGTGCTGCGGCGTGGTGCGGTCGAGTCCGAGGTATATGTCGCTGACGAAACGCCGTCCGTGGCTGCCAGCGCCAATGCGCCGCGTCTGGTCGCTGTCACCGCGTGCCCGACCGGCGTCGCCCACACCTTCATGGCCGCCGAAGCCTTGCAGCAAGCCGCCAAGCGTCTGGGCTACGACCTGCAGATCGAAACCCAGGGCTCGGTCGGCGCGCGAAATCCGTTGAGCGCAACCGCGATTGCCGAGGCTGACGTGGTGCTGCTGGCGGCTGACATCGAAGTCGCCACCGAGCGTTTCGCCGGCAAGAAAATCTATCGCTGTGGCACCGGGATTGCGTTGAAACAGTCCGAAGCCACGCTGAAAAAAGCCCTGGCCGAAGGTGTCGTGGAAAACGCTGCCGGCGACGCAAAAGTCCCGGCCAAGCAAGAGAAAAGCGGCGTCTACAAACACCTGCTGACTGGCGTGTCGTTCATGCTGCCAATGGTGGTGGCGGGCGGTCTGATGATCGCCTTGTCGTTCGTGTTCGGCATCACCGCGTTCAAGGAAGAAGGCACGCTGGCGGCGGCGCTGATGCAGATCGGTGGCGAGACCGCGTTCAAATTGATGGTGCCTTTGCTGGCCGGTTACATTGCCTGGTCGATTGCCGACCGTCCCGGACTCGCGCCGGGGATGATCGGCGGTTTGCTGGCGAGCACCCTGGGCGCCGGTTTCATCGGCGGGATCGTCGCCGGATTTATCGCCGGCTACGCGGCCAAGGCGATCAGTCGGTATGTGGCGCTGCCGCAAAGCCTGGAAGCGCTGAAACCGATTCTGATCATCCCGTTGTTCGCCAGTCTGTTCACCGGGCTGGTGATGATTTACGTGGTCGGCAAACCGGTGGCCGGGATGCTCGCGGCGCTGACGCATTTTCTCGACAGCATGGGCACCACTAACGCAATTCTGCTCGGTGTGCTGCTGGGCGGCATGATGTGCGTCGACCTCGGCGGGCCGATCAACAAGGCTGCCTATGCATTCTCGGTGGGGCTGCTCGCCTCGCAGAGTTACGCACCGATGGCCGCGACCATGGCCGCCGGCATGGTGCCGCCGATCGGTCTGGGCATTGCCACGTTCATCGCCCGACGCAAGTTCGCCCAGACTGAACGCGAGGCGGGTAAAGCGGCGCTGGTGCTGGGACTGTGCTTCATCTCCGAAGGGGCGATTCCGTTTGCGGCGAAAGACCCGTTGCGGGTGATCCCGGCGAGCATTGCCGGCGGTGCGTTGACCGGTGCGTTGTCGATGTATTTCGGCTGCAAACTGATGGCGCCCCACGGTGGCCTGTTCGTGCTGGCGATTCCGAATGCGATCAACCATGCGCTGTTGTACCTGCTGGCGATTGTCGCGGGCAGCCTGCTGACGGCGGTGGTGTACGCGCTGGTCAAACGACCGGAAGCCGTGGAACTGGCGCTGGAGCCCGCGAAGGCGTGAGGTGTCACACCCCTTTCATCTAGCAGTGCTTAAGTTTTCCTTTTTTCAGGGAGAACACCATGAGCGATTTCAATCCCGGTCGCCGGCGCGTGATGCAAGCCGTCGGTGCCGGACTGCTGATGCCGGGGCTGGCGCCGGCCGTGATCGCGTCGGTCAAGGATCGACCGCAACTCACTGACGGCGTGCAATCCGGCGACTTGCAGGGCGACCGGGCGATGATCTGGAGCCGCGCCGACCGCCCGGCGCAGATGGTGGTGGAGTGGGACACCCGCAGCCAGTTCCGTCATCCGCGCCGGGTCGTCTCGGCGCTGGCCGATGCCCGTAGCGATTTCACCGTCCGCGTCGAACTCACCGGGCTGCCCGCCGATCAGGCGATTTTCTACCGCGTGTATTTCAAGGACGCCCGCACCGGCGTCGCCAGTGAACCGTGGCTTGGCCATTTGCGCAGCGCACCGACGGCGCGGCGCAATATCCGTTTTGTCTGGAGCGGCGACACCGTCGGCCAGGGCTTCGGCATCAACCCCGATATCGGCGGCATGCGCATCTATGAAGCGATGCGCATGCGCCTGCCGGACTTCTTTATCCACAGCGGCGACACCATCTACGCCGACGGCCCGGTGCCGGCGCAACTGACCACCGAGGGTGGCCGGATCTGGCGCAACCTCACCACCGAAGCCAAGAGCAAGGTTGCCCAGACCCTCGACGATTATCGCGGCAATTACCGCTACAACCTGATGGACGAAAACGTCCGTCGCTTCAACGCCGAAGTGCCGCAGATCTGGCAGTGGGACGACCATGAAGTGGTCAACAACTGGTCGCCGGGCAAGCAGCTCGACGAGCGTTATCAGGAAAAAAATATCCACACCCTGGTCGGACGTGCGCGTCAGGCCTGGCTCGAATATTCGCCGATGCGTTTGCAGGCCGCCGATGGCGGCGGGCGTATCTATCGCAAGCTGAGTTATGGGCCGATGCTCGATGTGTTCGTGCTCGACATGCGCAGCTATCGCGGGGCCAACGACGACAATCTCGGGGCGGAAAAACCGTTCCTCGGGCGCGAGCAACTGAACTGGCTCAAGCGCGGATTGAAGGCGTCGAAAGCCCAGTGGAAAGTCATCGCCGCCGACATGCCGATCGGTCTCGGTGTGCCGGATGGCGAGGTCAGTCCCGGTGTTGCGCGCTGGGAAGCGGTGGCCAACGGCGATCCTGGCCCGGCTCAGGGGCGCGAACTGGAAGTGGCCGAATTGCTCGGGTTCCTGCGGGCACATCAGGTGCGCAATTTCGTGTTCCTGACGGCGGATGTGCATTACTGCGCGGCGCATCATTACCACCCGGATCGAGCGGCATTCCAGGATTTCGAACCGTTCTGGGAGTTTGTCGCAGGACCGTTGAACGCCGGCAGTTTCGGCCCCAACCCGCTGGACAAGACCTTCGGCCCGCAAGTGGTGTTTCAGAAAGCGCCACCGACGCAAAACGCTTCACCGTTTGCCGGTTTTCAGTTTTTCGGCGAGGTGAACATCGAGGGGCAGAGCGGGGAGATGAGCGTGGTGTTGCGGGATCTGGAGGGTGTTGCGGTGTTCGAGCAGAAACTGCAGCCCGTCTGAATCCAGTGCTGAACCTGTGGGAGCTTGGTTGCTCCCACAGGGGATTCAGGTGGATCAATAAACGTCGCGACGATAGCGACCCTGTTCGATCAGACGTTCGACTTCGGCGGCGCCCAGCACTTCATTGAGCACCTGACCCACGCCCGACGCCATGCCTTGAAGGCTGCCGCAGATGTAGATCACTGCACCGTCCGCCAGCCATTTCTTCAACTCGCCGGCCGATTCGCGCAGGCGATCCTGGACGTAAATCTTTTCGGCCTGATCCCTTGAGAACGCCAGATCCAGTCGTTCCAGATCGCCATTGATCAACCACTCTTCCAGCTCCGCACGACAGAGGAAATCGTGCTCGCGATTGCGCTCGCCAAACAGCAGCCAGTGACGCTGCTGATTGTCGGCGATCCGCGCCTTGAGCAAGCTGCGCAGCCCGGCAAGGCCGGTGCCGTTGCCCAGCAGGATCATCGGCACCGCAGCGTTCGGCAGATGGAAACCGCTGTTGCGGCGGACCCGCAGGCTGATGCTGCCGCCGACCGGAGCATGCTCGGTCAGCCAGCCGGAGCCAATGCCGAGGCTGCCGTCGGCATGCTGTTCCTGACGCACGATCAGTTCCAGCACGCCGTCGGCGGCAATCGAGGCGATCGAGTATTCGCGCATGGCCAGCGGCACCATCGCATCGACCAGCGCTTGAGCATGCAGGCCGACCAGATGGGCGCGGTGCTCGGGCAATTGGCGGCTGGCGAGGGCCACTTCCAGCGGCTCTTGCAGGCCGTTGACCTTGACGCTGGTTTCACCACGGATGCCGAGGCCGTCGAGGAAATGTTCGATGGCCCACGGGCAGTTGCGCGGCAGCACTTCCACCAGGTCACCGGCCAGCCAGCTGCGAGAAGTCGGCGCGGTCAGGCCGAGCAGGAAGACCGGGGCGCCGCTGCTGTCCGGATTCATCAGCTCACGGCGTACCAGCGTCCAGTTCTCGTAGCTCGGCGCCTGCCAGGTGTCGACCGGCGCTTGCCCGGTGATCAGGCCGAGCTGGGTTTGCCAGTGACGCAGCGCGTAAGGGTCGCCGCTATCGACTTCTACCGGGGCGAACAGGGTTTTGCCGCCGTGTTCGCCCAGCCATTGATGCAGGCGTCGGGCGAAACCGCAGAAGTGCTGATACTGACGGTCGCCGAGGCCGAGCACCGCGTAGTTGAGGCTGTCGAGGGTCGAGGCGTTCTTCAATACCTTGCGCTCGAAACCGCGAGCGCTGTCCGGCGCGTCGCCGTCGCCGAAGGTGCTGACTACGAACAGCGCGTTGTTCGATTCGCGCAGATCCTGCTCGCTGACATTCGCCAGCGGCTGCACCTTCACCGGCAATCCGGCGGCCTGCAACTGGCCGGCGGTCTGCCACGCCAGTTGCTCGGCAAAACCGCTCTGGCTGGCGAAGCCGATCAGCCACGCGGGGGTATCGCCAGCCGGTTGGTCGAGGCCTTTGCGCGCATCCTTGATCTGCTTTTTCTTGCGGCGGCGATCCAGGTACAGCAGCCAGCCGGTGATGAAGAACAGCGGCATCAAGACGGCTGCGACGGTCACGATGATCCGCCCGACCAGCCCGAAATAGCTGCCGACGTGCAGCGCGTAAATGCTGGTCAGCAATTGCGCCTTGAAGCTCTTGTCGGCGTAGCGGTCGACCCGTTTGACGACGCCGGTGGCCGGGTCGAGGGTGATCTGGTTCAGTGCGCGGTCATGGGGCGAGCTGTCGAGCAGGTAGAACACGGTCGCCGGTTGGCCGGCCACCGGCGGCATGCGGATGTTGTAGGAAGCGAGGCCCGGGCCTGCGGTGCTGTAGATGCTGACCCACATGGCGGCGTAATCGGCAGTCGGCGCCGGACCTTCGGGGGCCGGGCCACGACCGCCGCGCACGCGCTCGTTTTGCGGCGCGTCGGAAAGCAATTTGGTCAGGCCTTTGTTGTACCACTCGTAGGACCAGGAGAGTCCGGTCAGCGCCAGCAACAGGTAAACCAGCATGCACCAGGTGCCGAACACCGAGTGCAGATCCCAATTGAAGCTGCGACCCTTTTTCTTCCAGTCGAGGGTCAGCCACACGCGCCAGCTGTTCCACTGGCGCGGCCACCGCAGGTACAGGCCGGACAGGCAGAAGAACAGCAGCATCAGGGTGCAGGCGCCGGTGATGTTGCGACCGGTATCGCCCATGGCGAGGAACCGGTGCAGTTGCAGCATCAGGCCGAAGAAGTCCTGGCCGGTGGCCTCGCCCTTGAACTCGGCGGTGTAGGGATCGAAGTAGCGCATCTCGCCCCGGCGCTCGCCTTTGGGCGGGGTGAACCAGACGCGCCCGGCGCTGCCGCTTTCGGTCTCGACCGAGAGCATCGAGACTTTCTTGCCCGAGGCGGCTTCGATCTGCGCCACCAGATCGGCGGGTGGCAGGACGCCGGCGACCTGTTTCTCGACCTGCAACACGGAGGGGTTGAGGGCTTTGAGAATTTCGTCCTGAAACGAATAGGCAGCGCCGGTGATGCCCATCAGGGCCAGCACCAGCCCGGCAGTGATGCCAAAAAACCAGTGCAACTGGAACAGGGTTTTCTTCAACACGTTGCTTGCCTTGTCCGTTCGGAGGTTGTGTTCACGGCGTGCATTATGCCGTGGCCTATCGAGAAACGTTCTTTATTACGCACAAAAGCCCCGCTCAAATGAATGAACGGGGCCCGGTGCTTCCGGCTTCTATCAGAAGTGGAAGTTGGTGCTCAGCAATGCCGTACGGCCCGCCGCCTGGTTGGCGAAGTGGGTCGAGAAGGCCTTGTCGTAGTAGGTCTCGTTGGTCAGGTTCTGCACGTTCAGTTGCAGGTCGACGTTCTTGCTCAGCTTGTACGCCGCCATCGCGTCGTAGCGAACGTAGGAATCGACCATGGTGGTGTTGGCCACGTTGCCGAACACGTCATCCACGTAGAACGCACCGCCACCGATGGTCAGCTTCGGCGTGACCTGGTAAGTGGTCCACAGGCTGGCGCTGTTTTTCGGCGTGTTGGGCAGCTCGTTACCGTTGTTGGCCTTGTTGGCCGGCAGGTCACCACCGTCCACTTGCTCGCTGTCCATGTAGGCGTAACCGGCGAACACTTGCCATTTGTCGGTGATCTTGCCGCTGGCCGACAGCTCGATACCTTGAACGCGGGTCTTGCCGGCGTTTTCGTACGAGGTGGTATCGACTTGGACACGCGCGTTTTCTTTCTCGGTGCGGAAGATGTCGGCGGTCAGCGACAGGCGATCGTTCAGCAGATCCCACTTGGTACCGATTTCGTAGTTCTTGGTGGTTTCCGGCTCCATGTCGCTCTTGAGCAGGTTTCCGTTGCGATCCGGCGTGCCGCCCAGCGGGTTGCCTTCCTGACCTTCACCCAGGGTGTTGCCCGGCGGTGTGGCGGAAGTTGCGTAGGACGCATAGATGCTGCCGTTCTCTGCCGGCTTGTAGACGATGCCGAACTGGCCGGTGACGAATTCGCTGGTATCCGAACCTTTGGAGGTGGTGGTGCCAGCGTTGGTGTAAGTCTTGTAGCCGGTTTCGAAGTGGTCGTAACGCAGGCCCATGTTCACCAGCCATTGCTCAGACAGCTCCAGGGTGTCGAACGCATACAGCGCGTAGGTATCGGACTGGGTGTCGGTGCCGGCGTAGTTGCGCGAGATTGCGCCGTTCCACGGATCGTTCGGGTTCGGGTTCGACAGCGAGGTGCAGTTGTAGCCGCTGGCAGCACCGATCAGGCCCGGGTTGCAGTTGGTGGTCACGGCCGAGGTGCGCGGCGTGGTGTCGGTGTTGACGTTGTAAGAGGATTTGCTGCTTTCCTCACGGGTGTATTCGACACCGGTGGAGAAGCTGTTCTTGAAGCCGGCAACGTAGAAGTTGCCGAACAGGTCGGTCTGGTTGGTGGTGGTCTCGGTGTTGCTCACGCGAGTGTTCGCACGACGCCAGACGCTGCCGTTGTTGACGTTGCCCTTGCTGTCGTCCGGCTGGGTCAGGATGTAATCCTGCATGCTGGTGCCGTGACGCAGGGTGTTCTTGATGGTCAGCGAGTCGCTCAGGTCATGCTCGATGGCGAAGGTCGCGGTGTCGGTGCGGCCCTTGCGGAAGTCGCGGTCCAGACCGTAGAAATTGCTGTGATCGCCGCCGGCGTACGGCTTGTCCGGGTTGGACTTGGTGCGCACCGCCGAGCCGCCGGCAGGGATGGTGTAAGGAATGCCCGAATCCGGGGTGTCATTGCTTTCGAGATGGTAGTAGTCGAGGTTGACGCGGGTGTCGGTGCCCAGGCCGAAGGCCAGGGACGGCGCGATGCCCCAACGGTCGTAGTCGACCTTGTCGCGACCGGCGACGTTGCTCTCGTGGCTCATCAGGTTCAGACGACCGGCAGCGGTGTCGCTGAACTGGTAGTTGCCATCCATGGTGTAGCGCTGGGTCTGGTCGGAGCCCCAGGTGAAACCACCGTCGAACGAGTTGCCCAGGTGCGCTTTCTTGCTCACCAGGTTGATGCTGCCGCCCGCCGCGCCGCGACCGCCGATGGCGGAGTTCGGGCCCTTGCTGACTTCGATGTTTTCCACGGCGAAGATTTCGCGGCTCTGCGAACCGGTGTCGCGCACGCCGTCGAGGTAGGTGTCGCCCTGGGCGTCGAAACCGCGGATGAACGGACGGTCGCCCTGCGGGTTACCGCCTTCACCGGCACCGAAAGTGATGCCCGGTACGGTGCGCAGTGCATCCTGCATGTTCAGGGCGCCGGTGTCTTTGAGTACCTGTTGCGGAATGACGGTGACCGAGCGCGGCGTGTCGACCAGCGGCGCGGTGTACTTGGGCGAGGAGGCTTTCTCGACCTGGTAGGACGTCGAGTCCTGGGCTTCGCCGGTGATGGCGGTGGCGTCCAGGGCGATGGCATTGCCGGTGGCTTTACTGTCGGTTTTTTCGGCGGCGAACACCATGTGGCCTGCGGAGCCGGCGGTAATTGCCACGCCGATGGCGGAAGCGAGCAGACGCGGTGAACTGACCGGTAATTGTGCGGGTTGACGTGCCATTTTTATTCCCCTCCCCAAGGATTTGAGGCGGCGAAATATAGGGTAAACAGGTATTCGTATCAATTGCGAAACATTGTTATTCGCACTGAATTTACATTCTTTACAATTTAACCTTACGGTTTTTGCCAGTTCATTCGTCTAGCGCGTTTTACACGGCCAATAAGAATCAATACCATTGGCATCCTTTTGTCATCTGGTGACGTCGCCATGCTCCTGCACATCCCCGCTCTGTTTGAGAAAGACGAAGTGCGGCGCATCCGCGAGGCTCTGGAACAAGCCGACTGGGCTGATGGAAAGATCACCGCCGGCTATCAATCGGCCAAGGCCAAGCACAATCTGCAGTTGCCGGAAGGCCATCCACTGGCCAAAGAGATTGGCGCGGCGATGCTTGAGCGCCTGTGGAAAAATCCGCTGTTCATGTCCGCCGCGCTGCCGCACAAAGTGTTCCCGCCGTTACTCAACTGCTACACGGCGGGCGGCAGTTTCGATTTCCACATCGACAACGCCGTGCGCCAGCCCAAGGGCAGTATCGAGCGCGTACGCACCGACCTGTCCGCCACGCTGTTTTTCAGCGAGCCCGAGGACTACGACGGCGGCGAACTGGAAATCCAGGACACTTTCGGCGCCCAGCGGGTGAAACTGCCCGCCGGCGACATGGTGCTGTACCCCGGCACCAGCCTGCACAAGGTCAACGCGGTCACTCGTGGTGCGCGTTATGCCTCGTTCTTCTGGACCCAGAGCCTGGTGCGAGAGGACAGCCAGCGCGCCTTGCTGTTCGAGATGGACGGTGCGATCCAGCAACTGACCCACGACATGCCCGATCACCCTTCGCTGATCCGCCTTACCGGCACCTATCACAACCTCTTGCGCCGCTGGGTCGAGGTGTAAGTGGCGGACTTTCGGTTGCGTCGCGAAGAAGTCCTCGACGGCGAACGCCTCACGGCCATGCTCGAAGAAAGTCCTGCCCGCGCGGCTCAGGCAATTCTGCTGGCGGCGGGTGACGGCGTGCTGGAGGCGCAGGCGCTGCTCGGGCAGATCCTGCTCGATGGCCACGGGATTGCTCAGGATCAGCCGTTGGCATTGCGCTGGTTTGAGATTGCTGCAGGGCAAGGTCATCTGATGGCGCGCAACATGCTCGGTCGCTGCCATGAACACGGATGGGGTTGTGTGGCGGACGCAGCAGTTGCCGCCAGGCATTATCGCGTTGCAGCAGATGAAGGGCTGGATTGGGCGATGTACAACTTCGCCAATCTGCTCGCAACCGGACGCGGTGTAGCGGTCGATCATTTTCAGGCCATGGCGTTGTATCAACGCGCTGCCGAGGCCGGTCATGCCAAGTCGATGAACTTGCTCGGGCGTTATCTGGAGGAAGGGCAAGTGTGCCCGTCGGATCCGGCAGCGGCCCGTGACTGGTATCGACGTTCGGCCGAAGGCGGAGACTTTCGCGGGCAGTTCAGCCACGCGGCAGTACTGGCGGCGGAGGGGCGCGTTGATGATGCGTTGGTCTGGCTGGAGAAAGCGCTGACCGGCGGCAACCTGAACTTCCTGCGAGTGGCCAGCCAGACGTTGGCAAGCGCAACCGATCCGCGAATCCAGGCACTGGCGCAGGCCTACGCTCGTCGTTGCGCCGAGTTACAGAACACCTGAATCGCAGCCACAAAAAAGCCCATGACACGTCATGGGCTTTTTGCATTACGCCAGCATCGCTTACACGTAGAACGACTTCAGCGGCGGAAAGCCATTGAACTCGACGGCGCTGTAGCTGGTGGTGTACGCACCGGTCGACAGCCAGTACAGGCGATCACCGATCGCCAGGTTCAGCGGCAGGCCGTACTTGTAGTTTTCGTACATGATGTCGGCGCTGTCGCAGGTCGGGCCGGCGATCACGACTTCTTCCATCTCGCCTTTCTTCTCGGTCCAGATCGGGAACTTGATCGCTTCGTCCATGGTTTCGATCAGGCCCGAGAACTTGCCCACATCGGTATAAACCCAACGCTCGACGGCGGTGCGGGATTTACGGGCGACCAGCACCACTTCACTGACCAGGATACCGGCGTTGGCGATCAGCGAACGGCCTGGCTCCAGAATGATTTCCGGCAGGTCATCACCGAAGTCTTCCTTGAGGAAGCGGATGATTTCTTCGGCATAGGTTTCCAGGCTGTTGGTGCGGGTGATGTAGTTGGCCGGGAAGCCTCCGCCCATGTTGATCAGCTTCAGGTGGATGCCGTCTTCTTCTTTCAGGCGCTCGAAAATCACTTTGACCTTGGCGATCGCCGCGTCCCAGACGCTGATGTCACGCTGTTGCGAACCAACGTGGAACGAGATGCCGTACGGCACCAGGCCCAGGTCACGGGCGAGGATCAGCAGGTCCATGGCCATGTCGGTCTGGCAGCCGAATTTGCGCGACAGTGGCCAGTCGGCCGTGGTCGAGCCTTCGGTCAGGATGCGCACATAGACTTTGGCGCCCGGTGCGGCCTTGGCGATGTTGCGCAGGTCGGCTTCCGAGTCGGTGGCGAACAGACGCACGCCCTTCTCATAGAAGTAGCGAATGTCCTTGGATTTCTTGATGGTGTTGCCGTAGCTGATCTGATCCGCGCTGACGCCACGGCTCAGCACTTTGTCCAGCTCATAGATCGAGGCGATGTCGAAGCTCGAACCCTTCTCTTTGAGCAGGTCGATGATCTCGACGGCCGGGTTGGCCTTGACCGCGTAGTAGACCTTGGCGAATTCGAAACCGGCGCGCAGGTCATCGTAAGCCTGGGCGATCATCGCGGTGTCGATCACCACGAACGGGGTTTCCTGTTTGTCGGCGAACGCCTTCATTTTCTGAAAGGTTTCGCGCGCGAAATAGTCTTCGACCTGGATCGACATACTTGGGACTCCTAGTGGCAAACGTCGTTAATCAATGGGTGCAAATGAACGTCCTCCGTATCCCCACTTTGGTTCGCCTACTTCCCAAGGCATGTCGCCGAAAGCAAAAAGGCCATGGGAAATGTAGTCTTTCTTTCCCTTGGCCTTGCTGTCTCGTCGTCAGTACTTGAGCCGGATGGATCGTTTCCAGCATGGACGTTCGGCGCGAACTTTAGGGCGTGAGGGGCCTGAGATCAACTAAAAATGTCGCGTTTTTGCACGCTTCTGACGTACGTCGCGGATATCACTCTTTGTACCCGACCGAGATGACGGCCAGATGTTCCGCAATAAATTTCAGGTGTTAAAAATACCTGCACGTTCGAAGCTGATGAGTGCCAAATCAAGGGTAAGTGTGATCGCTTCAATATCGGCGACGTTGGCTGCTAGAGAAGGATCAGGGGTGGTTTTTGGTAGTTTGGTAAGGCTCGTTTGAGGAGGTTCTGCGGGCGCTGCTGTTGAGATTTTTTTCCGCTCTGTGAGGGGAACGAAACCAGACATTTCTTTGGGGGAGCGAGCTTGCTCGCGAAGATATTTTCACCGTCGGCGTCATTGCTAAATGACATTTCGTCTTCGCGAGCAAGCGCTCGCTCCTATAGGGCCGCGTTTTACCTCTCCACAGTCTCCACGGGCAAGACGATATTGATCTTCGTCCAACGTGAACGACTCGAACTCGGATACACGAGCAGGCAGCGACCTCGAGCCCGTGCAGGCAACCAAGAAATAATCCTTGATAAATAAGCAGTTATATATTTCTGCGATTTCGACTGTCAGAGTTGACAGGTGGCAGTCGAGGTGGTGTGGAGTACGTTATGTTCTCAGCTACTTCGGAGACTCAGATAATGAACGTGAATATGAAAGGAAATGAAACAGTAACGGCGCAACGCAATCCAGACTTTCCAGATGATGGACCACATGTCAGTGCAGTATTTTCAGCACCTATGGCTGAGCTGATATATATGGAGCAGGAAGTTGCGGCAGGTAGAGATTATCCTGGCATTTATTGGTGTGGGAGTAACTTTAGGTTAGGGCGCTGGGGAGGGTATTTTGGGTTGCAAACTAATGGTGGTGCTGTCATTGGTGGTGTACCTTATTATAATAATAATATTTGTTCCGTTTGGGGTGTGGGGGGGGTCAATCCTGAGCTGGAGTATGGGGTTGAGGGATTGTACAGTGACATTTTTACGGGGGAGGGAGTAGGTCTGCATACTTCTCATGCGATGCCTTGGAAAGCTGGCTATGTGTATGCGACAGTTTTGCGCAGATGGTATCGGCCAGGAGACAGCTTTACGCGAGTTGCGACGTTTATGTATTCCTACGAAACAGGGAAGTGGACGCACTTTTCAACTATTAAGATTCCAGAGGGAAATGTGTCATTTGTGAATCCTACTACTGCGGGATTTCTAGAACGGTTTGGTGGAAGTGCTACGCGTTATGATGGCTTTTGGGGACCGTCCTACCGCATGAGTGCTGATGGGGTGTGGGAAAAACCGCTTTACTTCGAGGGGGCAGCAGGAGGTAATAGGCCTTGGACGTGGGATATTGTTCCTGATGGGGATCAGGCACTAGGTCGAGTGCAGGTGGTATGTGGTGGGACTAATTCAAATACTGAAAACTACAAAAAGGTCAACGTGCAGCCACACAGTGACAAGCCGGCTCCTGTGGATAATAAAATTGCTGTTATGGGGATGAATGCCCGCTATCAAAATGATGGAGTTTATGTCGAATGGGTAACTGATGATGGCCGAACCCCACAGTTTAGTCACTTGTTGCGGGTGCATACGGGCAGTGCGACAGGTCCTGTAATAGCAAGTAATACTGACTTTTTTCCGGAAAAGCGCTCTGCTGCATTTGCTATGGGCAAACCACAAGAGGAGTGTTATGTAAGTCTGGTGTTGACCGATATTTTCAATCAGCAATCGAACTATGGGTATACGAAATTATTGTAGTTTTCGGGGTTTCCTGTATTTGAGGTTTAAAGTAATTTGCTGGGTTGCGGGGTTTTTCGGTGTCGATACGCCGAAGATATTTCTTTGGTCGTAACCAATTTGGATGTTCTAAATGTATCGCCGCTCACTCGGCGAAGTGGCGGCGATATTTCTATATCAGGCTATTGCAGTGTCGGCTGGGGAAACAATACTGGTCTTTCCCACGCCACGTGATTTACCGGAACTCAGGTAAGCCGCAATCGACTCCTGAGTCACCTCGCCGAGGAATACTCGCTCGGCATCCATCACCGGCAACCACGCACGATTGAACTCGTACATGCGCGACAACAGGATGCGCAAATGCTCGTCGTAGGCAGCCGTGGCGTTGAACTCGCGCAGGAACTGCGCACAGGTGCCGGTCTGACGGTGCAGGTCACGACGGCGCACATAACCCAGTGCCTTGTTCTCGGCGTCAGTGACGACGACATAGCGACGGTCATGTTCGTCCATCAATTCCAGCGCATCGGCCACTGGCGTTTCAGGGCTGACCGACGGCGCATTGTCCGCGGCGTCCTCGGCTTTCACCAGCAGCAGACGTTTGAGAGTGCTGTCCTGGCCGACGAAGTTGCTGACGAAGTCATCTGCCGGATGGGCGAGCAGAGTGTCCGGATGGTCGATCTGCAGCAGCTTCCCGGCGCGGAAGATCGCGATCTTGTCGCCGAGCTTGATCGCTTCGTCGATGTCGTGGCTGACCATGATCACGGTCTTGTTCAGCGCGCGCTGCATCTCGAAGAACTCGTTCTGGATCATCTCGCGGTTGATCGGGTCGACCGCGCCGAACGGTTCGTCCATCAGCAACAGCGGTGCATCCGCCGCCAACGCACGGATCACGCCGATCCGTTGCTGCTGGCCACCGGACAGTTCGCGCGGGTAGCGATGCAGATACTGCTTGGGCTCAAGCTTGATCATGCTCATCAGTTCGCGGGCGCGGTCGTGGCATTTCTGTTTGTCCCAGCCGAGCAGTTTCGGCACCACGACAATGTTCTCTTCGATGGTCATGTTCGGGAACAGACCGATCTGCTGGATCACGTAGCCGATGTTGCGACGCAGGGTCACTTCGTCGAGGTCGGTGGTGTCCTCGCCGTTGATCAGGATCTTGCCCGAGGTCGGCTTGATCAGGCGGTTGATCATTTTCAGCGTGGTACTTTTGCCGCAACCCGATGGCCCGAGGAACACACAGATTTCGCCTTCATTGACGGTCAGGCTTACCGAGTCCACGGCTTTCACATCTTTGCCGTTGCTTTGGAAGGTCTTGCTGAGGTTTTGAAGTTCGATCATTTGAGGAGTCCTTTTGGAGTCAGCGAACGTTGCAGCCACTGCAAAATGAGGTCGGCGAAGATCGCCAGAAGACTGACCAGCAGCGCGCCGACGATGAGCATCGACATGTCGCTGCGGCTGATGGAGGCGAGGATCAGCACGCCGAGACCACCGGCGCCGATGGTCGCGGCGATGGTCATCACACCGATGTTCATCACCACCGCAGTGCGCACGCCGGCGAGGATCACCGGCACGGCGATCGGCAACTCGACCATGCGCAGGCGCTGGCCGAAGGTCATGCCGATGCCGCGTGCGGCTTCACGGATGCCCGGCTCGACGCCGGTCAGGGCGAGGTAGGTGTTGCGCATGATCGGCAGCAATGAATAAAGGAACACGGCGGTGATCGCCGGCATCGGGCCGAGGCCCTGGCCGAATTTCGAGTAGAACGGCAGCAGCAGGCCGAACAGGGCAATCGACGGCACGGTCAGCAGCACCGTGGCGCTGGCCTGCAAGGGACCGGCGAGGCTCGGGAAGCGTGTCATCAGGATGCCCAGCGGCACGCCGATGAGAATCGCCAGGCTGACGGCGATGCCGACCAGGGTGATGTGCTGCCAGGTCAGGTGCATCACCTGCTGCCAGTCGAGGTGGGAAAAGGCGTTCAAAAATTCCATGACTTTTCCTCCTTTAGTTCAGTGGATGCTGGCGCAGGAAATCGGCAGCGACTTTCGACGGGCTTTCGTGATCGACATCGACCCGCGCGTTGAGCTGGCGCATGGTTTCGTCGTCGAACAGCTCGGCCAGCGGCTTGAGTTGCTCGGCCAGTTGCGGATGCGCGTCGAGGTAGGCCTGACGCACGACCGGCGCTGCGGTGTAATCCGGGAAGTAATGCTTGTCGTCTTCCAGCAGCTTCAGGCCGAAGGCGTTGAGGCGACCGTCGGTGGTGTAGACCAGACCGGCGAACACCTGACCGTTACGCAGCGCGGTGTACACCAGCCCTGCGTCCATCTGCCGGATGTTCTGGCGGGTCAGGTTCATGTCGTAGAGCTTGACCATGCCGTCCAGACCGTCGGAACGGTTGGCGAATTCGGTGTCCAACGCGACCAGGTGATTGGTCTTGGCTTCAGCCTTCAACACGTCGTTCAACTGGCTGATGGTGTGGATTTGCGGATATTCCTCAGCCACTTTTTTCGGCAGGGCGAGGGCGTAGGTGTTGCTGAATTTCGACGGTGTCAGCCAGACCAGGCCTTTTTTCGCGTCGAGTTCTTTCACCCGTGCGTAGGACTGTGCGCTGTCGAGTTTTTCGGTGACGTGGTTGTAGGCCACCAGCGACACGCCGGTGTATTCCCAGAGCATGTCCAGTTGTCCGGTTTCGTGGGCGCTGCGGGCCAGGTTGCTGCCCAGGCCTCCGGTGATCTGCGCGTCGTAGCCTTTGCTGCGCAGGTATTGCGCGGTGATTTCCGCGAGCAGGGTCTGCTCGGTGAAGACCCGGGCGCCAAGGCGAATCACCGGTTTGTCGGCGGCTTGGGCGATACCTGCGAAGAGCAGCACGCAGCCCAGAATCAAGCTAAGTCGTTTCATATTCATTCCTTCGCAAAAGCCTCAAGACGGGCGCAAACCGCGTTCCAGCCAGAGACGGCTGGCGAGGGTGACCACGCCATCGAGCAGCAGGGCCAGGAGCGCGGTGCACGCGGCGCCGAGCAGCAGTTGCGGCTGATTGTTCAGGGCGATGCCGGGAAAGATCAGGCTGCCGAGGCTGTTGGCGCCGATCAGGAAGGCCAGCGGCGCGGTACCGACGTTGATCGCCAGCGCGACCCGCACACCGCCGACGATGATCGGCACGGCGTTGGGCAATTCGACTTTCCACAGCACCTGACGCGGGGTCATGCCGATGCCGACGGCGGCTTCTTTCAGCGAGCCCTGGACGTTTTTCAGGCCTTCATAGGTGTTGCGCACAATCGGCAACAGCGAGGCGAGGAACAGAGCGAAGATCGCCGGACCGCTGCCGATGCCGAGAATCCCCAGGGCAATTGCGAGCACGGCCAGCGGTGGCACGGTGTTGCCGATGTTGAAGATCTGCATGAAGCGTTCGGCGCGTCCGACCATGGTCGGGCGGCTCAGGAAAATACCGGCGGGAATGCCCACGACCAGGGCGGCCAGCATTGAAGCGAGGACGAGAATCAGATGAGCTTGCAGGTAAAACAACAAATCGTCGCGGTAGTGTTCGATCGTGTTGATGCCGATCCAGTGGACCAGCAGGGCCAGGAGCGCGATCACCACCGCACCTCCCATCAGCCCTTTGCCATAGCGGATAGCCACAGGCGGACTCCTTTTTTTTAGTCGGCGAACGCAGTCCCGTGTGGCATGCCAAGCCTTGGCTGCCGGGAGAGTCGTTCGCGAGAAGCAGCTTTTTTTCAGTCCGGCAAAAGCGGCCTGAAAGCGAGCCATGAGCGCAGCCTCGTCAGGCTAACTTGCTGATTTTTCAGCCCCTGACGAATTGTCGTAACAGGGGATGGACGTCTCCGTGCTTTAAAAGGTTCCCATCCGAGGCAGCATTTGGCCACCCTTAATGTGCTCAACGGTTCGGTTATTGAATCGAGTTGGGCTATAATCGCCGCCCTTTTTTGAATCACCGCCAGGCGATTTCCCATGACCAGACAGGCCGCCGAAGTCGCGAAACGCCGCACTTTCGCCATTATTTCCCACCCCGATGCCGGTAAAACCACCATCACCGAAAAGCTCTTGCTGATGGGCAAGGCGATTGCCGTGGCCGGTACGGTGAAATCCCGTAAATCCGACCGCCACGCGACATCCGACTGGATGGAGATGGAAAAGCAGCGGGGCATCTCGATTACTACGTCGGTCATGCAGTTCCCGTATCGCGAACACATGATCAACCTGCTCGACACCCCGGGCCACGAAGACTTCTCCGAAGACACCTACCGCACTCTGACTGCGGTGGACTCGGCATTGATGGTCCTCGACGGCGGTAAAGGTGTAGAGCCACGGACCATCGCCCTGATGGACGTCTGCCGTCTGCGTGACACGCCGATCGTCAGCTTCATCAACAAACTCGACCGCGACATCCGCGACCCGATCGAACTGCTCGACGAGATCGAAGCCGTCCTGAAGATCAAGGCTGCGCCGATCACCTGGCCGATCGGTTGCTACCGCGACTTCAAGGGCGTGTACCACCTGGCCGACGACTACATCATTGTCTACACCGCCGGTCACGGTCATGAACGCACCGAAACCAAGATCATTGAGAAGCTCGATTCCGACGAAGCCCGCGCGCATCTGGGCGACGAGTACGAGCGTTTCCTCGAACAGCTGGAACTGGTGCAGGGCGCCTGCCACGAGTTCAATCAGCAGGAATTCCTCGACGGCCAACTGACCCCGGTGTTCTTCGGTACTGCATTGGGCAACTTCGGTGTCGATCACGTACTCGACGCCGTGGTCGACTGGGCCCCGCGTCCGCTGCCACGCGTGGCCAACGAGCGCACCGTGGAGCCGGTGGAAGAGAAGTTCTCGGGCTTCATCTTCAAGATCCAGGCGAACATGGACCCGAAACACCGCGACCGCATCGCCTTCATGCGTATCTGCTCCGGCAAGTACGAAAAAGGCATGAAGATGCGCCACGTGCGTACCGGCAAGGACGTGCGCATCGGCGACGCCCTGACATTCTTCTCCTCCGAGCGTGAACAGCTGGAAGAAGCGTACGCCGGCGACATCATCGGTCTGCACAACCACGGCACGATCCAGATCGGCGACACCTTCAGCGAAGGCGAAACCCTGGGCTTCACCGGTATCCCGCACTTCGCCCCGGAACTGTTCCGTCGCGTACGCCTGCGCGACCCGCTGAAATCCAAGCAACTGCGCCAGGGCCTGCAACAGCTCGCCGAAGAAGGCGCGACCCAGGTGTTCTTCCCGGAGCGCAGCAACGACATCATCCTCGGCGCCGTCGGTGTGCTGCAGTTCGATGTGGTCGCCAGCCGCCTGAAAGAGGAATACAAGGTCGAGTGCTCCTACGAGCCGATCACCGTTTACTCCGCGCGCTGGATCGAATGCAGCGACAAGAAGAAGCTCGAGGAATTCTCCAACAAGGCGGTGGAAAACCTGGCACTGGACGGTGGCGGTCACCTGACCTACCTCGCGCCGACCCGGGTCAACCTGGCCCTGATGGAAGAGCGCTGGCCGGACGTGAAATTCCGTGCGACGCGCGAGCATCACTAAGCGCTGAGTTGCTCTATCCAAAGCCCCCGATGCGCAAGCCTCGGGGGCTTTTTGTTGGCTGCAGAAACGGTTGCTCACCAGGCGTCCGAGAGTGGCGACCTCGCTTAGCCGATCCGGTTATGAGTGTTATTCGAAAGCGGTCTGTCCACGCATGGCATTTCCGGGCAGTGGTTAGCGTCCTATCTGGTGAACCCGGCGGATCGGAACTAGATTTCAATCAGCGTCAGGTCAGCATGAATTTCTCACCTGGAACAGGATGGACTCGGCTATGAAAAACAGGTTGCTACGGGTTTTGCTGCTGTTGAAAGTGATGGTGATGCTGTCCCTCGGCACCGCGACGGCCTGGGCCGAGTGCGAGGATCACGATACCCAGGCATCGAGCGGGCAGGAGGGGCACAGCGCGCTGATGCTGGCCAAGTCCGAGTCCGAGCCGGGCGATCAGGGCCAGGGTGGCAGCGCCGACGATGACGATTCGACCACCGATGAGCCGGACTCCGACGATGCGGACGAAGGCGATAGCCAGACGTAGATTCCGCGCAAAAGAAAACCCCTTCTTTCCCGATCGATGCGCAATCGGGGCAGAAGGGGTTGGGTCAACACATCAACAACCCGCCCCGGGAAACGGGGCGGGTTTTTTCATGCCGCGCCGTCGAGGAATTGCTCGGCGTAGTGGCATGCAACCTGACGCGTGTCGAGCTGGCGCAGGGCCGGCTCCTCGCTGCTGCAACGTGCGGTGGCGTACGGGCAGCGCTTGTGGAACGCGCAGCCAGGTGGCGGGTTCAGCGGGTTGGGCAGCTCGCCGACGATCTTGATTTTCGGCTTGTCCGGATCCGGGTGGATGGTCGGGGTCGCCGACAACAGCGCCTGGGTGTACGGGTGCAGAGGACGGGCATAGATGTCGTGCTTCGGACCGATTTCCACCGGGCGACCGAGGTACATCACCATCACGTCATCAGCCACGTGCTGCACCACCGCCAGGTTGTGCGAGATGAACACGTAACCGGTGTTGAACTCCTGCTGCATGTCCATGAACAGGTTGAGCACCTGCGCCTGGATCGACACGTCCAGCGCCGAGGTCGGTTCGTCCGCCACCAGCACTTTCGGTTGCAGCATCATGGCGCGGGCCAGCGCAATACGCTGACGCTGACCGCCGGAGAACATGTGCGGGTAACGCTGGTAGTGCTCGGGACGCAAGCCGACCTGCTTCATCATCGCCTGGACTTTCTCGCGACGTTCGGCGGCCGACAGGTTGGTGTTGATCAGCAGCGGCTCGGCCAGTTGATCACCGATTTTCTGCCGTGGGTTCAACGACGCGTACGGGCTCTGGAACACCATCTGCACGTCTTTGCGCAGTTGTTTGCGCTGGGCCTTGTCGGCGCCGGCCACTTCCTGCCCGGCGATTTTCAGGGAGCCGGACGACGGCTCTTCGATCAGGGTCAGGGCGCGGGCGAGGGTGGATTTGCCGCAGCCCGATTCACCGACGACGGCGAGGGTCTTGCCGGCTTCCAGCTCGAACGACACACCGTTGAGGGCGCGCACGGTGGCGTGGCCCTTGAACAGGCCACGGGAGACTTCGTAGTGACGGGTCAGGTCGCGGGCGGTAAGTACGACGGCCATTACGCCACCTCCTGGTTCAACGGATAGAAGCAGCGGGCGAGGCTGTGGCTTTTCGGGTCAAGGGTCGGACGCTGCGCGCGGCAGCTGTCCTGCACGTACGGGCAGCGCGGCGACAGCAGACAGCCTTGCGGGCGGTCGTAACGGCCGGGAACGATGCCCGGCAGAGTGGCCAGACGCTCGGCACCCTGGCTGTGTTCCGGAATCGCCTTGAGCAGCGCTTCGCTGTACGGGTGCGCCGGGATGTCGAACAGTTGCGGCACCTGACCGACTTCAACGGCTTGACCTGCGTACATCACGCACACGCGCTGGGCGGTTTCGGCCACCACGGCGAGGTCGTGGGTGATCAGCACCAGGCCCATGTTCTGCTCTTTCTGCAACGCCAGCAGCAGATCCATGATCTGCGCCTGAATCGTCACGTCGAGTGCGGTGGTCGGTTCGTCGGCGATCAGCAGTTTCGGCTCGCCGGCAATCGCCATGGCAATCGCCACACGCTGGCTCATGCCGCCGGACAGTTGGTGCGGGTAGGCGTCCATACGGCTGGCGGCACCCGGGATTTCGACTTTTTCCAGCAGTTCGATCGCACGCTTGCGCGCCTGCTTGCCGGACATTTTCAGGTGCAGGCGCAGCACTTCTTCGATCTGGAAACCGACGGTGTAGCTCGGGTTCAGCGCGGTCATCGGGTCCTGGAACACCATCGCCAGGTCTTTGCCGACGATCTGCCGACGCTGGCGGTTGTTCAGCTTGAGCATGTTCTTGCCGTCGAAGCTCAGCGAGTCGGCGGTGACGATCCCCGGGTGCTCGATCAGGCCCATCAGCGCCATCATGGTCACGGACTTGCCGGAACCCGACTCGCCCACGATCGCCAGGACTTCGCCCTTGTCGACTTTCAGGTCGAGGCCGTCGACGACCGGGGTGGCGTTCTTGTCGCCGAAGCGAACGTTGAGATTCTTGATTTCTAACAGTGACATGGGAATCTCCTCAGGCGGCGTTCTTGAGTTTCGGGTCCAGCGCATCGCGCAGGCCGTCGCCCATCAAGTTGATTGCCAGCACGCTGAGCAAAATGGTCAAACCAGGCAGACTCACCACCCACCAGGCGCGTTCGATGTAGTCGCGGGCCGAAGCCAGCATGGTGCCCCACTCAGGGGTTGGCGGCTGGACGCCGAGGCCGAGGAAGCCCAGAGCGGCGGCATCGAGGATCGCCGAGGAGAAGCTCAAAGTCGCCTGAACGATCAGCGGTGCCATGCAGTTAGGCAGCACGGTGATGAACATCAGACGTGGCAGACCGGCACCGGCCAGGCGCGCGGCGGTCACGTAGTCGCGGTTCAGTTCACCCATCACGGCGGCACGGGTCAGACGCACGTAGGACGGCAAGGACACCACGGCAATCGCGATCACGGTGTTGATCAGGCCTGGGCCGAGGATGGCGACGATCGCCACGGCCAGCAGCAGCGACGGCAGGGCCAGCATGATGTCCATCAGACGCATGATGGTCGGGCCGACCACTTTCGGGAAGAAACCGGCGAACAGACCCAGCAGGATCCCCGGGATCAGCGACATCACCACCGACGACAGGCCGATCAGCAGCGACAGGCGCGAACCCTGGATCAGACGCGACAGCAGGTCGCGGCCCAGTTCATCGGTGCCGAGCAGGAATTGCATCTGCCCGCCTTCGAGCCACGCCGGCGGCGTCAGCAGGAAGTCGCGGTATTGCTCGCTCGGGTTATGCGGGGCGACCCACGGCGCGAAGATCGCGCAGAAAATCACCAGCAGCATGAACAGCAGGCCGGCGACGGCGCCCTTGTTCTTGGCGAAGGCCTGCCAGAACTCTTTGTACGGAGACGGGTACAGCAGACTTTGATCCACGGCGGTGGCAGCGGTGGCTACTGAGGAAGTTGGAGTGCTCATGGGTATTGACCTCAGCGCTGATGACGGATGCGTGGGTTGGCAAAGCCGTAGAGGATATCCACCACGAAGTTGACCAGAATCACCAGGCAAGCGATTAACAGGATGCCGTTTTGCACAACCGGGTAGTCCCGGGCGCCGATGGCTTCGATCAGCCATTTACCGATGCCGGGCCAGGAGAAGATGGTTTCGGTCAGGACCGCACCGGCCAGCAGGGTGCCGACTTGCAGGCCGACCACGGTCAGCACCGGGATCAGCGCGTTGCGCAGGCCGTGCACGAACACCACGCGCGACGGCGACAGGCCTTTGGCCTTGGCGGTACGGATGTAGTCCTCACGCAGCACTTCGAGCATCGACGAACGGGTCATCCGCGCGATCACCGCCAGCGGAATGGTGCCCAGCACGATGGCCGGCAGGATCAGGTGGTGCAGGGCATCGAGGAACGCGCCCATGTCATCGGCCAGCAGGGTGTCGATCAGCATGAAACCGGTGCGCGGCTCGATGTCGTAAAGCAGGTCGATCCGCCCGGACACCGGGGTCCAGCCCAGGCTTACCGAGAAGAACATGATGAGGATCAGGCCCCACCAGAAGATCGGCATCGAATAACCCGCGAGGGAGATGCCCATCACCCCGTGGTCGAACAGGGATCCTCGCTTGAGGGCCGCGATCACCCCGGCCAGCAGGCCCAGGATGCCAGCGAACAGCAGGGCGGCCATGGACAGTTCCAGGGTCGCCGGGAAGAGGGAGGTGAACTCGGTCCATACGCTCTCACGGGTGCGCAGGGATTCGCCGAGGTCGCCGTGGGCCAGTTTGCCGATGTAGTCCAGGTACTGGGCGTACAGCGGTTTGTTCAGACCGAGGCGTTCCATTGCCTGAGCGTGCATTTCGGGGTCGACCCGACGTTCGCCCATCATCACTTCCACGGGGTCGCCGGGAATCATGCGAATCAACGCGAAAGTCAGCAAGGTGATGCCGAAAAACGTGGGGATCAATAACCCCAGTCGGCGGGCAATAAAACTAAACATCGTGTGTGGTACCTCATCAGCCGGTTAGGCGTGCCCGGCGCCCCTGGGGTCAGGGGCGCCGGGAGTTTCTTATCTACTTCACCTGGGTGGTGGCGAAGTTATTGGTTGTCAGAGGGCTGATGTGATAACCCTCTACGTTGTTGCGCATTGCGGTGAACATGCGGGTGTGGGCCATGCTGATCCACGGTTGGTCCTGATTGAAGATCACCTGGGCTTCTTCATACAGTTTGGCGCGTTCGGCCGGATCTACTTTAGCCCGTGCTTCGTCGAGCAGGGCCTGGAATTTCTCGTTGCACCAGCGCGCGTAGTTTTCGCCGTTCTTGGCGGCTTCGCAACTGAGCATAGGCGTCAGGAAGTTGTCCGGGTCGCCGTTGTCGCCCGCCCATCCGGCCGAAACCATGTCGTGCTCGCCGGCCTTGGCGCGTTTGAGCATCTCGCCCCATTCCATCACGCGGATGTCGATCTTGATCCCGACTTTCGCCAGGTCAGCCTGCATCATCTGCGCACCCAGCATCGGGTTCGGGTTGGTCGGGCCGCCGCCGTTGCGGGTGAACAGGGTGAAGGTGGTGCCTTCCGGTACGCCGGCTTCCTTGAGCAGGGCGCGAGCCTTGTCGAGGTCACGTGGCGGGTTTTTCAGCTCGTGGTTGTAGCCCAGCAGGGTCGGCGGGTACGGGTTGACCGCAACGGTCGCGTTGCCTTTGCCGAACAGGGCGTTGACGTAGGCTTCCTTGTCGAAGGCGATGTCGATCGCTTTGCGCACCCGCACGTCGCTGATGTACTTGTGCTGGGTGTTCATGGCGATGTACGAGACGGTCATCGCATCCAGTTCATCGACTTTCAGGTTGCTGTCTTTCTTGATGCTCGGGATGTCATCCGGTTTCGGATACAGCGCGATCTGGCACTCGTTGGCCTTGAGCTTCTGCAGACGCACGTTGTTGTCGGTGGCAATCGCCAGGATCAGCGCGTCAGCCGGGGCCTTGCCGCGGAAGTAGTCCGGGTTGGCCTTGAAGCGAACCTGGGCGTCCTTGGCGTAACGCTGGAAGATGAACGGGCCGGTGCCGACCGGTTTGTTGTTCAGGTCGCCAGTCTTGTTGGCCTTGAGCAACTGGTCGGCGTATTCGGCCGAGTAGATCGAGGAGAACGCCATGGCGATGTCGGCCAGGAACGGCGCTTCGCGGCGGGTCAGGGTGAACTTGACGGTGTTGTCGTCGACTTT
This sequence comes from Pseudomonas sp. B7, assembly GCF_016735645.1. Lineage (NCBI taxonomy): Bacteria > Pseudomonadati > Pseudomonadota > Gammaproteobacteria > Pseudomonadales > Pseudomonadaceae > Pseudomonas > Pseudomonas sp. B7. Next base: position 168,130 of record NZ_JAERRE010000008.1, read on the forward strand.
CTCGACGCTTTTGAGCAGTTCCTTGAAGCCCATGCTTTCAAAGTACGGGAAGCCCACGCTCGACAGCTTGTGCCACGGGTGATTCGGGTCCAGCTGACGCTGGAAACTCCAGACCACGTCGTCGGCGTTCATGTCGCGGGTCGGCTTGAAATATTCGGTGGTGTGAAACTTGACGCCTTTGCGCAGATGGAACGTGTAGGTCAGGCCGTCTTCGCTGATGTCCCAGGACTCGGCCAGCGCCGGAATCACTTCGGTGGTGCCGGGCTTGAAGTCCGCCAGACGGTTGAAGATGGTTTCGGCCACCGCGTCGGCAGTGACTGCAGTCGTGTACTGGACCATATCGAAGCCTTCCGGACTGGCTTCGGTGCAGACCACCAAGGGTTTGGCCGAGACGCCGACAGCGACACTCAGCAACGCAGCCGCGATGGCCGCACGTAGGGGAAGCATTTTCATCAAGAACCCTCTGCAATCGGTTGAAGACAAAAAGCCGAACGGCCGACTCGTCACTGAGTCAGCCGTCGGCTGGCGTTTTTACAGGATGTTGAACGGAACGGTGGTCACCAGACGGAACTCGTTGATGCTGCCGTCAGCCTGGTTTTCGCTGGCGCGGTGCGCGGTGTAGGTCGCACGAACGGTAGTGGCTTTCAGAGGACCGCTCTGTACGGCATAAGAGGCGCCGATGCCGTATTCATAGTGGTGCTCGCCGTCCATCGACTGCACGCCGTCGTAGCCGCCACCCTTGTAGTGAGTGCCGTCGATGCCCCAGCCGCGGGCCTGGTAGATGTTGAACTTCAGGCCTGGCACGCCGTATTCGGCCATGTTCAGACCGTAGGCCACCTGGAAGGATTTCTCGTTCGGGCCGTTGAAGTCCGACAGCAGGGAGTTGGCCAGGTAGATGCCGTTGGTTTCGTGCAGGTAGTCGAAGTACTCGTTACCGTTCACTTCCTGGTAGGAGAAGGTCAGGGTATGCGCCTGGTGAGTCAGGCCGAACGACAGGGAGTAGGTGTCGTTGTCGATTTCACCGAGTTTTTTCTTACCTTCGTCCACGGTCTTGTAGTAGTTCAGACCGGTGGTCAGGGCCAGAACCGAGCTGTCACCCAGCACGTGGGTGGCGCCGAAGTAGTACTGGTTCCACAGGTCTTCGGCCTGGGTGCCCCACAGGCTGGTGGTCAGGCTGGCGAACGGCTGATACGAGATGCCGCCGGTGTGAACGTGGTCGGCTTCGGCATCGATCGCGCCATATTCGGAGCGGAATTTGCTCAGGCTTTCTTCGGTTCGCGGCGAAACGCGGTCGAACGAGGCCAGGTCGAAGGACAGGTTGTTCAACTCTTCGCTGTGGATCGCGATACCTTCGAAGCTCGATGGCAGCGGACGGTTGCCGATCACGTCGACCTGCGGGCTGCTGAAGTTCATGCGGCCGGCGGTCAGGGTGGTGTTGGAGATACGCGCCTTGACGTTGGCCAGGCCGACTTTGCTCCACTGGCCCTGGGCTTCGCCGCCTTCACGGGTCAGGGTACGGTTGTTGCCCGCGCCTGGACGGGTGCCTGGTGCGCCACCGTTGTTGGACGCCAGGTTCTCGCGGTCACGCTCCAGCGCGATGGCGTTGTACGCCGCCACTTCGGTGCTGAAACCGACGGTGCCTTCGGTGAAGCCCGAGTTGTACTTGACGATGGTGCCCTGCACCCAGTTGATACGGCGGTCGGTCGGAGTGGCCACGCCATCCTTGCGATAGGTGAACTTGCCGCCGCGTTTCAGTTGTTCGTTGGCGTACCAGTTACGGGTCGAGCCGCTGATCGACTGACCTTCGAGGAAGCCGGTGGCTTCAGCCTGGGCGCTCTTCTCGTTGACGGTCACCGGAGTGAACGCCTGGCTTTGGGTTTCCGCGTAAGCCGTGGCGGTGATGCTGCTGATGGCCAAGGCCAGTATCGCGGTATTGCTCAGTTTCATGGGTGAAGCTCCTTTACTTTCTTTTTATGCCGGCTTTTTTGGGTTGGCCGGTTATTGGTTTAGAACTCATTCACACATCGCAAACGTTTGCAAAAGGCCAGATTGGCGAATTTCGGCAAAGCGCTTGCGTGAGGGGGTAGACGGCCCCCTCAGCATTGCGGCTAATCGGTTGTTTGTTTAATCGATGCTGACACCCGAAAACACGTTGCGACCGAACGGGCTCACCTTGAACCCTTCGACTTTGGCGCTCAGCGGCTGGTTGACCGTCGAGTGGGCGACAGGCGTGATCGGCACTTGCTGCTTGAGCAGTTGCTGGGCCTGTTTATAGAGCACGGTGCGTTGGTCACGGTCGGTGACGACCTTGGCCTGTTTGATCAGCTTGTCGTAAGCCGGATCGCACCACATGGAGTAGTTGTTGCCGCCGATGGCGTCGCAGCTGTACAGCGTGCCGAGCCAGTTGTCCGGGTCCCCGTTGTCACCGGTCCAGCCGATCAGGCTGATGTCGTGCTCGCCATTCTTGGTGCGCTTGATGTACTCGCCCCATTCGTAGCTGACGATCTTCACTTTCAGACCGATCTTGGCCCAGTCCGCCTGGAGCATCTCGGCCATCAGTTTGGCGTTCGGGTTGTACGGACGTTGTACCGGCATCGCCCATAAGGTGATCTCGGTGCCTTCCTTGACGCCGGCAGCCTTGAGCAGCTCTTTGGCTTTTTCCGGGTTGTAGGCGGCGTCCTTGATCGTGTCGTCGTAGGACCATTGGGTCGGCGGCATGGCGTTGACGGCCAGTTGGCCGGCGCCTTGATAAACAGCGTTGAGAATCCCCTGTTTATTTACTGCCATATCCAGCGCCTGACGCACTTCGAGCTGGTCGAACGGCTTGTGACGGACGTTGTAGGCGATGTAGCCAAGGTTGAAGCCCGGCTTCTCGATCAATTGCAGTTTCGGATCGTTCTTCAGTGCCGGCACATCGGCAGGGCGCGGGTGCAGGGTGATCTGGCATTCGCCGGCCTTGAGCTTTTGCACGCGCACCGAGGCGTCGGTATTGATCGCAAAAATCAGGTTCTTCAGCTTCACCCGGCTCGGATCCCAGTAATGCGGGTTGCCGGTGTAACGGATGTTCGAGTCTTTCTGATAGCTCTTGAACACGAACGGGCCAGTGCCGATCGGCTTCTGGTTGATGTCGCTCGGCTTGCCTTCGGCCAGCAGCTTGTCGGCGTATTCGGCAGACAGGATGGCGGCGAAGCTCATGGCAATGTTCTGGATGAACGCGGCGTCGACGCTGTTGAGCGTGAACTGCACGGTCAGCGGCCCGGTCTTTTCGACCTTGGCGATGTTCTTGTTGAGGCTCATCCCGTTGAAATACGGAAACTCGGTCGGATAAGCCTTACGGAATGGCTGTTGCGGATCGAGCATGCGGTTAAACGTGAACAGCACGTCGTCGGCGTTGAAATCGCGCGTAGGTTTGAAGTACGGCGTTGTATGAAATTTCACACCTTCGCGCAGGTGAAAGGTGTACTTGAGACCATCCTCGGAAATATCCCAGCTGGTTGCCAGGCCCGGTACGACATTGGTCGCGCCTTTTTCAAACTCGGCCAGTCGGTTGTACAACGGTTCGGCGGCGTCGTTATCGGTCGCCGTCGTGTACTGCGCGGTATCGAAACCGGCCGGACTGCCTTCGGAGCAGAACACCAGACTGTTGCTGGCGGCGTAACTGGCAGACGTGGCGGCCAACAGGCCGGCGCCCAGCAATGCGGAAAAAACCAAGGTATGGCGCATGACGCTCCCTCTTTTTTTAGTGTTTTTCAATGCGCCGCGATCCCGTCCAGGGACGTTGTGGCCGCATTGAGCTCAAACCAACAGCAAACCGATAGCCCACGCAGTCACTGGTCAGAACCCGACGGTAGGGGCCGTGGGTCTGGCAGTAAATGCGCTGAGTCCTAAAGACTCGTAGGAAAAGGCAACACGTCCTAACCCAACCTAGTAAGACTGGTTAGAAAGGGCTGTAGGCAAATTCCTGACTTCTCGGCAAAAAAAACAGCGGCGACGCTGAAAACGTCGCCGCTGCTTCTTTTATTTGCTGACGCTGACGCCGTAGAAGGAGTTCAAGCCGAATGGGCTGATCTTGAAGTCCTGCACGTTGGCGCGCATGGGTTGATACACCGTCGAGTGAGCGATAGGTGTCATAGGGACTGCATCTTTGAGGACGTGCTGCGCCTCTTTGTAGAGTTCGGTGCGCTTGGCCTGGTCAGTGGTGCGCTTGGCTTCTTTCACGAGGCCGTCGAATTTCTTGTCGCACCATTTGGAGAAGTTGTTGCCACTCAGGGAGTCGCAACCAAACAACACGTTGAGCCAGTTGTCCGGATCACCATTGTCACCGCTCCAGCCGATGATCATCGCCTGGTTCTCGCCGCCTTTGGAGCGCTTGATGTACTCGCCCCACTCGTAGCTCTGAATCTTCACGTTCAGACCGATTTTCTTCCAGTCGGACTGGAGCATTTCGGCCATCAGCTTGGCGTTCGGGTTGTACGGACGCTGAACCGGCATCGCCCACAGGACGATCTCGGTACCTTCCTTGACGCCGGCTTCCTTGAGCAGCTGTTTGGCTTTCTCAGGATCGTACTTGGCGTCCTTGATGGTGGTGTCGTAGGACCATTGGGTCGGCGGCATGGCGTTGACGGCCAGTTGGCCCGCGCCCTGGTAAACCGAGTCGATGATCTGTGGCTTGTTCACAGCCATGTCCAGCGCCTGGCGAACGCGCAGGTCGGCCAGCGGGTTCGGCTCGTTGCTGCCTTTGACCTTGTCCATCACGTTGTAGGCGATGTAGCCCAGGTTGAAACCGGCCTGGTCAGGCATCTTCAGCGCAGGATCGGCTTTCAGTGCCGCGAGGTCGGCCGGACGAGGGAACAGGGTGACCTGGCACTCATTCTTTTTCAGCTTCTGGATACGTACCGACGGGTCGGTGGTGATGGCGAAGATCAGGTTGTCGATCTTCACGTCTTCAGGCTTCCAGTAATCCTTGTTGCCGGTGTAACGGATGTTGGAGTCTTTCTGGTAGCTCTTGAACACGAACGGGCCAGTGCCGATCGGCTTCTGGTTGATGTCGGCAGCCTTGCCTTCCTTCAGCAGCTGGGCTGCGTACTCGGCGGACTGAACCGATGCGAAGCTCATGGCCATGTTCTGGATGAACGCGGCGTCGACTTCTTTCAGAGTGAACTTGACGGTGTGGTCGTCGACTTTATCGATCTTGGTGATGTTGGTATCCATCCCCATGTCGGTGAAGTACGGGAATTCGGTCGGGTACGCCTTACGGAACGGGTCATCCTTGTTAATCATGCGATTGAAGGTGAACAGCACGTCGTCGGCGTTGAACTCACGAGTCGGCTTGAAATACGGGGTGGTGTGGAACTTGACGCCTTCACGCAGGTGGAAGGTGTAAGTCAGGCCGTCATCCGAGATGTCCCACTTTGTCGCCAGACCAGGAATCACGGCGGTACCGCCACGCTCGAACTGGGTCAGACGGTTGAACATGGTTTCGGCTGAGGCGTCGAAGTCGGTTCCGGTGGTGTACTGGCCTGGATCGAAACCGGCCGGGCTGCCTTCGGAGCAGAACACCAGGTTAGTCGCAGCGGTGGCGAAAGGTGCGGAGGCTAACAAGCCTGCGCCGACTAAAAACGGAATGACCGCGTGTTTAAGCATGTTGGCCTCATGATTTGTTGTCATTTTTTAGTAGTGAGGTACGACCTCGTGAGTCGTGCCTGCGGATACTTATGCAGGGCCCATACCCAATGCAAGATCCAGAGCGCTCGGCGGCGTCAAAGCGTGGCACGAACGTACCTTAATGTCGCATCCGTATAACTTCTGACGCATTTGACCGTTTGCGGCCGGTTTTTACGGTGCAAACGAAGCCCCAAAACGGTGCGCTGGTCACGTTGTGCGCGCCGGATTGGGGCCGGGTGTTACTTATTTATACCCACGCCATAGAAAGGGGTTAGACCGAACGGGCTGATCTTGAAGTCAGTGACTTCCTTGCGCAGCGGCTGGAACACCGTGGAGTTGGCGATCGGCGTGATCGGCACCTGCTGTTTAAGGATCAGTTGCGCCTGTTGATACAGTTTTACCCGTTGCGATTTATCGGTGGATACCTTGGCCTGCTGTACCAGCTTGTCATAGGCCGGATCGCACCATTTGGCGTAGTTGCTGCCGTTCACCGCCGCGCAGCTGTAAAGCACGCCCAGCCAGTTGTCGGGGTCGCCGTTGTCACCGGTCCAGCCGTAGATCATCGCGTCGTGTTCGCCGTTCTTGGCGCGCTTGATGTACTCGCCCCATTCATAGCTGACGATGTTGGCCTTGATACCGATCTTCTCCCAATCCTGCTGGATCATCTGTGCCGACATCCGCGCATTCGGGTTCGAAGCGCGCTGCACGGTCATGGCCCAGAGGTTGATGGTTGTACCGGGTGCAACCCCGGCTTCCTTGAGTAGCGCCTTGGCTTTTACCGGGTCGTGCGGCGCGTCTTTTATGTTCGGATCGAATGACCATTGCGCTGGCGGCAAAGCGTTTTGCGCCAGCTGCCCGGCACTTTGGTAAACCGCCTTGATGATCGCCGGTTTGTCGATGGCCATGTCGAGTGCCTGGCGCACTTTGAGCTGGTCCAGAGGCGGGTGGGTGGTGTTGTAGGCGAGGAAGCCGAGGTTGAAACCGGCCTGCTTCAACACCCGCAGATTCGGGTCTTTTTCCATCACTTCGATGTCGGCCGGGCGCGGGTAGCCGCTGACCTGGCATTCGCCGGTCTTGAGCTTTTGCAGGCGTACGGCGGCGTCCGGGGTGATCGAGAACACCAGGTTGTCGAGCTTCACGTCCTCGGGTTTCCAGTAGTCCCTGTTCGCCGCGTAACGGATCTGCGCGTCCTTCTGGTAGCGCTTGAACACGAACGGGCCGGTGCCGACCGGTTTCTGGTTGAGGTCGGCGGCGTGGCCTTCCTTCAACAGTTGGGCGGCGTATTCGGCCGATTGCACCGAGGCGAAGCTCATGGCGAGGTTTTGCACGAACGCGGCGTCGACGTTGTTCAGGTTGAAGCGCACGGTGTTTTCGTCGAGCTTTTCCACGGATTTGATCGTGGTGTTGAGGCCCATGTCGGTGAAGTACGGGGATTCGGCGGGGTAGGCCTTGCGGAAGGCGTTGTCCGGGTCTAGCAGGCGCTGGAAGGTGAAGAGGACGTCGTCGGCGTTGAAGGTTCGGGTCGGAGTGAAGTAGTCGGTGGTGTGGAATTTTACGTTTTGGCGTAGGTGGAAGGTGTACTGGAGGCCGTCCGGGCTTACGTCCCATTTGGTCGCCAGACCGGGTTCGACTTCGGTGCCGCCGCGTTTGAATTGGGTGAGGCGGTTGAAGACGGTTTCGGCGGAGGCATCGAAGTCGGTGCCGCTGGTGTATTGGCTGGGGTCGAAGCCTGCGGGGCTGGCTTCGGAGCAGTAGACGAGGGTTGTGGCTGCGTTGGCGATTGGGGTTATGGCGGTCAGGGCCAGGGTTATTAGAAGTGGTTTGAGGGTGAATCGATCCATGGAGTCCCCGGGTGTATTGGAGGTAGTTGTGGGGAGGAGGGTAGCCGGGGTTTCGGTGGGCGCGGAAATATCGTTTTTCTAGGTGAGGTGTCTATCTCGGTATATCTGGGGTGATTGTGTGCATATCCGATGCTGCGGTAACGGCTTCTTATGGTTCCGCCCTTACGGCGGGTCACTTTTTACAAACGCCTAAAAAGTAACCAAAAACGCTTGCTCCTACGTTCGGCCCCTCGCTAAGGCTCGGGGTTCCTTCGCTCCGGGATTTATCCGGGGGGCATCGCCTACGGTTTGCTTCGCTGCACCTCCTCTCGATGTGTTTGGCTTCGCCAAACGGTCGCTGCGCTCCCACCCCCGGACAAATCCCTCCACTCAGCCTTCCGACGTCGCCCGTGGATCAAGATCAAAAGCTGCAGCCGAGCTAACGCTCATCCTGTTGAGTGGTGGTGGGGCAACAGCTAGAGCGGTTTGTGTGCTTTTCGGATTTTGAATTCACCTTCGATATCTCACGTCGGCGTATTTCATTTAAACGACGCGGTCAGTCCCCTCTCCCTCCGGGAGAGGGCTAGGGTGAGGGCAGCTTTTGATCGTTCCCACGCTCCGCGTGGGAATGTAGCCGGGACGCTCCGCGTTCCATTTTCGAATGTTTAAAGATGTGTTGGATTCACCGAACCTTCCCACAAGGTTTTCAGGTTGTCCGTCGGAAGCGCGATCCCTAGTCTTTGGTTGTCGCAGAAGACTCTGCGATCGGGAGGTGAGATTCCCGGTTACTGAATTTGGAAACCAGAGCAAGCCGCCCCATAATCGCCGCCAGTTCATGCTGTCGGCAGTTCTTTATGGCGGCTATGTACGGGCGGACTTCGGTCCGGCCGGGTTGGTTTCCTTACCGGTAATCTCACTCCGTACATAGTTGCCACCTCATTTCTCGAGTGAGATCGGAAATGAGTGGCGCAAATTCATAAGGAAATGCTCCATGAACAAGCCCGTACCCGACCCACCCCTCGAATCACCAACGCCCCTCGAAGAAGCCATGCGCGCCGAAGACCTCGCCCGCAACCGCGAAGCCATCAAACGCGCCCTCGACTATTACCTGTGCCCCAATCCTTCCAAACCGCGCCCGAGCACGATGTATATGGTCACGCCCAACGTCGACACCGAAAGCCTGCTGGCTAACGCCTGCGAATCCCTGGCCTCGGCCAATACCATCGCCAGCAATTTCGCCAACGAACTCAGCGGCCCGCAGCGCAGTACGGCGCTCGGCATCCAGCAGATCGTCATGCTGGCTGAGCTTGCAGTGAACCGCGCGCTGGATCGGGTTGATCCGCAAGCTTGAGACCGCGTCATCGTTCATCGCGGGCAAGCCCGCTCCCACAGGGTCGTGCGCGATTTCAATAAATCCGCAGAACTGGTGGGAGCTGGCTTGCCAGCGATGACGGCAGAGCTGACAACTCAAATCCCGAGCATAAAAAAACCGGCGATCATCACTGATCGCCGGTTTTCATTCAGCCGTTACTCAATCACGGCATCAACACTTCAATCGAGCCATCGGCCGTCAGGCTGACCTGGCTGGTGCCGGCTTCGACTTCAGGCGTTACGGGTGCCGAATCCATGCCGGCAGCTTTCATCATCATCGGGGCGCGCATGTACGGTTGTGGGAAGCCGTTGCTGTTGAGGTTCAGGTTGACGATTTTGTAACCCTTGCCGCCCAGGGCGTCGGTGGCCAGTTGGGCGCGGGCCTTGAAGGCGGTGACGGCTTCTTTCAGCAGTTTGTCTTCGCTGGCCTTGCGGGTCGGGTCGGCGATGGCGAAGTCCATGCCGCCCATTTTCAGGTCGGTCAGCAGCTCACCGGTGAGTTTGGACAGGGCGGCGAAGTCGGCGCTTTCCAGGCGCAGTTCGGCGCGTTCGCGCCAGCCGGTGATTTTCTGGCCTTTGGTGTCGTAGATCGGGTAGCTGTTGCGGCTGCCCTGGCGCAGGGTGATGTCTTTGACCTGCTTGGCCTGGGCCAGGGCCTTGTTCATGGTGGTGCTGACGTCGGCGGCGAGTTTGGCCGGGTCGGTGTTCTGTTCTTCGGTGTAGAGGGTCACGATCATCAGGTCGCGGGCCACTTCCTGGCTGACTTCGGCGCGCAGGGAAATCTGGTTGTAGTGCAGCTCGTCGGCGGCCAGGGCCGGAAGGCTGGCGACGCTGCCGACGGTCAGGGCGAGAAGGGCGGCGCTGCGGCGAAATGTGTGCATGAAAGCTCCTTGATGAGGGCGCAGGTGATGGTTCGGGGGCCTGCGTGAAACCATCAGACTCTAGCTTTTATGATCCGGTTCGCCCAGTTACAACTTCTATACAGATACGAGAGTGCGCCGTCCGTCGTATAGGACGGGATACCTGTTGGTTCTGACAGTAGACGGATTTCGTCGGCGGATTGAGCATGTTTGTGAATCGCCATTTCACTCGGCTTCACACACGACAATTACGAATAAGGAAATCTGAGATGAACGCACAAGAACAAGCCGATGCAACAAGTCGAGGTTATTCAGTTCAGCTCCAGGAACGGGTTCCCGGCAGTTGGTCGTATTGGGTTTACTTCAATAGCAATGAGGTGGGTGGCCCCTTTGGTTCAGAGAATGAAGGGTGGAATTGCGTGCAGGGATTGATCAATCAACAAACATACGGGATATGAATTCGACTGATCGTGAAAACCGGTAATCGTGAAGATCGCCGGTTTTTTGAGTATCAGATCGCCGTGCGCAACGCCGGTGACCGCCCGTAGCGAAGACGCCCCTATAGCCGCAGAAAATCTTTGCGCCATGTGGTCGTTTGCCGCACTTTCGCCTCTCAAGCCCGCGCCTTGGTTATACTCCGTGCGATCCGCCTGGAGCGCTCATCAGGAGAGCTCATGCTCGCCCCCGTACAACTGACTTCCGCCACTCGCCAGAACCTCTGGCGGCTGACTTTCATCCGCACCCTGGTGCTCGCCGCGCAGGCCGGCTCCGTGGGCCTGGCTTACTGGCTGGACCTCTTGCCGTTGCCGTGGGTGCAACTGGTGATGACCCTCGGCTGTTCGATTCTGCTGTGTGTGTTCACCGCCGTGCGTTTGCGCACTTCGTGGCCGGTGACCGAGCTCGAATACGCGCTGCAACTGGCCTGCGATCTGGTTATCCACAGCGCCTTGCTGTATTTCTCCGGTGGTTCGACCAACCCGTTCGTTTCGTATTATCTGGTGCCGCTGACCATCGCTGCGGTGACGCTGCCATGGCGTTATTCGGTGGTGCTGTCGGGCATTGCGCTGGCCTTGTACACGCTGATGCTGACGCACTTCTATCCACTGGAAACCCTGCCCGTGGCCCGGGAGAACCTGCAGATCTACGGCATGTGGCTGAGTTTTGCCCTCGCGGCAGCAGTGATCACCTTCTTCGCCGCGCGGATGGCCGAAGAGCTGCGCCGTCAGGAAGAATTGCGAGCGATCCGTCGCGAAGAAGGCCTGCGCGATCAGCAATTGCTGGCCGTGGCGACTCAGGCCGCCGGTGCCGCTCATGAACTGGGTACGCCGCTGGCGACCATGAGCGTGTTGCTCAACGAAATGCAGCAGGATCATCACGACCCGATGCTTCAGGAAGACCTGAAGGTGTTGAAGGATCAGGTGAAGCTCTGCAAGGAGACCCTCCAACAACTGGTGCGCGCCGCCGAAGCCAACCGCCGGATGGCGGTGGAGATGCAGGACGTCACCGAGTGGCTCGACGAAGCGCTCAACCGCTGGCACCTGATGCGCCCGGAAGCCAGTTACCGCTTCCAGCGTCTGGGCCAGGGCCCGTTGCCGCGTGTGGCGCCGCCACCGGATCTGACTCAGGCCTTGTTGAATCTGTTGAACAACGCCGCCGATGCCTGCCCGGAAAACCTTCAGGTGACCCTGGACTGGACCGCCGAAGACCTGACCATCAGCATCCGCGATCATGGCGCCGGTGTGCCGCTGGCCATCGCCGAGCAGATCGGCAAACCGTTTTTTACCACCAAGGGCAAAGGTTTCGGCCTGGGCCTGTTTTTGAGCAAGGCCAGCGTGACACGCGCCGGCGGCTCAGTGAAACTCTATAGTCATGAGGAAGGCGGCACGCTCACCGAGCTGCGCCTGCCCCACGGCGCCCGAGGAGAGCAACATGAGTGACGAAATCCAAGTCGAAGGCGAAGAACTGCCGCATTTGCTGCTGGTCGACGATGACGCGACCTTCACCCGGGTGATGGCCCGTGCCATGGCCCGCCGTGGTTTCCGCGTCAGCACCGCCGGTTCCGCCGAGGAAGGCCTGACCATCGCCCAGGCCGATCTGCCGGATTACGCCGCGCTGGACCTGAAAATGGACGGCGATTCCGGTCTGGTCCTGCTGCCGAAACTGCTGGAGCTGGACCCGGAAATGCGCGTGGTGATCCTCACCGGTTACTCGAGCATTGCCACGGCGGTTGAAGCGATCAAGCGCGGCGCCTGCAACTATCTGTGCAAACCGGCGGATGCCGACGATGTGCTGGCAGCGCTGCTGTCCGAACACGCCGACCTCGACAGCCTGGTGCCGGAAAACCCGATGTCGGTGGATCGCCTGCAGTGGGAGCACATCCAGCGCGTGCTGACCGAGCACGAAGGCAACATCTCCGCCACGGCCCGCGCCCTGGGCATGCACCGCCGCACCCTGCAGCGCAAATTGCAGAAGCGCCCGGTTCGTCGCTGAACCTGCGCTGAACGACCATCGCCAGCCCTCGCGATAAAGCGCACCGATCATCTATGATCGGTGCGTGTCTGTTCTTTTCTTTATCGAGCCTTTTTCATGAATCAGAACGCTGAATATTCCGCGGTCAACGATACTGTGCGCGGGCAGTTTTTTCGCAAGGTGTGGGCCATGACCACGCCTTACTGGCGCAGCGAAGAGAAGGGCAAGGCCTGGACGTTGCTGATTGCCGTGATTGCGCTGACGTTGTTCAGCGTGGCGATCTCGGTGTGGATCAACAGTTGGTACAAGGACTTCTACAACGCCTTGCAGAAGAAGGACGAGGCGGCGTTCTGGCAGTTGATCCTGTATTTCTGCGGCATTGCGGCCGTGGCGATCCTCGGCGCGGTGTATCGCCTGTACCTGACGCAGATGCTGACCATCCGCTGGCGGGCATGGCTCACCGAGAACCATTTCAAGCGCTGGCTCGGGCACAAAAACTATTACCAGCTGGAGCAGGGCGGCTACACCGACAACCCTGACCAGCGGATTTCCGAAGACCTCAACACCTTCACCAGTAATACCTTGAGTCTGGCTCTGGGGTTGATCCGCACGGTGGTCAGCCTGGTGTCGTTCTCGATCATTCTGTGGGGCGTGTCGGGCAGCATCGAGGTGTTCGGCGTCGAGATTCCCGGCTACATGTTCTGGTGTGCGCTGCTGTACGCGGCGGTCGGCAGCTGGCTGACGCACCTGATCGGTCGACGCCTGATCGGCCTGAACAACCAGCAGCAACGCTTCGAAGCCGACCTGCGTTTCTCCATGGTGCGGGTGCGCGAGAATGCCGAGAGCATTGCGTTGTACAACGGTGAGCCGAACGAAAATCGTCGCCTGAGCAACCGCTTCGGTCTGGTCTGGCACAACTTCTGGGACATCATGCGGGTGTCCAAGCGCCTGACGTTCTTCACCTCGGGTTACGGCCAGATCGCAATCATCTTTCCGTTCATCGTCGCGGCCCCGCGTTACCTGACCGGCAAGATCGAGCTGGGTGAGCTGATGCAGATCAACTCGGCGTTCGGCAACGTGCAGGAGAACTTCAGCTGGTTCATCAACGCCTATTCGGATCTCGCTGCGTGGCGCGCCACGTGTGATCGTCTGCTGAGTTTCCGCCAGGCGATGACCGACAACGAAGAACGGGCACCGGCCATCGACGTGCAGAATCAGGGCGATGAGCTGACAGTGCACAACCTCGGCCTCGATCTGGCCGACGGTCGTCACCTGCTGACCAATGCCGACATGACCGTGGAGGCGGGCGAGCGGGTGATGCTCAGCGGTCGTTCCGGCAGCGGTAAATCCACTCTGTTACGGGCGATGGGACATTTGTGGCCGGCGGGGCACGGCAGCATTCGCTTGCCGGCCTCGCGTTATCTGTTCCTGCCACAGAAACCGTATCTGCCGATCGGCACCCTGCGCGACGCCTTGAGTTATCCACAACCGGGCGACACCTACGCGCCCGAGCGTTATGCACAAGTGCTGGAAACCTGCCGCTTGCCACATCTGGTGGCTCGACTGGACGAAGCCAACCACTGGCAGCGCATGTTGTCGCCGGGTGAACAACAACGTCTGGCCTTCGCTCGAGCGCTGCTCTACGCGCCGCAATGGCTGTACATGGACGAAGCAACCTCGGCGATGGATGAGGAAGACGAAGCCACGCTGTATCAGGCGTTGATCGACCAGTTGCCGGGCCTGAGCATTGTCAGCGTCGGCCATCGCAGCAGCCTCAAGCGCTTCCATCCACGGCATGTGCGGATCGACAGTGGTCACCTGGTTGAGCAGAACGTGACCGCCTGATATATCCACACAAACCCTGTGGGGGCTGGCTTGCCGCCTCCCACAGGGTTTGTGTGGAAACGGAAAGTGATCGTACAACCCGCTTGAGCTATGATGCCCACAAGCCGAATTTTCGAGACAAGATGCAAACCATGGAAAACACGATCGACACCCCGCGTCTCCCTCGCAAGCGCCGCAGCCTGGCTCAGGAACTGGTGACGGTGCTGACCGAGCAGATCCGCGACGGTCTGCTCAAGCGCGGCGACAAGTTGCCGACCGAGTCGGCGATCATGGAGGCCCATGGCGTCAGCCGCACCGTGGTGCGCGAGGCGATTTCCCGTTTGCAGGCGGCGGGGCAGGTGGAAACCCGTCATGGCATCGGCACCTTCGTGCTCGACACCCCGAGCCCGAGCGGTTTCCGGATCGACCCGGCCACCGTGGTCACCCTGCGTGACGTGCTGGCCATTCTCGAACTGCGTATCAGCCTCGAAGTCGAATCCGCCGGCCTCGCCGCACAGCGCCGCAGCGCCGAGCAACTTGCTGCGATGCGCGCGGCCCTTGATGCGCTGAATGACAGCGTGGCCCACGCCAGCGATGCAGTGGCGTCGGACTTCCAGTTCCATCTGCAAATCGCGCTGTCCACCGGCAACCGCTATTTCACCGACATCATGACCCACCTGGGCACCAGCATCATTCCGCGCACTCGCCTGAATTCGGCGCGCCTGGCCCATGACGATCAGCAGCACTACATGAATCGCCTGAGCCGCGAACACGAAGAAATCTACGACGCCATCGCCCGTCAGGATTCCGATGCCGCCCGTGCGGCCATGCGCCTGCACCTGACCAACAGCCGCGAACGGCTGCGTCAGGCGCATGAAGAGGCGCAGGCGCAGGGGTGAGAAATCAGGCTTCGATGTAGAGTTTCAGTGGTTCCGAACACGGCTCCAGACTGGCCTCATCAGCAAACTTGTAACGCAGTTCGACGGTGTTGTTCAGGTACTTTTCCAGCTCGAATCTGGGGATGCTCAGTTCGATCCCGGTCAGGCCGACCATATCGTCGAGTGCGTCATCCCAGACGCCGGTCGGCTCCGACAAACCCTGCCATTCAGGCTCTTCAGGATCGTCACCGAGGATCGGGTACACATCCCAGTTCGGCGGTGTGTTCTGGCCATCGGGTACACGAACGCTCAGGTCGTCATCCAGGCTCGATAACCGCAGGATGATCGAGTCGCTGGCGTGATCGGGAAATTGCGGAAGGTGTGCAGCGGCAAACGTCATGGTTCGTTCTCCTTGAAAGATCTGCCGCGATCCTTCGCGGCAGTCGTTGCACTTTACCCGGCGAATTCGTGAGGCGCGCCGGGGCAATCTTGTCCGGGCATTTCAGCTGTGGGGCAGAATCGAACGATCCACCCTGACCGCGAGTTTGCCGGGGCCGGGGCTGACGTCGAACGTCGCGTGGCCCTCAGCGTCCACCGACGCCCGAGCGATGGCCACACCGTCGCGCAGCAATTGCAGCGGCGCACCTTTCAACGATTGGCCCGAGGCCAGTTCCAGTTTCAATTTGATGCTCATCGAATCGCTCCTTAATTCGTATTGCCGGCTGGGTGATAGTCCTTGAGCAGCAGGTAAGTGCTCCAGCCCCACCAGTCGTCGACGGTGGCGGTGTCGTTGAGGTTGTTGACGTCCTTGCGCCGCAGGACTTTGTTGCCCTGGACGCGGAACAGTGGTGAGAAGTTGTTCTCCACTTTGTGCACATCATCGAGATCCGGCAGGTGCTTCAGCGCGGCGAAATCGGACTCATCAGGGCGCTTGCCACTGAGGTAGGCGTCGAACACTTCGTCGGCGGAGGCCTGGGTAGCCTGTTTGACATGGGACTGGTTGGCGAACTGTTCCTCGTCAGGGATGAGGTCGAAGTAGCGTTTGTCGCCAAAAGTGCGCCAGTGCTCGCTCAGGCTATTGCGCACCTTGAGGCCAAACTGGTTGTCTTCGTCGTGCATGAAACGAGAAATCAGCGAACCCAGATCGCCGGGTGTCACCACCGCCGCCAGCTCACGGCGCGGAACGCGCAGGTGACCGGAGGCAAACAGGTCGGTGAGGAAATGATCGGCGAAGGCATTCATGGCGTAGGCCAGTTCCAGGGCCGCGGTGTCCTGCGTCCCATGGGCGGCGACGGCCTGTTTGAGTGCTGCCGAGTGGCCGGCGATATAGGCGCGTTTTGCCCATTTGCCAAAATGGTCGGGGTTGTTGGCCGCGAGTTTCAGATAGCGACCCAGTGGAAAAAGGGCGGAGACAAAACTTCCGCCGCCGGTGATTTTATTCCACTCTTCGGACAACGTATCACCCAGTTTCTCGTACGCCTCATGCGCGGGCTTGCCCTCGTGGATGGCTTGTTCGACCGCCGCAGCCTCTTGTTTGGCGACCTCGAGAATCTTGCCTGCCTCAGCTTTCGCAGAAGATGCGGTTGCCAGGGAATTGAACGCAGCAGTAAAGCGCTGAAGGCGCTCGGCGGCTGTCGCGCCGTCGCAGATCGGTTGCTCGGGGATCCCATAGAAATCGCCACCCAAGCCCAATATCTGACCGTAGGTCAGTGCCAATCCATTGGGCAGATGCAGGGGAACCTTGCTGGCCGGTCTTGGTGGCGTTGTTGTGTCCTGACGCAGCAGCACATTGTCGCCGATGGCCGTGTGTTCAAGTATTTCGTAATACAGCCCGATCCCTTTGCTTGCCCTTGGTTTACCCGGGTTGGGAGGCGGGGGCTCGATGTGCGAATCGGTCGCCAGCAATATGAGGTGAGACTGTTCGCCGTCGATCTCGATCCCCGTTTCGCTAAACAACTCCTCGAACCGGGCAATGAGCGGGACCGGCGGTTGTTGTGGATCGTTTTGTGGATCTGACATTTCTTGCTCCTTGATATGCCATCCGTAAAAATATTTAACTGTACTTATATACAGTAATCGGCAGCCTAGCCCAGAAGTTTCCTACGTCAAGGTAAGCAGAGTCCCACGCAGGAGGAGGCGAAGACGATGAAATGCAGTTGACGGTTATATTTTAAGTTGTACGATGACCTACAACTTCGGCGAAGGCTGAACGGTCCACTCACAAAAAACGTTGCTACCAGGGTGTTCGAATAATGAATCCACAAGAACTGAAGTCCATCCTCTCCGCCGGCCTGCTGTCGTTCCCGGTGACCGATTTCAATGCCCAGGGCGATTTCAACCGCGCTGGCTACATCAAACGCCTGGAATGGCTGGCCCCGTACGGTGCTTCAGCCCTGTTCGCCGCCGGTGGCACCGGTGAATTCTTCTCCCTGGCTGCCAGCGAATACTCGGAAATCATCAAGACTGCCGTCGACACTTGCGCCAGCAGCGTGCCGATCCTCGCCGGTGTCGGCGGTTCGACCCGTCAGGCCATCGAATACGCTCAGGAAGCCGAGCGTCTGGGCGCCAAAGGCCTGTTGTTGCTGCCGCACTATCTGACCGAAGCCAGCCAGGACGGCGTTGCCGCCCACGTTGAAGCGGTGTGCAAATCGGTCAACATCGGCGTGGTGGTCTACAACCGCAACGTCTGCCGCCTGACCGCGCCGCTGCTGGAGCGTCTGGCCGAGCGCTGCCCGAACCTGATCGGTTACAAGGACGGTCTGGGCGATATCGAACTGATGGTGTCGATCCGTCGTCGCCTCGGCGATCGCTTCAGCTACCTCGGTGGTCTGCCGACCGCCGAAGTCTACGCCGCTGCCTACAAGGCCCTGGGCGTGCCGGTCTACTCGTCGGCGGTGTTCAACTTCATCCCGAAAACCGCGATGGACTTCTACCACGCCATTGCCCGCGAAGATCACGCCACCGTCGGCAAGATCATCGACGACTTCTTCCTGCCGTACCTCGACATCCGCAACCGCAAGGCCGGTTACGCCGTGAGCATCGTCAAGGCTGGCGCCAAGATCGCCGGTTATGACGCCGGCCCGGTGCGTGCGCCGCTGACCGACTTGACCGGCGAAGAGTACGAAATGCTCGCTGCGCTGATCGACAAGCAAGGTGCGCAGTAACACACCTCTATAAACAAGGCCGCTGAGCAATCAGCGGCTTTTTGCGTCAGGAGAATGATTCGTGACCAAGCGCTATGACAACTACATCAACGGTGAATGGGTCGCCGGCAACGATTACTCGGCGAACATCAACCCGTCCGAACTGAGCGATACCATCGGCGATTACGCCAAGGCTGACCTGGCTCAAGTCAATGCCGCCATCGACGCCGCTCGCGCCGCGTTCCCGGCGTGGTCGACTTCGGGCATTCAGGCCCGTCACGACTCGCTGGACAAAGTCGGCACTGAAATCCTCGCCCGCCGCGAAGAACTCGGCACCCTGCTGGCCCGGGAAGAGGGCAAGACCCTGCCGGAAGCCATCGGCGAAGTGACCCGCGCCGGCAACATCTTCAAGTTCTTCGCCGGTGAATGCCTGCGTCTGTCCGGCGACTACGTGCCGTCGGTGCGTCCGGGCGTCAACGTTGAAGTCACCCGCGAAGCCCTCGGCGTGGTCGGTCTGATCACCCCGTGGAATTTCCCGATTGCCATCCCGTCGTGGAAAATCGCCCCGGCCCTGGCCTACGGCAACTGCGTGGTGTTGAAGCCGGCGGATCTGGTGCCGGGCTGTGCCTGGGCGCTGGCCGAAATCATCTCCCGCGCAGGCTTCCCGGCCGGCGTGTTCAACCTGGTGATGGGCAGCGGTCGCGTGGTCGGTGAAGCACTGGTCAGCAGCCCGAAAGTCGACGGCATCAGCTTCACCGGCTCCGTCGGTGTGGGCCGTCAGATCGCGGTCAATTGCGTGTCGCGTCAGGCCAAGGTTCAGCTGGAGATGGGCGGCAAGAACCCGCAGATCATTCTCGACGACGCCGACCTCAAGCAGGCGGTCGAGCTGTCGGTGCAGAGCGCGTTCTACTCCACCGGCCAGCGTTGCACGGCATCGAGCCGTCTGATCGTCACCGCCGGCATTCACGACAAGTTCGTCGAAGCCATGGCCGAGCGCATGAAGTCGATCAAGGTCGGTCACGCGCTGAAGGCCGGCACCGACATCGGTCCGGTGGTCTCGCAAGCGCAGCTTGAGCAGGACATGAAATACATCGACATCGGTCAGTCCGAAGGTGCGCGTCTGGTCAGCGGCGGTGGTTTGGTGACGTGTGACACCGAGGGTTACTTCCTCGCGCCGACCCTGTTTGCCGACAGCGAAGCCTCGATGCGCATCAGCCGCGAAGAGATCTTCGGCCCGGTGGCCAACATCGTCCGCGTGGCCGATTACGAGGCTGCACTGGCCATGGCCAACGACACCGAATTCGGTCTGTCGGCGGGCATCGCCACCACGTCGCTGAAGTACGCCAACCACTTCAAACGTCATTCCCAGGCCGGGATGGTGATGGTCAACCTGCCGACCGCCGGTGTCGATTATCACGTTCCGTTCGGTGGCCGTAAGGGTTCATCCTATGGCTCACGTGAGCAAGGCCGCTATGCGCAAGAGTTCTACACGGTCGTGAAGACCAGCTACATCGGTTCGTAAATCGCTGCACCCGCGCCGGGCCTTCGCCTGAGGCCCAGCGCGGCACAAGACCAAAGAATGTTTTACCCGCATAAAAATAATCAGTGGGAGTACATCTACATGCAATCGTCCAAGCCGACTCACGTCCGCTATTTGATCCTGCTCATGCTGTTCCTGGTGACCACGATCAACTACGCCGACCGTGCCACCATCGCGATCGCCGGTTCCAGTTTGCAAAAAGACCTCGGCATCGACGCGGTCACCCTCGGCTACATCTTCTCTGCTTTCGGTTGGGCCTACGTGGCCGGGCAAATTCCCGGCGGCTGGCTGCTCGATCGCTTCGGCTCGAAAAAAGTCTATGCCCTGAGCATCTTCACCTGGTCGCTGTTCACCGTGCTGCAAGGCTTCGTCGGTGAGTTCGGCATGTCCACGGCCATCGTCGCGCTGTTCATGCTGCGCTTTCTGGTCGGTCTGGCCGAGGCGCCATCGTTCCCCGGTAACGCACGCATCGTCGCGGCCTGGTTCCCGACCGCTGAGCGCGGCACCGCTTCGGCGATCTTCAACTCGGCGCAATACTTCGCCACCGTGTTGTTCGCGCCGCTGATGGGCTGGATCGTGTTCTCCTTTGGCTGGGAGCACGTGTTCATCGTCATGGGCCTGCTCGGTATCGTGTTCTCGCTGGTCTGGCTGAAGGTTATCCACAGCCCGCGCCAACACCCGATGGCCAACGAAGCGGAAGTGAAGTTCATCGCCGACAACGGCGGCATGGTCGACATGGACCAGAAACAAGGCAAAAAAGCTGACGGCCCGAAATGGGATTACATCCGCCAGCTGCTGACCAATCGCATGATGCTCGGCGTTTACCTGGGCCAGTACTGCATCAACGGCATCACCTATTTCTTCCTGACCTGGTTCCCGGTGTACCTGGTGCAGGAGCGCGGCATGACCATCCTCAAGGCCGGTTTCATCGCCTCGTTGCCGGCGATCTGCGGTTTTATCGGTGGCGTGCTCGGCGGGGTGATTTCCGATTATCTGCTGCGCAAGGGCCATTCGCTGACGTTCGCCCGCAAGGCGCCGATCATTGCCGGTCTGCTGGTTTCGAGCAGCATCGTGGCCTGCAACTATGTGGACGTTGAATGGATGGTGGTCGGTTTCATGGCCCTGGCATTCTTCGGCAAAGGCGTGGGCGCGCTGGGCTGGGCGGTGGTCTCCGACACCTCGCCGAAACAGATCGCCGGTCTGAGTGGCGGCCTGTTCAACACCTTCGGCAACATCGCGTCGATCACCACCCCGATCGTTATCGGCTACATCATCAGTTCCACCGGCTCGTTCAAATGGGCACTGGTGTTCGTCGGCGCCAACGCACTCGTGGCGGTGTTCAGCTACCTGGTGATCGTCGGCCCGATCAAACGTGTGGTACTTAAAGAGCCGCCAACCAATGGCGGTTCCGAAGCCACCGGCAAATTGTCTCAAGCGCATTCCTGAGGAGCGGCGTCATGCATTTGATTGAACATTCCGACTCGCCGCGCTACATCCGCCTGCACGAGCGGGACAACGTAGTGGTAGTGGTCAACGACCAGGGCGTGCCGGCCGGCACCGCATTTGCCGATGGCCTGGTGACGGTGGATTTTGTACCGCAGAGTCACAAGGTCAGCCTCGTGGATATTCCCGAGGGCGGCACGGTGATTCGCTACGGCCAGATCATCGGCTACGCGTTGCAGCCGATTCCCCGTGGCAGTTGGGTCAAGGAAGATCAACTGCGCATGCCGACCGCGCCGCCGCTGGACAGCCTGCCGCTGTCCACCGATGTGCCGGCCGCGCAGGCTCCGCTGGAAGGTTTCACGTTCGAGGGTTACCGCAACGCCGACGGTACGGTCGGCACGCGCAACATCCTCGGGATCACCACTACCGTGCAATGCGTCACCGGGGTGCTGGATCACGCGGTGAAGCGGATCAAGGATGAACTGTTGCCGAAGTACCCGCACGTCGATGACGTGGTGGCGCTGACCCACAGTTACGGTTGCGGCGTGGCCATCACGGCCACCGACGCCTACATCCCGATCCGCACGGTGCGCAATCTGGCGCGCAACCCGAACCTCGGTGGCGAGGCGCTGGTGATCAGCCTGGGCTGCGAAAAATTGCAGGCCGGGCAGGTGATGCATGAAGACGATGCTTCGGTGGATCTGAGCGAGCCGTGGCTGTATCGCTTGCAGGATTCCAGTCACGGTTTCACCGAGATGATCGAGCAGATCATGGAGTTGGCTGAAGTCCGACTGAAGAAACTCGACCAGCGCCGCCGGGAAACCGTGCCGGCGTCCGAGTTGATCCTGGGCATGCAGTGCGGCGGCAGCGATGCGTTTTCCGGGATCACCGCCAACCCGGCGCTTGGTTATGCCTCGGACTTGCTGCTGCGTGCGGGGGCGACGGTGATGTTTTCCGAAGTCACCGAAGTGCGCGACGCGATTTACCTGCTGACCTCACGGGCCCAGACCAAAACCGTTGCCGAGGAACTGGTGCGCGAGATGGACTGGTACGACCGTTACCTGGCCAAGGGTGAAGCGGATCGCAGCGCCAACACCACGCCGGGCAACAAGAAGGGCGGGTTGTCGAACATCGTCGAGAAGTCGCTGGGCTCGATCGTGAAGTCCGGCAGCAGTGCGATCAGCGGCGTGCTCGGCCCCGGGGAGCGCTTCAAGCAGAAGGGTTTGATTTTTTGTGCGACGCCGGCGAGTGATTTTGTCTGCGGTACGTTGCAACTGGCGGCGGGGATGAACCTGCATGTGTTCACGACCGGTCGTGGCACGCCTTACGGGTTGGCGATGGCGCCAGTGGTGAAGGTTTCGACCCGTACGGAGCTGGCGCAGCGCTGGCCGGATCTGATCGACATCGATGCCGGGCGGATTGCTACCGGGCGTGCGTCCATCGAGGAGTTGGGCTGGGAGTTGTTCCACTACTACCTGGATGTGGCGAGCGGCAAGCAGCAGACGTGGGCGGAGAAGCACAAGCTGCATAACGACATTACGTTGTTCAATCCGGCGCCTATCACCTGAGTCTGTTGATCGTTCCCACGCATAGCGTGGGAACGAACGGGGTGAAAGTGGCTTATCATTAGCCCCCTAACGACGCTCACCTCCAAGGCTCCCCGGCATGCTGGCAATCTTCCTCGAAACCCTGAACATCACCGCGCCGGTGTTTGCCATGCTGTTTCTGGGGGTGCTGCTCAAGCGCATCGACTGGATCAACGACAACTTTATCCACACGGCCTCGTCGCTGGTGTTCAACGTCACCATGCCGGCGCTGCTGTTTCTCGGCATCCTGCACGCCGACCTGCACGCCGCGCTGCAACCGGCGCTGCTCATCTATTTCGCCCTTGCCACGCTGGTCAGTTTTGCCCTGGCCTGGGGCTGGGCGATTTTCCGCTGCCCGCGTGAAGACCGGGGCATCTACACCCAAGGCGCGTTTCGCGGCAACAACGGGGTGATCGGCCTGGCGCTGGCGGCGAGCATGTATGGCGACTACGGGATTTCCCTCGGGGCGATTCTCGCGGCGCTGGTGATCCTGTTCTACAACACCCTGTCGACCATCGTGCTGGCGGTGTACAGCCCGGTGATCAAGTCCGATCCGTGGAGCATCTGCAAAAGCGTGGTCAGCAATCCGTTGATCATCAGCGTGATCGCGGCGGCGCCGTTCGCTTATTTCAAGATCGGTCTGCCGGGGTGGCTGGAAACCTCCGGCCAGTACCTGGCGCAAACCACGCTGCCGCTGGCCCTGATCTGCATTGGCGGTACGCTGTCGCTGGCGGCGCTGCGCAAGAGCGGCAACATGGCGCTCAGTTCGAGTCTGGTGAAGATGGTCGGTCTGCCGGTGATCGCCACGCTGGGCGCGTGGCTCTGGGGCTTTCGCGGGGCGGAGCTGGGAATTCTGTTTCTGTACTTCGGCAGCCCGACCGCCGCCGCCAGTTTCGTCATGGCCCGTGCGGCACAGGGCAACCATGAACTGGCGGCGGCGATCATCGTGCTGACCACATTGATGGCAGCGATCACCACCAATATCGGGATCTTCTTCCTGCAGTGGGGCGGGTGGATCTGAGGCCGGCGGTTACTCGGGCTTCTGGTAGCTGTCGATCACTTCCTGCGCCGCGCGGAACGCATCGATCGCCGCCGGTACGCCGGCGTACACCGCGCAATGCAGCAGCGCTTCACGGATCTCATCGACCGTGCAGCCATTGTTCAACGCACCGCGTACGTGACCCTTCAATTCCTGCGGGCACTTCAACGCGGTCAGCGCGGCGAGGGTGATCAGGCTGCGAGTCTTCAGCGGCAAACCTTCGCGATTCCACACGCCGCCCCAGGCGTGTTCGTTGACGAAGTCCTGCAAGGGTTGAGTGAACTCCGTGGCATTGCCCAGCGCGCGGTCGACAAACGCGTCGCCCATTACCTGACGGCGGACTTCAACCCCGGATTTCTTCGATTCGGTCATGGCATATCCCTCTTGTGGTGTTGGCGGCGCCAGGCGCGCACGGACGTGAAAAACAGAAACGCCAGCAGCGTCGGCAGCACATAAAACAGCATCAATCGCTCGAGTTTGCCGGCCAGTGGCATGCCGGTGGTGAACGACACCACGTGCAGCCCGTACGCCAGGTACAAACCCAGCAGCAACAGGCCTTCGGCCCGGGTCACGCGGTAACCGGAATAGAACACCGGCAGGCACAGCGCGGCGACGCCGAGCATCACCGGCAGGTCGAAATCCAGTGCGTTCGGCGAGACCGACAGCGGCGTCGGCGCGATCAGTGCGGTGAGGCCCAGCACCCCAAGCAGGTTGAACAGGTTGGCACCGATCACGTTGCCCACGGCGATGTCCCGCTGACCGCGCAACGCAGCGATCAGCGAGGTGGCGAGTTCCGGCAGCGAGGTGCCGACCGCGACCACGGTCAGGCCGATCACCCGCTCGGAGAACCCCAGATCGGTGGCCACCACCACGGCCGCCCCCAGCAGCAGATGCCCGGCGAACACCAGCATGCCCAGACCGCCGACAATCATCAGCAGGCTGGTGAACCATGGGGCCTGCGGATCGTGGGGTTGATCGGAGTGCGGGCGGGCCGAGTGCCGCGACTGGCGCAGCAATAATCCGAGATACAGGGCGAGGGCGCCGAGCAACAGAATGCCGTCGAAGCGCCCGAGCTCTTCATTCCATGCCAGGACGAACACCAGCAGGCTGGCACCGATCATCAGTGGAATGTCGAGGCGCACCAATTGCCGCGATACCCGCAGCGGAATGATCAGCGCCGACAGGCCGAGGGTGACGAGAATGTTGAAAATGCTGCTGCCGATCACGCTGCTGACGGCGATGTCCGGCGTGTGCGCCTGCACGGCTTGCAGGCTGACGGCCATTTGCGGAGCGCTGCTGCCGAGGGCGACGATGGTCAGGCCGATGATCAGCGGTCGGACATGCAGACGCGCGGCCAGGCGCACGGCGGCGCGCACCATCAGCTCGGCGCCGGCGATCAGCAGGAACAGCCCGCTGAGCAATTCGATCACACTGATCAGGGGTAAGTCGGTCAGTCCGAAAATAGTGGACGCTCCATCAGTCGTCGAGGGCCTGGATCCGGACCCGGGCCGTTCCACTGCGCAGCATACCGAGCTGTTCGGCCGCCGCACGTGAAACATCGATCAGGCGGCCACGGGTGTGCGGGCCGCGGTCGTTGATGCGGACCACGACGGATTCATCGTTTTTCAGGTTGGTGACCTTCACCCGGGTGCCGAACGGCAACTGGCGGTGGGCGGCTGTCAAAGAATTCTGGTTGAACGCTTCGCCGCTGGCGGTGCGTTTACCGTGGTGCTTGGCACCGTAATAGGAGGCGACGCCGGTCTGGTCGTAACCGTGCGGGTCGATGACATCGGTGCTGGCGCAACCGGCCAGCAAGGAGAGCAGGGCGCAGGCGCCGAGCAGACGTTTCATTCGAAAGCTCCCAAATAACAATGTGGGAGCGAGCTTGCTGGCGAAGGCGATCCGTCAGTCACTTTTGCAGTGTCTGAAATTGCGCTGTCGCGAGCATGCTCGCTCCCACAGGGAATGGAGCCAGGCTTTGGATCTGGCTCCATTGTGGTCAGCCTTCGAGCTTGCTTTTCAGCAGTTCGTTCACTTGCTGCGGGTTGGCCTTGCCTTTGGAGGCTTTCATGGCCTGGCCGACGAAGAAGCCGAACATCTTGCCGCGCTTGGCTTCGTCTGCCGCACGGTATTGCTCGACCTGCTCGGCATTGGCCGCGAGCATTTCGTCCAGCACCGCCGAGATTGCGCCGGTGTCGGTCACTTGCTTCAGGCCGCGCTTTTCGATGATCTCGTCTGCGCTGCCTTCGCCGTTGGCCATCGCTTCAAACACCACCTTGGCGATCTTGCCGGAGATGGTGTTGTCCTTGATGCGCTGCAGCATGCCGCCCAGTTGTTCGGCCGAAACTGGCGAATCCTCGATGTCCAGGTTCTGCTTGTTGAGCAGGCTGCCCAACTCGACCATCACCCAGTTCGCCGCCAGTTTGGCGTCGCCGCCGATGCTGGCGACTTTCTCGAAGTAGTCCGCCTGCTCACGGCTGGTGGCCAGCACGTTGGCGTCATAGGCCGACAGACCGAACGCACTCTGGAAGCGCTCGCGCTTCTGCGGTGGCAGTTCCGGCAGGGTGGCGCGCACGTCATTGAGGAACGAGTCCTCGATGACCACCGGCAGCAGGTCCGGATCGGGGAAGTAACGGTAGTCGTTGGCTTCCTCTTTGCTGCGCATCGGACGGGTTTCGTCCTTGTTCGGATCGTACAGACGGGTCTGCTGGATCACTTTGCCGCCGTCTTCGATCAGGTCGATCTGACGCTGGATCTCGGAGTTGATCGCCTTCTCGATGAAGCGGAACGAGTTGACGTTCTTGATTTCACAGCGGGTGCCGAACTCGGCCTGGCCTTTCGGACGGATCGACACGTTGCAGTCGCAACGCAGCGAGCCTTCGGCCATGTTGCCATCGCAGATGCCCAGGTAACGTACCAGCGCGTGGATCGCCTTGACGTAGGCCACGGCTTCCTTGGCGCTGCGCATGTCAGGCTCGGACACGATTTCCAGCAGCGGCGTGCCGGCACGGTTCAGGTCGATGCCGGTGGCACCGCTGAATTCTTCGTGCAGGCTCTTGCCGGCGTCTTCTTCCAGGTGCGCGCGGGTGATGCCGACGCGTTTGACCGTGCCGTCTTCCAGAGCGATGTCCAAGTGGCCCTTGCCGACGATCGGCAACTCCATCTGGCTGATCTGGTAGCCCTTCGGCAGGTCCGGGTAGAAGTAGTTTTTACGGGCGAACACGTTGTGCTGACCGATCTCGGCGTCAATCGCCAGACCGAACATCACCGCCATGCGCACCGCTTCCTGGTTGAGCACCGGCAGCACGCCGGGCATGCCCAGGTCGATCAGGCTGGCCTGGGTGTTCGGCTCGGAACCGAACTGGGTGGAACTACCGGAAAAGATTTTCGACCGGGTGGTGAGCTGGGTGTGAATCTCCAGCCCGATCACGACTTCCCATTGCATGTGTGTCTCCTCAGAAGCCGGTTGGGGTGCGGGTGTGCCAGTCAGTGTTCAACTGATACTGGTGCGCAACATTGAGCAAACGGCCTTCCTGGAAATACGGAGCGAGCAGTTGCACGCCGACCGGCAGGCCGTCGACGAAACCGGCCGGCATCGACAGGCCCGGCAGGCCCGCGAGGTTGGCGGTGATGGTGTAGACGTCTTCCAGGTAGGCGGCGACCGGGTCGCTGTTCTTGGCACCGAGTTTCCAGGCCGGGTTTGGCGTGGTCGGGCCGAGGATGATGTCGACTTCATTAAAGGCAGCCATGAAGTCGTTCTTCACCAGGCGACGGATCTTCTGCGCTTTCAGGTAGTAGGCGTCGTAGTAACCGGCGGACAGCGCGTAGGCACCGACCATGATCCGGCGCTGCACTTCAGGCCCGAAGCCTTCGCCACGGGAGCGCTTGTACAGGTCTTCCAGGTTCTTCGGGTCTGCGCAGCGGTGGCCGAAGCGCACGCCGTCGAAACGCGACAGGTTGGAGGAGGCTTCTGCCGGGGCGATCACGTAGTACGCAGGGATCGCGTGCTGCATGTTCGGCAGGCTGATTTCCTTGATCACAGCACCGAGCTTCTGCAGCTCCTTGATGCTGTTCTGGATCAGGTCGGCGATGCGCGGGTCGAGACCGGCACCGAAGTATTCCTTCGGCACGCCGATACGCAGTCCTTGCAGCGAACCATTCAGGCCGGCGGCGTAGTCCGGCACTGGCTCATCGATGCTGGTGGAGTCGTTCGGATCGAAGCCGGCCATACCTTGCAACAAAATCGCGCAGTCTTCGGCGGTGCGAGCCAGCGGGCCGCCCTGATCGAGGCTGGAGGCGTAAGCGATCATGCCCCAGCGCGACACGCGACCGTAGGTCGGTTTCAGGCCGGTGAGGTTGGTGAATGCTGCTGGCTGACGGATCGAACCGCCGGTGTCGGTGGCCGTTGCGGCAGGCAACAGACGAGCGGCAACCGCGGCAGCCGAACCACCGGACGAACCGCCCGGCACGTGTTCCAGGTTCCACGGGTTTTTCACCGCGCCGTACCAGCTCGACTCGTTGGCCGAACCCATGGCGAATTCGTCCATGTTGGTCTTGCCCAGGGTCACGGTGCCGGCGGCGGCCAGCTTCGACACCACGGTGGCGTCGTATGGAGCCTTGAAGTTGTCGAGCATCTTCGAGCCGCAGCTGGTGCGGATGCCCTGGGTGCAGAACAGATCCTTGTGGGCGATCGGCGCACCGAGCAGGGCGCCACTCTCACCATTGGCCCGGCGCACGTCGGCGGCTTTCGCCTGCTCAAGGGCCAGCTCTTCGGTGAGGCTGATGAAACTGTTGAGCTGCGGGTCGAGCTGAGTAATACGCGCCAGCAGGACTTTGGTCAGCTCTTCGGAAGAAAACTTTTTATCGGCGAGACCGCGGGCGATCTCGGCCAGAGTCAATTGATGCATTGCAGGCTCTTTCCCTTTAGTCGATGACTTTCGGAACCAGGTACAGGCCGTTTTCGACCGCTGGTGCGATGGACTGATAAGCCTCGCGGTTATTGCTTTCGGTCACGACGTCGGCGCGCAGGCGCTGACTGGCTTCCAGCGGGTGGGCCAGCGGTTCGATACCGTCGGTATTGACCGCCTGCATTTCGTCGACCAGCCCGAGAATGCTGTTGAGGGCCGAAGTGATGTGTGGAAGATCGGCGTCATTAAGGCCAAGGCTGGCCAGATGAGCGATTTTTTCCACGTCGGAGCGTTCTAGCGCCATCGGGTTTCTCCAGTGGAAAACAGGACGGACGGCGTCCGTGTGTTAGATTGTCGGAACACTACCGCACTTCTACGGTCATAAGGCCGCGATTGTGGGGCTTGGTGCACAGAAAAGCGGCCAATTTAACATATTGGCGCCTTGCCCAAAATCCCTGTCGTTGTTAGAGTTTGCCGCACTTTTTTACCCACGCGTTGCCTAGGGTCCCTTTCCCATGTTCAAGAAACTGCGTGGCATGTTTTCCAGCGATCTTTCCATTGACCTGGGCACTGCCAACACCCTTATTTACGTGCGCGAGCGCGGTATCGTCCTGAATGAGCCATCGGTTGTGGCCATTCGGACACACGGTAACCAGAAAAGTGTCGTCGCTGTCGGCACCGAGGCCAAGCGCATGCTCGGCCGTACGCCGGGCAACATTGCTGCCATTCGTCCGATGAAGGACGGCGTGATCGCCGACTTCAGCGTCTGCGAAAAGATGCTGCAATACTTTATCAACAAGGTTCACGAAAACAGCTTTCTGCAGCCCAGCCCTCGTGTGCTGATCTGCGTTCCATGCAAGTCCACCCAGGTTGAGCGTCGTGCCATCCGTGAATCGGCCCTTGGCGCCGGTGCCCGTGAAGTGTTCCTGATCGAAGAGCCGATGGCGGCAGCGATCGGTGCCGGCCTGCCGGTTGAAGAAGCTCGCGGTTCGATGGTCGTGGATATCGGTGGTGGTACCACCGAAATCGCGCTGATCTCCCTGAACGGTGTGGTCTATGCCGAGTCCGTACGTGTTGGCGGCGACCGCTTCGACGAAGCGATCATCACCTACGTGCGCCGCAACTACGGCAGCCTGATCGGCGAATCCACCGCCGAACGCATCAAGCAGGAAATCGGCACGGCCTACCCGGGCGGCGAAGTTCGCGAAGTCGACGTTCGTGGTCGCAACCTGGCCGAAGGCGTTCCACGTGCATTCACCCTGAACTCCAACGAAGTGCTGGAAGCTCTGCAAGAGTCGCTGGCGACCATCGTTCAGGCGGTGAAAAGTGCTCTGGAGCAATCGCCGCCGGAACTGGCTTCCGACATCGCCGAGCGTGGCCTGGTGCTGACCGGTGGTGGCGCGCTGCTGCGTGACCTCGACAAGCTGCTGGCTCAGGAAACCGGTCTGCCGGTGATCGTTGCCGAAGATCCGCTGACCTGCGTCGCTCGCGGCGGTGGCCGTGCATTGGAAATGATGGACAAGCACACCATGGACCTGCTCTCCAGCGAATAATCGCCGGGTGCAATATGTGGGTGAGCGCACAGGCAGCACTTTGCAGTGCTGCCTGTTGGCGTTTATCTTCTGTCAGTCTTCATCCAGGCCGGTTTGATGCCGTATGAATAAACAGAACATTTGCCTGGGAGGAGCGGCTTATTAAACCGCTTTTCGCCAAGGGCCCCTCACTGGGCGTGCGCTTGTTGGTGCTGGCCGTACTGTCGGTCGCGCTGATGGTCGTTGACGCGCGCTTCAGCCTGCTTAAACCCGTACGCAGCCAGGCCTCGCTGGTGCTGATGGACGCCTACTGGATTACTGACCTGCCCGGACGATTGTGGGAAGGTATCGCCAGCCAGTTCGGCAGTCGCACCGAGCTCGTCGCCGAAAATGAAAAACTCAAGTCGGAGAACCTGCTGTTGCAGGGTCGCATGCAGAAGCTTGCCGCCCTCACCGAGCAGAACGTCCGCCTGCGCGAGTTGCTCAATTCCTCCGCGCTGGTCAACGAGAAGGTCGAAGTGGCCGAGCTGATCGGCATGGACCCCAACCCTTTCACCCATCGCATCATCATCAATAAGGGTGAGCGTGATGGCGTGGTGCTCGGTCAGCCGGTGCTCGATGCTCGCGGCCTGATGGGGCAGGTGGTCGAACTGATGCCGTACACCTCACGTGTGCTGCTGCTGACCGACTCGACCCACAGCATTCCCGTGCAGGTGAACCGTAACGGTCTGCGGGCGATTGCCAGCGGCACCGGTAACCCTGAGCGTCTGGAACTGCGCCACGTGGCGGACACTGCCGACGTCAAAGAAGGCGATCTACTGGTCAGCTCCGGCCTGGGTCAGCGTTTCCCGGCCGGTTATCCGGTGGCGACGGTCAAGGAAGTCATCCACGATTCCGGCCAGCCTTTCGCCATTGTTCGCGCCGTGCCGACCGCCGCGCTGAACCGCAGCCGTTACCTGCTGCTGGTGTTCAGTGACAACCGCACGGCCGAAGAGCGTGCCAACGATGCCGCGCAGGCTCAGGAAAACCTCGATGCCTTTGGTGGTGGTCCGGTGATTCCATCCACGGTGCCGAAAATCGTCACCCCGCCAGCCGCAGCCGCAACTCCTGCCACGACGACTCCGTCGGCTGCGCCTGCTGCCGACACCGCGCCGGCCAAACCCGCTGCAAGCAAACCGCCTGCAGCCACACCAGCGGCCAGCAAACCACCGGCGAATCAGCCGGCGGCTCGACCAGCGGCGAAACCGCCAGTCACTGCGCCGGCTACCACCGGGAGGCAAGAATAATGGTCGGGGCTACCGCATCGCGTAACGGCTGGATTGTCTGGCTGACGTTTATTGTCGGCATTCTGCTCAGTGTGTCGCCACTGCCCATTTTCATGGAAATCCTGCGCCCGCTGTGGCTGGCCTTGCTCCTGACTTTCTGGGCTTTGTATTTGCCGCATACCGTTGGAATGGTTACGGCGTTCTGCCTGGGATTGGCCGAGGACGTGCTGCAGGGTGATCTGCTCGGTCAGAATGCCTTGATCCTGACCCTGATCACGTTCCTGGTGTTGTCATTGCAGCAACGCCTGCGAATGTTCCCGATGTGGCAGCAGAGCCTGGTGGTTCTGGTGATCTTCGGCTTGGCCCAGCTCGTACAACTCTGGCTCAGTGCCTTGACCGGCAACCGTCAGCCGACCCTCGCACTGGTCCTGCCGGCACTGGTCAGTGCCTTGCTCTGGCCTTGGGTCAGCTTCGCTTTGCGTGGATTGCGTCGGCGCTACAAAATCAACTGATTCGGTCAGGCATTTGCCCGCACCTCGACAGGGAGATGTCTTGATGAAAAAGCTTTACCTCGCCTCAGGATCGCCGCGTCGGCGTGAATTGCTCACGCAGATCGGCATCCCGTTTACCGCCATCAGCGCGGATATCGATGAAACACCTCTAGCCAATGAATCCCCATTGGCCTACGTCGAGCGCCTGGCGCGCGGCAAGGCCGAGGCCGGGCGGCGCATCGTCACCTCCGAGCCACCGTTTTGCGTACTCGGCGCCGACACCGCCGTGGTGCTGGACGGCAAAATTCTTGGCAAACCGGTGGACGAAGCCGATGCATGCGCCATGCTGATGATGTTGTCCGGCAAAGAGCATGAAGTGCTGACGGCGATTGCCGTGCTCGACGGCGAGCGTTGCGAGTCGCGGGTGGTGCGCAGTCTGGTGCGGTTCCGCTCGATCAGCCGCGAAGAAGCCGCCGCCTACTGGGCCAGCGGCGAACCCCGGGACAAGGCGGGTGGCTACGGCATTCAAGGACTCGGCGCGGTGTTCGTCGCCGGCCTCAATGGCAGTTACTCGGCGGTCGTCGGCTTGCCGGTGTGCGAAAGCGCAGAACTGCTCGGCCATTTCGGCATACCCTGTTGGCAAACCCTGAACGCGCAATGAGCGTCGAACGGACAAGATGCGGCCATTATCGTGAACATGCCTGAACGAGACCCTGCCATGAGTGAAGAGATTCTGATCAACATCACGCCGATGGAATCGCGCGTGGCGGTGGTCGAAAACGGTGTGCTGCAAGAAGTGCACGTCGAGCGTACGCAAAAACGCGGGATCGTCGGCAACATCTATAAAGGCAAGGTGGTGCGAGTCCTGCCGGGCATGCAGGCGGCCTTCGTCGACATCGGCCTGGATCGTGCTGCCTTCATTCATGCCTCGGAAATTTCCCTGCGCGAAGGTCCTGCGGTGGAAAGCATCAGTGCGCTTGTACACGAAGGCCAGAGCCTGGTGGTGCAGGTCACCAAGGATCCGATAGGTTCCAAAGGCGCGCGGCTGACCACGCAGCTGTCGATCCCATCGCGCTATCTGGTGTACATGCCGCGCACCGCTCACGTCGGTATTTCTCTGAAGATCGAAGACGAAGCCGAGCGCGAACGCCTCAAGCAGGTAGTCAGCGATTGCGTGGCCAAAGAAGGCATCAAGGAGGCTGGCGGCTTTATTTTGCGCACCGCCGCCGAAGGTGCCGGGGCCGATGAGATCCTGATGGACATCCGCTATCTGCGCCGCCTGTGGGATCAGATCAACGAACAGATCAAGACCATCGGCGCACCGAGCGTGATTTACGAAGACCTCGGCCTGGCGCTGCGCACCCTGCGCGATCTGGTCAGCCCGAAGATCGAGAAGATCCGCATCGACTCCCGAGAAACTTTCCAGAAGACCACGCAGTTCGTCGCCGAACTGATGCCGGAAATCGCCGATCGTCTGGAACACTACCCGGGTGAACGACCGATTTTCGACCTGTATGGCGTCGAAGACGAAATCCAGAAGGCCCTGGAGCGCAAGGTGCCGCTGAAGTCTGGCGGTTATCTGGTGATCGATCCGGCCGAAGCCATGACCACCATCGATGTGAACACCGGAGCGTTTGTCGGTCATCGCAACCTCGAAGAAACCATCTTCAAGACCAACCTCGAAGCCGCGACCGCGATTGCCCGGCAGATGCGCCTGCGTAATCTGGGCGGGATCATCATCATCGACTTCATCGACATGGAAGACGAAGAGCACCAGCGTCAGGTGCTGCGTACCCTGGAAAAACAACTGGAGCGCGATCACGCCAAGACCAACATCATCGGCATCACCGAGTTGGGCCTGGTGCAGATGACGCGCAAGCGCACCCGCGAAAGTCTCGAGCAGGTGCTGTGCGAACCGTGCAGCAGCTGTCAGGGCCGGGGCAAGCTGAAAACCCCGGAAACCATTTGCTACGAGATTTTCCGCGAGATCCTGCGTGAAGCCCGGGCCTATCAGGCCGAGGGGTATCGGGTGCTGGCGAACCAGAAAGTGGTGGATCGCCTGCTCGATGAAGAGTCCGGTAACGTGGCCGAACTTGAAGGTTTCATCGGGCGCACCATACGCTTCCAGGTGGAAACCATGTATTCCCAGGAACAATATGACGTGGTGCTGCTCTGAATCCCTGCATCACCCTTTTCCTGAAACGGCTGGCCTCAGCTTTTTGCAGTATTTTTGCCATGGGAGCCAACTGACATGGAACGTCTGACACGCATTTTGGCTGCGCTGACCCGCTGGGGTCTGGGCCTGTGCGCGTTGGTTCTGGTATTGATGGCGTTGTACGTCAGCCTCGGCCGGGAACTCACGCCACTGGTGGCCGAATACCGCACCGATATCGAAGACAAGGCCAGTGACGCCCTGGGCATGCCGCTGCAGATCGGCGAGCTGGAAGGCAACTGGAGCGGATTTGCCCCGATCCTGCTGGCTCACGACGTGATGGTCGGCAGCGGCGCCAACGCCTTGCGCCTGGATCGGGTGCGCGCGGTGCCGGATCTTTGGGCCAGTTTGCTGGCCCGGGAAGTGCGCATCGCCCATCTGGAACTCAACGGTCTGAAGATCAGCCTCAAGGAAGGCGAAGACGGCAAGTGGGCGCTGGAAGGCTTGCCGGTGCAGCAGGACCAGCCCATGGATCCCGAGCAACTGTTCAACCGCATGCAAATGATTCAACAACTGTCGGTGCTCGACAGTCAGGTGACCTTGCAACCGCGGGAGCAGGCGCCGCTGACCCTCACGTATGTCGGCCTCAATCTCAAGACCGGCACCAGCCGTCAGCGCCTCGATGCCCGATTGACCCTGCCTGACGGCCAGCCCGTGGCGCTGAGTCTGCGCACGCGGATTCGTCCGAGTCAGTGGCAGAGCAGCGAAGTGGAAGGTTATGTCAGCCTGCCGCAGAGCGATTGGTCGAAATGGCTGCCCGAGCGCGTCACCCAGCAATGGAATTTCTCCGAAATCAAGGCCGGTGGCGAGCTGTGGGTCAACTGGCGCGAGGGGGCGTTGCAGAGTGCTGCGATCCGTCTCAACGCGCCGCAACTGACCGGTGCCTACGCCGAGCGCAAGCCGATCCAGATCAACAATCTGGCGCTCAATGGCTATTTCCAGCGCGGTTCCGAGGGAGCCATTGTCACGCTTGATTCGCTGGCGATGAATGTCGGCGAAACCCGTTGGGAATCCCATGTCCAGATCAAACAGACGGCCGCCACCGACAAAGCGCAAGAACTCTGGCATCTGCAGGCCGACCGGCTCGACCTGACGCCGATCACACCTTTGCTCAATGCCCTCGGACCTTTGCCCCAAGGTTTCGCCACCGTGGTCGAGCGCCTGAAAGTGACCGGCGGCCTGCGTAACGTACTGCTGGATTTCCGGCCGAACGCCACCGACGACAGCAAATTCAGCTTCGCCGCCAACCTCGATCAAGTCGGCTTCGACGCCTACCACGGCGCGCCGGCGGCACGGAATGTCAGCGGCAGCCTTACTGGCAATCTCGGCGGCGGCGAGCTGCGCATGGACAGCAAGGACTTCGTCCTGCACCTCGATCCGATTTTCGCCAAGCCATGGCAGTACATTCAGGCCAACGCCCGGTTGACCTGGAAGCTCGACAAAGAAGGTTTCACCCTGATCGCGCCGTACCTGAAGGTGCTCGGCGAGGAAGGCAAGATTGCCGGCGACTTCCTGATCCGCCTGCACTTCGATCACAGCCAGGAAGACTACATGGACCTGCGGGTCGGTCTGGTGGATGGCGATGGACGCTACACCGCCAAGTACCTGCCGCAAGTCCTGAGCCCGGCCCTCGATGAATGGCTGCGCACGGCAATTCTCAAAGGCGCGGTGGATCAGGGCTTCTTCCAGTACCAGGGTTCGCTGAACAAGAACGCCGGGGAAGCGGATCGCAGCATCAGTCTGTTCTTCAAGGTGCACGACGCCGAGCTGGCGTTCCAGCCGGGCTGGCCGCACGTGAGCAAGGTCAGCGGTGACGTGTTCATCGAAGACAGCGGCGTGCGTATTCTCGCGAGCAAGGGCCAATTGCTCGACACCCAGGTCAGTGATGTCTTCGTCAATATTCCCCATGTGCCGAGCGGCGAGCACAGCCATATGTTCCTCGACGGCGCGTTCGCGGGTGGGTTGGGCGATGGCCTGAAGATTCTTCAGGAGGCGCCGATCGGCACTGCCGACACCTTTGCCGGTTGGGAAGGCGAGGGTGATTTGCAGGGCAAGCTCAAGCTCGATGTGCCGTTGGCCAAGGGCGATCAGCCGAAAATCCTCGTCGACTTCAAAACCGCCAATGCGCGATTGAAGCTTGCCGAGCCGAAGCTGGAACTGAGCCAGCTCAAGGGTGATTTCCGCTTCGACAGCGACAAGGGGCTGAGCGGTCAGAACATCAGCGCCAGGGCCTTCGATAAACCGGTCTCGGCGCAGATCTTCGCCGACGGCGGCCCCGGCAGACTCAAGACCCGGGTGGCGGCGTCGGGGCAGGTCGAAGTCAAGAAACTCACCGACTGGCTAGGCGTGACTCAACCGTTGCCGGTATCCGGAACCATCCCTTACCAGCTGCAGGTGAATCTGGACGGCGCCGACAGTCAATTGATGGTCAGTTCCAGTCTGAAAGGTGTGGCGGTGGATCTGCCGGCGCCGTTCGGCATGGCGGCCGATGTCGGGCGTGACACGGTGTTCCGCATGACGTTGCAGGGGCAAGAGCGGCGTTACTGGGTCAATTACGATCAACTGGCCAACTTTACCTTCGCCGCGCCACCGGGCAATTTTGTCGATGGTCGGGGCGAGTTGTTCCTCGGCACCGGCGAAGCGGTGTTGCCGGGCAACAAAGGCCTGCGGGTGCGCGGCGTGTTGTCCGAGCTGGACGTCAAACCCTGGCAGGATCTGCTGGACAAGTACGCTGGTCAGGATCCGGGTGGCAGCGCCAAGCAGTTGCTCAGCAGTGCGGACTTCAAGATTGGCAAACTCACCGCCTTCGGCACCACACTGGATCAGGCAGCCGTGCAGGTGAATCGCAAGCCCGGTGCCTGGGCTCTGGCCCTCGACAGTCAGCAGGCCAAAGGCACGGCCGGCATTCCCGACGCCAAGGGCGCGCCGATTGCGGTGAACCTGCAATATGTGCGGTTGCCGGCAGCGGACCCGACGGTGCAGGCCGACGAGAACGCGCCGGACCCACTGGCTTCGGTCGATCCGAGCAAGATTCCGGCGCTGGATATCACCATCAATCAATTGTTCCAGGGCCAGGATCTGGTCGGCGGCTGGTCGCTCAAGGTTCGCCCGACCGCCAAAGGCATCGCCCTGAACAATCTCGATCTGGGCCTCAAGGGC
Organism: Pseudomonas sp. B7; assembly: GCF_016735645.1. Classification (NCBI taxonomy): domain Bacteria; kingdom Pseudomonadati; phylum Pseudomonadota; class Gammaproteobacteria; order Pseudomonadales; family Pseudomonadaceae; genus Pseudomonas; species Pseudomonas sp. B7. Next base: position 205,333 of record NZ_JAERRE010000008.1, read on the forward strand.
ATTCTTTTGCAGGGCAGCGGCGGCTGGGAAGGCGCGCCCGGTGCTACGAGCAGTTGGTACAAGGGCCGGATCGGCGGCAAGAATCTCGCCGATGTGCTCAAGGGCTGGGGCTTTGCACCGAGCGTGACCAGCGAAGAATTCCACATGGATGTCGACGGCCGCTGGCCGGGCTCGCCGGCGTGGCTGGCGACCAAGCGCTTCTCCGGCACCCTCGATGCGTCCCTCAACAAAGGCCAGTTTGTTGAAGTGGAGGGCGGCGCTCAGGCATTGCGGGTATTTGGTCTGCTCAACTTCAACTCGATTGGCCGGCGTTTGCGCCTCGACTTCTCCGACCTGTTCGGCAAAGGCTTGAGCTATGACCGGGTCAAGGGATTGCTGGTGGCGACCAATGGCGTGTATGTGACGAAAGAGCCGATCAAGTTGACCGGGCCTTCGAGCAACCTGGAACTGGACGGCACGCTGGATCTGGTGGGCGATCAGGTTGATGCCAAATTGCTGGTGACCTTGCCGGTGACCAATAATCTGCCGATTGCCGCGCTGATTGTCGGCGCACCGGCGGTCGGCGGTGCCTTGTTTCTGATCGACAAGCTGATCGGCGATCGCGTGGCCCGGTTCGCCAGCGTCAAATACACCGTCAAAGGCCCGTGGAAAGAGCCGAAAATCACCTTCGACAAGCCTTTTTGAACAGCCAGCCCCTGAACCGATGGAGTAGCATGGCCGCATACCTCTTGCGGAGTGCGCCATGTCTTTAGCGGTGATTCAAATGGTCAGCCAGAGCGATGTGCTGGCCAATCTGCGCGATGCCCGACGTTTGCTCGAACACGCATCAAACGCCGGTGCGAAGCTGGCGGTGCTGCCGGAAAATTTCGCGGCCATGGGCCGTCGCGACATCGCCGATATCGGCCGCGCCGAAGCGCTTGGCGAAGGCCCGATCCTGCCGTGGTTGAAACAGATCGCCCGCGACCTCAAGTTATGGATTGTGGCCGGCACCTTGCCGTTGCCGCCGGTGGGGCAGCCTGAGGCCAAGTCCCATGCCTGCTCGCTGCTGGTGAATGATCAGGGCGAAATCGTTGCGCGCTATGACAAGTTGCACCTGTTCGATGTCGACGTGGCGGACAATCGCGGCCGTTACCGCGAATCCGATGACTATGCTTATGGCAGTGGCGTGGTGGTCGCGGACACCCCGGTCGGGCGACTGGGCCTGACGGTGTGCTACGACCTGCGTTTCCCGGAGCTGTACAGCGAATTGCGCGCAGCCGGGGCTGAACTGATTACCGCACCGTCGGCCTTCACCGCGGTGACCGGTGCGGCGCACTGGGATGTACTGATCCGCGCGCGGGCCATTGAAACCCAGTGCTACGTGCTGGCGGCCGCTCAGGGCGGGACGCATCCGGGGCCGCGGGAAACCTTTGGGCACGGGGCGATTGTCGACCCGTGGGGCCGCGTGCTGGCACAGCAGGAGCAGGGCGAAGCCGTACTGCTGGCCGAGCGCGACAGCAATGAACAAGCGTCCATCCGGGCGCGAATGCCGGTGACGGGTCATCGGCGGTTTTTTTCGCAGGGCGCACAGCGACCTGCTTCAGAACACGAATTTAAGGCGTAAAACCTATGAGCGAGTTGTTGTCCTCAGTCAGTGATCACCTGTTGGCGCCCGGCGGCGTGACGATCGAGAGTCTGCAAGGCGTGCTCGGTGATCTGGCGGGTCCAGGCATCGATGCGGCCGACCTGTATTTCCAGGGGCAGATTTCCGAGTCCTGGTCGCTGGAAGACGGCATCGTCAAGGAAGGCAGTTTCAACCTCGACCAGGGCGTCGGCGTGCGTGCGCAGTCCGGCGAAAAAACCGGTTTCGCCTACAGCAACGCGATCACCCTCGAAGCCCTCGGCGCAGCGGCCCGTGCGGCCCGTTCGATTTCTCGCGCCGGGCAGAACGGCACAGTGCAGGCTTTCAGCAGCCAGGACGTCGCCCAGTTGTATGCGCCGGACAACCCGCTGGAAGTCCTGAGCCGCGCTGAAAAAGTCGAACTGCTCAAACGCATCGACGTGGCGACCCGCGCCCTCGATCCGCGTATCCAGCAGGTCAGCGTAAGCATGGCCGGGGTTTGGGAACGAATTCTGGTGGCCTCGACTGACGGTGGCCTGGCTGCCGATGTGCGTCCGCTGGTGCGTTTCAACGTCAGTGTGATCGTCGAACAGAACGGCCGTCGCGAACGCGGTGGTCATGGCGGCGGCGGGCGTACCGACTACCGTTATTTCCTCGCCGAAGACCGAGCCATGGGCTATGCCCGTGAAGCGTTGCGTCAGGCGCTGGTGAATCTGGAGGCGATTCCGGCACCGGCCGGCACCTTGCCGGTGGTTCTGGGCTCGGGCTGGTCCGGCGTGCTGCTGCACGAAGCGGTCGGCCACGGCCTGGAAGGCGACTTCAACCGCAAGGGCAGTTCGGCCTACAGCGGTCGCATGGGCGAAATGGTTGCCTCGAAACTCTGCACCATCGTCGATGACGGCACCCTGAGCGGTCGTCGCGGTTCCCTGAGCGTCGACGACGAAGGCACTCCGACCGAGTGCACCACGCTGATCGAAAACGGTGTGCTCAAGGGCTACATGCAGGACAAGCTGAATGCGCGGCTGATGGGCGTGGCCCGCACCGGCAACGGTCGTCGCGAATCCTACGCGCACCTGCCGATGCCGCGGATGACCAATACCTACATGCTCGGCGGCCAGAGCGATCCGGCGGAAATCATCGCGTCGGTGAAGAAGGGTATCTACTGCGCCAACCTCGGTGGCGGTCAGGTCGATATCACCAGCGGCAAGTTCGTGTTTTCCACCAGTGAGGCTTATCTGATCGAGGACGGCAAGATCACCGCGCCAGTCAAAGGCGCAACGTTGATCGGCAACGGTCCGGAAGCGATGAGCCGAGTGTCGATGGTCGGTAACGATCTGGCGCTGGACAGCGGTGTGGGCACATGCGGCAAGGACGGGCAGTCGGTACCGGTGGGTGTCGGTCAGCCGACGCTGAAAATCGATGCGATCACCGTGGGTGGCACGGGCGCGTAAGAAGGGATGGAGCTTCGGGTGGCGCGCGGTGCGGCCACCCGGTGACGAATATCAACGCAGACCGCGTTGAGTCTCGTCCAGCTCACGGATGTACTTGAAGATCTTGCGGCTCGAGGCAGGAGGTTTGTTTTGCGCAACCTCGTGCTGGGCCTGACGGATCAGGGAACGCAGTTGCTGGCGGTCGGCGTCCGGGTAATCGACGACGAATTTCTCCAGCACGGCATCGTCACCGGCGATCAGGCGGTCACGCCAGCGTTCGAGGTTGTGGAAACGCTCGTTGTACTGACGGGTAGAGGCATCGAGTTGATCGAGCAAGGTGAGAATGGCGTCAGTGTCCTGATCGCGCATCAGTTTGCCGATGAACTGCAAATGCCGTTTACGCGCGATGTTCGCGGTGTGCTTGGGCGCATCGGCCAGGGCCCGGCGCAAGGCGTCGGTCAATGGCAGTTTTGCCTGCAAGTCGGGCTTGAGCGTTGTAAGGCGCTCGCCAAGGTCAACCAGAGCATGCAGCTCGCGTTTGACCTGGGATTTGCTTTTTTCTCCCGTATCGAGGGAGTCGTCGTAAGAATCAACCATGGTGGCAGTCCGCAAAGAAACGCCGCCATGATAACCAGTCGGGGGCCGCTTGTCCGGCCCGGTCGCTCGAAGGCCCCAGCCGAAAGCAGAATTTGAGTGGAGATGAGCATGAGTGCAGTTGAAAGCGTCGGCCCACAGGCATTGCCGGCACTGCAGGAACAGGTCGAGCAGATCATCGCCGAAGCCAGGCGTCAGGGTGCCAGTGCCTGCGAAGTAGCGGTGTCGCTGGAGCAGGGCCTGTCGACGTCGGTGCGTCAACGTGAAGTCGAAACGGTCGAGTTCAACCGCGATCAGGGTTTTGGCATCACGCTGTACGTCGGCCAGCGCAAGGGCTCGGCCAGCACCTCTGCCACCGGGCCGGATGCGATTCGCGAGACCGTCGCTGCGGCGCTGGCCATTGCCAAACACACCTCCGAGGACGAAGCCTCGGGGCTGGCCGATGCCGCGCTGATGGCCAGGGATATTCAGGATTTCGACCTGTTCCACCAGTGGGACATCACTCCGGAGCAGGCCATCGAGAAGGCGTTGCTCTGCGAAGCTGCCGCGTTCGACGCTGATGCGCGCATCAAGAATGCCGATGGCACCACGTTGAGTACCCATCAGGGTTGCCGCGTGTACGGCAACAGCCACGGTTTTATCGGCGGTTACGCTTCGACCCGACACAGCCTGAGCTGCGTAATGATCGCCGAGGCCGATGGCCAGATGCAGCGCGACTACTGGTATGACGTGAACCGCCAGGGCAGTTTGCTGGCGGATCCGGTGAGCATCGGCCAGCGTGCTGCGCAGCGGGCGGCGAGTCGCCTGGGCGCGCGTCCGGTGCCGACCTGCGAAGTGCCGGTTTTGTTTTCGGCGGAACTGGCGGGCGGGTTGTTCGGCAGCTTTCTGTCGGCGATTTCCGGCGGAAGCCTGTACCGCAAATCGTCGTTCCTCGAAGGCACCCTGGGGCAGAAACTGTTCCCGGAGTGGCTGACCATCGACGAGCGTCCGCACCTGATGCGTGCCATGGGCAGTGCTTCCTACGATGGTGACGGTCTGGCGACCTATGCCAAACCGTTCGTCGAGAAGGGCGAGTTGGTGTCGTACATTCTTGGCACTTATTCCGGTCGCAAACTCGGCATGCCGAGTACCGCCAACGCGGGCGGCGTGCACAACCTGTTCGTCACCCATGGCGATGAAGATCAGGCGGCCTTGCTGCGACGCATGGGGCGTGGGTTGTTGGTCACCGAGTTGATGGGCCATGGTCTGAACATGGTGACCGGTGATTACTCGCGCGGTGCGGCGGGTTTCTGGGTCGAGAACGGTGAAATCCAGTTCGCGGTGCAGGAAGTGACCATCGCCGGCAACATGCGCGACATGTTCAAACAAATTGTCGCAGTCGGTAACGATCTGGAACTGCGCAGCAACATTCGCACTGGTTCGGTGTTGATCGAGAGGATGACTGTCGCGGGCAGCTAAGCAGCAGGCAGGTACAAAAAAGGCGCGCCACCCGATTGGGAGGCGCGCCTTTTTTGTGTCTGTAAATTTTTCGAGCTGATGAGGGCAGCAAAAAAACTGCTCTTGTTTTGGTTCTCATTATCATCTAATAATAAATCTCATTATCGGATGAGCCCAGGATCATGAGTTCTGCCTTGCACGAGCAGCCGTACCTCGAAAGCTGGCGCTGGATGAGTCGCCAGATCCGTTGCGCGATGGATCCCGACGAACCGCGCCTGATCGAGCATTACCTTGCCGAAGGTCGATACCTGGCCTGCTGCACGGCGACCTCGCGCTGGATGATCGCTGAAACCTCTTTCCGTCTGCTGCTCGACACGGCCACTGATATCGCGCTGCCGTGGCATTGGCGCAGCCTGTGTCTCGATCAAGCCTGGCGCCCCTTGCGTGAAATGGAGCGCCTCTCGCTGTGCAAGTGCCGGCTCAAACGCTGGCAAAGCTACACCTGGCAATTGGCGACCTGCGAGTTGCTTCCCTCGATTCCTCTCATAGAACTGGTGCAAGGATTTTCAGATGACCAAGACACGTATTGAGCGCGACAGCATGGGCGAACTGCAGGTGCCGGTGGACGCTCTCTACGGCGCGCAGACCCAGCGTGCAGTGGATAACTTCCCGATCAGCGGCAAGCCGATGCCAACCCAGTTCATCCGCGCCCTGATTCTGGCGAAAGCGGCCGCCGCCCGCGCCAACGTCGAACTCAACCAGATCAGCGCCGCGCAAGGCAAAGCCATCAGCGATGCCGCCCAAGGGCTGCTGGAAGGCGACTTCATGCAGCATTTTCCGGTGGACATTTTCCAGACCGGTTCCGGCACCAGCTCCAACATGAACGCCAACGAGGTGATCGCCACACTGGCCAGTCGTCTGCTCGAGGAGCCATTAAACGCCAATGATCATGTGAACTGCGGGCAAAGCAGCAACGACATTATTCCAACCACTATTCACGTCAGCGCCGCGCTGGCCCTGCACGAACAACTGCTGCCGGCGCTGCTGCACCTGGTGCAAGTGATCGAACGCAAGGCCGAGCAAGTCCATCACCACGTCAAGACTGGCCGCACCCACCTGATGGACGCCATGCCGGTGCGCATGAGCCAGGTGCTCAACGGTTGGGCGAAGCAGCTCAAAGCCAATATCGGTCACCTGCAGGACTTGCTCCCAAGCCTGCAATCCCTGGCCCAGGGCGGCACGGCAGTCGGTACCGGGATCAATGCGCATCCGGAATTTGCTGCGCGTTTCAGCCGCCAATTGAGCCAGTTGACCAACGTCCAGTTCACGCCAGGCAAGGATCTGTTCGCCCTGATCGGCTCGCAAGACACCGCTGTGGCCGTATCGGGTCAGCTCAAGGCCACCGCCGTTTCACTGATGAAAATTGCCAACGACCTGCGCTGGATGAACTCCGGCCCGCTCGCCGGCCTCGGTGAGATCGAACTCGAAGGCCTGCAACCGGGCTCGTCGATCATGCCGGGCAAGGTCAATCCGGTGATTCCGGAAGCCACTGCCATGGTGGCCGCGCAAGTGATAGGCAACGACTCTGTAATCACCATCGCCGGGCAGTCAGGCAATTTCGAGCTGAACGTGATGCTGCCGATCATCGCCCAGAACCTGTTGAGCAGCATCGAGTTGCTGGCCAACTCCAGCCGTCTGCTGGCTGACAAGGCCATCGCCAGCTTCAGGGTCAACGAGTCGCGCCTCAAGGAAGCGCTGTCGCGCAACCCGATTCTGGTCACCGCACTCAACCCGATCATCGGTTACCAGAAAGCCGCCGAAATCGCCAAGCAGGCCTACAAACAGGGTCGCCCGGTGATCGACGTTGCGCTGGAGCACACCGACCTGTCGCGCAGCCAGCTGGAAGAGTTGCTCAATCCCGAGAAGCTCACCGCCGGCGGCGTGTAAGCACCGCAACCGCTTTGGAGGTTCACCATGGAGCACTGGAAACGCACGATCGAACGGGCCAATCGCTGCTTCATCCTGGGCGAGCTGATCGACGCCCGCGAGGCCTACCTGCAAGCATTGGCCCTGGCGCAGGTGTTGTTCGAGCGCTGGGCCGATGCCGACGAAGCGGTGGCGGCCTGTGTCATCTCCCATCACAACCTGGCGGATCTGCATCTGCGCCTGAATCAGCCGGAGGAGAGCGCCGAGTACCTGTGCGCGATCCATCAACGGCTGTTGCAGACCATGCAGGACGAGCGCATGCGCCCGGCGCTGCGTGAAGCGGCCCTGCGCCAGAGCAGCAAGACCTACGTCGAGCTGCTCAATTTCATCAGCGAACACGGCGAATACCCGCGCACCCAGCGTTTGCTGCATCCGGATACCGGCAATGCGCGGCGCGCGCCTGCCCCACATCACCATGGAGTCCACTGAAATGGCTTTTACCCTGCCAGCTTTGCCTTACGCCTACGACGCACTGGAGCCGCACATCGATGCGCAAACCATGGAGATCCACTACACCAAGCATCACCAGACCTACATCAACAATCTGAACGCTGCGGTCGAGGGCACCGAATTCGCGGAATGGCCGGTGGAAAAACTGGTCGCCAGCGTTCAGCAACTCCCGGAAAAACTTCGCGCGGCGGTGATCAACCAGGGCGGCGGTCACGCCAACCATTCGCTGTTCTGGGAAGTGATGGTGCCTGGCGGTGGCGGCAAGCCGGACGGCGCGCTGGCCAAGGCGATCGATGAGCAACTGGGTGGCCTCGACAGCTTCAAGGAAGCCTTCACCAAAGCCGCGCTGACCCGCTTCGGCAGTGGCTGGGCGTGGCTCAGCGTGACGCCGGACAAGAAACTGGTAGTGGAAAGCAGCGGCAATCAGGACAGCCCGCTGATGAACGGCAACACGCCGATTCTCGGGCTCGACGTGTGGGAACACGCTTACTACCTCCGTTATCAGAACCGTCGGCCGGAATACATCAGCGCGTTCTACAACGTGATCAACTGGCCACAAGTCGCTGCGCGTTATCAGGCCGCGCTGGTTTGAGTCTCCTATAAAAACAATCCAAGGCTGACTATGGGCACTGAAACACTGGCGATCGGAAGTGGGCGCATGTTTCGTTACGCAATCGGATCGCTGCTGCTGTTGGCGGGTATGACTTTGCTGATCGCCCACGGACTGGAATGGCTGAACCTGGAGCCGAGGTTGTCGCGGGCTCTACAGGGCGGGGCGATTTGCGCCCTCGGCACCGCACTCGGGGCTGTTCCGGTGCTGGTGATTCGCAACATGCCTCAGGCATTGGGGGATACGCTGTTGGGTTTTGGCGCTGGCGTGATGCTGGCAGCGACCGCGTTTTCGCTGATCGTGCCGGGAATCGCCGCGGCCGAAGGTCTGGGGTTGAGCCCTTGGGGCGCCAGCGGCCTGATCTGCTTTGGCATCATGCTCGGGGCGTTTGGCCTTTATCTGGTTGATCGCCGGGTCTCGGGCGCCTCGCCGGAAATGCTCATCGGCACAGTCGAGCATCCGGTGATTCCGCCGCGGATCTGGTTGTTCGTGTTCGCCATCATTGCCCATAACATCCCGGAAGGCATGGCGGTCGGTGTCTCGGCGGGTGGTGGAATGCCGGACGCAGACAGTCTGGCCATGGGCATTGCCTTGCAGGATGTGCCGGAAGGGCTGGTGATTGCACTGGTACTGGCCGGTGCCGGGATGTCGCGGGTCAAGGCATTCTTGATTGGCGCAGCGTCAGGTCTGGTCGAGCCGGTGTTCGCGCTGCTCTGTGCCTGGCTGGTCAGTCTTGCCGAGTTGTTGCTGCCCTTGGGCTTGGCGTTGGCGGCGGGTGCCATGCTGCTGGTGGTGACTCACGAGGTCATCCCGGAGTCGCGACGCAATGGTCACGAGAAGCTTGCAAGCCTGGGATTGTTGATCGGTTTCTGTCTGATGATGGTGATGGATACGGCGTTGGGCTGAGCCGGGAAGAGGGAGTGAGCTCCCTCGCCTGAAACGGTTTCAACCACCTTCGTCGAAATAGTTGTTGATCAGGGTCACCAGCGCGTCCATGGCTTCCTGTTCCTGGTGGCCGTCGGTACTCAGGTGGATTTTGGTGCCCTTGCCCGCAGCGAGCATCATCATTGCCATGATGCTTTTACCGTCGACCGTGGTTTCCGGGGTGCGGCCCACTCGGATCGTGCAATCGGGAAACTGTCCCGCCACTCCGACGAATTTTGCCGATGCGCGGGCGTGCAGGCCCAGCTTGTTGATGATTTCGATTTCACGAGCAGGCATCGCGGTGTGAATCCTTTAGCTGAGGTCGCGGTGGCGGACCTGGACGTTCTTCAGGGTCTTCTGCAGCGCCTGGCCCAGACGTTCGGTCAGGTAAACGGAACGGTGATGCCCGCCGGTGCAGCCGATGGCAATGGTGACGTAAGCGCGGTTGCTCGCGGCGAAGCGCGGCAGCCATTTGTGCAGGTACGTGTAAATATCCTGGTACATCTCCTCGACCTCGGGCTGGGCCGCCAGATACTCGGCGACCGGCTGATCGAGACCGGATTGCGCGCGCAGTTCCGGCTTCCAGTACGGGTTCGGCAGGCAGCGTACATCGAACACCAGATCCGCATCCACCGGCATGCCGCGTTTGAAACCGAACGACTCCACCAGAAACGCCGTGCCCGGCTCCGGCTGGTTCAACAAGCGCAGTTTGATGGTGTCACGTAGCTGGTACAGGTTGAGATGGGTGGTGTTGATCTTCAGATCGGCGAGATCGGCAATCGGGCCGAGCAGGGCGCTTTCATCCTGAATGGCTTCTGCCAGTGAACGATTGGCGTTGCTCAGCGGGTGGCGGCGGCGAGTTTCGGAGAAACGCTTGAGCAGGGTTTCTTCGTCGGCATCCAGATACAGGACATCGCATTGAATATGCTTGGCGCGTACGTCCTCGAGCAATTCCGGAAATCGGCTCAGATGGCTCGGCAGATTGCGTGCGTCGATCGATACCGCCACCAGTGGCTGCGCCAGTTCGGTGTGAATCAGGGCACGTTCGGCCAGCTCCGGCAGCAGGCCGGCCGGCAGGTTATCAATGCAGTAGTAACCGTTGTCCTCAAGGACATCCAGGGCGGTACTTTTACCCGAGCCGGAACGGCCGCTGACAATGATCAAGCGCATGATTACGGCCTGTTCTGCTCTTCCAGTACAACCTGGTACAGGGCTTCGTTGCTTGGCGCGCTGCGCAGTCGATCGCGCACGTCCTTGCGGTCGAGCATGCTGGCGATCTGGCGTAACAGCTCCAGGTGCGCATCGGTGGCGGCTTCGGGCACCAGCAGGACGAACAGCAGGTCCACAGGCGCGCCGTCGATAGCGTCGAAATCGATAGGAGCATCAAGGTGCATCAGCGCACTGATCGGCGCTTCGCAGCCCTTGAGGCGGCAGTGGGGAATCGCGATGCCGTTGCCAAAACCGGTGGAACCCAGTTTTTCACGGGCAATCAATGCCTCGAAGACATCTTGCATCTCCAGATCCGGAACTTCCCGGGCGATCAGGTTGGCAATTTGTTCGAGGGCTTTCTTTTTACTGCCGCCCGGCACGTTCACCAGGGAACGGCCGGGGGTCAGGATACTTTCAAGTCGGATCATGGGGTTGGGGGTTATCGACCGGTAGCGCCCTGAAGCAGGCTCTGGGTCTTTTCCTTATGCTTTTTGAGTTGTTTATCAAGCTTGTCGGTCAACGCGTCGATCGCAGCGTACATATCGGTATGTTCCGCGTTTGCGACGACCTCATTGCCGGGAATATGCAGCGTGGCTTCGATTTTCTGCTTCAGCTTTTCGACGCACATCGTGACCTGTACGTTGGTGATCTTGTCGAAATGCCCTTCGAGCTTCTTGAGCTTGAGCTCGATGTACTCGCGCAGAGGCTGGGTAACTTCCAGTTGGTGTCCACTGATGTTGACTTGCATACAGCTTCTCCTTCGTTGCCAGTGCATAAAGCGGCAGGCCGAAAAGCCTGCCACTGGAACGCTGTAACGTGGCTTACATCAACCGCTTGCGTTCGCTCGAAGGCGCGATCCCGAGGGATTCGCGGTACTTGGCGACGGTGCGGCGAGCCACCTGAATGCCTTGTGCCTCCAGTAAACCAGCGATCTTGCTGTCACTCAACGGCTTTTTCTGATTTTCCGCGGCAACCAGTTTCTTGATGATCGCGCGGATCGCCGTGGACGAGCATTCACCGCCTTCTGAAGTGCTCACATGGCTGGAGAAAAAGTATTTCAGTTCATATATGCCTCGCGGGGTATGCATGAACTTTTGCGTGGTCACGCGGGAAATCGTCGACTCGTGCATGCCCACCGCTTCAGCGATGTCATGCAGGACCAGCGGCTTCATCGCTTCGTCGCCGTATTCCAGAAAGCCGCGCTGGTGCTCGACGATCTGGGTCGCTACTTTCATCAGGGTTTCGTTGCGGCTCTGCAGGCTCTTGATGAACCAGCGGGCTTCCTGCAACTGATTGCGCATGAAGGTGTTGTCGGCGCTGGTGTCGGCGCGGCGCACGAAACCGGCGTACTGGGCGTTGACCCGCAGGCGCGGCACCGATTCCTGGTTCAGCTCGACCAGCCAGCGCTCGTTGTCCTTGCGTACGATGACGTCAGGTACCACGTATTCGGCTTCGGTGGATTCGATCTGAGAGCCGGGGCGCGGGTTGAGGCTCTGCACCAGTTCGATGACTTGGCGCAGTTCGTCTTCCTTGAGCTTCATGCGGCGCATCAGCTGGCTGTAGTCGCGGCTGCCGAGCAGGTCGATGTAATCGGTGACCAGACGCTTGGCCTCTGCCAGCCAAGGGGTCTTGGCCGACAGCTGGCGCAATTGCAGCAACAGGCATTCGCCCAGGTTGCGTGCGCCGATGCCGGCCGGTTCGAACTGCTGGATGCGGTGCAGGACGGCTTCGATTTCGTCCAGCTCGATGTCGAGTTCCGGATCGAAGGCGTCGAGGATTTCTTCGAGGGTTTCGTCGAGGTAACCCTGATTGTTGATGCAATCGATCAGGGTGACAGCGATCAGGCGATCGGTGTCGGACATCGGGGCAAGGTTCAACTGCCACAGCAGGTGACTTTGCAGGCTCTCGCCGGCGGAGGTGCGGGTGGTGAAGTCCCACTCGTCATCATCGCTGCTCGGCAGGCTGCTGGCGCTGGTCTGATAGACGTCTTCCCAAGCGGTGTCGACGGGCAGTTCGTTGGGGATGCGCTCGTTCCATTCGCCGTCTTCGAGGTTGTCGACTGTCGGCGCGGTCTCCTGATAGGAGGGTTCCTGGATCTCGGTGTTGGGCTTCTGTTCGGCGTTGTCGGCCATGGGATCGGAGTTGTCGAAGTCGTCGCCGTCTTCCTGGCGTTCGAGCATCGGATTGGATTCCAGAGCCTCCTGGATTTCCTGTTGCAGATCCAGGGTCGACAATTGGAGCAGGCGGATGGCCTGTTGCAGCTGCGGTGTCATCGTCAGCTGCTGGCCCATTCTCAAGACTAGCGATGGTTTCATGGCAGGGGCTTAACACCTTATTCGCCGGCGCTATGCGCCATCCACTACAGGGCGCCGAAGCGCCAAACTTAAGCAAATTATATGCCTGAAACTGTCGTGTTTGCCTAGAGCGCTGTAACAATAAAAGCGTATAAAAAGGCGCTTCAATGTTACAGCACCCGGACGGCTGGTCGAATGCTGTCACGCTTACAGGCGGAACTCGTGACCCAGATAGACTTCCTTCACCAGATTGTTGGCGAGGATGGTTTCTGAGTCGCCTTCGGCGATCAACTGGCCGTCGTTGACGATGTAGGCGGTTTCGCAGATATCCAGCGTCTCGCGGACGTTGTGGTCGGTGATCAGTACGCCGATCCCCTTGGCCTTGAGGTGATGGATGATCTGCTTGATGTCGCCGACCGAGATCGGGTCGACACCGGCGAACGGTTCGTCGAGCAGGATGAATTTCGGTGCCGTGGCCAACGCTCGGGCGATTTCCACGCGGCGGCGCTCACCACCGGACAGGCTCATGCCGAGGTTGTCGCGGATGTGGCTGATGTGGAATTCCTGCAGCAGGCTTTCCAGCTCCTTGCGACGACCTGCCTTGTCGAGTTCCTGACGGGTCTCGAGGATGGCCATGATGTTGTCGGCCACCGACAGTTTGCGGAAGATCGACGCTTCTTGCGGCAGATAGCCGATACCGGCCTTCGCACGGCCATGCATCGGCTGGTGGCTGACGTCCAGGTCGTCGATCAGTACGCGACCTTGATCGGCCTGAACCAGGCCGACGATCATGTAGAAGCAGGTGGTCTTGCCTGCACCGTTCGGACCGAGCAGGCCGACGATCTGGCCGCTGTCGATCGACAGGCTGACGTCACGCACGACCTGGCGGCTTTTATAGGCCTTGGCCAGGTGCTGAGCTTTCAGGGTTGCCATTACTGGGTCTTCTCGTCGGTTTTCTTCTTCGGCTGGATCACCATGTCGATGCGCGGACGCGCTTCGGTGACCTTGCTGCCGGTGGCGCGACCGGCACTGGCCAGTTTCTTCACCGTGTCATAGACGATTTTTTCGCCTTGAGTGACGTTGTTGTCCTTGTCGACGACCTTGGCCTTGTCGATCAGCACAACGCGGTTCTGCTGCGCGTGGTACTGAATGGTCACGCCGTAGCCCTGGACCGGCTTGGCGTCGCCCTGGGTCTGCAATTGCTCGAAGTAGGCCAGGTTGCCCACCGAGGTCACGACATCGATATCGCCATTGGGCGCACGGGTCATGGTCACGGTATTGCCTTTGACGATCATCGAGCCCTGGGTAATGATCACGTCGCCCTTGTAGGTCGCGATGCCATTCTTGTCATCGAGCTGAGCATCGTCAGCCTGGATGCGGATCGGTTGCTGACTATCGTTCGGCAGAGCCCAGGCGCTCACGCTTCCCAGTGCTGCGCCCAGACTGAGCAAAATAGGGAGGGTTTTAACGAGCCTCATACTGTCCTCTTACGTTCGATAGCAGGTGTATCCTGCTTTCCTTCAAATACGCTTTCATTCCCACGCCAGTCGATACACCGCCAGCGCCGTCGATTCTAACGGGTTGCTGGGTCTGCGCATATTGCTGCTGCGGGAACACCGTCATGCGAGTGGAGGTGATCAAGGTGTCGCGGTTCTTTTCGTCGGTGCGCTTGACGCGTACCGAGTCGATCAACTCGACCTCGGTGCCACCGGAGTTCACTTCACCGCGTTCACTGGTCACGTGCCATGGGAAATCGGTGCCGCGGAACATGTTCAGATCGGGCTTGGTGACCAGTGTAATGTCGGTCACCTTGACGTGCTCTGCCTTCTCGGACGTCATTTCGTACTGCACTTTGCCGTCTTCAAGGTACTGGATCGTGTGAGTATTGGTCGCATACCAGTCGATCGGGCTCTCCGCCGCCGAGACGGGGGGCTTGTCGAGAAAGCGCTCAGGGCTGATGTTCCAGTAGCCCACCGCACCGAAAATCGCTGCGATGCAACCGAACAGCAGGATGTTGCGAAACTTTTTGCTAAACATGGTTGGACTCACAGGTACGCGTTGTTGGCGGCGTCGAGGCTGCCTTGGGCGCGCAGGATCAGTTCGCAGAATTCGCGGGCGGCACCTTCGCCGCCACGGGCCTGGGTGACGCCATGAGCGTGTTCGCGCACGAAGGCAGCGGCGTTGGCTACGGCCATGCCCAGCCCCACACGGCGGATCACCGGCAGGTCGGGCAGGTCATCACCAAGGTAAGCCACTTGTTCATAGCTTAGGCCCAGTTGCTGCAGAAGACCGTCGAGAACCACCAGTTTGTCTTCGCGGCCCTGAAACAGGTGCGGGATCCCCAGGTTTTTTGCCCGACGCTCGACCACCGGGGTCTTGCGACCGCTGATGATGGCGGTCTGAACGCCGGCGTTCATCAGCATCTTGATGCCCTGGCCATCGAGCGTATTGAAAGTCTTGAACTCGCTGCCGTCTTCAAGGAAGTACAGGCGCCCGTCGGTGAGAACACCGTCGACGTCGAATACCGCCAGTTTGATGGCTTTGCCGCGTTGCAGCAGATCGGTGCTCATTTACATCACTCCTGCGCGCAGCAGGTCGGAGAGGTTGAAGGCGCCGATCGGGCGATCCTCCTCATCCACGACAACCAGCGCGTTGATTCGGTGGTCTTCCATGATTTTCAGCGCTTCGGCGGCGAGCATCTCGGCGCGGGCGGTCTTGCCGTGCACGGTCATCACCTGGTCGATGGTAGCGCTGTGGATATCGATGCTGCGATCCAGAGTGCGACGCAGGTCGCCGTCAGTGAAGACTCCGGCCAGTTTGCCGTCCGCTTCAAGAATGACGGTCATGCCCAGACCCTTGCGAGTCATTTCCATCAGCGCGTCCTTGAGCAGGGTGCCGCGCTGTACCTGCGGCAGTTCCTGGCCGGCGTGCATGACATTTTCCACTTTCAGCAGCAGGCGTCGGCCCAGTGCGCCGCCCGGGTGGGAAAAGGCGAAGTCTTCGGCGGTGAAACCGCGCGCTTCCAGCAGCGCCACGGCCAGGGCGTCGCCCATGACCAGCGCGGCGGTGGTCGAGGAGGTCGGTGCCAGGTTCAGCGGGCAGGCTTCGTGTTCGACGTGAACGTTGAGGTTGACCTCGGCGGCCTTGGCCAGCGGCGATTGCGGGTTGCCGGTGACGCTGATCAGCTGGATGCCCAGGCGTTTGATCAGTGGCAGCAGGGTGACGATTTCGTTGGTGGAGCCGGAGTTCGACAGGGCCAGTATCACGTCGTCACGGGTGATCATGCCCATGTCGCCGTGGCTCGCCTCGGCCGGGTGCACGAAGAACGCCGGGGTGCCGGTGCTGGCCAGGGTCGCGGCAATCTTGTTGCCGATGTGCCCGGACTTGCCCATGCCGACCACGACAACACGGCCCTTGCTGGCCAGAATCATCTCGCAAGCGCGTACGAAATCGGCGTCGATATGGGGCAACAAGCCTTGTACGGCTTCCACTTCGAGGCGGATAGTGCGTTGTGCCGATTGAATCAGGTCGCTGGTTTGGCTCATGTCAGAAATCGTATAGCCCGATGAAAAGGCGGCGATTATAGCGGTTATGTTGAAAAGCCTCACGCAAGTTCGTCGTGCTTTGTCATTCCTCGTTACCAAAACTCCATAAATAAGGCTTCAAGCCCTTCAACTCGCAGAATGCGGACCGGTGCAGGCCTTGGGCGCTTGCCCTTTGCAGTGATATAGTTCGCCGCCAGTTCGGCCTGCCCGGGATGTAGGGGCTTTCTCAAGAAAGCCAGGCGTCCGAGTGAGAGGCTGCATCGCAAGGAGTTTAGATGAGTGCCGATAACGCCTACGCGGTCGAGCTGAAGGGAGTCTCCTTCAAGCGCGGTGCGCGGAGCATTTTCAATAACGTCGATATCCGCATCCCGCGCGGCAAGGTCACCGGCATCATGGGGCCTTCCGGGTGTGGCAAGACCACGCTGTTGCGCCTGATGGGCGCCCAGTTGCGGCCATCCAAAGGCGAGGTCTGGGTCAACGGCCAGAACCTGCCGAAGCTGTCGCGCAGCGATCTGTTCGATGCGCGCAAGCACATGGGCGTGCTGTTTCAGAGCGGTGCGCTGTTCACCGACCTCGATGTGTTCGAGAACGTCGCCTTCCCGCTGCGTGTTCATACCGACCTGCCGGACGAGATGATCCGCGACATCGTGCTGCTCAAATTGCAGGCGGTGGGCCTGCGCGGCGCGATCGAGCTGATGCCCGACGAGTTGTCCGGCGGCATGAAACGCCGCGTCGCCCTGGCCCGGGCCATTGCCCTCGACCCGCAGATCCTCATGTACGACGAACCGTTCGTCGGCCAGGATCCGATCGCCATGGGCGTTCTGGTTCGCCTGATCCGTCTGCTCAACGATGCCCTGGGGATCACCAGCATCGTGGTGTCCCACGACCTCGCCGAAACCGCGAGCATCGCCGACTACATCTATGTGGTCGGCGATGGCCAGGTTTTGGGACAGGGCACGCCGGACGAACTGATGAGCTCGGACGATCCGCGTATCCGTCAATTCATGACCGGTGAACCCGACGGCCCGGTGCCGTATCACTTTCCAGCGCCGGATTACCGCGCCGATCTTCTGGGGAAGCGCCGCTGATGCGCAGAATTACATTAATGGAGCGTGTGCGTCGCTTCGGCCTCGCCGGAATCGACAGCGTCGCAGTGTTCGGGCGTTCGACCCTGTTCCTGTTTCATGCCTTGCTGGGTCGTGGCGGCATCGGCGGCGGTTTCGGCCTGCTGGTCAAACAGCTGCATTCCGTCGGCGTGATGTCGCTGGTGATCATCGTGGTGTCGGGGATTTTCATCGGCATGGTGCTGGCCCTGCAGGGCTTCAACATCCTGTCGAGCTACGGCTCGGAGCAGGCTGTCGGGCAGATGGTGGCGCTGACCCTGTTGCGTGAGCTGGGGCCGGTGGTGACCGCGCTGTTGTTTGCCGGTCGTGCCGGTTCGGCGCTGACGGCGGAAATCGGCAACATGAAATCCACCGAACAGCTGTCCAGCCTGGAGATGATAGGGGTCGACCCGCTCAAGTACATCATCGCCCCACGCCTTTGGGCCGGCTTCATTTCCCTGCCGGTACTGGCGATGATCTTCAGTGTGGTCGGCATCTGGGGCGGTTCGTGGGTTGCCGTCGACTGGCTGGGCGTCTACGAAGGTTCCTACTGGTCGAACATGCAGAACAGCGTGAGCTTCGGTGACGATGTGCTCAACGGCATCATCAAAAGTGCAGTATTCGCTTTTGTCGTCACCTGGATCGCCGTATTTCAAGGCTATGACTGCGAACCCACTTCCGAGGGGATCAGTCGTGCCACCACCAAGACCGTGGTTTACGCCTCGCTGGCAGTACTCGGCCTGGACTTTATTCTGACCGCTTTGATGTTTGGAGATTTCTGATGCAAAACCGCACCCTGGAAATCGGTGTCGGCCTGTTCCTGCTGGCAGGGATCCTGGCTTTGTTGCTGCTGGCCCTGCGGGTCAGTGGCCTGTCTCCGACTTCGACCACCGATACCTACAAGCTTTACGCGTATTTCGACAATATCGCCGGTTTGACGGTCAGAGCCAAAGTGACCATGGCGGGTGTGACCATCGGCAAGGTCACCGCGATCGATCTGGACCGCGACAGCTTCACCGGTCGGGTGACCCTGCAAGTGGATAAAAGCGTCGACAATCTGCCGACCGACTCCACAGCATCTATCCTGACTGCGGGTCTGCTGGGCGAGAAATACATCGGTATCAGCGTGGGCGGGGAAGACACCCGCCTGAAGGATGGTGGAACCATCCACGACACGCAGTCGTCTCTGGTACTGGAAGACCTGATCGGTAAATTCCTGCTCAATACCGTTAGCAAAGACGCCAAATGAGGAGCTTTTGAATGATCTCTACCTTGCGACGTGGCCTGTTGGTGTTGCTTGCGACGCTGCCGCTGGTGGCTAACGCCGTGGCGGCACAATCGGCGCACGATCTGGTTCAGGACACCACAAACCGGATGCTTGCCGATCTGTCGGCCAATAAAGAGAAGTACAAGCAGGATCCGCAGGATTTCTACACGGCGCTGAACACCATCGTCGGGCCGGTCGTGGATGCCGAGGGCATTTCCAAGAGCATCATGACGGTCAAGTATTCGCGCAAGGCAACCCCGGCGCAGATGAAGACCTTCGAGGAAAACTTCAAGCGCGGCCTGTTCCAGTTCTACGGCAACGCCTTGCTCGAGTACAACAATCAGGGCATCACCGTGGATGCGCCCAAGGATGAGTCGGGCGACCGCACCAGCGTCGGCATGACCGTCAAGGGCAACAATGGCGCGATCTATCCGGTGTCGTACACCCTCGAGAAGATCAACGGCGAGTGGAAGCTGCGCAACGTGATCATCAACGGCATCAACATCGGCAAGCTGTTCCGTGATCAGTTCGCCGACGCAATGCAGCGCAATGGCAACGACCTGGACAAGACCATCAACGGCTGGGCCGGGGAAGTCGCCAAGGCCAAACAGTCGGCCGAGCAGAACGAGAAGCCTGCCCAATGACCGAGTCGGCCATTCGTCTGGACGAAGCCAGTGAGCTGCAGCTCAGCGGTGTGCTGGATTACCGCACCGGCCCTGATCTGCGCGAGCAGGGCCGGGCGCTGATCAAGTCGTGCAATGCCCCGGCATTGGTGATCGATTGCTCGGCGGTGGAGAAATCCAGCAGCGTCGGTCTTTCGCTGCTGCTGTGCTTCATTCGCGATGCCAAGGCCGCCGGCAAGGCGGTCAGCATTCGCGGGATGCCCGAAGACATGCGCGAAATTGCTCAGGTCAGCGAGCTGACCGAGCTGTTGGCGCAACCCTGAACCCGCATCAGTAGAGAAGCCCCCCGTCAGAGTCCTGCGCAGCGGGGTTCGCAGGCGCGGGGCTTTTTTGTATGATGTCCGACCCGTGCGCACAGGGCGCCGATTGAGGTTGAGCATGCAGGCCGTAGAAGTGAAGAGCTTCCTTGAAGGAAAGCTGCCAGGAACGCAGGTGGAAGTTGAAGGCGAAGGCTGCAACTTTCAGCTGAACGTGATTAGTGATGAACTGGCGGCGTTGAGCCCGGTCAAGCGTCAGCAAAGCATCTATGCCCATTTGAACCCTTGGATCGCCGATGGCAGCATCCACGCGGTCACTATGAAATTTTTCAGCAGCGCGGCCTGGGCCGAGCGCACCTGAGCCCTAGGGCGTCGAGATTCTTATGGATAAATTGATTATTACCGGTGGCGCTCGTCTTGATGGCGAGATCCGCATCTCCGGGGCGAAGAACTCCGCCCTGCCGATCCTGGCCGCCACCCTGCTGTGCGATGGCCCGGTTACCGTCGGCAACCTGCCGCACCTGCATGACATCACCACCATGATCGAGCTGTTCGGTCGCATGGGCATCGAGCCTGTGATCGACGAGAAGCTCAGCGTCGAAATCGACCCGCGCACCATCAAGACCCTGATCGCCCCGTACGAACTGGTGAAAACCATGCGTGCGTCGATCCTGGTGCTGGGCCCGATGGTTGCGCGTTTCGGTGAAGCCGAAGTCGCACTGCCTGGCGGTTGCGCCATCGGTTCGCGTCCGGTCGACCTTCACATCCGTGGCCTGGAAGCCATGGGCGCAGTCATCGATGTCGAAGGCGGCTACATCAAGGCCAAGGCGCCTGAAGGCGGCCTGCGCGGCGCGCACTTCTTCTTCGATACCGTCAGTGTGACCGGTACCGAGAACATCATGATGGCTGCCGCTCTGGCCAAGGGCCGCAGCGTGTTGCAGAACGCCGCTCGCGAACCTGAAGTGGTCGACCTGGCGAACTTCCTCAACGCCATGGGTGCCAAGGTTTCCGGTGCCGGAACCGACACCATCACCATCGACGGCGTCGAGCGTCTGGGCTCGGCCTTCTATAAGGTCATGCCTGACCGTATCGAAACCGGCACCTACCTGGTGGCCGCTGCGGTTACCGGTGGCCGCGTGAAGGTCAAGGACACCGATCCGACCATCCTCGAAGCCGTTCTGGAAAAACTCCGTGAAGCCGGTGCAGAAATCACCTGTGGTGAAGACTGGATCGAGCTGAACATGCACGGCAAGCGCCCGAAAGCGGTCAACGTGCGCACTGCGCCGTATCCGGCGTTCCCGACCGACATGCAGGCGCAGTTCATCTCGCTCAACGCCATTGCCGAAGGCACCGGTGCCGTGATCGAGACGATCTTCGAAAACCGCTTCATGCACGTGTACGAACTGCACCGCATGGGCGCGCACATCCAGGTCGAAGGCAACACCGCCATTGTGACCGGTATCGAAACACTCAAGGGCGCGCCAGTGATGGCAACCGACCTGCGTGCTTCGGCGAGCCTGGTGATTTCGGCGCTGGTGGCACAGGGCGATACCCTGATCGACCGCATCTACCACATCGACCGTGGTTACGAGTGCATCGAGGAAAAACTGCAGATGCTGGGCGCCAAGATCCGTCGCGTTCCGGGCTAATCGCTGCATCTGGACACAGGGAAGTGTCCGTTGAATTCGTTTTGATCGGGGGTGGCAACGCCCTCGAAGTATGTCCGGCGCCGATTGCGACCGGACATGAGTACCTTGATAAGGACTGACGTTTCCCATGTTGACCATCGCACTGTCCAAGGGCCGCATCCTTGACGACACCCTGCCGCTTCTCGCCGAAGCGGGCATCGTGCCGACCGAGAATCCGGACAAGAGCCGCAAGCTGATCATCCCCACGACCCAGGAAGACGTTCGCCTGTTGATCGTGCGGGCCACCGACGTGCCGACCTATGTCGAGCATGGCGCGGCCGACCTCGGCGTTGCCGGTAAAGATGTGCTGATGGAATACACCGGCCAGGGCCTGTACGAGCCGCTGGACCTGCAGATTGCCCAGTGCAAGCTGATGACCGCCGGCAAGGTCGGCGCGGTCGAGCCCAAGGGCCGCCTGCGCGTCGCCACCAAATTCGTCAATGTCGCCAAGCGTTATTACGCCGAGCAGGGCCGTCAGGTCGACATCATCAAGCTGTACGGCTCGATGGAGCTGGCACCGCTGATCGGTCTGGCCGACAAGATCATCGACGTGGTCGACACCGGTAACACCCTGCGTGCCAATGGTCTGGAACCCCAGGAACTGATCGCCACGATCAGCTCGCGTCTGGTGGTCAATAAAGCTTCGATGAAAATGCAACACGCCCGAATCCAGGCGTTGATCGACACCCTGCGCAAGGCAGTGGAGTCTCGACACCGCGGCTGATGTACCTGCGCGACGTTAAGTCGCGCCCGTCTATCCGCCTCATAGCCAGAATCTCAGGTGCCCAAGCGGAAACGACTGCTAAGTTAGGGCGCCTGAGTTTTTGCCATTCCTATGAGGCTCTCGCTATGACCGCACCGACTGCAATTCGCCGACTCAACGCTGCTGACCCGGATTTCGCGCATCATCTGGATCATCTGCTGAGCTGGGAAAGTGTGTCTGACGACTCGGTCAATCAGCGGGTGCTGGACATCATCAAGGCTGTGCGCGAGCGCGGTGACGCGGCGCTGGTCGAGTTCACCCAGAAATTCGACGGCCTCGAAGTCGCCTCCATGGCAGACCTGATCCTGCCGCGCGAGCGTCTGGAACTGGCCCTGACCCGTATCACCGTGGCTCAACGCGAAGCGCTGGAAAAAGCCGCCGCCCGTGTGCGCAGCTATCACGAAAAACAGAAGCAGGACTCCTGGAGCTACACCGAAGCCGACGGCACTGTGCTGGGCCAGAAGGTCACGCCGCTGGATCGCGCCGGTCTGTATGTGCCGGGCGGCAAGGCGTCGTACCCGTCGTCGGTGTTGATGAATGCGATTCCGGCCAAGGTCGCTGGCGTGACTGAAGTGGTCATGGTGGTGCCAACCCCGCGTGGCGAGGTCAACGAACTGGTGCTGGCGGCGGCGTGCATTGCCGGCGTCGACCGGGTGTTCACCATCGGTGGCGCACAAGCCGTTGCTGCGTTGGCCTATGGCACCGAAAGCGTGCCGCAGGTGGACAAGGTCGTCGGCCCGGGCAACATCTATGTCGCCACTGCCAAGCGTCACGTGTTCGGTCAGGTCGGCATCGACATGATTGCCGGCCCGTCTGAAATCCTCGTGGTGTGCGACGGCCAGACCGATCCGGACTGGATCGCCATGGACCTGTTCTCCCAGGCCGAACACGACGAAGACGCCCAGGCGATTCTGGTCAGCCCGGACGCCGAGTTCCTCGACAAGGTCGCCGCGAGCATCGACAAGCTGCTGCCGACCATGGATCGCGCAACCATCATCGAAACCTCGATCAACGGCCGTGGTGCCCTGATTCACGTGCGCGACATGGCCCAGGCCATCGAAGTCGCCAACCGCATTGCCCCGGAACACCTTGAGCTGTCGGTCGCCGACCCTCAGGCCTGGCTGCCGCAGATCCGCCACGCCGGCGCGATTTTCATGGGCCGCCACACCTCCGAGGCGCTGGGCGACTACTGCGCGGGTCCGAACCACGTGCTGCCGACCTCCGGCACTGCGCGTTTCTCTTCGCCGCTGGGCGTGTACGACTTCCAGAAACGCTCGTCGATCATCTTCTGCTCCGAGGCCGGCGCTTCGGAGCTTGGCAAGACTGCATCGATTCTGGCCCGTGGCGAATCGCTGAGCGCCCACGCGCGTAGCGCCGAATACCGCATCAAAGACGACGTGAAGGGGAACTGAACATGAGCAAATTCTGGAGCCCGTTCGTCAAGGATCTGGTGCCTTACGTGCCGGGCGAGCAGCCGAAGTTGACCCGTCTGGTCAAACTCAATACCAACGAAAACCCGTACGGCCCGTCGCCAAAAGCCTTGGCGGCGATGCAGGCCGAACTCAACGACAACCTGCGTCTGTATCCGGATCCGAACAGCGATCTGTTGAAAAATGCCGTCGCCAAGTACTACGGCGTACAGAACAATCAGGTGTTCCTCGGCAACGGCTCGGATGAAGTGCTGGCGCACATCTTCCACGGTCTGCTGCAACACGATCAGCCGATCCTGTTCCCGGACATCAGCTACAGCTTCTATCCGGTCTACTGCGGCCTTTACGGCATCACCTTCGACGCGGTGCCGCTGGATGCCCAGTTCCGGATCAACCCGGCTGACTACGCCAAGCCGAACGGCGGGATCATTTTCCCCAACCCGAACGCACCGACCGGTTGCCTGCTGGCGCTGGAAGCGGTCGAGCAGATTCTCAAGGGCAGCCCGGATTCGGTGGTGGTGGTCGACGAGGCCTACATCGACTTCGGCGGCGAAACCGCGATCAGCCTGGTGGACCGTTATCCGAACCTGCTGGTGACTCAGACCCTGTCCAAGTCCCGTTCGCTGGCGGGCCTGCGGGTCGGTCTGGCGGTCGGCCATCCGGACCTGATCGAGGCGCTGGAGCGGATCAAGAACAGCTTCAACTCCTACCCGATCGATCGCATGGCGAATGTCGGTGCTGCAGCGGCATTCGAGGATCGCGAATACTTCGACAAGACCTGCGCACTGGTGATCGAGAGTCGCGAATGGGTGGTTGCGCAGTTGCAGGCCAAGGGCTTTGAAGTGCTGCCGTCAGCGGCGAACTTCATCTTCGCCCGGCATCCGCAACACGATGCGGCGGGGCTGGCAGCCAAACTGCGTGAACAGGGCGTGATAGTGCGCCACTTCAAGCAGGAGCGGATTGCCCAGTTCCTGCGGATCTCGATCGGCACGCCGGAGCAGAATCAGGCGTTGATCGACGGTCTGGGCGAACTCTGAAACGACGCTGATCCCTGTGGGTTTCGTCCCACAGGGATCAGCGTTGGTTCATTCGTGATGCGGTTCGCCCAGGAACGTCAACGAACTGAATAACCCCCGACTGCTCACCTCTGCATTGTCCTTCACCGGCACCTCCACCTGCGCTGCAATCACATTCAATCCCTCGTTACGCACCAGCACCTGAGCGCGGCCGTCCTTGTCGGTTTCAGTGCTCAAGGTATTCGGCGCGCTGCGGTAGTCACCGATCAACTTCACGCCCGCTGCCGGTTTGCCATCCAGCAACACCCGCACCGGCAATGATTTCCCCGGGCCGACGGTCAGAGGATCGACCTCCGGCAAAATCAGCAATTTGATCTGATCGAGTTTGGGCAACTTCGCTCCCGGCTGATAAATCGCCAGGCTGTACTTGAGGGTCTCGGTCGACTCGATGGCGCCCGGGACTTTGCTGCGCCCCTCGTTGACCCATTTCTTGTCGGCGGTTTGCGACCACATGCCATTGTTCAGGGCCACGGCCATTACCGCCGGCGGTTTCAGCGGTTGCAGACGTGCATGATCGGTCAGGCGTTGCACGTTGACCGGGATCATCTTGCCGCTGACGTCATATGCCCATGCACCGCTGATTTTCTGCGCTTTGAACGCGTTGTCTTCTGCGCCGTGGCCGTAGATCACTTCGATATTGCCGCGTCGTTGTTCGGTCCACAGACCATGCGCTGATGCTTGGCCAGCGAACAACGCAGCGATGATCAATAAGAGTTTGCCGAAATGCATGGTGACGTCCTTTTACAGGTTGAATGTCAGGCTGACCGTGAAATTGCGCGGCTCGCCGGGGTTGACCCAATAGTTGCTGTACGAGCGCTCGT
Organism: Pseudomonas sp. B7; assembly: GCF_016735645.1. Classification (NCBI taxonomy): domain Bacteria; kingdom Pseudomonadati; phylum Pseudomonadota; class Gammaproteobacteria; order Pseudomonadales; family Pseudomonadaceae; genus Pseudomonas; species Pseudomonas sp. B7. Next base: position 230,500 of record NZ_JAERRE010000008.1, read on the forward strand.
AGTACTTTTCGTCGAACAGGTTGTTCAGGTTCAGGCCGAGAGTGACGGTGTCGCTGGCCTTGTAATGGGCCAGCAGGTCGACGGTGTGATAGGCCGGCAGCTCGAAATCGCTGCCGGACTCACCTGAGCGGTCACCGACGTAAGTGAACGCCGCGCCGATATCCGAGCCGCGCAAGCGGCCGTCCTGAAACTCGTAGACACCCAGCAGGCTGCCGCTGCGTTTGGCCACCCCGAGGATGCGGCTACCGGCGGGGATCGCGGCATCACCCTTGGTGACTTCGGCGTCGATCCAGGCGAAGGCGCCGATCACCCTGACGGCGTCGGTGACTTGCCCGGTGACCTGCAGATCGAAACCCCGGCTGCGGGCCTTGCCCATGGCGCGGCTGGTATCGGTGCCCGGGTCGAGGGCGAGGACGTTTTCCTTGTCGATATGGAAGAAGGCGAGGGTGCTGCTTAAACGTTCGTCGAACAGCTCGTTCTTGATCCCGATTTCGTAACCCACGCCTTCTTCCGGATCGAAGGATTTGCCAGCCACATCGAGGCCGTTGTTCGGTTTGAATGAGGTCGAGGCGTTGGCGAACAGGCCGGTGTCCGGTGTCAGTTGATAGAGCAGGCCGGCACGTTGGGTGAGCGCGTCGTGGGTCTGGCGGCTGGTGGTGTTGCGGCTGTGGTCATCGATGGTTTGCTCGAAGTGCTCGAATCGGGCCCCGATCATCCCGCGCAGTTTTTCGCTGAAGACGATTTGATCCTGCAGGTTCAGCGCATGGCTTTCGACGTGTTCGAAGAAGTCTGTACCGGAGCGTGCGCCGTTGGGTTTGGGCTGGCCGTACACCGGGTTATAGATATCGATGGCGTAAGGCCCGCCGGCGATGGTGGTGACGCGCTCGTTCTTGCGGAAATTCTCGTACTCGCTGCCGATCAGCAGTTCGTGCTGCCAGGTGCCGAGGTCGAACAGGCCGCGCAGTTCCAGTTGGGTGATGCTGTCGTGCCAGTTGGTATCGCGTTCGCGATAGCGGCGGTTGACGGTGTGGCCATCGGCATTCAAGGGACGGTTTTCGGAGGCGAAACCCCAGAGTTTGCCTTCCTTGTAATGGCTGGCCAGGCGCAGTTTCCAGGCATCGTTGAGGTGGTGCTCAAGCGTGGCTTGCAGTCTGTTGTTGTGGTTGTCGATGTTGCCGTCGTTCGGCTCACCCAGGAATGTCGAGCGCGAGACGCCGCTCCATTTATTGTTAGGTGCAACGATGCCGCGGTCGAAGGTCGAGCTATGACGCACGAATTCGCTCTCCACCAGCAGGCTGGTGTCCGGGTTCAACTGCCAACTGAAAGAGGGGGCAACGAATACACGTTTACTGTCGACGTGGTCGCGAAAGCTGTTGTTGTCCTCGACCGCGAGATTGATTCGCGACAGCACATCACCCTGATCATCCAGCGGCGTGTTGACGTCCAGCGCGGTGCGATAGCGATCCCAACTGCCGGCGCTGGTTTGCAGGGTGGTGAAGGCCGCTGGCTGCGGTTTTTTGGTGACGATGTTTACCGTGCCGCCCGGATCACCTCGGCCATACAGGCTGGCGGCCGGTCCTTTTAGCACTTCGATGCGCTCGATGTTGGCGGCGTCCGGTGTGCTCGGATAACCACGGTTGGCGCTGAAACCGTCTTGGTAAAACTCAGAGGTGGTGAAGCCGCGCACGCTGTATTCGTAAAGCGTCAGGCCGCCGAAGTTGTTTTGCTTCGACACGCCACCGGCGAAATCCAGCGCGCGTTCTACGCTGGTGCTGCCCAGATCCTTGAGCACGCTGGCGGGCACCACGCTGATGGCCTGCGGAATATCGCGGATCGCGGTGTCGGTTTTGGTGGCGCTGGACGAGCGGGTAGCGCGATAGCCTTTGACCGGGCCGGCAGGGGATTCGTAATCGGAGATGACGCTGATGGCGTCGAGTTCAAGCGTTTGCGGTTCATCTGCAAACGCGGGATCGCCCAGCAGGCCAAGGGTCAGGCCGAGGAGGGAGGCCTTTTTTCGAGACGACATGTTATGTTGTTCCAATGTGCTAATTGAAACAATATAACATGCCTGTTGAGAATGTCTGTTATTCGCGTCAGTGACGCGAACAAAGTCTTACTCTTCTTTTTCCTTCACCGGCGCCGGCGGTGGACGCAGACCGATTTCAGCGGTCAGCTTCAATTCCTTGCCGTTGCGCATCACCTGAATCGTGACCTTGTCGGTCGGCTTGATCCGCGCCACTTGGTTCATCGACTTGCGGCCATCACCGGCCGGTTCGCCGTCGATGCTGAGAATCACGTCACCCAGTTGCAGGCCGGCCTTCTGGGCCGGGCCATCGCGGAAAATCCCCGCCACTACAATTCCCGGACGCCCGGACAGGCCAAACGACTCGGCCAGTTCCTGGGTCAGCGGTTGTACTTCAATGCCCAGCCAGCCGCGAATCACCTGACCGTGCTCGATGATCGACTTCATCACTTCCATCGCCAGTTTCACCGGGATCGCGAAGCCGATGCCTTGCGAGCCGCCGGACTTGGAGAAAATCGCAGTGTTGATGCCGGTGAGGTTGCCGTTGGCGTCGACCAGCGCACCACCGGAGTTGCCCGGATTGATCGCCGCGTCGGTCTGGATGAAGTCTTCGTAGTTGTTCAGGCCCAACTGGTTGCGGCCGGTGGCGCTGATGATGCCCATGGTCACGGTCTGGCCGACCCCGAACGGGTTGCCGATCGCCAGTGCGACGTCGCCAATGCGGATATTGTCGGAGCGTCCGACGGTGATCGCCGGCAGGTTCTTCAGGTCGATCTTCAGGACGGCGAGGTCGGTTTCCGGATCGCTGCCGATCACTCGGGCCAGGGTTTCGCGACCGTCCTTGAGCGCCACGACGATCTGGTCGGCGCCGCTGGTGACGTGGTTGTTGGTCAGGATGTAGCCTTCCGGGCTCATGATCACGCCGGAGCCGAGGCTTGATTCCATGCGCTTCTGCTTCGGCGAATTGTCACCGAAGAAGCGGCGGAACTGCGGGTCTTCGAACAGCGGATGGCTCGGCTTGTTGATGACTTTGGTGGTGTAGAGGTTGACCACCGACGGCGCGGCGATGGTCACCGCGTCCGCATACGACACTGGCCCCTGCTGCACGCTGGTGGTCTGCGGGGCCTGTTGCAAGTTGACGTCGAGGCTCGGAAGCCCGACCCACTGCGGGTAACGCTGAATAATCAACAGAGCGATAAGCACGCCGGCCAACAGCGGCCAGCCGAAAAAACGCAGCGCCTTGAGCATTAAGCACGTCCTGGAAAAGTTGCAGGCGGGGTCAGACCGCCCATAATGTCGCGCATTATACGAGGCCGCGCGCGCCTCTGAACGGGATATTTAGGAGTCTTTCATGGCCGTCGCCCTGAGCACCCTGGTCGAAGAAGCCGACCGTTACCTCGGCAGTGCGAAAATTGCCGATTATTGCCCCAACGGCCTGCAGGTCGAGGGCCGTCCGCAGGTGATGCGCATCGTCAGCGGCGTCACCGCCAGCCAGGCGCTGCTGGATGCCGCCGTCGAGGCCGAAGCTGATCTGGTGCTGGTGCATCACGGTTATTTCTGGAAGGGCGAGAACCCGTGCATCACCGGCATGAAGCAGCGCCGTCTAAAGACGCTGCTCAAGCACGACATCAGCCTGCTCGGTTATCACCTGCCGCTGGATCTGCACCCGGACGTCGGCAATAACGTGCAACTGGCCCGGCAGTTGGACATCACCGTCGAAGGGCCGCTGGATCCGGACAATCTGAAAATCGTCGGTCTGGTCGGTTCGCTGAGCGAGCCGATGACCCCGCGCGACTTCGCCCGCAAAGTGCAGGAGGTCATGGGCCGCGAGCCGCTGCTGGTCGAAGGCAGCGCGATGATCCGTCGGGTCGGCTGGTGTACCGGCGGCGGCCAGGGTTACATCGACAATGCGATCGCGGCCGGCGTCGATCTGTTCCTCAGCGGTGAAGCTTCCGAGCAGACATTCCACAGCGCCCGGGAAAACGACATCAGCTTCATCGCCGCCGGCCACCACGCCACCGAACGCTATGGCGTGCAGGCGCTGGGCGACTACCTGGCGAAGCGTTTTGCCCTCGAGCACATCTTCATCGACTGCCCGAATCCGATCTGACTTTTGCCTGGAAGCACCCGAACGGGCGGGCATATTCATATGCCCTTTCGATCTAGTTGGCGTCCTGATTAGAAGAGGTCGCTGTGCTAGGATTCCCCGCTCGAACACGGCCCGCTGGCCGTTCATAAGAAAGCTTTCGTGAGTAGCCATGGTCGACAAACTGACGCATCTGAAACAGCTGGAGGCGGAAAGCATCCACATCATCCGCGAGGTGGCCGCCGAGTTCGACAACCCGGTGATGCTGTACTCCATCGGTAAAGACTCCGCCGTGATGCTGCATCTGGCACGCAAGGCGTTCTTCCCGGGCAAACTGCCGTTTCCGGTGATGCACGTCGACACCCGCTGGAAATTCCAGGAAATGTACAAGTTCCGCGACAAGATGGTCGAAGAGCTTGGCCTGGACCTCATCACTCACATCAACCCCGACGGCGTGGCGCAGAACATCAACCCGTTCACCCACGGCAGCGCCAAGCACACCGACATCATGAAGACCGAGGGCCTGAAGCAGGCACTCGACAAGCATGGTTTCGACGCAGCCTTCGGCGGTGCCCGTCGCGATGAAGAGAAGTCCCGCGCCAAGGAGCGCGTCTACTCGTTCCGCGACAGCAAACACCGCTGGGACCCGAAGAACCAGCGTCCCGAGCTGTGGAACGTCTACAACGGCAAGGTCAACAAGGGCGAATCCATTCGTGTATTCCCGCTGTCGAACTGGACCGAGCTGGACATCTGGCAGTACATCTACCTCGAAGGCATCCCGATCGTACCGCTGTACTTCGCCGCCGAGCGCGAAGTGATCGAGAAGAACGGCACGCTGATCATGATCGACGACGAGCGCATCCTCGAGCACCTGTCCGACGAGGACAAGGCGCGCATCGTCAAAAAGAAAGTGCGTTTCCGTACCCTTGGCTGCTACCCGTTGACGGGCGCGGTGGAGTCCGAGGCCGAAAGCCTGACGGACATCATTCAGGAAATGCTCCTGACGCGAACTTCCGAGCGCCAGGGCCGGGTCATCGACCACGATGGCGCAGGCTCGATGGAAGACAAGAAACGTCAGGGTTATTTCTAAGGGGTTGTCATGTCGCACGCATCTGATTTGATCAGCGAGGACATCCTCGCCTACCTGGGCCAGCACGAACGTAAAGAGCTGCTGCGCTTTTTGACCTGCGGTAACGTCGATGACGGCAAGAGCACCCTGATCGGGCGCCTGCTGCACGACTCGAAGATGATCTACGAAGATCACCTGGAAGCCATCACCCGCGATTCGAAGAAAGTCGGCACCACCGGTGACGACATCGACCTGGCATTGCTGGTCGACGGCCTGCAGGCCGAGCGCGAGCAGGGCATCACCATCGATGTCGCCTACCGCTATTTCTCTACCGCCAAGCGCAAATTCATCATCGCCGACACCCCCGGCCATGAGCAGTACACCCGCAACATGGCCACCGGTGCCTCCACCTGTGACCTGGCGATTATCCTGGTCGACGCCCGTTACGGCGTGCAGACCCAGACCCGTCGCCACAGCTTCATTGCCTCGTTGCTGGGCATCAAGCACATCGTCGTCGCCATCAACAAGATGGACCTCAAGGGCTTCGATCAGGGCGTGTTCGAGTCGATCAAGGCCGACTACCTGAAGTTCGCCGAAGGCTTGAAGATGAAGCCGACGAGCATGCACTTCGTGCCGATGTCCGCTCTCAAGGGCGACAACGTGGTGAACAAGTCCGAGCGCTCGCCGTGGTACACCGGGCAGTCGCTGATGGAAATCCTCGAGACCGTGGAAGTGGCGGGCGACCGCAACTTCACCGATCTGCGTTTCCCGGTGCAGTACGTCAACCGTCCGAACCTGAACTTCCGCGGTTTCGCCGGTACCCTGGCCAGCGGCATCGTCAAGAAGGGCGACGAAGTCGTGGTCCTGCCGTCGGGCAAGAGCAGCCGCGTGAAATCCATCGTCACTTTCGAGGGTGAACTGGAACACGCAGGTCCTGGCCAGGCGGTAACGCTGACCATGGAAGACGAGATCGACATCTCCCGTGGCGACCTGCTGGTACACGCCGACAACGTTCCGCCGGTGACCGACAGCTTCGAAGCGATGCTGGTGTGGATGGCTGAAGAGCCGATGCTGCCGGGCAAGAAATACGACATCAAGCGTGCCACCAGTTACGTGCCGGGCTCCATCGCCAGCATCGTCAACAAGGTCGACGTCAACACCCTCGAAGAAGGCCCGGCGAGCGCGTTGCAGCTCAACGAAATCGGCAAGGTGAAGATCGCGCTCGACGCGCCGATCGCCCTAGACGGTTACGACAGCAACCGCACCACCGGCGCGTTCATCGTCATCGACCGTTTGACCAACGGCACTGTAGGCGCCGGTATGATCGTCGCTCAGCCGGTGACCCATGGTACGGCTACGCACCACGGCAAACTGGCCCATGTAGCGACCGAAGAGCGCGCTCAGCGTTTCGGTCAGCAACCGGCCACTGTGTTGTTCAGCGGCTTGTCGGGCGCTGGCAAGAGCACCTTGGCGTACGCGGTCGAGCGCAAGCTGTTCGATCTGGGTCGTGCGGTGTTTGTGCTGGATGGTCAGAATCTGCGTCATGACCTCAACAAAGGTCTGCCGCAGGATCGCGCCGGTCGCACCGAGAACTGGCGTCGTGCTGCACACGTGGCGCGTCAGTTCAACGAAGCGGGTCTGTTGACGCTTGCTGCGTTTGTGGCGCCGAGTGCCGAAGGTCGTGAGCAGGCGAAGGATCTGATTGGCAGGGAGCGTCTGTTGACGGTTTATGTCCAGGCCTCGCCGACTGTGTGCGCAGAGCGTGATCCGCAAGGTCTGTACGCTGCCGGTGGCGATAACATTCCGGGTGAGTCTTTCCCGTATGACGTGCCGCTGGATGCTGATCTGGTGATCGACACTCAATCGTTGTCGCTTGATGAAAGCGTGAAGCAGGTGTTGGATCTGTTGCGTAAGCGTGGCGCGATTTAAGCGCTGACTGGAAATGAAAAAACCGCCGATGAGGGATCATCGGTGGTTTTTTTTGTGTCCTTGAAGTTGTCATCGCAGGCAAGCCCGCGATGAGGGTATTACAGACACCTGATTACTTCGTTGGATATTCGCGGTGCATCTGTTCCAGCAGTGAATCCTTGTCTTGCCACAGCTGATTGATCCAGCCCTGGAATTGCAGGCGGTACTCGCCGTCCTGGTCATAGTTCCTGCCAATGAACTGCGGCGGGATCTTCAGCTCTTCAAAGTGCACCACTACGTCTCGGACGTTGCCGCACAGCAGGTCCCAGAAGCCAGGGCGTCCGCCCGGGTAGTGGATGGTCACGTTGACGATCGATTCCAGCTGTTCGCCCATCGCATCCAGTACGAATGCGATGCCACCGGCCTTTGGTTTGAGCAAGTATTTGAACGGTGATTGCTGCTGCGCGTGTTTGCCTTCGGTGAAGCGTGTGCCTTCGACGAAGTTGAAGATGCCTACCGGGTTGTCGCGGAATTTAGCGCAGGTCTTGCGGGTGGTTTCGAGGTCTTTGCCTTTCTTTTCCGGGTGTTTTTCCAGATAGGCCTTCGAATAGCGCTTCATGAACGGGAAGCCGAGTGTCCACCACGCCAGGCCGATGACCGGGACCCAGATCAGTTCCTGCTTGAGAAAGAACTTCAGCGGCTGAATGCGTCGGTTGAGCACGTATTGCAGCACCAGGATGTCGACCCAGCTCTGGTGGTTGCTGGTGATCAGGTACGAGTGTTGATAGTCCAGGCCTTGCAGGCCGCTGAGGTGCCAGCGGGTGCGGCGGACCAGGTTCATCCAGCCTTTGTTGTTGCTGATCCAGGCTTCGTGGGTGTGGCTCATCAGCCAGCGTGAGGCGCGGCGTGCGAGGTCGAACGGCAGCACTTTGATCAGTGCCACGAGAAACAGGAACGAGCACAGCAGGATCGTGTTCAGCGCCAGCAGCAGCGCGGCGATCACGCCGCGCAGGGTGGCAGGGAGGAAAGCCAGCATCGGGTCAGATATCCAGAGGTCGGTTGGCAGCCTGAATCGCGGTCAGGGCGATGGTGTAGACGATGTCGTCGACCTGCGCGCCGCGCGGCAGATCGTTCACCGGTTTGCGCAGGCCTTGCAGCATCGGGCCGAGGCTGACGCAATCGGCGCTGCGCTGCACGGCTTTGTGGGTGGTGTTGCCGGTGTTCAGGTCGGGGAACACGAACACTGTGGCGCGACCGGCCACCTGGCTGTTCGGCGCCAGTTGGCGGGCCACGGTTTCGTTGGCGGCGGCGTCGTATTGCAACGGGCCGTCGATCAGCAAAGAGTGCTGTTGTTCGTGGGCGAGCAGGGTGGCTTCGCGGACCTTTTCGACTTCCTCGCCGGTGGCCGATTCGCCGCTGGAGTAGCTGATCATCGCCACGCGCGGGGTGATGCCGAACGCGGCGGCCGAGTCGGCGCTTTGCAGGGCGATTTCGGCCAGTTCGCTGGCGCTCGGGTGCGGATTCATCACGCAGTCGCCGTAGACCAGCACTTCCTCGGGGAACAGCATGAAGAACACCGACGACACCAGCGTGCAGCCCGGCGCGGTCTTGATCAGCTGAAGCGCCGGGCGGATGGTGTTGGCGGTGGTGTTGATGATGCCGGAGACCAGTCCGTCGACCTCATCCAGCGCGAGCATCATGGTGCCGATCACCACGGTGTCTTCCAGTTGCTGCTCGGCCATCGGCGCATTGAGGCTTTTGCTCTTGCGCAGGGCGACCATCGGTTCGACGTAGCGTTCGCGGATCAGGTCCGGGTCCAGGATTTCCAGCCCCGGCGGCAGCGTGATGCCCTGGGCTCTGGCCACGGCTTCAACGTCTGCCGGTTTGGCCAGCAGCACGCAACGGGCAATCCCGCGTTCCTGACAGATCGCCGCCGCTTGCACGGTGAACGGCTCGCTGCCTTCGGGCAGGACGATGCGTTTGTTGGCGGCCTGCGCGCGTTGAATCAATTGATAACGGAACACCGCCGGCGACAGGCGCATTTCCCGTGGCGTGCCGCAGCGCTGGTGCAGCCAGTTGGCGTCCAGATGGCTGGCGACGAAGTCGGTGATGATCTCCGCGCGTTCGCGGTCATCGACGGGGATTTCCTTGTTCAGGCCGTTGAGCAGGTTGGCCGTGTCGTAGGAGCCGGTGCTCACCGACAGCACTGGCAGACCGGCCTGCAACGCGCCACGGCACAAGTCCATGATGCGCGGATCCGGCAGGGTATCGCTGGTAAGCAGCAGGCCGGCCAGCGGCACGCCGTTGATAGCGGCGAGACTGACGGCGAGGATGATGTCGTCGCGATCGCCGGGGGTCACCACCAGCACGCCGGGCTTGAGCAGGTCCACGGTGTTGCGCATGGTGCGCGCGCAAATGATGGTTTTGGTCATGCGCCGGGTTTCGTAGTCGCCGGCGTTGAGCACCTGGGCGCCCATCAGGTCGGCGACGTCGCGGGTGCGCGGGGCGTTGAGTTCGGGCTGGAACGGAATGCAGCCGAGCAGACGGAAATCACCGGTGCGCAGCAAGGGCGAATGCTCTTTCAGGCGCGCGGCGAAGGCGTCCATGCTTTCGTCGGTCTTGACCTTGTTGAGGATCACGCCGAGGACTTTCGGGTCTTTCGGCCCGCCGAACAACTGCGCCTGCAACTCGACGCGGCCCGACAGTTCGGTCAGCACTTCGTTTTCCGGGGCCGAGACCAGAATCACCTCGGCATCCAGGCTCTTGGCCAGGTGCAGGTTGACCCGCGCGGCGTAGCTGGCGCTGCGGGTCGGTACCATGCCTTCGACGACCAGCACGTCTTTGCCGATGGCGGCCTGCTGGTAGAGGGTGATGATTTCTTCAAGCAATTCGTCGAGCTGACCGTCGCCGAGCATCCGCTCGACATGGGCCAGGCCCAGTGGCTGCGGCGGTTTCAGGCCGTGGGTGCGGGCCACCAGCTCGGTGGAGCGCTCAGGGCCGGTGTCGCCCGGATGCGGCTGGGCAATCGGTTTGAAGAAGCCGACTTTCAGCCCGGCCCGTTCCAGCGTACGCACCAGCCCGAGGCTGATGGAGGTCAGACCCACACCAAAGTCGGTGGGCGCGATAAAAAAAGTTTGCATGCGGATTCTCTAAGGGTGCATGGCAATGGCGATCGTCTCTGTGTGCCGATCTGCCGCAATTCAGTCGCCAAGGTTATCGCTAACCGAGCCTTGAGCGCACCAACCGCAAGCAAAGGGTTGGCCTATTTTTTCAATACGTTGCGTTGCGTCCAGGACCCATGCCCTGGACTGCCAGGGCGGGAGGTGGCGCAGGTGCTGGGTGTGGCCGCAGGACAGCTCGGCGACCCAGTGGCCGTCCTCGTCCTGATGGAATCCGGTGACGGTCACGGGCGCCAATCGATCCCGTCTGTCCGGGTTCTGTTCGCTTTCGGGCAAATCCTTGTTTAGACTTGTCCGTTCTTCATTCTTATGCAAAAGGTCTCGCCCCATGCTGATCGCCGCCAATAAGGCTGTCTCCATCGACTATACCCTGACCAACGACGCTGGTGAGGTCATCGACAGCTCCGCCGGCGGCGCTCCGCTGGTCTACCTGCATGGCGCAGGCAACATCATCCCGGGCCTGGAAAAAGCCCTGGAAGGTAAAGAAGTCGGCAACGATCTGGAAGTTTCCGTCGAGCCGGAAGATGCCTACGGCGAATACGCCGCTGAACTGGTCAGCACCCTGAGCCGCAGCATGTTCGAAGGCGTTGACGAGCTGGAAGTCGGCATGCAGTTCCACGCTTCGGCGCCGGACGGCCAGATGCAGATCGTCACCATTCGTGACCTGGACGGCGACGACGTCACCGTCGACGGCAACCACCCGCTGGCCGGTCAGCGCCTGAACTTCAAAGTGAAAGTCGTTGCCATCCGTGACGCCAGCCAGGAAGAAATCGCTCATGGTCACGTCCATGGCGAAGGTGGCCATCACCACTGATTTTCTGCGCTAAGCTTTCGAGTACTGGAGAGGCGCCCGAGGGCGCCTTTTTAGTCCGCGGCTGTCCTTGGTGGCCTCGCCAAGTGGCTGTTTCGAGTAGAACACGGGAATCTGGAGTTCGTCATGAGTGCTTTTCACGACCTTAAGTTGACAGCCCTGGATGGTCAGGAGCTACCGCTGGCACCCTTCAAGGGCCAAGTCGTGCTGGTGGTCAACGTCGCCTCCAAATGCGGCTTGACCCCACAGTACGCGGCCCTGGAAAACCTTTATCAGCAATACAAAGGCAAAGGCTTCAGTGTGCTGGGCCTGCCGTGCAACCAGTTTGCCGGCCAGGAACCGGGCAGTGAGCAGGAGATCCAGGAATTCTGCAGCCTCAACTATGGCGTGAGTTTTCCGTTGTCGAAAAAGCTCGAAGTCAACGGTCACGACCGTCATCAACTTTACCGTCTGCTGGCGGGCGAGGGCGCGGAGTTTCCCGGTGACATCACCTGGAATTTCGAGAAATTCCTGCTCGGCAAGGACGGTCGGGTACTGGCCCGGTTCTCGCCGCGCACGGCGCCGGATGATCCTTCGGTGATTACGGCGATTGAAAAAGCCCTGAGCTGAAACACCAAAATCGCAGCCCTCGAGCTGCGATTTTTTTCGCCTGCCTTTTGACCCTTAATCATTCAGATCAATAGTGCTAGCGGCTGGGTGGAACTAAACATATTATCGCCGTCATATGAATCGCATGCCCGTCGATAACCTTTTCGTGGAGCCTCCCATGCCCGTGCAAGCCCTGTTCAAACCGTTCCAGCTCGGTGCCCTCGAACTGCCGACCCGCGTGGTCATGGCGCCGATGACCCGTTCGTTTTCCCCGGGCGGCGTGCCCAATTCCAAAGTGATCGAATACTACCGTCGTCGTGCGGCGGCCGGTGTCGGCCTGATCATCACTGAAGGCACCACCGTTGGCCACCAGGCTTCCAACGGTTACCCGAACGTGCCGCACTTCTACGGTGAAGCGGCGTTGGCCGGCTGGAAAAAAGTCGTGGAGGCGGTACACGCAGAAGGCGGCAAGATCGTTCCGCAACTGTGGCACGTCGGCAATGTGCGCCGTCTGGGCACCGAGCCAGACGCGAGCGTGCCGGGTTACGGCCCGTCGGAAAAACTCAAGGACGGTCAGGTCGTCGTACACCGCATGACCAAACAGGACATCCAGGACGTGATCGCAGCCTTCGCCCAAGCGGCGAAAGATGCCCAAAGCATCGGCATGGACGGCGTGGAAATCCACGGCGCCCACGGTTACCTGATCGACCAGTTCTTCTGGGAAGGCAGCAATCAGCGCACTGACGAATACGGTGGCAGCCTGGCCAACCGTTCGCGTTTCGCCATCGAGCTGATCCAGGCCGTACGCGCGGCGGTGGGCGAAGGCTTCCCGATCATCTTCCGTTTCTCGCAGTGGAAACAGCAGGACTACACCGCGCGTCTGGTGCAAACAGCCGAAGCGCTGGGCGAGTTCCTCAAGCCGTTGTCCGACGCTGGCGTGGACATTTTCCACTGCTCGACGCGCCGTTTCTGGGAGCCGGAATTCGACGGTTCCGACCTGAACCTGGCCGGCTGGACACGCAAGCTGACCGGCAAACCAACCATCACCGTCGGCAGCGTCGGCCTCGACGGCGAGTTCCTCCAGTTCATGGTCAACACCGACAAGGTCGCGCAACCGGCCAGTCTGGAAAAACTGCTGGAGCGTCTGAACAACGACGAGTTCGATCTGGTGGCGGTGGGGCGTGCGCTGCTGGTGGATCCGGACTGGGCGCAGAAAGTGCGCGAAGGCCGCGAGCAGGACATTCTGCCGTTCAGCCGTGAGGCGTTGATGACGCTGGTTTGATCGTTGTGGGAGGCTTGTCGCGCAGGTCGCGGCAAGCCCCCAGCAAATGGTTTTCAAACTGTTCGACGATAGCCGCCCAACCCTGGCGGCTGGCGTGTTGGCGTGCATTCAGGCGCACGCAGCGCAACCTTTCATCCTCTTCCAGCAGCCACACCGCTGCCTCGCAGAACGCCTCTTCATCCCCGGGCATCGCCAGCACGCCGTTGTAGCCATGGCGAATATGCTGGGCCGCCGCGGCCTGATCGTAAGCCACCACCCCAAGGCCTGAGGCCAGCGCTTCCAGCACGACGTTGCCGAAGGTTTCGGTCAGGCTCGGAAACAGAAACACATCCCCCGACGCATAGTGCGCCGCCAGTGCTTCGCCCCGTTGCGAGCCGCAAAAAACTGCCTTGGGCAGTTCCTTTTCCAGTGCCAACCGTTGCGGCCCGTCGCCGACCACGATCAGCTTCATATTGCGTTGTGGATAAGTGCCGGCGAGCTTGTCGAAACTGCGCTTGAGCAGGCCGAGGTTCTTCTCCGGCGCCAGGCGTCCTACGTGAATGACGGCAATGTCCTGCTCACCAAGACTCCATTGCTCACGCAAGGCATTCAGGCGTTTCGCCGGGTGAAACAACTGACTGTCGACACCCCGCGACAGCAGCGCCAGGCGTTCAAAGTGCCGACGCTCCAGTTCCAGGCGCTGGCTGACGCTCGGCACCAGGGTCAAGGCAGAGCGATTGTGAAACCAGCGCAGATAATGGGTGAGCAAACGGGTCAGCAAACCCAGTCCGTACTGGTGGGTGTATTGCTGGAAGTTGGTGTGAAAGCCGCTGACCACGGCGATGCCAAGTCGCCGAGCTGCGCGCAACGCCGACAGCCCGAGCGGGCCTTCGGTGGCGATATAGAGCACGTCCGGGCGCTGGCGGGTCCAGCGCCGCAGCAACTTGTGCATCGACGACTGACCCCATTGCAACCCCGGATAACCCGGCAACGGCCAGCCCCGGCACAGCAGCAACGAGTCGTCTTCAGTGCGCTGTGGATCGTCAGCCTGACGCGGTCGCACCAGTTCCACCCGGTGCCCGCGTGCGCGCAAACCGTCGCACAATCGACCAAGGGTATTGGCCACGCCGTTGATTTCCGGTGGGAAGGTTTCGCTGATGAGGGTGATATGTAGAGCTGTCGTCATGACCTCAGTGTCGGCTGAGGCCATGTCGTGGTTGTGACGTTCGGATGATGGATTTGTGACGCGGCCTCAGCGTTGCGTCACCAGATTCTCGGCCCCGCGCTCACGCACCCAGAACAACGTAGCCCCGGCCACCGCGGCCGGCATCATCAGGATGTTCACCACCGGAATCAGCAGCACCAGATAGACGATCCCGCCAAAGCTCATGCTCTGCCAGCGCTTCTGGCGCAGCCAGGTGAGCATTTCGTTCCAGCCCAGCTTGTGGTTGTCCGCCGGGTAGTCGATGTACTGGATCGCCATCATCCAGACGCCGAAAAGTAACCACAGCGGTGCGGCGACGATGTTCACCACCGGGATGAACGAGAGGATGAACAGGCCGATCGCCCGGGGCAGGAAATAACCGAGCTTGCGCATTTCCCGGGCCAGGGTGCGCGGGATCATCGCGATCAGTTCGCCCCAGCTGAAGGCCGGGAAGTCGTCGGTGCCGCGCACTACGACTTCGACTTTTTCCGCGAGGAAGCCGTTGAAGGGCGCAGCGATCACGTTGGCCAGCATGGTGAAGGTGAAGAACACCATCAATGCCACCAGTACCACGAACAGTGGCCACAGGATGTAACTGAGAAAGCTCAGCCATTCGGGCAGCGACGGCATCAGCGTATCAACCCACAGGCTGAACTGGTGGCCGGCCAGATAGATCAATCCGACGAACAGCACCAGGTTGATGGCCAGCGGCAGCAGCACGAACAGGCGCAGGCCCGGGCTCAAGACCAGTTTGAGGCCTTCGCGCAGGTATTGCGGGCCGGACAGAACAGGGGCGGGCATAAGGTGCTCCGAGCAAGGGAAAACGCGCCGACCTTACCGACTTTGCAGAACCTGTGAAAGCACGGCGGCGAGATCGACATTCACTGTAACAAAGACGTCCATCTAGTCAGTGTGTCGGCATAGAGACCACCTATGAGCTGGATTGTTAAACCGTATTTCCTTAATCTTGCCCCCCTCGATACGCTGCACCCAACTTTTTACAGGACTGTCGAGCTCACGCCTTCCCCAAGGTTATCCACAGTCCTTTTTTATTCCCGCCGGCAGTCCGGCGTCCGGCCAGGTGTCTTGGCCGGTCAACAGGAGCAGGTTCATGTCTGAAGTCCGTCATTCGCGAGTGATCATCCTCGGTTCCGGCCCTGCCGGTTACAGCGCTGCCGTCTACGCTGCCCGCGCCAACCTCAAGCCGCTGCTGATCACCGGCATGCAGGCCGGCGGTCAACTGACCACCACCACCGAAGTCGACAACTGGCCGGGCGACGTCCATGGTCTGACCGGCCCGGTGCTGATGGAGCGCATGCGCGAGCACGCCGAGCGTTTTGAAACCGAGATCGTCTTCGATCACATCAATGCTGTGGACTTCGCTTCCAAGCCATACAGCCTGACCGGCGACAGCGGCACCTACACCTGCGACGCGCTGATCATCGCCACTGGCGCCAGCGCTCGTTACCTGGGCCTGCCGTCGGAAGACGCGTTCATGGGCAAAGGCGTTTCCGCCTGTGCGACCTGCGACGGTTTCTTCTATCGCAACAAGCCGGTGGCCGTGGTCGGTGGCGGCAACACCGCTGTCGAAGAAGCCCTGTACCTGGCCAATATCGCCAGCAAGGTCACCCTGATTCACCGTCGCGAAACCTTCCGCGCCGAGAAGATCCTGATCGACAAGCTCAACGCCCGTGTGGCCGAAGGCAAGATCGAGCTGAAACTGAACGCGACCCTGGACGAAGTGCTGGGCGACAACATGGGCGTGACCGGTGCGCGTCTGAAGAACAACGACGGCAGCTTCGACGAAATCAAGGTCGACGGCGTGTTCATCGCGATCGGCCACACCCCGAACACCTCGCTGTTCGAAGGTCAGCTGGAATTGAAAGACGGCTACTTGGTCGTTCAGGGTGGCCGTGAAGGTAACGCCACTGCGACCAGCGTCGAAGGCATCTTCGCTGCCGGCGACGTGGCCGACCACGTTTACCGTCAGGCCATCACCTCGGCCGGCGCCGGCTGCATGGCGGCACTGGACACCGAGCGTTACCTGGACGGTTTGCAGAACGCTTCGTTCTAAGATCGCAGAAACGAAAAAACCGGCCAATTGGCCGGTTTTTTCATGCCTGCGATTCGCTGGGGAATCAGCGGCGGGTCAGCGGTTGCGCTTCGAATTTCACGCCCGCCAGACCGTGCTGGATCAGCGCACGGATATTGCCGTGATCGCTGCCTTCAGGTGTTGCCACGACCGAGCGGTAGTGCTCGCCGAACGCCAGCAGTGCTTCTTCATCGCTCAAGCCTTCCAGCAACGCCAGACCCAAGGTCTTGCACGAACCTTCGTTCTGCCCGGCGGCGTTTTCCACGCCGCCGTTGTTGAACGCCTGCGGCTGGTAGTCGTAACCGGCGGCGATGAACGACAGGGTGTCGGCAAAAACGTGTTCGCCGCTCTTGAGGCTGGCGCGCAGGGTGTTCAGATCACTCATGGGGTTTTCCTTTGGCGAACGCCGCTTGTTGTTCGGCGCTGGCTTCTTGCTGATATTGGGCTTTCCAGTCGGCGTACGGCATGCCGTAAATCACTTCACGGGCATCGTCGAGGCTGACCTCGATCCGGCGCTCGTCAGCCTCGGCCTTGTACCACTTGGACAGGCAGTTGCGGCAGAACCCGGCGAGGTTCATCAGGTCGATGTTCTGCACGTCCTTGCGGCTGTCCAGGTGGGCGACCAGCCGGCGGAAGGCGGCGGCTTCGAGTTCGAGGCGTTGTTGCTCGGTCATGATGGGCTCTGTGCAGTCAAATCGTGGCGCGGATGATAAAAGTCTGACGCCCGGAGCGCCAGACACGTTCAGCGGCTGGCCGCGAGGGTGATCGACACCGATTCGGCAAATCGCAAGGCATGCGGCTTGTCGACTTCGACTTCGGCGTACAGCACCGATTCGTTGGCCATTACCAGATCCAGCAGCTCCTGGGTCAGGCGTTCGAGCAGGGCAAAACGGTTGCCCTCCACGTGGGCGATGATCGCCTTGGTGATGGTGCGGTAGTTCAGCGCGTGGTCGATGTCGTTGTCACGCACCGCTTCCTGTGCGGCGTACAGGATGGTCAGGTTGATCAGCACATCCTGCTTGTTGAGGATTTCGTCCTCGTTGATCCCGATAAAGGTGCGCAGGCGCAGATCCTTGACCCGGATGCGCGCCATTCCCGGTTGAAGTTGTGGCATTTACTTGCTCCGTCCAATCAATTGCAGGAACTCCTGACGGGTGTTGCTCGACTCGCGGAAGGCGCCGAGCATGACCGAGGTGTTCATGGTCGAATTCTGTTTCTCGACACCGCGCATCATCATGCACATGTGCCGGGCTTCGATGACCACCGCGACACCGGCGGCATCGGTGACTTGCCGGACCGCCTCGGCGATCTGGCGGGTGAGGTTTTCCTGGATCTGCAGGCGGCGGGCGAACATGTCCACCAGCCGCGCGATCTTCGACAGCCCCAGCACCTTGCCCGTCGGAATATAAGCCACATGGGCCTTGCCGATGAAGGGCAGCAGGTGATGTTCGCACAACGAATAGAGCTCGATGTCGGCGACGATGATCATCTCGTCGCTGTCGGAGGCAAACAGCGCGCCATTGACGATCTCGTCGACGCTCTGTTCGTAGCCGTGACACAGATACTGCATGGCCTTGGCCGCGCGCACCGGTGTGTCGAGCAAGCCTTCACGGTCGGGATCTTCACCGAGGCCGATCAGGATCTCGCGGTAATTCTCGGGCAGGGAACGGGTCATGGAGCATCCTCGCGGGGGCGTATTACTTGACGTGCCGCCCGCCGTTGACGGTCAGGGTGGTGCCGGTGACATACGGGTTGTCGAGCAGATAACGCAGGCTCTGATAAATCACTTCGCTGCCGGGTTCGATGCCCAGCGCGGACTTGGCCAGCGCCTTGGCACGGTACTCCGCGTCGTCGTCGGGATTGAACAATAGCAGGGCCGGTGCGATGCCGTTGACCTTGATTGACGGCGCGTAGCGCGCGGCGAAGGACAGCGTGAGACTGTCGAGCCCGGCCTTGCTGGCGCAATAGCCGATGTGTTTGCTGCTGCCCTTGCGGGTGACGTCATCGCTGATGTGGATGATGTCGGCAGGACTCGAACGTTGCAGCAATTCAGCGCAATGCAGATTGATCAGGTACGGCGCCAGCATGTGAATGTTGAACATGCGGCTGAAGGCTTCGGCTTCGCCGTCAGCGGTTTCCGCCAGCCACTCCGAGGCGTTGTGCACGATCGCGCGCAGGCTGTCGGTGTGTGACTTCAGCTCGGTGATGAAGGCGAGGATCGAAGCTTCGCTGGAAAAGTCCGCGTGCAGCCCTAGGGCGCCCAGATCCCGCAAGGTCTTCACACCCGGCCGTTCGCTGCGGTAAGTGAAGATCACCCGATGACCATCTTCCAGCAGACGCTGCGCACAATGCAGGCCGACCCGCTGGCCGGCGCCGGTGATAAGGATGGGAGCGGTGGGAGAAGTCATGTACGGCTCGCGTCGAAGTCAGAGCAAAAACTATAACAGCGACGCGAGCGACGGTTTCAGCGATTTTGCGTGGAGGGTGCGGCAGGCAGCGGGCGTGCAGGCGCCGGGTTGAGCCAGCCGGCCAGCAGGCGGGTCGACAGCGGAATGAAAAAATAGACCATCAACGGGGTCAAGCACAGCGTGCTGATGAAGACCCTCGGCAACAGGCTCATTTCCGCGAGCAGCGGGCCCAGCACGAAATTGAACAGCAGCGACACCGGGAAGAACGCGAGCCAGATCGCCACAGCTTGTTTCCAGCGCGGCGGGCGATGCCCGGCGGCTCCGAACCAGCCTTCGATCCCGCTGACCCGATGTTCCGTCGGGTGGGCGAACAGATCGCTGCCGCGGGCCAACCATGCAGTGCGCGATGCCGAGTGTTCCCAGGCGTGCAGGGTCTGTTCGTCGACGAAGCGGAAAATGATCTGGAATTCATCGTCGCCGGGAGGCGGAGCCAGTACGCCGGAGCCGAGATAACCGGGGAAGTCGGTGGCCAGTTGTTCGCCTTCTCGCAACCAAGCGATCAGGTCCTGATAACGACCATTGGCGACACGACGCGCGACCATCAGCGTGACGGGGGAAGTAGACATTGTGTATCTCCGTATTGCATGTGCGTCGCTCCGGGTAGGAGTTTCGCCTGACGCAGCGCCGGGGTAGAGGGCTGCGTTTTTTGACAAGCAAGGATTATTCCTTATTTCCGTGACGAACCCGAGACTTTCGTTCCATTTGATCGCTTGAACCTTCATGGGGCATCAGGAGTAGAATGGATCCAACTTTGCCAACAAGGACGTGTCCGCACCAATGCCTGTGATCACAGACGTTCGCCCTGCTTCGCAGGAATCTGTTGCGCTGGAGCGCGAGGATCTTTTCCCTATACGTGAAGTGGCGCGCCTGACCGGGGTGAACCCGGTGACATTGCGCGCATGGGAGCGGCGATACGGATTGATCCAGCCAACGCGCACCGAGAGTGGGCATCGCCTGTATTCGATGACCGATATCGAGCGTGTTCGCAGCATCGTCGACTGGATCGACCGGGGTGTTGCCGTGAGCAAGGTGGGCAAGATCCTGGCCAAGACCGAGCCGATGAAGGTGCTGGCTCATCTGATTCCCGATGACCTGGTGCACGCGGACTATATCCAGTGGCAGGAGCAGGTTAAGCAGGCGGTCAGCACTTTCGACGATCAGTTGCTTGATCGGGTCTACGGTCAGATTTTCTCTTCCTATGCTTTGCCCGTGGTGTTTCAGGACATCCTGATGCCGCTGTGGCTGCAAATGCTGCAGCGTCAGGATGCATTCGGGCAAACCAGTGAGTGGTTGTTCTTCGATGGTTTTCTGAGAGCCAAGGTGCTGCAGCGCATTGTCGTGCTGCGTGGCTCGCAACCGCGCAAGGTAATTGTCAGCGCGCTGGCCGGTCAATGTCGCGAGCTCGAATTGCTGGTGGCGGCGCTGTTCCTCAGTGGCAATGACGCGGGCGTTCGTGTGCTCACGACCGGTCAGCCGTTCGATGAGCTGACGCTGGTGTGCGAAAAGATCAAACCTCAAGCCCTCGTGCTTTTTTCCAATCACGCACCGACTGCCGAGCTTCCAAGGCGGCTGAACCGGTTGGCGCTGAGTCTGGATTGTCAGTTGCTGCTGGCGGGCGATGCGGCCGATCTGGCCCAGGACAGCCTGGCGGGATCATCGGTCGGCTGTCTGGGCAATGAAGGTTCGACAATGCGCCAGCGAATGAATCAGTTTCTGGCGGGGACGCTGGATACCTGAGTATCAGGTGTGCAGGGCAGGGTGGGTCAGACGATGCTGTTGCAGAATGAACTGGCGCAGACGCTCGGTTTCGTCGGCATCGCTCTGGCTCAGCTCGTAAGCGTAAAAGCCGCTTTCGGTTTCCCGCTCGAACGTCCCGCGCAGGGAGATCCGCTCGTAGCCCGAGGGGCTGAACCACAAGGCAAAATGCTTCGGCGGTTTGGTCTTGTTGCGCACTTCCAGCAGCACACCCTTGTGGGAAACCTCGTGCACCCACAACGTACCTGGCTGGCCCTTGGCATTTTCCAGTGCCACTGGCTCTTCCAGAGTCAGGCGCCATGGACGCACCATCGGCCCGTCTTCATAGATGCTCGGTACACCCAGGCGCAGGTGCAGGGCGTGAAATTCGTCCTCCACCAGATGCAGCGGGAAAGTCATCTGCTGATTTTCGAAGTTGGCCTGGATGGTGACTTGCTCATGGGCCGCCAGACGCGTTAGCAGGTCACGGATCTGCGAACCACCATTGACCAGCAGGCTCGACGTCGCATCCCGCACATTGAGTTGCGGGTTGTGTTGCATGGTCTGGATGAAATCCAGCTCATCCTGAGTGAGGAGGGCGTCGCGCTGCATTGGTTAACTCGAAATGAATAATTACAAAGTCATTGGTGATTGTAGTTACTGACACTTAGTTCGCAGTTTTGTTTGCGCCGTTCGTCGCTTTCAAGGCTGCAAGTTCTGCTTCCAGTGCCGCCACCTGGGCTTCCAGTTGCGCAACCCGCTGCTGAGCCTTGACCTGAACGGTGACGTCCTTTTGCACGCCGACGAAGTAGGTCTGCCCGTCGTCCACATTTTTAACCGTTGAAAGAGACAGCTCGTTCCAGAACGGCGTGCCGTCCTTGCGGTAGTTACGCAGAATTTCCCGGCATGAGCCGTTGTTGCGCAGGGCATCGCGAATCAGGGCCAGGTTCTCCTGATCGCGATCGCCCGACTGCAGGAAACGGCAATCCTGATAAAGGATTTCTTCGCTGGTGTAGCCGGTCAGGCGTTCGAAGGCCGGGTTCACGTAAATCAGGATGTTGTCATCCTTACCCTCCCGTTCGGCCACCACGATTCCATCGTTCGACGCGTTGATCACCATTTGCATGAGACTGGCATTGATCATCTTTGAATCCTTTCAAGGTTATCGACCGAAGGCATTCTAGAAGATCGCCCGGCGCTGTCTACTGGCCATCAGCGCTTATCGAGAGCCAATCGCAACATGACGTCGCCGGCTGTTACTATCGGCGCTCTTTTTTTCAGTTTCAGGATCAGATTGATGAAAGTCGCCATCCTCTCCGGCTCGGTGTACGGCACGGCCGAAGAAGTCGCTCGCCACGCTCAGAGCCTGTTGAACGCCGCCGGTTTTGAAACCTTCTACAACTCGCGCGCCAGCCTTGCCGATCTCCAGGCTTTTGGCCCTGAAGCCCTGCTGGGCGTGACCTCGACCACCGGCATGGGTGAGCTTCCGGATAACCTGCAACCTTTGTATTCGGCCATTCGCGATCAGTTACCGGCGGCCTGGCGGGGCTTGCCCGGCGCGGTAATCGCCTTGGGTGACGCCAGTTACGGCGACACTTTCTGCGGCGGCGGCGAGCAACTGCGCGAGTTGTTCGGCGAACTGGGCGTACGCGAGGTGCAGGACATGCTGCGCATCGACGCCAGCGAAAGCGTCACCCCGGAAACCGACGCCGAGCCTTGGCTGCAACAGTTGATCGCCACGCTCAAGGGCTGATCCCGCGTTCACGCAGCAGCGCCAGCCAGGCCTGCGCAGCCTTCGACAGATAGGCGCCCCGGCGCCAGATGAAAGCGATGTCCCAGCGCAGGTAGTCCGGCGCGTTCAAGGTCAGGCGCACCACGCCTGGCCGCACCAGACCGCGCGCCACCACGCTGGGCAGCAACACCACGCCCTGCCCGGCGGCGACCAGCGCCGCGAGAAAATCCGCCTGACCACTGCGCCCGCCTTCTTTCGGCGTGAAGCCCATTTGCTGGCACGCCTGAAGCAAACGATCGTTGAGCACGAAACTGCGCTGATACAAAAGGAACGGCGTATCGGCCAGTTCCTCCAGACCGATTTCGCCTTTTGCCGCCAGCGGGTGATCCACCGGAAGCAGCGCATCCAGCGGTTCATCACAGAACGGCTGAAAGTCGAATTGCGGATCCTTCGGCAGCAGACTGCCACCCAACTCCAGCTCCCCGCTGAGCACCGCCTGTTCGATATTGCGGCTGCCACCTTCAAGCAACTGCACGCTGATGTTCGGATAGCGCCGTCGGTATTCGGCAAACAGCCCGGCAAACAATGCATCGCTGCCCAGCAAGGGCAGCCCGAGACGTAACTCGCCCCGTGCCAGTTGGCTGAGGTCATCCAGTTCGCTGAGCAATTCATTGCGCAAGCGCAGCATGCCTTCGGCCCGATGCAACACCACACTGCCGGCGGCGGTCAGGCGTATCTGCGAGCCGAGCCGTTCGAGAAGCGGGGTGCCGAGACTCTGTTCGAGCTGGGCGATCTGCTTGCTCACGGCGGACTGACTGATGTGCAGGGTCTTCGCGGCTTGGGTGAAGCCGCCTTGATGAATGACTTCGACAAAGCTTTTGAGCTGTTTGAATTCCATGGCCCGATTCCAGATTGGAATGGCTTTGAGTCTAACAATTCGCTTCGGAGATGGCAGGCAGCTTCGTAAAATAGGCACCCGAAAGGAGCCCACCGATGAAAGCCTCGACCGTTAAATACCTCTCTCGCCTGCTGGCCGAACTGGCCGTGCTGCTCGCTTTTTACCTGCTCGGCTGCCAGATCGCAGCGTGGCTGGCCTGGCCGATTCCCGGCGGCGTGATCGGCATGGCGCTATTGCTGCTGGGCTTTGCGTTCGGCTGGATTAAACCGGCGGCGCTGCAAATGGGCGCCGGCCTGTTGATGGCCGAGATGCTGCTGTTCTTCATTCCCGTGCTGATGAGCCTGCTGGATTACGGCGCGTTGTTGCGTGACGACGGTTGGCGGATTCTGCTGGTGATCGCCGCCAGTACGTTGATGGTGATGCTGGTGACCGCGTTCGCAGTAGAGCTGGCCGTGCGCCTGAGGCGGTCCCATGAAGCTTGAGCTGATGCCGATGTTCTGGCTGGCGTTCACGTTGCTGGCCTACCTGTTCAGTCGCTGGCTGTATCGCCGGACCGGGCGTTACGTGCTGTCGCCACTGATTCTGGTCCCCGCGTTGCTGCTGGCGCTTGCCGTGCCGCTGCACACCGCTTACGCCGAATATTCGAGCAACACCCATTGGCTGATGCTGGTACTGGGCCCGGTCACCGTGGCGTTTGCGGTGCCGATCTGGCAACAGCGGCGTTTGCTGGTGCGGCATTGGTCAGCGTTGCTGCTGGGCATGCTGGCTGGCAGTGCGGCGTCGATCGCCACCTCGTTCGGCCTCGCGAAAGCGCTGGCGCTGGACAGTTCGGTGACGCTGTCGCTGGTGCCGCGTTCGATCACCACGCCGTTCGCCATGCCGCTGGCGCAGGACCTGGGTGGTGTGCCTGAGCTGACAGCGGTGTTCGTGATGTTCACCGGTGTGTTCGGCGCGATGCTCGGTGGTGTGCTGCTCAAGTGGCTGCCTTTGCGCAGCGCCCTGGCGCGCGGTGCATTATTCGGCGTCGGTGCGCACGGTGCCGGGGTCAGCCGGGCCCATGAAGTGGGCGGCGAAGAAGGTTCGGTGGCGGGGTTGGTGATGGTGCTGACGGGGTTGCTCAATCTGTTCGCCGCGCCTTTGTTGGCGGCGGTGCTTTGACATGGATCCAAGCTGTTTGCGTTGCTGACTCGTTCAGTCATCAAGCTGGCTGCCAATGCAACTACGCGACCGTCCGGGGCTGACTAGACTGCTGACACACGCAAAAACAATAAGAACGCAGAGGTGCATACAGTGAGCGTAGCCCCCGTCCCCTCGTCCGTGAATGTCAAAGACCAGGTCAGTGCCGCGGAATGGCAGACCCGGGTCGATCTGGCCGCCTGTTATCGTCTGGTCGCGCTGCATGGCTGGGACGATCTGATCTTCACGCACATTTCCGCCAAGGTCCCCGGCACCGAAGATTTCCTGATTAACCCGTTCGGCCTGATGTTCCATGAGATCACCGCCTCGAGCCTGGTGAAGGTCGACCAGGCCGGCAACAAGCTCATGGACAGCCCCTACGAGATCAATCCCGCCGGCTACACCATCCACAGCGCCGTGCACGAAGTGCGGCACGACGTGGCCTGCGTGCTGCACACCCACACCGCTTCCGGTGTCGCGGTGTCGGCGCAGAAGCAGGGCGTGCTGCCGATCAGTCAGCAATCGTTGTTCGTGCTGTCGAGCCTGGCCTTTCACGCTTATGAAGGCGTGGCGCTCAATCACGAAGAGAAAGCGCGATTGCAGGCCGACCTTGGCGACAGCAATTTCCTGATGCTGCACAACCACGGTCTGCTGACCTGTGGCGGCACCATCGCCGACACGTTCCTGATGATGTTCACCTTCCAGCGCGCCTGTGACATCCAGGTCATGGCGCAGACCGGCGGTGCCGAACTGATCGCCATCGAACCGCAGATTCTGGCGGGCGCCAAGGCGATGATCGCCGGCGTCACCAAAAGTGCTCAAGGCATGGGTGGCGCGCTGGCCTGGCCGGCGCTGCTGCGCAAACTCGATAAACAAGACCCCGGGTATAAACTCTAATGCCTCTCGCCGAGATCCCTCTGAGTGCCTGGCGCAAACGCAGCCAGACGTTTGTCTTCCGTGGTCAGCCGATCCGCTACTGGACGGCCGGGCAGGGCGAACCGCTGCTGCTGATCCATGGCTTTCCGACGGCCAGTTGGGACTGGCATTACCTGTGGCAACCGCTGTCCCAGCGCTACCGGGTGATTGCCTGCGACATGCTCGGCTTCGGCGACTCGGCCAAACCCCTGAATCACACTTACAGCCTGCTGGAGCAGGCCGATCTGCAACAGGCCTTGCTGGCGCATCTGCAGGTCGAGCAACCGGTGCACATTCTGGCCCACGACTACGGCGACAGTGTTGCCCAGGAACTGCTGGCCCGGCATTACGAAGATCGGATCGAGGTCGCCAGTTGCGTATTCCTCAACGGTGGTCTGTTCCCGGAAACCCATCGGCCGCTGCTGGCGCAAAAGCTGCTGCTAAGCCCTTTGGGCTGGATGATCGGCCGGGCATTCACCCGCGATGCGCTGGTGAAGAGTTTCCAGCAGATTTTCGGCCCGGACACTCGGCCCAGTGAAAGCGAGATGGATGATTTCTGGAGCCTGATCGAATGCAATCGCGGGCAACGGGTCATGCACAAGCTGATTCACTACATTCCCGAACGACGGGTTCAGCGTGATCGCTGGGTCGCGGCAATGCAGCGTGGCGAGGTGCCGTTGCGGGTGATCGATGGCGAAGTCGATCCGATTTCCGGGGCGCACATGGTTGAACGGTATCGCGAGCTGATCCCTGACGCCGACACGGTGCAGTTGCCGGGCATCGGTCACTACCCGCAAATAGAAGCGCCGGTGCAGGTGCTCAGGCACTACCTCGAATTTCGCGATCACTTCGTGCTGCCTCCGCGCAAGGTAGCGTGTTCCTGAGTTCGTGCCGAACGCGCTTGGCGCCTCGGCACGTTTTCATCATCCTTCAGCCTTATCGCGCACCATTCAGCCCCAGCCGTGTTCGTTGTGACCGCACGCTCTGTGCCTGACACTCAGGGACACTGTCCCTCAGGTCTGCTGGAGTTGCCCCGATGAATGAGTCTGTGCGTTTCGAAGATAAAGTCGTGATCGTCACCGGAGCCGGTGGTGGCCTGGGACGCGCTCACGCTTTGCTGTTCGCCAAACAGGGCGCCAAAGTGCTGGTCAACGACCTCGGCGGCTCGACTCAGGGCGAAGGCGCCAACGCTTCGGCCGCCGACCGCGTGGTGGCGGAAATCCGCGAGGCCGGCGGCATCGCCGAAGCCAACCACGATTCGGTTACCGACGGCGACAAACTGGTACAGAACGCCCTCGACGTGTTCGGTCGCGTCGATGTCGTGGTCAACAACGCCGGGATCCTGCGCGACAAGACCTTCCATAAAATGGAAGACGCCGACTGGGATCTGGTCTACCGCGTCCACGTCGAAGGCGCCTATAAAGTGACCCGCGCCGCCTGGCCCCATCTGCGCGAGCAAAATTACGGCCGGGTGATCTTCACCGCCTCGACCTCGGGCATCTACGGCAATTTCGGCCAGTCCAACTACGGCATGGCCAAACTCGGCCTCTACGGCCTGACCCGCACCCTGGCCATCGAAGGTCGCAAGAACAACATCCTGGTCAACGCCATCGCTCCCACCGGCGGCACCCGCATGACCGAAGGCCTGATTCCGCCGCAAGTGTTCGAACAACTCAAGCCTGAACTGGTCAGCCCGCTGGTGGTGTACCTGGCCAGTGAACAGTGCCAGGAAACCTCGGGCCTGTTCGAAGTCGGCGGCGGCTGGATGGGCAAGGTGCGCTGGGAGCGCAGCCTGGGCGCCGGCTTCGATCCACGCGTCGGGTTTTCCCCGGAAGACGTCGCGGCGCACTGGCAGCAGATCTGTGATTTCGAAGGTGCGGCGCATCCGAAGGACAATATCGAGGCGCTGAAGGAAATGATGGGGAATTTGCAGAAGTATTCGTTGTAATACATAAAGAGACGAGCAGGCATGAGTTGCCTGCTCGTTGTTTGCTTTCTATTCTTCGTTTTTAAATCCGGGTTTTCCGTTGGCAGCGCGCCAAGCCTTGATGGTTTCTAAAACTCCTGCCGGACTGTCGTCCGTACCCTCTTCCGGGTAGTAAAGAACGTCCGTTCCATTTGGGTGCTCCGAGGTTTTTACAATGTTGTCGACGATAGCGTCATGCTCTTTTTCTGATGAGTAATCACCTTCGACCAGCCGATTAATAAGTGCTACATATTCGGCTTCCGTATATTCCTCAAATTTATTCTTGAATTTCATTTTTTTGTTTTCTCATTTCGGAATGGGTTTCAATGTGTCGTTTTGGAGTTAATACACGAAGATTGTCTAGATCGTAAACCGAACCACCTTCAGCGATAGGTACGACATGATGTATATCCAGTTTTGTTTTTCCACCCACTTGTTCTGACCTGGGAGCTGTTGGTGAAAGACCCTTTTTTATGTCAAATTTACTGAAAGTGGTGAATTGTTCAAACAACGCTTGATCATCCCCTACCGCCTTCCAAAACGCCTTGCGAAATGCCCTGAAACTCGAAAACTCCCTACCTCTGAGCTTATCCGCAATTTGCGTCGGAATCGGCGCACCTTGCTGCGTCGCAGCTGTTCCCAACCAATTGCCTGAAACCGTTTGCCCTATCCCACTGGCGATACCGGGATCCTGCCGCCGATCCCGAAACATCGTGAAAATCGGCGGTATTCCAGAGTCGATCGGGAAAACCGTAACCCACCCATCAAACCCATACTGATCAAGCTGAGGAAATGGATCGATCCGTCCGCTGTCAGGCGTGACATCGGCGCCTTCGTAGTTCGGCAAGTCTGTGTCGGCGACTGGCAAATCTGTCGAAGGATTCAGCGGTTTTACCAACGGCGTCCAAGTGACGACAGGGCCTTTGGAGTCGCTTGCATTAGCAGTGGAAATGTAAGTGTTTTTCTGTACGTCAAAGCGTGCGAGTACCACCGGCACTTTGCTGGGGACTGTCACGCCATCGGTGCTGACGACGACAACTTCGACTGTGTTACCGAACGTTCTGGAGCCAAGCCTGACCGGCAGATCGACTTCACCGCCGGTCGTCGCCAGTTCGTACAGGTCGGTGTCCAAATCAGGCGCAAGTTCTGATAGCGGGACACTTGCAGCAAACAGGTCGCCGTTCCCAAGTTCCGAGGGAACGAGCAAAGCGGCGAACCCGACTATCACCGGCGCCGCCGCTGTGGATATGGCCGCCAGCGCCAGGGACACCGCCGTTCGCAGCGATGTTCTGAGTGCCAGCGTGGTTGCCGGGTTGTTGCCAAAAACACCGAGAGGCCCGGTAAAGGTCGGGCCGATTGCAGCCATCGATCCGGCATTGGCAAAGACGGGAGATTGTCCGCTCAGGGCGTTTTCTGCTTGCCGTCGGGCCTGTTCCCTGGCGATCTTGCGCGCTTTTTTACGGCGTTTTTTCTGTGCCTTTCGCAGCGCTTTCTGCTGTTTTTCCTGCCGTGTTTTTTCAGCCAGCAGCCAGCGCTCTTCATTGCGGCGCTGAGCATCGGCTTGCGCTTGCAGACGTGCCTGTTCGGCAGCAATCTGTTGCGCTGCAGCGTCGGCGGCGATTTGCGCCTGCTCAGCAGCAAGCCGTTGTGCTTCAGCCAGCGCTGCAAGGCGCGCCTCTTCACGAGCCTGGATTTCCTCTTGTTCCTTTTGCTGCCGTGCCGCCTCTGCGAGTGCTTGCTGACGGTGTTGTTCGGCGGCAACGCGCTCTCGCTCGGCCACTACACGTGCAGCTTGTGCCAGCGCTTCAAGTCGAGCTTGTTCATTGATCCGCGCCAGTTCGGCAGCAGCTCTCTGCGCTTGTTGCTCGGCGGCGATTCGCGCTTGATCGTTGGCCTGAACGGTCGCCAGCCAGTTGAGCACATTGACTTGCTGCTGGTTGAGCAACTGCAGCGATTGCGACAACAGCCTCGCTTCGTGAGCGGCCCGGTATGAGAACGACCAGGTCTGAAAGGCAATGCCATCAGGCTTGAGAGGGCGCTCCATCATTCGCGCTCGCGCGGTGAAATCGTTCAACGGCCGGTTCAGGGGATCGCTGCCATAAAACGTGTTGCCCAAGGCGGTCTGGCGATGAAACTCGGCAGTCTTGCGCGCCATCAGCGTATTGCGAACACCGAGTTCACGAATGATTGCCTCGGCGGGCGGCAGAGGGTGAGTTGAAACTTCGAGTCTGGCGGCGGCAAGTTCATGTTCGAGGGTTTGTGCAAGTTGACTGGCTCTGGCCTGAAACTCCTGATCCAGCACTTGAGCGGTGCCTTTCACGATATGTACGTTGCCCGCAAAGGCAGGCGGCCTTTGAAAGGCGCCGCTGCTGCTGACATCAAATGTAGTTGCCGGTAACGGGTTGTAGCCGGGAGGCGCTACCGCTGTCGTGTGGACAGGTTCAGTCAGCTCCAATGCTGGAGGCCTTTGCATATTCATATCCTTTTGAATGTGCGTTGTTTAAAAGTGATGAGTTGTTCTGCCATTTAAAGTTACAGGTGAAACGCCGGGCGCGGGTCCGAGAGTCCTGTAGGCAGTTGCAGAGGAGCGCGGCAGAAAATTCGGTGATAAATAACGAATAGAAGTTGTTCGTTATTTCAATAAGGAAGTTTCCGAAAAGGATTCAGGAAGCATCTGACAGTGGCGGGGGAGTGACTGATTACTGGCTCAATGCGGTAAACCAGCGCCCATAAAAAAGGCCGCTGCAAACGCAGCGGCCAAGGTAAGACGTTGGATCAAGGAGCTACAAATCAACGTCAGTGAACACCGGGGCGATGGGTCGAAAAACGCTTCGGTCCATCAGAAATCGGTTGCCGACGACTAGGTCGCGGACTTCGGGCTTTCTGGCGGTCTGCCGTGAAAGCCCGCTCAGAATACGGGCTGGCGCCTCGGGGAAAAATAGCGATTCCGGACATGCACTGTTACGGGGCGTGTAACAGTGGCGCGCACCGGGGTGGTCATTATCCGCTGCGTTGATAGTGGTCCATCCAGCCTGTTCATGGTGGGCGCAAACCCTTGTCGCAGGCGGGGATTCATCCTTTCGAGCGACAGCGTGAATACCTCCTTGGTGCGCTTATCGTCCCCGTGTGGCGGCAGTAGGGTGAGGCCTTCTGTCACTCACCGGGGAAGACGCATGACAAAAACAACAATGCGCGCCATCTTCACTCCGCAGGCGCTTGCCGCTGCGGTGGCTTTGGGTTGCTGTGCCCAGGCGCACGCGGTCGCTTTCAATATCGGGGAAATCGAAGGCACGTTCGACTCGTCGCTGTCGGTCGGTGCGAGCTGGGGCATGCGCGATGCCGACAAGTCGCTGGTGGGTACGGTCAACGGCGGGACGGGCCAGTCGTCCACCGGTGATGACGGGCGTTTGAACTTCAAGAAGGGCGAGACCTTTTCCAAGATCTTCAAAGGCATCCACGACCTCGAACTGAAGTACGGCGACACCGGTGTGTTCGTGCGCGGCAAGTACTGGTACGACTTCGAACTCAAGGACGAAGACCGCGAGTTCAAACCGATCAGCGACAAGGGCCGCAAGGAGGGCGCGAAGTCTTCGGGCGCGCAGATTCTCGATGCGTTCGTCTATCACAACTATTCCATCGCCGATCTGCCGGGCACGGTTCGCGCCGGTAAACAGGTGGTGAGCTGGGGCGAAAGCACCTTCATCGGCAACTCGATCAACAGCATCAACCCGATCGACGTTTCGGCGTTCCGTCGGCCGGGTGCGGAGATCAAGGAGGGGCTGATTCCGGTGAACATGTTGTTCGCCTCTCAGGGGCTCACCGATCAACTGACGGTCGAGGGCTTCTATCAACTGGAATGGGATCAGACCGTCCTCGACAACTGCGGCACCTTCTTCGGTGTCGACGTGGCGGCGGACGGTTGCAACAACGGCTACACCGTCGGCAGCCCGGCGATCGCTCCGTTGGCGCCGCTGACGGCAGCCTTCGGTCAGCCGATCCAGGTCACCCGCGAAGGTGTGATCGTGCCCCGTGGCGGCGACCGCGATGCGCGGGATTCCGGACAATGGGGTACGGCACTGCGCTGGCTCGGCGATGACACCGAGTACGGCCTCTACTTCATGAACTACCACAGCCGCACGCCGACCGTTGGCACCAGCACCGCCGGCCTGTCGACCCTGGCGTCATTGCCGGGCATGGTCGGGATCGCCAACCGGCTGGCACCCGGCAGTGGTTCGGGACTGGCGCAAAGCGTGATGCTCGGGCGTGGTCAGTACTACCTCGAATACCCGGAAGACATTCGCCTGTACGGCGCGAGTTTCTCCACCACGTTGCCGACCGGCACCGCCTGGACCGGCGAGATCAGCTATCGGCCCAATGCGCCGGTGCAGGTCAACACCAACGACCTGACCCTGGCGCTGCTCAATCCGATTGCCGGCGGTGCTGCGTCGCCGCTGGTCACCTCGCCAGGGGCCGACAACAAGGGCTACCGGCGCAAGGAAGTGACGCAGATCCAGAGCACGCTGACGCACTTTTTCGATCAGGTCTGGGGCGCTCAACGTTTGACCCTGGTCGGTGAAGCGGCGGTGGTCCGGGTCGGTGGGCTGGAGTCGCGCAGCAAGCTGCGTTACGGCCGCGATTCGGTCTACGGCCAGTACGGTTTCGGCGGTGACACCGACGGCTTCGTCACCTCCACCTCCTGGGGCTATCGCGCACGGGCGATCCTCGATTACGCCAACGTGATCGGCGGGATCAACCTCAAGCCCAACCTGTCCTGGTCCCACGACGTCGCCGGTTATGGCCCCAACGGTCTGTTCAACGAAGGCGCCAAGGCCGTCAGCGTCGGGGTCGATGCCGACTACCGCAACACCTATACCGCGAGCCTGAGTTACACCGACTTTTTCGGCGGTGACTACAACACCCTCGAAGACCGTGACTTCGTGGCCCTGAGCTTCGGTGTGAACTTCTGATCTGCCCGAGAAGGATGAGTGCAATGCGCAAGATGATTCTGCAATGCGGTGTCCTGGCCCTGAGCCTGCTGGCCGCCAACGTGATCGCGGCGGTGTCGCCGGACGAAGCCAACAAGCTCGGCACCAGCCTGACACCGCTGGGGGCCGAGAAGGCCGGCAATGCCGACGGGTCGATTCCGGCCTGGACCGGCGGTATCCCGAAAAACGCCGGGGCGGTCGACAGCAAGGGCTTCCTGGCTGACCCGTTCGCCAGCGAAAAACCGCTGTTCACCATCACCGCCGCCAACGTCGACAAGTACAAGGACAAGCTGTCCGACGGGCAGGTGGCGATGTTCAAGCGCTATCCCGAAACCTACAAGATTCCGGTCTACCCGACCCACCGCACCGTGGCCGTGCCACCGGAAATCTACGAGTCGGCCAAGCGCAGTGCGCTCAACGTCACCACGATCAACGACGGCAACGGTCTGGCCAACTTCACCGGCAATCGCTACTACGCCTTCCCGATTCCGAAGAATGGCGTTGAGGTTCTGTGGAATCACATCACCCGCTATCACGGCGGCAATCTGCGACGGATCATCACTCAGGTGACCCCGCAGACCAACGGCAGCTACACGCCGATCCGCTTCGAAGAAGAGATCGCGGTGCCGCAACTGATGAAGGATCTCGATCCGGAAAAAGCCGCCAACGTCCTGACCTTTTTCAAACAGTCGGTGACCGCCCCGGCGCGTCTGGCCGGTAACGTGCTGCTGGTGCACGAGACCCTCGATCAGGTGAAAGAGCCGCGCCTGGCGTGGATCTACAACGCCGGCCAGCGCCGGGTACGGCGTGCGCCGCAGGTTGCCTATGACGGGCCGGGCACCGCCGCCGACGGCCTGCGCACCTCGGACAACTTCGACATGTTCTCCGGCGCGCCGGATCGCTACGACTGGAAACTGATCGGCAAGAAGGAAATGTACATTCCGTACAACAGCTACAAGCTCGACTCGCCGAGCCTCAAGTACGACGACATCGTCAAGGCCGGGCACATCAACCAGGACCTGACCCGCTATGAACTGCACCGGGTCTGGGAAGTGGTCGGTACGGTCAAACCGAACGAGCGGCACATCTACGCCAAACGCCACATGTACATCGACGAGGACAGCTGGCAAGTGGCACTGGCCGACCACTACGACGGTCGCGGGCAACTGTGGCGAGTGGCCGAAGGACACGCTCAGTACTACTACGATCACCAGGCGCAGGCCTACACCCTTGAGGCGCTCTACGACATCATCGCCGGCCGCTACATTGCTCTGGGGATGAAGAACGAAGAGAAGCACAGCTTCGAGTTCGGCTTCGAAGCCAAGGCCGCCGACTACACCCCGTCGGCCCTGCGTGCCGAGGGCGTACGGTAAGGGTTTCGATACATTGGCAAGGCAAAGGGCGACCGTACGGTCGCCTTTTTTATGGGCACCAATCAGCGTACTGAATACTCGTCAACAAGCGCCGGGGAGAGGGCTAGGGTGAGCGTACAACGATAAAAAGGCGTACCCGATGACCGCCATGACCCACGCTCCGGATCGCCCGGGATTTCTGCCCAGACTCTCAGCTCATCATCTTCCACGTCCACGTCTGACTGCATCACTGCTCGAGTCTGCGGCACGGGTCCGGCTGATCTGTGCACCGGCCGGCAGTGGCAAAAGCACGCTGTTCACCGAATGCCTGCTGCAGGCGCCCGCCGAATGTACGGTGTGCTGGCTGCCGCTGGCGGGCCTGTCGATGAGTGTCGCGGCATTTTGCGAGCGGCTGGCGCAGGCATTGGGGCTGGCAGCGGCGGATGAGTCGTCGCTGCTGCATGAGCTGGCGCGCCGGTCCTCGCCGGTGTGGGTGTTTCTCGACGATTACTGCCGTGTTGAAGAACCCGAGCTGGATGCATTGCTCGACCGGATGCTGGCGCTTGCCAGTCCCGCCGTCACCTGGTGGATCGGCACCCGTCGACGCCCGCAATGCAACTGGCCGCGCCTGCTGCTTGATGACGCCGTGTACGAGTGCGAAAGCGCGGCGCTGGCGTTGAGTCGCGGGGAGATCGCGCAGCTGTTGCGACACCTTCCGCCGGCCCAGGCTGACGACGTAGCCGGGCGAATCCTCCAGCGCAGCGGTGGGTGGTGCGCCGGGGTGCGGATCCTGTTGATGCAAAAATGCGACTGGTCGCAAAAGACCTTGCCGCAGCAACGCATGGATACCCTGCTGGACTATCTGCAACACGAACTGTTCAACGGTTTGAGCCCGGAGCTGGCCGACGCCTGGCGGGTGCTGGCGCATTTGCCGCGGTTCAACGCCAGCCTGTGCGATCACCTGTTCGGTGCCGGCGAAGGAGCGCAGTGGATGCGCACGCTACAAACCCTCGGGTGTTTTATCGAACCCTGGCAAGGGTCGCCGGACTGGTTGCAGGTGTGTGCTCCGCTGTCGCGTTTGATGCGCGACGAACCCTGGTCGGCCGGACGTTCCTGGCATCGCCTGGCCTGCCAGTGGTTTGCTGCCGGCCAGCATTGGAAATGCGCCTTCGAACAGGCGTTGCTGGCCGAAGAGTACGAAGTTGCGGTGAGCCTGCTGCAGCACTTTACTTTCGAGCATCTGTTCGAGGAGCAGACGGTTGTGCTGTTGTTGCGCCTCTACGAGCAGCGAGGCGAGGAGTTGCTGCTGGGTTCGGCGCAACTGGTCGGGCTGATCACGGCAGCGCTGTTGTTTGCCGGGCGTTTTGCCCAGGCGGCGGATTGCATCGGGCAACTGTCGCGTTTTCTTCCGCCGCCGTCGGCGAGTCAGCAACGGCAATTGATCGCGCGCTGGCAGGCTCAGCAAGGCTGGCTGTTGCATTTGCAGGGGCACATGGACGAGGCGCGCGCGCATTTCGAGCAAGCCTTGAACGATCTTTCGCCGCAGGCCTGGACGGCGCGCCTGCTGTGCCTGTCGGGCCGCACTCAGCAAGCGTTGCTGTGCGGTGATCTGGAGCTGGCGCATTCGATCAATCGTGAAGCGTTGTGCCTGGCCCGGGCCGAGGGGTCATTGCTGTTCGAGGCGTTGCTGGAGCTGGATCACGCCCAGCTGCTGGAGCAACGGGGGGCGACGGCTCGCGCCGAAGACTTGCTGGCCGGTCTTTGCGAAATGCTCGGCGCGTCCGTCGAGCGACCGACGCCGATGCTGGGGCGCATCGCCCTGCGTCGAGGGCGGCTGGCACTGACCATGGGGCAGCAAGGCCGGGCGGCCGTGTTCTTTCAACAAGGGCTCGACGACTGCCTGCGCAGCTATGACAAACGAGTGCTGTACGGCTTTCTGGGACAGGCACAACTGGCCGCCGATCAGGGCGATTATCCGCGGGCATTCATGCGTCTGCGTGATGCAGAGCGGCTCATGCAACAGCGGCAGATTCCCGACACGGTTTATCGCGGCGTTCTGCTGCAGGTCAGCAGCGAATTCTGGTTGCAACAAGGGCGACCAGAACTGGCTCGCGAAGCATTGAGTCGCGTGCTCAGGCACTATCGTGGCCCGCGCGCACGGCAGGCCCCGCCGGCGACGCTGGAACTGGTTCCGCGCATCGAGTGTTTGTTGATTCTGTCCGAGACCCGCTTGCATCAGATGCAAACCTCTCTGGTTCGCCTGCGTGCCTTGCTGACGTCGGCACAGGCTCGAGGAATGGTGAGGCTGGAGGCCGAGTTACTGTTGACGCTGACCGAAGTGGCGCTGATCCTGGGCGAGCCAGATCAAGCCAGGAGTTTCTTCGATCAGGGTTGCCAGATCATAACGCGCTGCAGCCTGCAGCAAATGCTGGCTGAGCTCTATATCCGATGCGTGGAGATGCCCTCGCGCTGGCGCATTGATGAAGCAGCGGAACAGGTGGACGAACAATCTACGACGATCAACCCTCTCAGTCAGCGAGAACTTAAAGTCCTGCAACTGATTGCCTTCGGCGATTCCAATCTACAAATTGCCGAGAAGTTGTTCATCTCATTGCATACAGTAAAAACTCATGTCCGTCGTATACATAGCAAATTGGGTGTTGAGCGCCGAACTCAGGCGGTGGCGAAGGCCAAGTTGCTGAATTTGTGTTGAGTTGTTTAAGTCTCGCCTTGATATTTAGACTTGTTGAAATATATGGCGTCTTTGATTTTTTAATTGGATGGGGCATTTTCGCTACAGTGAAAGTGACATTGAGTTGCTTTCGTTTTGTATGACATACAGGATGTGCCCAATGGGAATGATGTTTAAAGAATCAATGGTTGACGCTGTTTTGGATAATCCGGATGGGCAAGTTGCGCTGGATGACGCACGGCGTACGGGGGAAGAGTTGAGGGGGATGCTGGAACGTTCTCCTTCCCTGAGAGAAGTTGTACGAAAAAGGCTTTCGGAACGATTCGAACGATTGGGGAAGTCTCTTGATGTGGAGCGTTTGTATATCAATGCCGGTTCTGATCAATATGAAATCGAGAGCAGGCCGTCCGGTTCCATACTTGATGTTTTTTTTGATCTCCTGAAGCGTGCTGTTTATCCGTCTTATATCCAGAATCATGACTTTGTCTATTTGAGCCCGGGTACAACAGATGCGCGCTTGAAAATCGAGAGTTTAAAGATTGTCGACGTCGAGGACGTTTTGACTCAGGCGTTACAACAGTTGGCCAGTGATCAGGCGAGCGCCTCGCGTCAATATTGGAGCAGTTCAATTCGCAGCCAGTCCGGGGAGTTGACAACTCACAAAGTATTGTTGGAAGCGGCGTTTGCCGAAGCATTGCGGGCCGAGTTGGCTCTGACGGAAGTAGCAGGTTCGCTCAAGAGTTATCAGGCACTGCGTGCCAGGGAGATGTTGAGGATGGACTCGCCCGGTGCGTATAAAATCAGTATTCGCGCGACATCCGGTATTGCGCGGGATCTGGCGTCTGGCTTTGTCATGTCCTATTCCAGCATCGCAGATTCTGAGGTCAAGCTGTCCAGCGATGCTTATGGCTGGTTCCTTTATACCCCGGACAAGGGTTTCGAATATTTCTCCAGCAGTTCCGACTTGCATGCAGCACTGTGCAGCCGACTGGCAGTCGCGCCTGATGCCATCAGGTATCCGGCATTGTCAGTCAGCCTGTTCACACACTGCGTGGACAGCAGGCTCAAGGAGCAGGAGACACACTTTGCTGCACGGCTCAGATCCGGTGAGCAACGCCAGGAAGGATTTGTCCAGGAACTGGAAAAAATTCATCAGGTCTTTGCGATGCATTCGGATCTGAACCAACGGATCGGCGCTCTGCGCGTACTCGTCAAGCGTCTGACGTGGCCAGACTGGTTAAAATCGGCCGGTGAGTCTGTAGGTCATGCTTACGAAACCCTGGAGGCTTCGAAAGAAGGGTATGAATTCGAGCACGCCCAGGTATTCGATACGCTGTTCTCACTGCGTCATTTCGCCGTAGAACATTTCGGTGCCTGGTGTGAAAGCGCATTGGGCATGCGTCTGGACCCGGATGCGATCAAGGTCCACAGCCTGCACCGGATCAAGGTCGGCGGACGCACGATCGAGCAGGAGGACACTTGCACCCTGACCGAGTTCATCATTATCGGCCTGCAGGATGCCGGCAACCGCGCGAGCCTGCGCATAGAGGGTGCTCCGGCAGATAGCGGGTTGACCGTCGCCAGACTGGAAGGCTGGTTATCCAATCGGGACCTGCGCGTGGAGTTCAGCAATTCCCTGCCGTCCAACAGTCCGCAAATGTTTCGCGAGTCCTACTTCAATTATCTGCACAGTCAGGCGGAGTTCGCACTGTTCGTTGCCCAACATTCTGCAGTTTTCAATGAAGCAGATGCTGCATTGATCAAACGCACGTTGCAGGGTGACCCTTCCGTGGAAATTCGCGGAGTGAAACTGAAATCTCGACCTTCGATTTTGCAAGACGTGCTGTTGTTCGTTTCGCGCACAACAAGTACTCGTTACGCGTTGATGAAAATGCCCCATGGTCAATTCGAATTCGTGAAGTTTGCCGACATTTACCAGTTCAATCGCTGGCTGGAGTCTATGTTGTCGGATAATCGCGCGTATGCCGAATCATTGATCCCGCCTGACGACCTGGCCACTGCCGGCCAACTGATGGGAGGAGGATCTACCGCACTGCATTACATGTATGAACTGGATCCTTTGCCGGGTTACATGGCTCTGAAGGCGGGTGAGCCGTTATTCGGTTATAGCGAAGTGGCTTATGCGAATGAAGCAGGCCGTGTTCGAGCGCTGGCACCTCCAGCCTACACCTATGCGGGAATAGCGGCGCGGCAAAGATATGTGCGCCTCAGTACTGAACTCAGGGCATTGTCGATGGTGAACTCCCGGGATAATGGCTTTCCGACTTTTGAGCAATTTACCCGTGCCCTGATCAAACAAAGGATTGAAGAATTACTGCTTTCTCGTGGTCAGACGGTTCAAGTCGATCCCGATAAAATCATGATTCAGACCGACGATTTTCATCTGGATCTGACCACTGTCCTGATTGAAGGCCATAACTTCGACGTCCCCGAGACGCCCGGTCGGACGCCTGATGAGAATCCGAAGTTCTACGTGACCGGTGGACACCCTTCGATTGAAAAACTGGATATCAGGGATCTTTCCAGCTGGTCGGAAACCTTGCGTCCTGGGAATCACTACACCCGTCTTTTGCAAAACGACTATCTGGACCGGAAACATCCGGGCTATGAGTTCAAGCGGGCTGTGCATGCCACAAAAATCCGCTGCGAGATGCACTTCGACGCCTGTCATCAGTATTTCTCCGGGAACCTCTCTACGGAAGTCTTCAAAGGGATTCAACGCCTGGTCGACAACCTGAGCGAGACCGCCGGCACGGATGGCTCTCCGTTTCCATCGAATACAAACGAGGGGATCTACAAGTTCCGCCTGCTGAGCCGGCGAATCGTCGAAGGTGTTTATATTTTCCGGATGTCCATTAATGGAAAATTCCATGACTATCTTTACACGCCCAATGCGCCTGACGGTGTGAGTTTCCGTTCGCTCAACGAGTTTGTCGGCTCCATTCGTTACCGTTATGGGCCTTTCCGTGATTACTACACGGCGAGGGTGAAGATTGACGACCGCAAGGTTGTGGATGATTACTTCGACAACCTTGTTGCCACGGTCAATGCCGTCGCACCACCTCAACCCGAAGGCCAGGTACGGTTGCTGGGTCTCTCTATGCTTCATGACGACAGTATCTATCGCGTTCTCAGCGATATTGACGCACGAACCACAAGTCTGAATGAGGTCATAGCCGGTCTGGTGTATGACAATGTGATTTTTGCCGCCAACATTATCAGTCTTGTGATTCCTCCCGTTGGAGTAGTGGTCACCGCCGTGGAAGTGTTCAAGAGCCTTTATGACGGTGCCAGAGCGTATGAGCAGGGTGATTACTCATCCGCCTTTGGCCACGGAAAATCCGCGCTGATCGGATTGGTGAGTCTCGGAAAGGCAGCCGCAGCCGGCAAACCGGTCAAGGTGACACAGGCTCAGAAGAGTTTGTTTGACCTGGGCAAGGATGCCAGGACCGTGGTGGGCTGGATGGCCCAGGCCACAGGGCAGAAGTTGGGAGAAAAGCGCCTGATCGAAATCATCGAGCAATTGATGAAGGATCATCAGAGCCGCAGGAGTCAGACCACCGTCCTGTGACAGGCGGATCGAGCCTCAAGCGTCTAGTGCTTGAGGCTCATGACCCATCCGCCAGCTCACGGCCCGCGTCGCAGCCAATAACCGCTGCGCCGCCGGGCCGTTTTCGTCGGCATGAAACAGCGAGGTCGGGCCGACGATGGTCAACACCGCAGCGACCTGTCCGAGGGCGTTGAACACCGGTGCCGACAAGGCGTCCACACCGGGCATCAGCAAGCCGTGGACATGATGCAGACCGCGTTCGCGGATCTGTTCGCACAACGCCTCATAAGCTTTTTCGT
Organism: Pseudomonas sp. B7; assembly: GCF_016735645.1. Lineage (NCBI taxonomy): Bacteria > Pseudomonadati > Pseudomonadota > Gammaproteobacteria > Pseudomonadales > Pseudomonadaceae > Pseudomonas > Pseudomonas sp. B7. The sequence goes on from NZ_JAERRE010000008.1 coordinate 270,509, forward strand.
CCGCCAGCGGTTGGCCGCCGCTGGCGATTTCCTGTTCGCGCAATTCATCGGTTTCCCGGTGCGGCAGGTACGCGGCGAAGACCAGACCGGTGGAGGAACTGAGCAGCGGCAATACCGAGCCCAGTTGCGTCACTACCGTTACCGCGCGCACCGCCGGTTCGATGTGCACCACGGTCGCGCCCTGATTGCCCCACACCGCGAGGAAACAGGTTTCGTTGAGTTCGTCGCGCAACTCGGCCAGCGGCAGGGCGGCAACTTTCAGCACGTCCATACTGTTGAGTGCGGCCAGGCCCACGCGCAGCGCTTCGCGGCCGAGGCCGTAATGGTTGGTGGCGGTGTTCTGTTCGGCGAAACCGCTGGCGATCAAGGCCTGCAGATAACGGTGAACCTTGCTCGCCGGCATCTGCACATGTTCGGCCAGACGCGACAGCGAAGTGGACGGCGACAACTCGGCCAGGGCCTTGAGGATGTCGGTGCCGACTTCGGCGGAGCGGACTTTCTGTTTGCCGTTGCTGTCGCTGGTCTTTTCCATGGTGCTGCCGTGTCCCGGAACGAATGGGCGTCTTTATAGCTTGACGCTGGATAGCGAGCAAATTACGTTATGCGTAATTGAATTACGATAAAAATAACCCCGGCGTGCCAAGACCTCTGATCCAGAGCGTCCGGCCATGCCGACGCCCTGTTCAGGAGGCTCCATGAACCTCGATTCAGCCCTGGCTTACCAGTCCGGTTTCGGCAACGAATTCAGCTCGGAAGCGTTGCCCGGCGCACTGCCCGTCGGCCAGAACTCCCCGCAGAAAGCCCCGTACGGTCTGTACACCGAACTGTTCTCCGGCACCGCGTTCACCATGACCCGCAGCGAAGCGCGGCGTACGTGGATGTACCGGATCCAGCCGTCGGCCAATCACCCGGCATTCGTCAAACTGGAGCGGCAACTGGCGGGCGGCCCGTTGGGTGAAGTGACCCCCAATCGCCTGCGCTGGAACCCGCTGGACCTCCCGACCGAACCGACCGACTTCATCGACGGTCTGGTGAGCATGGCGGCCAACTCCGGCGCCGACAAACCGGCCGGCATCAGCATCTATCACTATGGCGCCAACCGTTCGATGGAGCGCGTGTTCTTCAACGCCGACGGCGAGCTGCTGCTGGTACCGCAACTGGGTCGCTTGCGCATCGCCACCGAACTGGGTGTGCTGGACGTGGCGCCGCTGGAAATCGCCGTGTTGCCACGGGGCCTGAAATTCCGCGTCGAACTGCTCGACCCGCAAGCACGCGGGTACGTCGCCGAGAACCATGGCGCGCCACTGCGCCTGCCGGACCTGGGGCCGATCGGCAGCAACGGCCTGGCCAATCCACGGGATTTCCTGACCCCGGTCGCCGCCTACGAAAACCTGCAACAACCGACCACCCTGGTGCAGAAATTCCTCGGCCAGTTGTGGGGTACCGAACTCAATCACTCGCCGCTGAACGTGGTCGCCTGGCACGGCAACAACGTGCCGTACAAGTATGACCTGCGCCGCTTCAACACCATCGGCACCGTCAGTTTCGATCACCCGGACCCATCGATCTTCACCGTGCTGACCTCGCCGACCAGCGTCCACGGTCTGGCCAACCTCGACTTCGTGATCTTCCCGCCGCGCTGGATGGTGGCCGAGAACACCTTCCGTCCGCCGTGGTTCCACCGCAACCTGATGAATGAATTCATGGGCCTGATCCAGGGCGAATACGACGCCAAGGCCGAAGGTTTCGTGCCCGGCGGCGCGTCCCTGCACAGCTGCATGAGCGCCCACGGCCCGGACGGCGAGACTTGCACCAAAGCCATCAACGCGGACCTCAAACCGGCGAAGATCGACAACACCATGGCGTTCATGTTCGAGACCAGCCAGGTGCTGCGCCCAAGCCGCTTCGCCCTCGACTGCCCGCAACTGCAATCCACTTACGACGCTTGCTGGGCCACGCTGCCCGCCACGTTTGACCCGACCCGGAGATAACCCATGACGCAGAATTCCATCACCCGCAGTTGGGTCGCTTCGGCCAACGGCCACGCGGATTTCCCGTTGCAGAACCTGCCGCTGGGCGTGTTCAGCACCAATGGCTCGGCACCGCGCGCCGGCGTGGCGATTGGCGAACACATCTTCGATCTGCAAGTGGCGCTGGAATCCGGTCTGTTCGACGGCGCCGCGCGCAGTGCAGTCGAAGCCATGCGCGGCGGTCAGTTGAACGCGTTCTTCGAACTCGGCCGCGACGCCCGCGCTGCCTTGCGCGAGCGTCTGCTGGAACTGTTCAGCGAAGGCAGCACTCACCGCGGCAACATTGAAGCCCAGGGCGCAAAACTGCTGCCACTGGCCGCCGATTGCCAGCTGCACCTGCCGGCGCGCATCAGTGACTACACCGACTTCTACGTCGGCATCGAACACGCGCAGAACGTCGGCAAACTGTTCCGTCCGGACAACCCGTTGCTGCCGAACTACAAACACGTGCCGATCGGCTACCACGGTCGCGCGTCCACTGTGCGCGCTTCCGGTGCCGACGTGCGCCGCCCTAAAGGCCAGACCCTGCCGGCCGGCGCAACCGAGCCGACCTTCGGCCCGTGCGCGCGGCTGGACTATGAGCTGGAACTGGGGATCTGGATCGGTCAGGGCAACGAGATGGGCGAGCCGATCGCCATTGGTGATGCCGCCGAACACATCGCCGGTTTCTGCCTGCTCAACGACTGGTCGGCCCGTGACATCCAGGCCTGGGAATACCAGCCGCTCGGCCCGTTCCTGTCCAAGAGCTTCATCACCAGCGTCTCGCCATGGGTGGTGACCGCCGAAGCGCTGGCGCCATTCCGTACCGCGCAGCCGGCGCGTCCGCAAGGTGACCCGCAGCCGCTGCCGTACCTGCTCGACAAGCGCGATCAGGAGGGTGGTGGCTTTGACATCGAGCTGGAAGTGCTGCTGCTCACCGAGAAAATGCGCGAGCAGAACCTGCCGGCCCATCGCCTGACCCTGAGCAACACCCGTTACATGTACTGGACCGTCGCGCAAATGGTCGCGCACCACAGCGTCAATGGCTGCCAGTTGCAGGCCGGTGACCTGTTCGGTTCGGGCACTTTGTCCGGCCCTGAGAACGGTCAGTTCGGCAGCCTGCTGGAAATCACCGAGGGCGGCAAAAAGCCGATCGAACTGGCCTCCGGTGAGGTGCGCAAATTCCTTGAGGACGGCGACGAAATCATCCTGCGCGCCCGCTGCGCCCGCGAAGGTTTTGCCTCCATCGGTTTCGGCGAATGCCGTGGCACCGTGCTGGCGGCGCGCTGACAGGAGCGGCTCATGGATCTCTACACCTATTACCGTTCCACCTCGTCGTACCGGGTGCGGATTGCGCTGGCGCTCAAGGGCCTCGACTATCAGGCGTTGCCGGTCAACCTGATCGCACCGCCCGGTGGCGAGCATCGGCAACCGGCGTACCTGGCGATCAATCCCCAGGGCCGGGTGCCGGCGCTGCGCACTGACGATGGCAAGTTGCTGATTCAGTCGCCGGCGATCATCGAGTATCTGGAGGAGCGTTATCCACAGGTGCCGTTGTTGCCCGAAGACCTCGTTGCCCGCGCCCGGGTGCGCGGTGTGGCGGCGGTGATCGGCTGCGACGTGCATCCGCTGCACAACGTCAGCGTGCTCAATCGCCTGCGCGGTCTGGGGCATGACGAGCCGCAGGTCAACGAGTGGATCGGCCACTGGATCAGTCAGGGGCTGGCGACGGTGGAGCAGTTGATCGGCGACAGCGGCTTCTGTTTCGGCGAGTGGCCGTGTGTGGCGGACGTGTACCTGATTCCGCAGTTGTACGCGGCCGAGCGTTTCAATGTTTCGCTGGAGGCGTATCCACGGATTCGTCGGGTGGCTGCGTTGGCTGCTGAACATCCGGCGTTCATTGCGGCGCATCCGGCGAATCAGCCGGACACGCCGAAGTAGCATTTGATGGCTCTCGTGCAGCGCACGGGAGCCATTACGGTTACCCGCAAAAAATCATAAAAACAAAACAGGTACCTTGCGATGCATAACCAGATTGCCAGCTTTCGGGCGGCACTCGACGCCCGTCCTGTGTCCCGCTTTCAGTGGTTGCTCCTGATTCTTCTCGCCTTGCTGCTGGTCACCGACGGCTATGACGCCCAGGTGCTCGGTTACGTGGTGCCGGCACTGGCGCAGGACTGGGGCCTGGAAAAATCCGCATTCGGTCCGGTATTCAGCGCCAACCTTCTGGGCCTGACCCTCGGTTCGCTCGCTGTGACGCCGCTGGCCGATCGCTTCGGCGTTCGACGGATTCTGCTCGCCTGCGTGCTGATCTACGCCAGCCTCACCGTGCTGATGGTGTTCGCCGATTCCCTGAATACCCTGATGATCGCGCGTTTCATCTGCGGCATCGGCATGGGCGGCGCGATGCCCAGCGCCATGGCGTTGATGTCGGAATATTCACCGCCACGCCTGCGTACGCTGATGGTGACGCTGGCGGCCTGCGGTTTTTCTTTCGGCGGTGCGGCGGGTGGTTTTGTCGCGGCCGGTTTCATTGACCGTTTCGGTTGGCAAGCGGTGTTCCTCGCCGGCGGTGTCACGCCGTTGCTGTTGTTCCCGTTTCTCTGGTGGATGCTGCCGGAATCCTTGCCACGACTGCTGCGTGACGCACCACCCTATGCGCGCCTGCGCAAAGTCACCGCGCGAATGCTGCCAGACTGGCAACCGCCCGCCGCATCGGTCGAGCAGAATGAGCGCGAGCAGGGCAGCAAACTGACCGTGATGGAGTTGTTCCGCAATGGTTACGCACGTCCGACCTTGCTGATCTGGGCGACGTTTTTCGTCAGCCTGATCCTGCTGTATTTCATGATCAGCTGGCTGCCGTCGCTGCTGCTGGAAAGTGGCCTGAAACTCAATGAAGCGAACCTGGTGACGTCGATGTTCCTGTTCGCCGGCACGTTGGGGGCGATCTGCATGGCGTGGTTCGCCGACCGGCTGAAGAGCAAGGTGCTTCTGTTGTCCGGCGTGTTGGCCGGCGCGGCGGTGTGCACGATCCTGCTGGGCCTGAATCATGACAATCCGCGCTATCTGGTGGCCTGTGTGTTTGCGGCGGGGTTCTGCATCATCGGCGGGCAACTGACGCTTAATGCGTTCGCCAGCAATTTCTATCCGGCCCACGTGCGCGCCACCGGCACCGGTTGGGCGTTGGGAGTAGGGCGGTTCGGCTCGATTCTCGGGCCGCTGTTCGGCAGCCTGTTGCTGGCAACGCACATTCCGGTGGAGCAGATTTTCTTCTTCTGCGCGATTCCGGCGGTGATTGCGGCGTTGCTGATCATTCAGGTGCGTTCGCCAGTGACTGCGCCGTTCAGTGGACAACCGCGTTCGGTGGCAGATGGCCCAGCCGTTCCGTCAGGCGAAGTCGCTGAATCGGGTCGTCGCTGAGCAATAGCGCATGCTCCAGATCGAAACGCTCGGCGTTCGGGCAATCGAGACGCTGGTACAGACTGGCCCGCGCCAGGTAGTCGGCGGCGCTGGCGTTGCCCAGCTCGAGCACGCGCTCGGCATCGATCAGCGCGGCGATGAAGTCGTCGTGGGTCAGGTGCAGCTGGCGCAGGTTGCGTGACAGACGCTGAAGCATCTGCACCGGCTCGGCAGTCAGCAGGTGATCGGCGCTGAGTTTCATCTGGTGGCCGTACTGGCGATGCAGCAGTTCGCGGCAATCGTTCGGATACAGACGCCGCCCACCGCATGGATCGAGCAGGTGATCGGCCCCGGGAACCTTGAGCAGGAAATGCCCGGGGAAGTTGACGCCCACCAATGGAATCTCCAGACCACGGGCCAGTTCCAGAGCGATCAGTGCCAGCGCCAGCGGCTGACCGCGTTTGGTCTGAATGACTTTGTGCACCATCGCCGCCTGCGGACGCAGCGGTACGAAATCATCCTGGGCAAACCCCAGATCGGCCATGCGTCGCAGCAGCGGTTGCGCCAGCTCGCTGACCGGCAGCAACGGCAAGCCATAGCTGACCCGCTGCTGCAGTTCCTTGAATTCCTGCAACAGTGCTTCGGGATCGGCTTGTTTGTCGTGTTCGGCGGCCATCCACAACGCCGCTTCGAACAGCGCGGGTGGTGAGCGGTGCAGACAATCGAAGAAACGTTGGCGCGGACTCATCTCAATCTCCGGGGTATGCCTCGTTTTAGCCCCGTCTTTACCATTCGTCCAGTGCCGGGCCGCGCTGCCATCGGGTTATGCCGCAACGCGTGGGTCACTGTCTGGGCTTATTCCCGTGCGCTTCAGCAATTTTCGGGCGCAAGCCTATACTGGCGTCTACCAGAAGTGATTCGGGAGCCTGCCGATGTTCGCTCTCATGCAAAGCACTCGCCTGGAATCGCTGCACCTTAGCGTTGATCCGGTGTCCGGATTGAAGGCGGTCATTGCCATCCATAACAGTCGCCTCGGGCCAGCCCTGGGCGGGTGTCGTTATCTTGCCTATCCGAACGACGAATCCGCAGTCGAGGATGCCATACGCCTGGCCCAGGGCATGAGCTACAAGGCCGCATTGGCTGGTCTCGCCCAAGGCGGTGGGGTGGCCGTGATCGTGCGGCCGGCCCACGTGGAAAACCGCGCCGCACTGTTCGAAGCCTTCGGCCGTTGCATCGATCAGCTCGACGGGCGCTACATCACCGCCATCGACAGCGGCACTTCGGTGGCGGACATGGATTGCATCGCCCAGCAGACCCAGCATGTCACCAGTACCACCTCGGCCGGCGACCCTGCACCGCATGCGGCGATGGGCGTGTTCACCGGGATTCGCGCCACGGCCATGGCGCGGTTGGGCAGCGACAATCTCGAAGGCTTGCGCGTGGCGATTCAGGGGCTGGGCAACGTCGGTTATGCCCTCGCTGAACAGCTGCACGCTGCCGGTGCCGAACTATTGGTCAGCGACATCGACCACGGCAAAGTGCAACTGGCGATGGAGCAGCTCAACGCCCATCCGATCGCCAACGACGCGTTGCTCAGCACGCCATGCGACATTCTCGCGCCGTGCGGTTTGGGCGGTGTGCTCAACAGCCACACGGTCACCCAGTTGCGCTGCTCGGCGGTGGCGGGTTCGGCCAACAATCAGCTGACGCACCTGGACGTCGCCGATCAACTGGAACGGCGCGGCATCCTGTATGCGCCGGATTACGTGATCAATGCCGGCGGGCTGATCTACGTTTCCCTCAAGCATCGGGGCGAAGAGCTGACGACCATCACTGCGCACCTGTCGAAGATCAGCTCGCGCCTTACCGAAGTCTTCGCCCACGCCCAGGCGGAAAAACGTTCACCCGCGCGGGTGGCTGACGAACTGGCGGAAAAGGTGTTGTACCGCTGAGATTCGTCCGGGCATGAAAAAGCCCCTGAGTCTTTCAACTCAGGGGCTATTCAATTCAGAGGCTTCAATTACTTCGCAGCCTTTGCCGCTTTGGCAGGTTTGGCTGGCGCTTCTACCGGTTCAGCCACGTCTGCTGGCTCGGTTGCCACAACCGGTGCAGCCGGTGCGTTGATTAGCTCCGACAGGGCATCAGGCTGGCTCTTGAACGCCCGGGCGAATACATCGCGGTTCTTCGCCATGAAGATCCCAACTTCTTCCACTTGCTGCTCGCTCAACGATGGAACGGCTTTTTCCAGCACTTCGGCCAATAGTTCGGCCAGTTCGAGCATTTTGTCATGACGGTCAGCTTCGGCTTTATCCATGAACAAGCGCTCCAGATCTCGGCTGCTGCGGTATACCACTTCGACGGCCATTCACCACCTCACATGCCTTCACATTAAGTTGTCTTCGCGACTACTGTATCTATATACAGCGAAAAGGATAAGCGAATCCCTGCGCTTTGGGTAGTGGCTTTTCAATGTAGACCGGATTCGGATTTTGTCAGCCCGACGCCTGCGCACAGGTGCGACCAAACGCCACGGCGCGGGTTTCGCGGCGGCTCGCCATGATGGCGTGGCCTCTTTTCTGCATGCATCTGCGTACGTGCGCAATAACCGTCACGTCCAGCAAGCAACATCCGCTCGAACCGGGCTAAGGAACCTTCATCGTGAAAATCAACTGGGCCGAGAAACTGCGGCAAAACGTGCATCAACTGGCCGAGTCCCTGGGCAACCTGTTCGTCGAGACCTTCCATTACCTGGCGCTATTCGCCATTGGTGCGGTAACCGCCTGGGCGGCGGTGATGGAATTTCTCGGGATGCTCGAGGAAGGGCACATCAAGATCGATGACATTCTGCTGCTGTTCATCTACCTGGAACTGGGGGCGATGGTCGGGATTTACTTCAAGACCAACCACATGCCGGTGCGCTTCCTGATCTACGTGGCGATTACGGCACTGACGCGCCTGCTGATCTCCAACGTCTCGCACCACAATCCGCCGGACATGGGGATCATTTACCTGTGCGGCGGGATTCTGCTGCTCGCATTCTCGATTCTGGTGGTGCGTTACGCCTCCTCGCAGTTTCCTTCGGTGAAAATCGAGAACCCGCACCGCAAGATCGGCACGGGTTCCAGTGAACATCCGGAAGTGGAGAAGGGCGAACTTTAAACGCCAGCGGCTGGCCGGGGCTGATGTTTGGCCTGACGCGGTGGCGGAGCGATTCCGTCGCCGCGGGTCATGGCATCGAGGATCGCCATGGCGCTGTGGCCCTGCTCGATGGCGATGCCGAATTGAATGCTTTGCACCAGGCGCTTCAGGCGCTTGGGATCATTGCGCTGTTCGGCGCTGATCATCCGTTTGGCGACGATCCGGCCGCCATTGGAGAGGGTCAGCATGATGCTGCCGTCGAGGCCCTGAATGCTCAGGTTGATCTGATAGTCCGGCGCAAAGGCATCGGTAATGATCTGAAAAGGATTGTCCATGATGCGTCACCGCCTGATTGAACGTGCAGTTGTTGACCGGCCTTGATCGGGTTGGTTCGCCAAACCTGACCATCGGCCCTTCCGTGGTCCTGTCTCCTTCAGCGATGTAGCAAGGGACATGCCGGGAATATTGTCGAACAATGAAACCGGCCAAAAAGAAGGCGAGCCCATGGCTCGCCTTCTTCGTTTACGGCCCGTTTCAGGGCAGAACCGAGTAGATGATCGCTGACAGTGCAATCAGGCCGATCAGCACCACGAACACGTTCGACACCTGGCCCGAATACTGGCGCAAGGCTGGCACACGGCGGATTGCGTACATCGGCATCAGGAACAACAGGCAGGCAATCACCGGCCCGCCAAGAGTTTCGATCATGCCGAGGATGCTCGGGTTGAAGGTCGCCACGGCCCAGCAGCTGAGAATCATGAACAGTGCGGTCGCACGGTTCAGCCAGCTCGCCGACATCACCCGGCCACGGCTGCGCAGGCTTTTGACGATCATGCCCTGAAAGCCTTCGCTGGCGCCGATGTAATGGCCGAGGAAGGATTTGGTGATCGCCACCAGCGCAATCAGCGGCGCGGCGTAAGCGATGACCGGAGTCTGGAAGTGGTTGGCCAGGTACGACAGGATCGAGATGTTTTGCGCCTTGGCCGCTGCCAGGTCCGCCGGCGACAGCGCCAGCACGCAACTGAAGCAGAAGAACATCACGGTCACCACCATCATGCCGTGGGCCATGGCGAGGATGCCGCTGCTCTTGCGCTCGGCCTGGTCGCCGTAGCGTTGTTTCTGCTCGACGGCGAACGCGGAAATGATCGGCGAATGGTTGAACGAGAACACCATCACCGGGATCGCCAGCCACAGGGTCTTGAGGAACACCGACATTTCCATCGGTTCTTGAGCACTGGCGAAGAACGCGCCGTTCCAGTTCGGAATCAGGCTGAAGCCGAGCAACAACAATGCGGCGACGAACGGATACACCAGCACGCTCATGGCTTTGACGATCACGCTCTGACCGCAGCGGACGATGGCCATCAGACCGAGGATCAACGCCAGCGACAGCACCGCGCGCGGTGGCGGGGCGATGTGCAACTGGTGTTCGAGGAAGCTGCTGAGGGTGTTGGTCAGCGCCACGCTGTACACCAGCAGGATCGGGAAGATCGCGAAGAAATACAGCAGCGTGATCAGCTTGCCGGCGCCGATGCCGAAGTGTTCTTCCACCACTTCGGTGATGTCACCGGAGCGGCCGGACAGCACGAAGCGGGTCAGGCCACGGTGCGCGAAGAAGGTCATCGGGAACGCCAGCAACGCCAGGATCAGCAACGGCCAGAAGCCGCCAACACCGGCGTTGATCGGCAGGAACAAGGTGCCGGCACCAATGGCCGTGCCGTACAGGCCGAGCATCCAGGTGGTGTCGAATTTGCTCCAGCCCTTGTGGGCTGTTTCGTTATTGCGTGTGCGGTCTACAGCGGGATTTTCGGCAGCAGGTGTGCGTACATCGGTCATCGTTTTTGCCTCGTTATTATTCTTGCTCGGGCTCACGTGTTACGGGCGGTCAGGGAGTGCTCCTCAGCACTCCACCCAGCTCACGGCCAGGCCGCCCCGTGAAGTCTCTTTGTATTTGTCATGCATGTCGGCGCCGGTATCGCGCATGGTGCGGATCACTCGGTCGAGGGAAATGAAGTGTTTGCCGTCGCCGCGCAGGGCCATTTGCGTGGCGTTGATCGCCTTCACCGCAGCGATGGCGTTGCGCTCGATGCACGGCACCTGCACAAGGCCGCCGACCGGGTCGCAGGTCAGGCCGAGGTTGTGTTCCAGGCCGATTTCGGCGGCGTTTTCCAGTTGCTCGGGTGTAGCGCCCAGCACATCGGCCAGACCCGCAGCGGCCATGGCGCAGGCGGAACCGACTTCACCCTGGCAGCCGACTTCGGCACCGGAGATCGAGGCGTTTTTCTTGCACAGGATGCCGACGGCGGCAGCGCCCAGAAAGAACGCAACCACGTCGTCGTCGGACACGTCCGGATTGAATTTCATGTAGTAGTGCAGAACGGCGGGAATGATCCCGGCAGCGCCGTTGGTCGGCGCGGTCACCATGCGCCCGCCGGCGGCGTTTTCTTCGTTGACGGCGAGGGCGAACAGGTTGACCCACTCCATCGCCGACAGGGTCGAACTGATGACGTTCGGCTTGCCGATTTCCAGCAGGCTGCGGTGCAATTTCGCCGCACGACGCGGAACATTCAGACCGCCTGGCAGGACGCCTTCGTGACGCAGGCCTTGCTCGACGCACTCGCGCATCACCGACCAGATGTGCAGCAGGCCCTTGCGGATCTCGGCGTCGCTGCGCCAGGCCCGTTCGTTGGCCATCATCAGTTCTGAAACCCGCAGGTTGTGTTGCTTGCACAGCGCCAGCAGTTCGACGGCGTTGGAGAATTCGTAAGGCAACTCGACATCGCCGGCCGGCGCTACGCCGGATTCGGCTTCGGCCGCTTCGATGATGAAACCGCCGCCGACGGAGTAGTACGTTTGCTCGAACAGTTGGCCGGATGCACCGAAGGCCGTCAGCGACATGGCGTTCGGGTGGTAGGGCAGGCTCTCGTCCAGCAGCAGGAGATCGTGCTGCCAGTTGAAGGCAATTGAACGTTCACCGGCCAGAAACAGTTGGCCGGTCTCGCGCAGTTGCTGGATACGCGGCTCGATGGTCGACGGATCAATGCTGTCCGGCCATTCGCCCATCAAACCCATGACCGTCGCGCGGTCAGTGGCATGGCCGACACCGGTGGCCGAAAGCGAGCCGTACAAACGGATTTCCACCCGCTGCACATCGTTCAGCAAATGCTGGTCGATCAGCGCCTGGGCGAAGCTCGCGGCGGCGCGCATCGGGCCGACGGTGTGGGAACTGGACGGGCCGATGCCGACTTTGAATAGATCGAAAACACTGATAGCCATGCTAAACCCTTACAAGCAATGGAGTAGGAATCGCTGCCATTTTTTGTAGGACAAGCGCAATGTCGGCGATACTGCCTACCTCGCTTCGACGTGACTAACGAAACTTCCTAAGTAAGTCTTTAGCAGGACTAAACCATGAGTCGTCAATTGCATGCCCAGACTTACGTCTGGCTGCAGGTGTTTTCCTGTGCCGCGCGGCACCTGTCATTCACCCGTTGTGCCGAAGAACTGCACATCACGCCGGGGGCGGTGAGTCAGCAAATCCGACAGCTGGAAGAGCGGCTGGGATTTCGCCTGTTTCATCGCCGTGCGCGAGGCGTGGAGTTGAGCGCGGAAGGGCAGCGACTGGCGATCACGGTCAACGAGGCTTACGGCAGCATCGACGCGGAATTGCGTCGGCTGGATGCGGGGATGATCAGCGGGATTCTGCGGGTGCGCTCGATTCCATCGTTCCTCAGCAAATGGCTGACCCCGCGCCTGCCGCGCCTGCAACAGCGTTACCCGGACATCCAGCTGCGGCTGGTGGCCGAGGACAGCAGCGTGCCGTTGCATGAGGGGGATTTCGACCTGGCGATCGACCTGAACGACGGCAGTTATCCGGGACTGTTATCCACAGCCTTGCTCGACGAGCAGATATTTCCGGTGTGCGCACCGGGCCTGTTGCGCGGACGGCCGCCGCTGCACGGGCCGGCGGATCTGGTGCACTTCCCGCTGTTGCATGACATCACCGCCTGGCGCGGCAGCTATGAATACGCGGAGTGGGAGTTTTATCTGCATGCCATCGGTTTCGAGGGTGCCGATGTGCGGCGCGGGCACACGTTCAATCGCAACCACCTGACCATCGAAGCGGCGATTGCCGGCATGGGCGTGGCGATTGCCCGACGCACGTTGCTCAACGATGAGCTGGAGCGGGGGACGTTGATCGTGCCGTTCGGGATTTCGGTGCCCAATCACAAGCGCTATGTCTTGCTTTATGCGCCGGGGGCCCTGAGCCATCCGGGGGTGCGGGCGGTGCATGACTGGCTGGTGGAAGAGGCGGGGATTTTTCGCAGCCTGCACCCGTTGGGTGATGGCCAATTGTGAGCAGATTTTTCGGGGTGGCGGGGCAACCCAACTCCCGACCTTACCAGCGCTTTACTCGGTTGTCCGGCTTTTTTTGCGAATGAATATTTATCTTTTTTCAGGGGTTGAAATGTTCGTCCGGCGGGCCGATTGTTGTAATCAAGAGGTCACGAAATCCTGTTCCAGGCCTCTTGCGAGCTAGCTGAAATAAGGGATGAACTATGCAAATCCAAGTCAACAGCGACAACCATATTCAAAGCAGCAAACGACTGGAGGAGTGGGTACGCACCACAATTGAGAGCACGCTCGACCGTTATGAGGAAGACCTGACCCGTGTCGAAGTCCACCTGAGCGACGAGAACGGTGACAAACCAGGTCCTCATGATTTGCGCTGCCAACTGGAAGCGCGGCCAAAAGGCCATCAACCGATTTCCGTCACCCACAAAGCCGATTCGCTGGAACAGGCGATCGATGGTGCAGCCGAAAAACTGGAGCACGCGCTGGAGCACCTGTTTGGCAAACTGCGCGGCAAACCGCGAGCCGCTGTGGTGCCATTCACAAGCAAAGCCAATGACAAGCTATTGGCGGAGGAGTTTGACGAGAACGAACAGGCAGCGATCAACAGTTGATGCGCTGATTTTCCAAGCCACCCAATGAGAAAGGGCCTGCAATTGCAGGCCCTTTCTGTTTTCAACAGGATCAGAAAGCCACGGAGGTCTGCACGTACACCGTGCGCGGCTCGCCGACATACTTGCCCTTGTTGTTGTCATCGAACGAGCGGGTGAAGTATTGCGTGTTGAAGATGTTCTTCACCCCCACCGCCACGTTCAGGTCCGACAGCTGCGGGCCGAAGTCATAACCGGCACGGCTGCTGAACAGCATGTAGCCGGGGATCTTGCCGGTGCTGCCGTCGGCGCTTTCTTTCGAGGTGTTGGCGTTGTCGGCGAACTGGTCGCTCTGGAAGCTGCTGTCCAGGTTGAGTTTCCATGGCCCTTCGGTGTAACCGACGCCGATCGTGCCTTTGTGTTTCGACGAGAACGGCACACGATTGCCCTTGTTCGGCCCGTCTTCGCGGATGGTCGCGTTCACATAGGCGTAAGTGGCGTAAACATCGAAGCCGGCCAGCGCCGGGCTCAAGTCGTCGAGAGCATAATTGATGCTGGTCTCGATGCCCTGATGCCGGGTTTCGCCACGGGCGATTACCGAATCATTGGTCTGGTTGCTTTCGTACTGGTTGTCGAAGTTGATCAGAAATGCGCCGATCTCCGCTCGCAGCGCACCGTTGTCGTAACGGGTGCCGAGTTCCCAGGTTCGGGCCTTCTCCGGTTTCACTTCGCCGCTGCTGACGCGGTTGGGCATCTGGCTGTATTGCACGCTACCGAACGAACCTTCGGTGTTGGCGTACAGGTTCCAGCTGTCGGACAGGTGATACAGCACGTTCAGCGCCGGCAGCGCGGTGTTGTAGTCACCCTTGTATTTGACGTTGGTCAGGTTGTTGGTCTGTTGCGATTCGATCATCTCGTAGCGCACACCCGGGGTGATCGTCCACTTGCCGATGTCGATCCGGTCATCGACGAAAAACGCATTGGCTTCGGTGCCGCCGCGCGTGTCGCGGTCATTGCGGCTATTGGTGGTCGGGTACTCATTGCTGCTGATCGGCGTGCGATAGCGCAGTTCGTGGCCGGCCTCGTTGATATAGCGATAGCCGACGCCGACTTCATGGCTGGTGGCGCCGAGGTCGAAGCCTTGAGCGAAACGGGTTTCCAGACCGCGAACCCAATACTCGCGCGGCGACAGGGAGAGGAAGGTGCCCTGGTCCAGATAACCGCTGCGCAGGGTCTTGGTGAAGAAAGTATTGGCGGTGAATTCGCGGCGGTCTTCCTGATAGCGGTAGCCGACATTGAACATCGTGCGACGGCCCCAGAACTGGTCTTTCGGCCGGGTCGACTGATACGGGTCGGCATCGTAATCGGCGACGTTCAGGCCGCCCGGCATGTCGGCCTTGCCTTCGTAATACTGGGCCATGGCGTTGAAGCTGTTGGCTTCGTCGAGCTGGTATTTGCCCTTGAGGATCAGGTCGTCGATTTCCGTGTCGCTGTGTTCGCGCCAGTCGCCGCCTCGAGTGCCGGAGTACAGCAGAGCGCCGCCCAGGCCGTTGGCATTGGTGCCGCCGGCCAGCAGGTTGGCGCTGGTCTTGAAGCCGTCGTGGCTGGACGATGGGCTGGTTTCGGTCTGGAAGCCGCCCTTGACGGTCGGCTCGTCCGGAATCGCCCGGGTCACAAAGTTGACCACGCCGCCGACGTTCTGCGGGCCGTAACGCACGGCGCCGCCGCCGCGCACCACGTCCACCGCATCCATGTTGCCCATGCTGATCGGCGCGAACGACAACTGCGGCTGACCGTAAGGCGCGAACGGCACCGGAATGCCGTCCATCAACACCGTCGAACGTGCGGCAAGGCGCGGGTTGAGACCGCGAATACCGAAGTTCAGCGCCATGTCGTGGCTGCCGGTGCCGTTGTTTTCCGGCGCGTTGACCCCGGGAATGCGGTTGAGCACATCGCGGGCCTGAGTCGCGCCCTGGCGTTCGAATTCTTCGCGGCGGATCACGTCACGGGCACCGGGATGTTCGAAGACGTTGACCTGCGCCGCTTCACCCAACCAGTCGCCGACCACTCTCGAGGTGTCCAGCTCCAGTGCGCCGTCGTTCGACGGTTGCAGGCTGAAGGCATTGCCACCTTCGGCGCGGGCTTGCAGACCAGTGCCTTCGAGCAGCGCGTTCAGACCTTGCTCGGCTGTGTAGCTGCCTTCTAGGCCACGGCTCTGCACGCCGCTGGTGACTTGCGAGCCGAACGAAATCAGCACACCGGCTTCACGGCCGAACTGGTTGAGGGCGTTCTCCAACGACGACGGGGCGATGTGATAAGCCTTGGTGTCGGCAGCCTGCGCAAGGGGCAGGGCGCTGAAGCTCAGGCTGGCGCCGAGGACGAGGTTACGCAGGGTTCGGGCCAGCGGCGTGAGGCGGGTGGGTTGCATGAAGGACAGTCCTGAGAAGGTTGAATCAAGGGGGCTTTCCTTCTCTGTCACGCCAGATCTGAAAAACGGCTCATTTATTTTTACGGGGGACGCGGAGCGTCCCGGGGCTGCGTTCCCACGCAGAGCGTGGGAGCGATCAGGCTCTGGCTTCGACCGTCACCCAATAGCGAGTAAAACGCTTCACTTTCACGGGCAGGCTGATTTCCAGCAGGTCGAGAATCCGCTCGCTGTCGTCCAGTGGATAAGTCCCGGAGATCAGTAAATCAGCGACTTTCGCATCGCAATGGAGCTGCCCGCGACGGTAGCGACCGAGTTCATCGAGGAAATCGCCAAGGCGCATGTGTGCGGCCACCAGCATGCCGTCGGCCCAGGCACCGCTGTTGGCGTCCAGTGGTTTGGCGTCAATGATGGAGGTGGCGCTGAAACTCAGTTGTCGGGCGACCGGCAGCAGCATCGGCGCGCGACCTTGCGCGTTCAATTCGACCCGACCTTCAAACAGTGCGATCTGTGTACGGTCGGCAAACTGCCGCACGTTGATCCGCGCACCCTGGGTTTTCAACAGGCCTTGGGCGGTTTGCACTTCGAAGGATTGAGTGGCGGTCAGCAGCATTTCGCCTTCGAGCAGGCGGATCAGGCCATCGCCCCGGACATCCGCCGCGCTGGCGGTGTTGAGCTGCAATTGGCCGCCGGCGCCGAGCGAGATCTTGCGTCGCTGACCGATCGGGCTGCGGTAATCGGCCAGCAGCGATGGCAGAGGATTGTGCTCGCGCATGCCCCAGGTCACCGCCGAGCCAGCGCCGAGAATCAGCAAAAATTTGAGTGCCTGACGACGGCTGCCGGACTTCGGCGCATTCAACGCGGCGTGGGCCAGTGGCGACGACAACCCGCGCAACCGCGAATTGACTCGCTGAATGTGCTCCCAAGCGCGGCGGTGTTCGCTGTGGGCGTCGATCCATTGCTGCCAGGCTTGTTGCTGACGCGGGTTCAAGGGGCCCTGCTGCATTTCCAGCAACCAGTGCACCGCCTGTTCGGCGACCTGCGCGGAAAAATCCATCGGCGGGTTCACAGGGCGAAGTAGCAGCGCATCGCCGCTTTATTCAGATGACGTTTGACCGTGGCGACGGAAATGCCCAGTTCGGTGGCGATCTGCGGATAGGTCAGGCCATCGACCTGCGCCATCAGAAATGCGCGTTTGACGGCGCGCGGCAGACCATCGAGCAACTGATCCAGCTCCATCAGGGTTTGCAGGATGATCGCTTTCTCTTCTTCTGAAGGCGCGACCATTTCCGGCATCTGCGCGAGGGTGTCGAGATAGGCGCGCTCCAGGTCCTGGCGGCGGTAATGGTTGAACAGCACGCGCTTGGCCAAGGTGGTGAGGAATGCGCGCGGCTCGATGATCACCGCCGGCTCGCGGGCGGTCAGCAGCCGAATGAAGGTGTCCTGGGCCAGGTCGGCGGCGCTGTCCGGGCAGCCGAGTCTGCGCCGCAGCCAGCCGGTGAGCCAGCTGTGGTGGGCCTGGTAGAGCGATTCGACAGGATGGGCGGACGACAACGGCATCACTCCGGGCGCATGCGGGATGCGTTAGAGAACAAGAATGGTTCGCATTGTAGGGCTGTCAGGGATGCCCGGCAATCAGACTCTTTTGCGTATGAGAATATTTATCATTAATATTGCTCACCTGTCGTTCGGCGTCTTGGTCGGACGTTAATCGTTTCAGGGTCGAAACATGAAAGCCAAACTCGCCGCACTCCCCATGTCCTATCGTCTGGCCGTCACTTCGCGGGTGCTCGCGGCGGTGTTTGGCGGCTATCTGGTCGCGGCGCTGGCCAGTGTCACGCTGACGCTGTGGCTGCCGCTGAACCGTGCCGAGGCGGTGGTGACCGGCATGACCGTTTCGTTTCTGGTCTATCTGGTGGCGGTGCTCTGGTGTTTCGCCTGTCGCACGGCGTGGTCGGCGTGGGTCGGTCTGCTGGTGCCGAGCGTGATTCTGGCGACTGTTTCCGGGGCTGCGCGCGGTCTGGGTCTGGCATGAAAGAGGGTTTTCGGCAGGCGATGGCCTGGCTGCATACATGGACCGGGCTGGTCTTCGGCTGGCTGTTGTTCGCGATTTTCCTGACCGGGACGCTGGCCTATTTCAAGGACGAGATCAATCACTGGATGCAGCCGGAAATCCCGTCACGCCCGCTCGATGCCGCCGCGAGCCTGACGCTTGCTCAAACCTATCTGCAGCAGCGTGCACCCGACGCGCCGAGCTGGCAGATCACGCTTCCCGATGCGCGCGATCCCGGAATATCTGTAAGTTGGCAGCAAGCCCCGGCCAGACCCGGCGAGCGCGGCAGATTCACCGAAAAGATCCTCGACGCTCAGACCGGTGCCGAAGTGCCCGTGCGCAAAAGCTTTGGCGGCGAGTTCTTCTACCGCTTTCACTTCCAGCTGCAAATGCCTTATCCGTGGGGTCGCTGGCTGGCGACCAGCGCTGCGATGGTGATGTTCATCGCACTGATCACCGGCATCATTACCCACAAGAAAATCTTCAAGGACTTCTTTACCTTCCGTCCGCGCAAAGGCCAGCGCTCCTGGCTCGACGGACATAACGCGGTGGGCGTGCTGGTGCTGCCTTTTCACCTGATGATCACCTACAGCAGTCTGGTGATCTTCATGGCGATGGTGATGCCGGCGAGCCTCCTGGTGTCCTATGGCAGCGATCGCAGTGCGTTTTACGACGAAGTGTTTCCCGAAGCGCCCACACCGGAGCGCGCAGGCATACCCGCCACATTACCTGCAATGGCGCCGCTGCTGGCGCGTGCGAGCGAACAATTGGGCGGTGGTAATGTTGCGCGGGTGACCGTGATCAACCCCGGCGACGCCAATGCCTCCGTGCAGGTGGCGCGTGCCAGCTCCGACAGGATCACCTACGAATACGGTAACGACGTGACCTTCAATGGAGTGAGCGGGCAAATCCTCGATGCGACTCCGGCCAAGCCGCTGCCGATGGCGATTGCCGGCAGTTTTTATGGTCTGCACATCGGCCACTTCGCCGGCCCGGTGCTGCGCTGGCTGTATTTCATCTGCGGCCTGGCCGGCACGGCAATGATCGGCACCGGACTGGTGATCTGGCTCGGCAAGCGTCAGCTCAAACACGCCAAAACCGGGGTGATGCCGTTCGAACTGCGGCTGGTCGAAGTGCTGAACATCGCCAGCATGGCCGGGCTGATCGGTGCGGTGGCGGCGTTCTTCTGGGCCAACCGTCTGTTGCCACTGAGTCTCGACGGCCGAGCCAACTGGGAAGTGAACACATTCTTCATCGCTTGGACATTGAGCCTGGTGCATGCGTTGCTCCGGCCCGGTCGCAAAGCCTGGGTCGAACAATTGACGCTGGCAGCGCTGCTGTTCACCACGGTGCCGTTGCTCAACGCGTTGACCACTGCGCATCACCTCGGCGTCACGCTGGCGCAGAAGGACTGGGCATTGGCCGGTTTCGACCTGACCTGTCTTGCTGCCGGTCTGCTTCTGGCGTGGGCTGCCTGGAAAATGCAGCGTGCCGCTCACACCGTCCGAGTGGAAAAAACACGTCGTGAAACGACCCGGCCGATCACGCTTGAGCAGGGGACGCGCTGATGTTGCTGGCGCTGTTGCTGTGTTACGTCGGATTCACAGCGTTGTGCCTGTCGATGCCACGGCATCACGATGAGCTGCTGGGTCGCAAGCCCTCATCCCGACGAGTTAGAAATCTGAAGCTCGCCGGTTGGTTGCTGCTGTGCCTTTCACTCTGGGCCGCCGTGGCTGCCAAAGACTGGGGATTTGGTCTGGTCGACTGGTTCGCCGTGTCGATGTTCAGCGCATTGTTGCTGGTGCTGCTGATGCCGTACCGACCAAAACTGGCATTGTCGCTGGCGGCGTTGAGCCTGTTGGCTGCGCCCGTCGCCGCATGGGCGTGGTGGTGACATGCTGATCGGCCATCCTCCCGAACACCGTGACGACGAGCCCCATGGCGCCCGTGCGCATTTTCTTCAGGTGTTCCTGTCCCAGCGTTCGCAGATGGAAGCGCTGGTGAGCCGGCGCGTCGGTTGCCGGGCGACCGCGGCGGATCTGGTGCAGGACCTGTTCCTGCGTTTCTGGCGTCGGCCGCTGGTGCAGGTCGAAGAACTCAGCACTTATCTTTTGCGCTGCGCCGGCAATATCGCCATCGACCATTTGCGCAGCGAAGGCGCGCGAGTTCGAGTCACCGAAGGCTGGCAACCGGACGAGCCGGACAGCAGCGCCAGCGAACCGCAGGCGGCGCTCGAAGCGGGCAACGATTTGCGCCACGTCGAGGCGGCGTTGCGCGCGCTGCCCGAGCGCACGCGGCAGATCTTTTTGCTCAATCGCATCCACGGGCGCAAGTACGCCGAGATCGCCAAGGCCATGGGCCTGTCCCAAAGCGCTGTGGAAAAACATATGATGCGCGCCCTCGAGGCCTGCAAGGCCAGCCTGCGCGAACCCGCGCCACGCATGCCAGGGAAAGCACCGTGAACAACACCGAACGCGTCGTACCGACGCCCGCGCAGGAACAGGCCGCTTTTGCCTGGCTGAGCCTGCTGCACGACCGCCCGAGCACCGGTGATCAACTGACCTTCAGCCAGTGGCTGCACGCTGACCCGGCTCACGCCGAGGCCTACGCCCAGGCGCAGGTGGTTTGGGAATTGAGCGAAGGGCCGGCGCGCACTCTGGCCGATGAAGACGCGCTGGCGTTGCAGGGTTTGCTCAATGCGATGGACCAACCGCGCCGTGTACCGGTTCGACGCTGGGCCGGCGCGCTGGCCATGGCGGCCTGTCTGTTGTTGATGATCAGCCTCGGCACAGGTTGGCAGCCGCAGCGCTGGATCGATGATCTGGGCGCCGATTACGTGTCGGCACCGGGCGAGATCCGCACCGTGATCCTCGCCGATCAATCGCAGGTGACGCTGGACGCCGACAGCGCCATCGCCGTGGATTTCAGTCACGGCGAGCGGCATGTGCAACTGCGCCGGGGCGCCGGATTTTTCAGCGTGACTCACACGGGCGATCCTTTTGTGGTGGAGGCCGAGAAAGGCCAGGCGCGAGTGTTGGGCACGCAGTTCGAAGTGCGCCTGCAACCGCAAGGTGCCCAAGTGACAGTGCTGTCCGGACGCGTCGGCGTGACGCCATCCCGCGATGGCCAACAGCAGGTTCTGACCGCTGGCCAGCAAGTGGCGTACGGCGCAGGCACCGCGGAAAAACTCCACGCCGTGGACAGTGAAGCGCAACTGGCATGGCGTCAGGGCTGGCTGACTTACTACAAGTCGACACTGGCCGATGTGGTGCAGGATCTGCGGCGTTATTACCCCGGGCGCATCGTGTTGCTCAACGACGAACTGGGCGCGCGCAAGGTCAGCGGCAGCTTTCCGAGCAAGGATCCGCAAGCCGTGCTGAATTCGCTGCAGGGGGTTCTGGGATTCGAGCAGCATCAGGTGTTGGGCAAGCTGATCATCCTGCGCTGAAAATATTTTCAAATTTGTGGTGAGGTAAATCCCGACGCCATCCGTGTAGTGACTGAAACTGCGAGTCATTCGCATCCGTTGCGGTTCTACACAGGTCATGAGCAATGAAGTCCAGGGCAAAATCGGGTTCGGTCAAACAGTGGTTAGGCGTTTCGGCCTTGAGTTTTTCGGCATTGGCCCCGTTGCCGCTGAGCGTGGCGCTGGCCGCTGAATCCGTCAGCAGTCAGCTGCAAAAGCAATTCAGTTTTTCTCTGGCTGCCAAACCGCTGCCGCAAGCCCTGAGCGACTTCAGTCGCGTGACCGGGCAGAGCGTGGTCTACACCGATGAAGCCCCTTACGGCCTGACCGCACCGCCGATCAACGGCCAGATGAGTGCCGAACAGGCGCTGCAACGTCTGCTCACCGGCTCTGGCCTGACCTTCCGCCGCACCGACAGCCACACCCTGGCGCTTGAGCCGCAACCGACCGCTGGCGCATTGAACCTCGGTGCGACCACCATCACCTCGGTGGCCAACCAGCCGATGAGCTACCAGCCACCGGAAACCAGTTCGGTGATGCGCTCTTCCGCTTCGCTTCAGGAAATCCCCCAGACCGTCAACGTGATTCCGGCCCAGGTCATTCGCGATCAGGCTCCGCGTAATCTCGATGATGCACTGGCCAACGTCAGCGGCATCACCCAGGGCAACACCTTGGGTAGCACCCAGGATTCGGTGATGACCCGCGGCTTCGGCGACAACCGCAACGGCTCGATCATGCGCGACGGCATGCCGGTGGTGCAGGGCCGTGGCATGAACGCGACCGTGGATCGCGTCGAAGTGCTCAAGGGCCCGGCCTCGCTGCTTTACGGGATTCAGGACCCGGGCGGCGTGGTCAACATGGTCAGCAAGAAGCCTGAGCTGACTCAGTACAACGCGCTGACCCTGCGCGGCTCGACCTACGGTGACGGCAAGAATGGCAGCGGCGGCTCCTTCGACAGCACCGGTGCGCTGGGGGATTCCGGTCTCGCGTATCGCATGGTGCTGGACCACGAAGACGAAGATTACTGGCGCAACTTCGGTACTCACCGTGAATCGCTGATTGCGCCGTCGCTGGCCTGGTATGGCGAGCGCACCAAGCTGTTGTTTGCCTACGAGCACCGCGAATTCCTGACCCCATTCGATCGTGGAACCCTGATCGATCCGCGCACCAACCATCCGCTGGATATCTCGCGCAACGAACGTCTCGACGAAAAATTCAACGACATGGAAGGGCGTTCGGATCTATATCACTTCGAGGCCGACCACGAACTCAACGACGACTGGAAAGCCCATTTCGGCTACAGCTGGAACCGCGAAACCTACGATGCCAGCCAAGTCCGCGTAACCGCGATCGACACCAAAAAAGGCACCTTGACCCGCAGCATGGACGGCACCCAGGGCGCGATCAGCACCGACCGCTTCACCACCGCCAGCCTCGAAGGCAAGGTCAACGTGCTGGGCATGCAGCATGACCTGGTGTTCGGCGTCGACGACGAATACCGCAAGATCTACCGCGCCGACCTGATCCGCCAGAAAAGCCTGAGCACCTTCAGCTACGTCAATCCGGTCTACGGCCGCGAAGTCGAAGGCACCACCGTCAGCCCGGCGGACAGTGCGCAAACCGATCTGCTGCGCAGTGATTCGGTGTTCCTGCAGGACTCGATCCACCTCAATGACCAGTGGATTCTGGTGGCCGGCGGGCGCTTCCAGGAGTACGACCAGTACGCCGGAAAAGGCGTGCCGTTCAAGGCCAACACCGACAGCAACGGCCAGAAGTGGGTGCCGCGCGCGGGTCTGGTGTATCGCTACACCGACGAACTGTCGTTCTACGGCAGCTACACCGAATCGTTCAAACCGAACTCGACCATCGCTCCGTTGAGTGGTAGCAGCACCGTGCTCGACGGCAGCATTGCGCCGGAAGAGGCCAAGTCCTGGGAGCTGGGCGCACGCCTCGACATGCCGGGTCGCATCACCGGCAACATCGCGCTGTTCGACATCAAGAAACGCAACGTGCTGGTGGCCAACGCCGAAGGCCCGACCACGATCTACAGCGCCGCCGGTGAAGTGCGCTCCCGTGGCCTGGAAGTGGATCTGACCGGCCAGCTCAGCGACCGCTGGAGCATGATCGGCAGTTACGCCTACACCGACGCCGAGGTTACGGAAGATCCGGACTACAAAGGCAACAGGCTGCAGAACGTGGCGAAAAATACCGGCTCGCTGTCGGCGGTCTACGACTTCGGCAGCGTGATCGGTGGCGATCAACTTCGGGTCGGCGCCGGTGCGCGCTATGTCGGTGAACGAGCGGGTAACGCAGTGAATGATTTCGATCTGCCGAGCTACACCGTGGCCGATGCGTTCGCCACCTACGACACCAAGGTTGAGGGGCAGAAGGTCAAGTTCCAGCTCAACGTGAAGAACCTGTTCGACCGCACCTACTACACCTCGGCGGCGAGCCGGTTCTTTGTGTCGATGGGCGACTCGCGGCAGATTTCGTTGTCGAGCACGCTGGAGTTCTGATCAGCGCAAAAACGCCTGGCGATACTCGCCGGGCGTTCCACCCAGCACCTGGCGAAAGCGGTTGGTGAAATGGCTGGCACTGGCAAATCCGCACGCCAGGGCAATCTCGCCCAACGGCAACGCTGTCCCGCGCAACAACTCCCGGGCCCGGCTCAAACGCCGTGCCAACACATACTGATGCGGCGGTAGACCGAAGCTCACCCGGAACATCCGCGCAAAGTGGTATTCCGACAACGCACACAACCCGGCCAGTTGCCCGAGGCTGATCGGCTCGGCCAGTTGGCTGTCGATGAATTCCACCAGTTGCCGACGTTGATGCGGCGCCAGTCCACCCTTGAGACGCAAGCCCTGACGTACCCCGACCTGACTCAACAGGGTATGGCTGATCAGTTCGTGGGCCAGGCTGCTGGTCAGCAGACGTTCGCCGGGTTCGTCCCAGTTCAAGGTCAGTAACTGGCGAAACCGTTGGGCCTGTTGTGGATCTTCCAGAAACGTCTGTTCGCGAAGCTGCATTTCCCGGGGCTCGCGATCCAGCAGCGTGACGCACCCCAGGGCAAATTGTTCGGCGCTGAAATACAGGTGAGCCAGACGAATGTCGCCGTTAATGACCCAACCCGATTCGTGGTCGGCCGGCAGGATGCACAGCTTGTCCGGGCCGCCCTTGTGGCCGGGTTCGCCACGACGGAAGGTGCCGGTGCCGCCGGCGATGTAGCAGGAGAGGGTGTGATGGCTCGGCGCTTCGTATTCCTGGGCGTCGTGGTGATTGGTCCACAAAGCTGCAGACAGGCCGTCACCCAACTCGGCGCTGTGCACCAGGCGTGCATTGAGCGAATTGTTGAGGGCTTGAAAGACTTGCAGGGTATCGATGGCGGCCATAGTCGGTTCTCTTCAACGCCTTGCATCCTACTCCGTAGATTCTGCGCTGCCAGCCTGTGCCTCTTAAAAACCGCAAGTTTTCGCAAGTCATGAAAAAAGTATCAACGGTTGGTTTTTTAGTGCGTTTAGTACTTTAAGACTGTCAGAACTGACAGTTGGTAGATGCGGTGAATAAGCATTAGATGTGGGTTCACGATCCAGGTCTAAAAGGTGAAACATCATGGCGGAAGAAAAATTGTGGGAGGAAGGATTTGAAGGCGTGACTCCAGGCCGGCATCAGATCCTCAAGCTTGCCCATTTTGATATTGAACTAAAAACGACATGGGGAGCTGCAGATGTTCCATTGAACTGTCGTAATGCTACACCGACGGAAACTGCCGCTGGATTCCTAGGCAATGTGCTTGAGTTTTCTGGTGACCCCATGTCCGAAGGTGTGCGCGCACAAATGAAGGTTACCCTGAAATCGGAGGAGCGAATTCTGCGCATCAGATGCAAATTGATTTCCACGTTCAACGCAGTTGTCCAGATTTTCAATCAGGATGGTCGATTTGTGGATGAAATCAACGTGAGTGACGGTCAGTTCGACTACTCAATTCGTGATAGTCAGTGGGACAGCATTGGTTGGTTGTCTATGTTTTACACACTCGATTATTCCGGCCCCACTGTCGATGGTTTTGAAGGTTATACGTGGAAAGTATAGTTTTTCGGATGGCCCAGAACGTTGCAGATCCAGTCGGTCTGCAACGTTGTTGCGCAAATTGTATTGGTACCGGGCTTTCTGGTGATGTTCTCGTTGAGACTCACCGCCTGTTCTCACATCCCCGCAGTCTTGAATACTTCGTGCAGTGCGGGTAGTTAAAAAGAGCAATTTTTTGCAAGCGTGAAAGGTCGTCCTCAGCAGACACTGAAACCCAATCGAGGAGTGTCTGCCATGAACCTGTCGTTGTATTTGTTGACCGTGCTGATCTGGGGCACCACCTGGATCGCCTTGAAGTGGCAGCTGGGCGTGGTGGCGATTCCGGTGTCGATCGTCTATCGCTTCGGTCTCGCCGCGCTGGTGCTGTTTGCGCTGTTGCTGATCAGCCGGCGCCTGCAACCGATGAACCGGCGCGGGCATCTGATCTGTGTCGCGCAGGGCTTGTGCCTGTTCTGCGTCAATTTCATGTGCTTTCTGACTGCCAGCCAATGGATTCCCAGCGGTCTGGTGGCGGTGGTGTTCTCTACTGCGACCTTGTGGAATGCGCTGAATGCGCGAGTGTTCTTCGGCCAGCGTATCGCGCGTAATGTGCTGATGGGCGGGGCGCTGGGACTTGGCGGTCTGGGCCTGTTGTTCTGGCCTGAGCTGGCCGGGCATCACGCCAGTCCGCAAACTCTGCTCGGCCTTGGCCTGGCACTCTGCGGCACCTTGTGTTTCTCGGCGGGCAACATGCTCTCGAGCCTGCAACAGAAGGCTGGCCTCAAGCCGCTGACGACCAATGCGTGGGGTATGGCTTACGGTGCAGCGATGCTGTCGGTGTGGTGCCTGGTCAAGGGCATTCCGTTCGAGATGGAATGGACGTCGCGCTACATCGGCGCCTTGCTGTACCTGGTCATTCCCGGGTCGGTGATCGGCTTCACCGCGTACCTGACACTGGTCGGTCGTATGGGACCAGAGCGCGCGGCTTATTGCACGGTGCTGTTTCCGGTGGTGGCGCTGAACGTATCGGCCTTTGCCGAAGGCTATCAATGGACGGCGCCGGCGTTGGCGGGACTGGTGCTGGTGATGCTGGGCAATGTGTTGGTGTTTCGTAAACCGAAGGCGCTAGTGTCGCCGGTACAAGGAAAGTTGGCGTGAGATAAACGAGCGCTGAACTTCAGCGCTCGACTTTCAATGTGATGTAAATCATCACCGGGAATATAAAGTCAACAATATGCCGTGCCCAGTCCTTGGCATTCCAGGATTGAGAGGTGTCCATGTCAAACCATTCCACACCTACAGTTTGCAGGCAGACGTAGTAAATGAATATTGCGGCCAGTATTCCCATGATCGAGAAACTTTTTGCCTCGTGAAATAACTCTGCCGAGGCGTTGATGTTTCGATATAGCTGATAGGTGCCTATCAGGCACAGCACCGTATAGGTGACTTCCATCGTGATGATGAACCAGTAGATCCGGTGGTGAATCATTGGCGAGTCAATGGCTCGATACTTGATGTTTTCACTGCTGGTGGTCGTGTCCATGCTCAGGATATGGGAAACGTAAGTGTAGTTTGAGTCATAGTCGGTGAAATTGTGGATCATCACCAGTACGCCAAAGAAACTGATGTAAGCCATTAATATGACTTTGCTGTAGCGGATGATTTTGTCGGTCGTCAGGATGTTCAAGATTTAAGTTCTCCATAGCGTTTGTCGATAATTCGGCAGCCAGGGAGAGCTTATAATGCTGTTGTTTGAATTGGTTTGCTGTTCAATTTCAATTTGTGTATGGCGTAACTAACGGGCAAGTGCAGTCATGCACTTGCCCGTACTTTTTTATCCGCGCCAGACTTGTGGATTGACCAGATCCTGCGGCCGTTCGCCGAGCAGCGCGCTGCGCAGGTTGGCCAGTGCGCGGTTGGCCATGGCTTCGCGGGTTTCATTCGTCGCCGAGCCGATGTGTGGCAGGGTGACAGCGTTTTTCAACTGAAACAGCGGCGACTCGGCCAGCGGTTCTTTCTCGTAGACGTCGAGGCCGGCACCGCGAATGCGGTTGTTTTGCAGGGCTTCGATCAGTGCCGGCTCGTCGACTACCGGGCCACGGGAGATGTTCACCAGAATCGCGTCAGGTTTCATCAGCGCCAGTTCGCGATGGCTGATCAGGTGGCGGGTCTTGTCGCTGAGCGGCACCACCAGGCAGACGAAATCGGCTTCGGCCAGCAGTTGGTCAAGGCTGCGAAATTGCGCGCCGAGTTCCTGTTCCAGTTCGGTCTTGCGGCTGTTGCCGCTGTAGATAATCGGCATGTTGAAACCGAAACGTCCGCGACGGGCGACGGCGGCGCCGATGTTGCCCATGCCGACGATGCCCAGGGTCTTGCCGTGTACGTCGCAACCGAACAGTGGTGCGCCGACGCTGGCCTGCCATTGGCCGGCCTTGGTCCAGGCGTCCAGTTCGGCGACGCGGCGGGCGCTGCTCATGATCAGGGCGAAGGCCAGGTCAGCGGTGCTTTCGGTCAGGACGTCCGGGGTGTTGGTGAGCATGATCCCGCGTTCGTTGAAGTAGGCGAGGTCGTAGTTGTCGTAGCCGACGGAGACGCTGGAGACCACTTCGAGTTTCGCGGCGTTTTCCAGTTGGGCCTTGCCGAGTTTGCGACCGACGCCGATCAGGCCGTGGGCGTGGGGCAGGGCTTCGTTGAACTGGGCGTTGATGTCGCCGTTTTTCGGGTTGGGGACGATGACGTCGAAGTCCTGTTGCAGGCGTTCGATCATGGGCGGGGTGATGCGGCTGAAGGCCAGGACTGTTTTTTTCATTGGCATTGGGCTCGGGCTTGGCGGCTGATGTGATTGCCAAGCAAGCTAACATTTTCTGTTTGAGGTTGTCTTGGCGGCCTCTGGGCCGACCAGGCTCTTGGGGTTTTGGGTGAATATCTGTTGCTGCGGTAACGGCTTCTTAGGGTTTCGCCCTTACGGCGAGTCACTTTTTTCAAACGCCAAAAAAGTAACCAAAAACGCTGGGCCCCGGCGTTCGGCACCTCGCTTTGGCTCGGTGTTCCTTCGTTCCGGAATTCATCCGGGGGCATCGCCTACGGTTTGCTTCGCTGCACCTCCTCTCGATGCATGCGGCTGCGCCGCACGGTCGCTGCGCTCCCACCCCCCGGATGAATCCCTCCACTCAGCCTGCCGAAGGGGCCGGCACGTCAAAAGCGGTACTCGAGCTAACGCTCATTGTGTTGAGTGGGGGACGCGGAAGCGGAGTTATGTGCGTTTTAGAACCTGAGTTCACCTCGGTATTTCACGTCGGCGTACCTCTCCCAAACAACTCGGTCGGTCCCCTCTCCCTTGGGAGAGGGCTAGGGTGAGGGGTTGGCGCCCTCCGTATTCCCCCATTTTTCAGACCGGCCAACTCAATTCGCCACTCGCACCCCCGCCAGGCTCCCACTCAGCTCATAAGCCGCCAACTCCGCCTGATGCCCCGCCAATATCTCCGGCAACGACCCACGCAGGTATTCAACCCAGGTCTTGATCTTCGCATCCAGATACTGCCGCGACGGATAGATCGCGTACAGGTTCAGTTCCTGCGAGCGATAGTTCGGCATGACCCGCACCAACGAGCCGTTGCGCAAGCCTTCAATCGCGGCGTACACCGGCAAAACGCCGACGCCCATGCCACTGGTGATCGCGCTTTTCATCGCGTCGGCGGAGTTCACCAGGAAAGGCGAGCTGTTGATGGTGACCATTTCCTGGCCGTCAGGGCCGTCGAAGGCCCATTTTTCCAGGGGGATCACCGGGCTCACCAGGCGCAGGCAGGCGTGGTTCAGCAGGTCGCTGGGTTTTTGTGCGCAGCCGTTGGCTTTTACGTAGGCCGGGGAGGCGCAGACGATGCTGTAGGTGATGCCCAGACGTTGCGAGACGAAGCCCGAGTCCGGCAATTCGCGGGCCAGGACGATGGACACGTCGTAGCCTTCGTCGAGCAGGTCCGGCACGCGGTTGGCCATGGTCAGGTCGAAGGTCACGTCCGGGTGGGTCTTGCGATAACGGGCGATGGCGTCGATCACGAAGTGCTGGCCGATGCCGGTCATGGTGTGCACTTTCAATTGTCCGGCCGGGCGCGCGTGGGCTTCGCTGGCTTCGGCTTCGGCCTCTTCGACGTAGGCGAGGATCTGCTCGCAGCGCAGCAGGTAGCGCTTGCCGGCTTCGGTGAGCGCGATGCGGCGGGTCGTGCGATTCAGCAGGCGGGTTTGCAGGTGGGCCTCAAGGTTGGAGACCGCGCGCGAGACGTTGGCGGTGGTGGTGTCGAGCTGCACGGCAGCGGCGGTGAAGCTGCCGGCTTCCGCTACACAACTGAAGGCGCGCATGTTTTGCAAAGTGTCCATGGGGTGCTCTCAAGGGAGATGGCAAATTGTGACACGAAGTTTCAGGGGCTGAGACCCCCGACCAAGGGATTATCTCGTTAACGGTAACAAAGATTCACAGGATTCCCAGCTTATCGCCGTAATGACGCCCCCCTAGAATTGCGCCCACCTCGAAACATCTCCCACCTCAGGAATTCGCAGCAGTGCCGCGTCGCATCAACAGAGCGCTTTTGCCGCTCAGTGTTCTGGCTCTTTCGTTAGGTCTCGGCGGCTGCATTGGAACCGGAGGAATTGCCCCGCAGGGCAAGGCTCTGGAGGCTAATGAACTGGCCACCGACGAGGCCATCGCCCACGCCGCCCGTGACGCAAACTGGCCCACCGCCCAATGGTGGCAAGCCTACGGTGACCCGCAACTCAACCATTGGATCGACCTCGCCGTGCAAGGCAGCCCGACCCTGGCCATGGCCGCCGCACGCGTGCGTCAGGCCCGGTCACTGGCCGGTGTCGCCGAAGCCGCCGAGTCGTTGCAGATCAATGGCGAGTCGACCCTCAAGCGCCACAACTGGCCGACCGACCCGTTCTACGGCCCCGGTGAGCTGGCCAACAGCACCACCTGGGACAACAACGCCGCGCTGGGTTTCAGTTACGCCCTCGACCTTTGGGGCCGTGAAAGCAACAGCACTGAGCGAGCCGTCGATATGGCACACATGAGCGCGGCCGAGGCGCGTCAGGCGCAGCTCGAATTGCAGAACAACATCGTGCGCGCCTACATCGAGCTGTCGCTGCATTACGCTCAGCGCGACATCGTCGCGGCGACGCTCAAGCAGCAACAGCAGATTCTTGAGCTGGCGCAGAAACGCCTGGACGGCGGGATCGGCACCCACTTTGAAGTCAGCCAGGCCGAAACCCCGCTGCCGGAAACCCATCGGCAACTGGATGCACTGGACGAAGAGATCGCCCTGAGCCGCAACCAGATTGCCGCACTGGCCGGTAAAGGCCCGGGTGCCGGCGCGCAATTGCAGCGGCCGTCCTTGTCGCTTGGTGCGGCGCTGAAACTGCCGTCGGCATTGCCCGCCGAATTGCTCGGCCAGCGTCCCGACGTGGTCGCCAGTCGCTGGCAAGTGGCGGCGCAGGCGCGCGGGATCGATGTCGCGCATGCCGGGTTCTACCCCAACGTCGATCTGGTCGGCAGCCTCGGCTACATGGCCACCGGCGGCGGGGCGCTGGAGTTCCTGACCGGCAAGAAGCTCAACTACAACGTCGGGCCGGCGATCTCGCTGCCGATCTTCGACGGCGGGCGACTGCGCGCCGAATTGGGTGAAGCCTCGGCGGGTTATGACATTGCCGTCGCGCATTACAACCAGACCCTGGTCAATGCGCTGAAGAACATCTCGGATCAGTTGATCCGCCGCGAGTCGATGGACAAGCAGCAGACATTCGCCGCCGAATCCGTGGCCACGGCGCAGAAGACCTACGACATCGCGATGATCGCCTACCAGCGCGGGCTCACCGATTACCTCAACGTGCTCAACGCCCAGACCCTGCTGTTCAAACAGCAGCAGGTTCAACAGCAGGTGCAGGCGGCGCGGTTGAGTGCCCACGCGGAACTGGTGACGGCATTGGGCGGTGGCCTTGGTGCGGGTAAAGACGTGCCGACTTCTGAGCAGACCGCCGCCCCGAAAACCCCGGCCCTTCTTCAAGCCCTCGACCACTGAGCAAGCCTTAATGACTCCCTTGCCCGCACCTTTGCGCTGGCTCTACTCCCTGGAATGGCGCCGGGGTTTCTTCGACTGGGCGCGCAGCGACGGCGTGACCTGGGTCTACATCTTCAAGGTGTTGATTGCCGCATTCCTGACCCTGTGGCTGGCGATGCGCCTGGAACTGCCGCAACCGCGCACGGCGATGATCACCGTGTTCATCGTCATGCAGCCGCAGAGCGGCCAGGTGTTCGCCAAGAGCTTCTATCGCTTCCTCGGCACCCTGGCCGGGTCGGCGATGATGGTCACGCTGATTTCGCTGTTCGCCCAGAACACTGAACTGTTCCTCGGCTCGCTGGCGATCTGGGTCGGCATCTGCTCGGCCGGCGCCGCCCGTTGCCGCAACTTCCGCGCCTACGGTTTTGTGCTGGCCGGCTACACGGCGGCGATGGTCGGTTTGCCGGCGCTCGCCCATCCCGACGGTGCGTTCATGGCGGCGGTGTGGCGGGTGCTGGAAATTTCGCTGGGGATTCTCTGCTCGACCCTGGTCAGCGCCGCGATCCTGCCGCAAACCGCCAGCGCCGCGATGCGCAACGCCTTGTATCAGCGCTTTGGTGTGTTCGCGTTGTTCGTCACCGATGGCCTGCGCGGACGCAGCAAGCCGGAGGCGTTCGAGGCCAGCAACGTGCGCTTCATCGCCGAAGCGGTCGGGCTGGAAGGGCTGCGCAGCGTGACCGTGTTCGAAGACCCGCACATGCGCCGGCGCAACGGTCGCCTCAGTCGCCTGAACAGCGAGTTCATGGGCATTACCACCCGGTTCAACGCCTTGCATCAGTTGCTCGAGCGCCTGCGCCGCAACGGTGCCGACCATGTGGAAGCGGCGATCAAACCGGGTCTGCAGGATCTGGCCGAAGTGCTCGACGGCTTCAGCGGCCGCGCCCTGACCAGCCCGGACGCGGCGCGTCTGGTGCAGGCGCTCGCTGTCTACAAGGAAGCCTTGCCGGCGCGGGTGCGCAGCCTGCGGGCGATCTTTCAGGAGAGCGAGCCGAGCGACGCCGAGCAACTGGATTTCCACACCGCGTATGAACTGCTCTATCGCTTCGTCGATGACCTGCACAGTTATGCACAGACCCACGCGTCGCTGGCCGATCACCACCACGAACGCGAGCGCTGGGACGAGCCGTTCACCCCGCAAACCAGTTGGTGGGCCGCAGCGGCTTCGGGGATTCGCGCGTCATTCATCCTGATCGTGCTCGGCAGTTACTGGGTCGCCACCGCGTGGCCGAGCGGCGCGACCATGACCCTGATCGCCGCCGCCACCGTGGGCCTGTCGGCGGCGACGCCGAACCCGAAACGCATGGCGTTCCAGATGGCCTGCGGCACGTTCCTCGGAGCGCTGATCGGCTTCGTCGAGATGTTTTTCATCTTCCCGTGGATCGACGGTTTTCCACTGTTGTGCGTGATGCTCGCGCCGGTGATCGTGCTCGGCTCGTTCCTCACCTCGCGGCCGCAATACGCCGGTGTCGGTCTCGGCCTGCTGATCTTTTTCAGCACCGGTTCGGTGCCGGACAACCTGACGATCTACAACCCCTACACCTTCATCAACGACTACATCGCCATGGTCATGGGCATGCTGGTCTGCGCGGCGGCGGGGGCGATCATTCTGCCGCCGAACAGCCGCTGGTTGTGGCAGCGCCTGGAGCAGGACCTGCGCGGGCAAGTGGTGTACGCCATCAGCGGCAAGCTCAAGGGGCTGGCGTCGAGTTTCGAAAGCCGTACCCGCGACCTGATGCATCAGGCTTATGGCCTGGCGGCCGGTCAGCCGCTGGTGCAGAAAAACCTGCTGCGCTGGATGTTCGTGGTGCTGGAAGTCGGCCACGCGATCATCGAGCTGCGCAAGGAACAGGCGATCCTGCCGGTGCATCCGGCGTATGCCGAATCGCAGCCATGGCGTCAGGCGATCCGGGTCATGGGGCGTTCGCTGGTGCGACTGTTCCTGCAACCGAATTCGAGCAATCTGGAACGTGCACTGGTCGCGGTCGATCACGCGATCAGCCGGGTTGCCGCCACTGACGAGCCGTTTGCACCGCACTTCGATACCTCGGCGCTGCGGCGGGTGAAAAGCTACCTGCACTTCATTCGCACCTCGTTGCTCGACCCGCAATCGCCCCTTGCTGCCTACGCCATCGCCAAGCCCGAAGGACTTGCCCATGCCTCGTGAAATCGCCTTCCACGGCGTGTACATGCCGACCATGACACTGATGTTTTTCGTCGCCGCGGCACTGGCCTGGGCGCTGGACCGGTTCCTCTCGGGGTTCGATCTGTACCGCTTCTTCTGGCACCCGGCGCTGCTGCGCCTGAGCCTGTTTACCTGTCTGTTCGGCGCGATGGCGCTGACTGTCTACCGTTGAGAACATTCTGATGAAAAAGTTTTTCAGCCTGCTCGCGACCCTGCTGGTGCTGGCCCTGGCGCTGTGGATCGGCCGCACGTTGTGGGAGCACTACATGAACACCCCGTGGACCCGCGACGGCCGGGTGCGCGCCGACATCATCAATGTTGCCGCCGACGTCACCGGTGAAGTGGTCGACGTGCCGGTCCGCGACAACCAGTTGGTGAAGAAAGGTGATCTGCTGATGCAGATCGACCCCGAGCACTACCGCCTGGCGGTGAAACAGGCGCAGTCGCTGGTCGCTTCGCGCAAGGCCACGTGGGAGATGCGCAAGGTCAACGCCCATCGCCGCGCCGACCTCGATAACCTGGTGATCTCCAAGGAAAACCGCGACGACGCCAGCAACATCGCCGACTCCGCACTGGCCGATTACCAACAGGCCCAGGCGCAACTGGAAGCGGCCGAACTCAACCTCAAACGCACCGAAGTGCGCGCGGCGGTGGACGGCTACGTGACCAACCTCAACGTCCATCGCGGCGATTACGCTCGTATTGGCGAAGCGAAAATGGCCGTGGTCGACATGAACTCGTTCTGGGTCTATGGCTTCTTCGAAGAAACCAAACTGCCTCACGTGCGGGTCGGCGATAAAGCGGATATGCAACTGATGAGCGGCGAAGTCCTCAAGGGCCATGTGGAAAGTATTTCCCGTGGTATCTACGACCGTGACAACCCGGAAAGCCGCGAGCTGATTGCCGATGTGAACCCGACCTTCAATTGGGTGCGCCTGGCGCAACGGGTGCCGGTGCGGATTCACATCGATGAAGTGCCGGAGGGTGTGTTGCTGGCGGCGGGGATTACCTGCACCGTTGTTGTGAAGCAGGACGTTGTCGAGTAATCCGATGGCGAGGGAGCAGGCTCCCTCGCCAGAACCGGAGGGTGTCAGCCCTGGCAAAACGTTTCGTGCAAATGCCGCCAGATCACCCGTCCGGATTCGGCTTTTTCGAACACCACGGTTGAACGTCGATCCGTGTGCAAGCCGCTCGCATCGGTCTGCTGCTCGCGATAACTCACTGTCGCGCCGTGCTCATGCAAGGCAATCCCTTGAAGCTCGCCGAGCTCGATCCTGAACCCGCTCTTCTTGCCGCCCGCCATTTGAAACAGCGCACGCAAGGCCTCGAAATCCAGCACACGCCCCAGCGGCGTCACCATGGAAAACCGTGACGAAAAACGCGCCAGCAATCGTTCAAGCGCTGCCTCTTCCTCGTCAACGGCAAACCATCGTTCGATGGCCTCATGGGCCTGGATCACTTCGTCAAAATAGTCGGCGTAGTCAGTCATGTGGATTTTTCCTGAAGGTGAGTTGAGCGCAGAAGGGCTAGCACTTTTGTCGAGTCGAAACGCAACACGGCGGCCATCGGCAACAGCGTGAGCAGTGCAGCGGCGAGAAAGCAGTATTTGAATCCGTTGGCGCCCAAAGCGTCCAACAGGGAGCTGAGCAGTGCCGCGCCGAGGCAGAAACCGAGTTGGCGATTGATATTCCACAGAGCGCTGGAGTGACCCATTTTTTCCGGCGTGATGCCGACAAATGCCAGGGTCTGCGCGGTGACGCTGCACAGGCTGCCGCCCAACCCCATCAGGGCATAGGCGAGGATCAACGGGCCGCTGGCGGGTTGATCGATCTGCATCAGCACGACGATGCCAAGGCATTGCAGCAACATGCCGGCGATCAGCAATGGCTTGGGGCCGATCCGGTTGAAGCTGCGTTTGCCCAGCATGATCGCCACGCCCGAGGCCGCCGCCCAGGCCAGCATCAGCGCCCCGGTTTGTGCTGCGCCGAAACCGAGATCGTGCAGGTACAACACGGCAATCATGTTGGTGCCGGTAAAGATGCCGGGCACGAACAGGTAGATCAGCATCGCCAGGCGCAATGACGGGTTCTTGATCAGTTGCAGATCAAGGACTGCACCCGGTTTGTTCCAGCCATCGCGCAGGTAGATCCACAAGGTGATGACGCTGAGCAGCAGGACACCGCCGGCGAGATGTCGGGTTGCGGGGGCGCTCGCCAGACTGACGGCCATCAGCAACAGACTCAGCGCGGCCACCGCCAGCAGCAGGCCGCGAGCGTCCAGTTTCGGGCGTTCACTCGCAGCCTGATCCGCTTTCAACCAGCGCAGGCCCAGACCGAAAGCGAAAAGCGCCACCGGCATGTTCAGAAGGAAAATCCAGCGCCACGACAATGCCTCAACGATCAAGCCTCCAGCCGCCGGCGACAGCGCCGGCACCATCAGCGCCACCAGCAACACCACACCGGTGAAGTGCGCGCGTTGTGTCGCCGGAAACTCTCGATAGGCCAGCGCCTGACCAACCGGAAGCAGCAACCCGCCACCCAGCCCTTGCAGCAGTCGCCAGCCGATCAGACTTTCAATCGAGCTCGCCTGAGCGATAAGCCCGGAGGCAATCCCGAACACCAGCAGCGAACCGAGGATCAGCCGCCGCTCGCCAACCTTTGCCGCGAGCCAAACGCTCATCGGAATGATCAGCGTCAGCCCGAGCATGTAGGCGTTGGTGATCCACGCCAGTTGCGTCACCGAAGCGCGCAACTGCGCGGCGATGTCCGGGTAGGCGATGCTCGCGGCGAACATGTTCAGCAGGTCGAGGGCGAACCCCAACAGATACACCAGCGCGACTTTCGAGCGATAGGCCATGGCAGCTTCCCTGTGATGAGGCGTGCAGGGTAGGGCGCTGGCGGTAATAGAAATACGCTGGTTTGGCTGCTAGTTTGTCAAAATTATTTTGACACCGGAGCGCTGCGAACATGGTCAGCCTGGATCGATTCGATACCTTCAAAGCCGTGGTCGAGGCCGGCTCGCTGACCGCAGCCGCTGACACGCTGGGGCAAACGCGGGCGGTGGTGAGCTTCAACCTCAAGCGCTTGGAAGAGGAGCTGGGCGTCACCTTGCTCACCCGCAACACCCGGCAACTGGCCCTGACCGATGCCGGAGAGCGTTTTTATCGGCGCTGCCTGCGCACGCTGGACGAAGCACGGCTGGCCGTCGAGGAAGCGCGCTCGGAACACTCACAACTCAAAGGCACCCTGCGCATCACCACGACCGTGGAGTTTGCGCTGGCGCAGGTGGTGCCGGCGCTGGAAGTGTTTCGACAACAGCAGCCGCAACTGAATATTCACTTATCCACATCCTCGACCCACGCCGATCTGATCTCCGAACGGTTCGACCTGGCGATCCGTTTGGGACGCATGCTCGACTCCAATCTGCGCGCGGTGCAGTTGTCGACATTCGAGGTGTTTGCCGTGGCGGCGCCGGGACTGATCGAGCGTTTTGCGCCGGTCGATACGCTGGCGGTGCTGGAGTCGATGCCGACGCTGGGGCATGGTCGAGTGCCGGAAATGACGGTCAGCGACCCGGCCGGCACCGAGCATATCTACCAGCCAAAACCGGGAACCACCGCCATCGTCGCCGACAACTCGGCGACCCTGCGCGCCTTTGCGCTGACCGGGCAAGGCGTCGCGATTCTGCCGCAGTGGCTGATTCAGGAAGACCTGGATGCCGGGCGATTGCAGCGCTTGCTGCCGGATTACCGCTTCGCTCAGCAAGGGGTTTATGCGCTTTACCCGGACACCCGGCACCTGCCACTGAAGGTGCGGGCGTTCATTGATTTCATGAAGGGCCGGCGCTGACTCTGTCTCAGAGTTGCCGGCGCAAGCCGAAGCGCTTCATCAATGTCGACTCCAGCAACCCCTTCGGCAGTAACGTCGCCAGCAACGGCAACGCCCGGCTGCCATTGCCGATGCGGATCAGTCGCGGTGGCTTGCTCTGCTGCACAGCCTTGAGCAATTCGGCGGCAAATTCGCTGGCTGGCGTCGGTTTGTCCTGGGACGCTTTGGCCCGCGCCCGGATGCCTTCGCGCAACGGAAACCACGGCGATTGTTCGTTGATCAGTTGTTCGGCCTCATGCCCGGCATTCTTGGCGAAGCTGGACTGAATCGCCCCCGGCTGCACTTCCATCACGCGAATTCCGAACGGCGCCAGCTCCATGCGCAACGCATCGCTCAACGCATGCACCGCCGCTTTCGAGGCGCAATAGGCGCCGGCAAATGGCGTGACCAGCACCCCGGAAACACTGCCGACATTCACCACCAGGCCTTTGGCCCGGCGCAGCACCGGGAACAGCGCACGGGTCACGCCGACAATCGAAAACACGTTGGTTTCGAACTGGCGCTGCATGGCTGAAACACCGCCGTCGAGCAGCGGCCCCATGGCGCCGTAACCGGCATTGTTGATCAGCACATCGAGGCCGCCGTGTTGCTGATTGATTCGCTCGGCGAGCTGTTCCAGCGCGGCATTGTCATTGACGTCGAGCTGCACGGCGGTAAATCCGGCAGCGCCGAGTGTCGCGACATCTTCAACTTTGCGTGCACTGGCCCAGACCTCGTAGCCGGCATTTTTGAAGGCATCGGCGAGGGCGCGGCCGATGCCGCTGGAACAACCGGTAATCAACGCAACGGGCATGGCGCATTCCTTGTGCAAAACAGTGGGAGAGGGGATCAGTCGGAGAAACTGCCCTGCAAGCGCTCGGCGCGAAACTCCAGGGTTTGCGGGCGATAACCGGGGCGCAACGGCGGCATCGGCAGGCAGTCTTCCCAGTTGCCGCCCGCCTGCAATTCGCCTGGGCCGCGATAGCGTGGGGCGGCGTATTGATTGTCGGCCAGGTTCACGGTATCGCCCGGCGCGTACGCGGCAATGCGCCAGCGCAGTTCGGTCAGCGGCACGTCGTTGCCATTGCTCAACTTGAGCAACAGCGGACGGTCGGCGGGGCAGTGTTCGGGGGCATAAACGATGCGCAGTTCGAGGCGCGCCAGTTGCTTGACCTCGCGGTTGTCCAGCCACACCACCCACATCGCCACCAGCCCCAGGCCGACAGCGGCAGCCATCGACACCGGCAAGGCCTTGGCCGGGTAGCGCAACAGCAGGATCAGCCAGGTGATGACCAGCAAGACGCCGATAAACATGTTCTAACACTCCTTGAACTCGTGATGACCATCCTACCGAAGGGGCGCGGGAATGGACATTCACGGATTGCGCGCAGGTGCCGTTGGTCGGGACTGTAATTTCTGACAGTAGCCGCACGAGCGCCGCGCATGCTCCGCTACCCGAGGCAAGAAATGCCGGTCGCGCGGGGAACGGGCTCCATGAGTGTGCACATCAATACGCCGAGGATGTCTGTGTTCGACCCGCGCGGCTTGCCGGTGCGCACGGTCGACTATTGCCGAGACATCGAGGACGGACCGGTCGAGTCCCGGATCAACCGCACCCTGCATGACGCTGCCGGGCGTGCGATGAAACAGTGGGACCCGCGACTTTGGCTGTCGCAGGCCGACGACCGGCTGACGCCGGCCAATCTGACGCAGGTGTTTGCTCTGGACGCCACGGTGATTCGCTCGGACAGCGTCGATGCCGGTACGCAAATCGAACTGAAGGGACTCGCTGCACAAACGCTGTTCAGTTGGGACAGCCGTCAGACGCGGCGCGAGATCGAGCACGACAATTTGCTGCGCCCCGTGGCGATATTCGAAGAAGGAACAGGCGTGCCTCGGCGTTGTGTCGAGCGCCTGACCTACGGTCATCCCGGCAGCGGGGATCAGTCGCGAAACCAGTTCGGGCAGCTGATTCGTCATGATCATCCGGCGGGCAGCGTGCTGTTCACCGCGTTTGCAATCATCGGCGCATGCACCGAAGACACCCGCCACTTCACGCTGGAACTGCTGGCACCTGACTGGCCGGAGCGGGAGGCGGATCGTCTTCGGCTGCTGGAGCCTGGTGTTGGTGCGACATCGCGGTGGCGCCATGGTGCGCTGGGGGATGTACTGCAACAGACGGATGCCCGGGACAACCGGCATACGTTCGAGCTGACCGTTGATGGCCGTTTGCGCGAGCGCCGTTTGCAGTTGAAGGATGAGCCTGAGCAAACCCTGGTCACTGACATCCGCTACAACGCGCAAGGCAGTGTCACGCGGGAAACCGCCGGCAACGGTGTGCAAACCACCCGGACGTACCGCCCTGAAGACGGTCGCCTGCTGGACCGCCGAACCGAAGATGCTGACGGTGGAGTGCTGCAACATCTGATGTATGGATACGACAGCACGGGCAATGTCCTGAGTATCGAAGACAGGGCATTGCCGACCCGTTATTTCGCCAATCAGCGCATCGAGCCGGTCAGTCGCTTTTTCTACGACAGTCTTTACCGATTGACCAAGGCTTGCGGCTGGGAAGCCGGCACTGCCAGTCAGGGCCCGCAATCCATGGGGCGAGTCGATCCTGCGGCGATCAGCAACTATCAGCAGACTTACAAATATGACGCCGACGGCAATCTGTGCGAATTGATTCACCTTGGCCCACAAGATCATGGGCGCAAACTGCGACCGGCGAGCTACAGCAACCGCAGTCTGCCATACAAAGTCACGCCGCCTACCGATGCACAAATCGAAGCTGCATACGATCGAAGAGGCAACTTGCTGCAGCTGGAACCGGGGTGGTTGTTGAGCTGGAACCTGCGTAATCAACTGCAATCGGTCAGCCCGGTGGAGCGTGTTTCCGGTATCAATGACAGCGAGACCTATCTCTACGATGGCAGCAGTCAGCGGGTACGCAAGATCCGCTCCTTGTTAACCAATGCCCGGACCCTGGTTGCCGATGTGCGCTATTTGCCTGGACTGGAGTTGCGCACCGACAACGGCACCGGCGAACGGTTGCAGGTCATCACGGCCGACGGTATTCGGGTACTGCGTTGGGAAAGCCCACCGCCCTGGGGAGTCAACATTCAATATCGATACCAGCATGTCGATCACCTGGGCTCGGTCAGTCTGGAAACCGCCGATGACGGTGCGATGATCAGCCGGGAAACGTTTC
Organism: Pseudomonas sp. B7; assembly: GCF_016735645.1. Taxonomy (NCBI): domain Bacteria; kingdom Pseudomonadati; phylum Pseudomonadota; class Gammaproteobacteria; order Pseudomonadales; family Pseudomonadaceae; genus Pseudomonas; species Pseudomonas sp. B7. The sequence continues at coordinate 311,373 of NZ_JAERRE010000008.1, forward strand.
ACCCTTTCGGTACCAGTGCCTGGCAGGACGGCGAATTCAGCTACAAATACATCCGTTACTCAGGCAAGGAGCGTGATGCGACCGGGCTTGACTACTTTGATCTGCGTTACTACATCCCGTGGTTGCAGCATTGGTTGAATCCGGACCCTAAAGGCATGATCGATGGGCTCAATCTGTACTGTATGGTCGCCAATTCACCGGTCACATTTTTCGACAGCGACGGTGGAGGCAAAACCGAAGCCGCTGAATTGAACAATAGCGTGGACAAACAGCAGGCCTTGTTGTCAGCAGTCTCATCGGCCGCTGCGAACACCCGCAACTCCATCATGAATCACCTGTATGCCCGTCAACGTTTTCAGGCACTGGGCAGGCGCATCATCACGCAGTTGGGCAGTTCCGCATTCAGCGCCGGCGCCAGCGCGGCAGGCTCCGCAGCTGGGGGCGGCATTGGCGGGTTGTTGGGTCCGGGTGGTGCGAAATTGGGTGCCGCTGCCGGGGAAAAGGCTGCGTCAATGGCAGCAGACCGCCTTGTGTCTAAAGTGGTGGACGCCTATCAACTGGATCGCGCGATCAATTTCAAAGGCAATGAAATGAATCCCAAGGCTTTCATCGAAAGCGTCGAGCCGAAAAAGAGGCCGGGCCTGGCAACGCTGGGATTCGAGCTCGCGGCATCGGATCCTCGTACACCCGAAGGACGCGCCCGACTTGCGAGAGTGGTGGTCGATAAAGCCATTGACAAGGTGGGTGGCAAGCTGGGCTCGGAGGCGCCGGGCTTTATAAGAACGGGGATTGAGTTCTACCATGCCTCGCAAGGATTGGATGCAGAGACACTGAGTGAAGCCCACGAACATACGCTAGCGGTGATCGACATGCTGGAATTCAGAACACAGGCGATCAAGGACGAAGTGGCGGTATCCGATGATGCAACGGCGGAGGTCTTCGAAAAGGTTTCCGAGCTGTCGGCGCAAACTCCGGTCGTTGTTCAGGCGCTGAACAGGAATCAGGACTTCATCGCGCTGGTTGCGCCGACGCCCTATGCCGGCAAACGGCACTCGCTCAAACGAGGGGCGGGAGCGAAGTCTTCCCCTTCCAGGCAGCAGTCGTTTGGCTGAAGTAAAAAAAGCCCCCGCCCAACCCGCTGCGGATAGGGGACACAGCGGGCTGGACGGGGGCTTCTTGTTTTACGGAACGCTTACTGCGCGATGGTTTTCACCGACACGCCGCGTTCGATCGGGGTCGAGCGCCCGTAGATATCTTCGAAGCGCTCGATGTCGTCTTCACCCAGGTACGAGCCCGACTGCACTTCGATGATTTCCAGCGGGATCTTGCCCGGGTTGCGCAGGCGATGCACCGAGGCGATCGGGATGTAGGTCGACTGGTTTTCAGTGAGCAGAAACACGTTCTCGTCGCAGGTCACTTCGGCGGTGCCGCTGACCACGATCCAGTGTTCGGCGCGGTGGTGGTGCATCTGCAGTGACAGGCACGCGCCCGGCTTGACCGAGATGTGCTTGACCTGGAAGCGGCCGCCCATGTCCACCGAGTCGTACGAGCCCCACGGACGGTACACCTCGCAGTGGTTCTGGGTTTCGCTGCGGCCCTGGGCGTTGAGGGTGTTGACCATCTGCTTCACGCCCTGAACCTTGTCCTTGTGGGCGATCATCATGGCGTCCTTGGTTTCGACGACGACGATGTTTTCCAGACCGATCACCGACACCAGTTTGCCGTTGCCGTGGATCATGCAGTTCTTGCTGTCCTGGATCACCACGTCGCCCTTGCTGACGTTGCCGTTGGCGTCCTTTTCGTTGACCTCCCACAGCGACGACCAGCAACCGACATCGCTCCAGCCGGCGGTCAGCGGTACCACGCAGGCGCGCTGGGTTTTTTCCATCACGGAATAGTCGATGGAGTTGTCCGGGCAGCAGGCGAAGGTGGCTTCGTCCAGGGTGACGGTGTCGGCATCCTGCTGGCTGCGCTCGAGGGTCAGCAGGCAGGTGTCGTAGATGTCCGGATCGTGCTTTTTCAGCTCTTCGAGGAAGCGGCTGGCGCGGAACAGGAACATGCCGCTGTTCCAGTAGTAACCGCCGGACTCAACGTACTCGGTGGCGCGTTTGACGTCGGGTTTTTCCACGAAGTGCGAAACACGGCTGACGCCTTCCGGCAGCAGCGAATCACCGGTGGACTTGATGTAGCCGTAACCGGTTTCCGGTTTGGTGGCCGGTACGCCGAACAGCACCATCTCGCCGTTTTCGGCGGCGACGGTGGCCAGGGCCAGGGCGCGTTGCAGGGCTTTCTGGTCCTCCAGAACGTGGTCGGCCGGCAGCACCAGCATCAGTTCGTCGCGACCTTCATTGACCAGCATCATCGCGGTCAGCGCCACGGCCGGCGCGGTATTGCGCCCGAACGGTTCCATCAGGATGCGTTGGCATTCCAGATTGCGGCTGGCCAACTGCTCGTTGACGATGAAGCGGTGATCCTTGTTGCAGACCACGATCGGGGTGTCCATGCCTTCGAACACCAGACGCTCGAGGGTTTGCTGGAACAGTGTGTGTTCGCCGGTCAGGGCGAGGAACTGCTTGGGAAACTGCTTGCGCGAAAGCGGCCAAAGACGTGAGCCGCTACCACCTGACAAGATCACCGGAATCATATTGTTTACTCCATAAAATCGATTGGGTCAGAGCCACGAACGTTGTGTCGTTTCACTCTTGTTGTTGTTCCGTACCGGGCAGCGACGGCTGCCCGGTTTCATGTGCTTAGCGGGTCGACACCGGGCGTTTCACCCAGACTGGCGACAGGTTGCTGCCGTTGCCGGTGACGTACAGCACCGCTGCCTCACCGCGCTCCAGGGCGACCGGTTTCACGTCGCCGACTTTCTTGTCGCCTTCGTACAGCGCCAGGCTGACTTTCACCGGGTTGATTTCACGCTCGCCACGGCCCTTGGCGGCGACGTTCGGCACCACCTCGGTCTTGCCGTCGGCGGTCTTCAGGGTCAGCGGTTTGTCGCTGAGGTTCTGTACGCGCACCAGGGATTTCTGCTTGTTCTTGAACGGCGGTTCTTCGATCAGTTGCGGCGCGCCGGAGGCGTTGTTGACCAGGGTGTAGTAATGGTCACCGGCGAGTTTGACCGGCAGGGTCTGGCTGCCGACCTTGGCGCTGTAGTCACCGCCCGGCATGAAGCTGAAGTCGCTGCTGGCCAGCGGCGCGACGTCGCTCAGATTGGTGCTGCCGACGGTGGCGCTGACTTCAGCGTTGCTGGCGTTGTAGACCCGTACGAAGGTCGAGCCTTTCGGTGCAGTCGGGCCGTACAGCGCAGCGTCGCCACCGGCGAAGGCCTGGACCGACAGCACGCTCAGACCCGCAACCAGAGCGAAGCGTTTGGCGAGACGACGAGGAGTAGTAGTGAAAGTCATGGTGTTACCTCTCTTTCAGTTTTGCGCCCGATCGGGCGTCTCGGATTTAGTGTTGATGGCTACGTTTTGTTGGCGAGCACCGGCTTGTTTAAGCTCTGCGACCCACTGCGGGTCGGCGTCGCCGATTTCGTTGTTCACAGGCAGATATCGTTCAGGAAACTCCCAGATCAGCACCTGTGGCGGGCTGTTCTTGAAGTCATCGCTTTTCAGGTAGCTGAGCATCGGCAGGATCGGGCCGTGGCCGTCTTCGGCGTAATTGACCACGTCGCTGTGCAGCGCTTGCTTGAGCGCCCCGACGAAGTTCCAGTTCGGGTTGGCGCTGTAGCTGGTGCCGATCAGGGCCACCGGCACTTCGCTGTTGGCGAACAGCGCGTCGTCCCCGGCAGGTTGCTCGACGGCCACGGTGTTGCGCTTTTGCAGCGGTTCCTTGGCCGGCATCAGGTTTTCGAACAGCGGATCCAGCGGCAGGAACAGACGCAGGTCGCCCTTGTGCGTGACTTTCTCCGCCGGTGTGGTGACAAAGTTTTGCGGCTCGCCGCTGAGCGGGAATTTGTCGGAGATGGTCCTGGCCAGGGTGTTGGCGGCGATTTCCGCGCCTTCAGGTGTCCAGTGAGTGTCGGTGCGCAGGAACACTTGCTGACCGTTCTGCTTGGCCTTTTGCAGCGGGCCGAGCAGGTCGGGGGCGAGGATCTTGTCCGCCGCGACACGGGCATGGAAGTCCTGATAGAGATTGGCGTGGATGCTCGCCGGTTTCACTTCACCCAGGTGTTCCGGGTACAGGCGAGCCTTGGCCGGCACGATCGCCATCACCAGTTTCACGCCTTTCTCTTTCAGGGTCTGGCGCACGCCTTCGACCAGCGCATAGTTGCCTTGCAGGTTCAGCTCTTCGTTGACGATCGGGTTGAATTCCTCATCGCTGTACAACCACTGATCGCGACCGAGCACCACGCCCGGACGACCTTCGTTGAACAGTTTGAAATCCAGCGCGGCCCAGAGGTTGGTGCCCAGGCGCTTGATCGGGAATTCATCGTCGTAGTGGGTTTCCACGGCTTTGGTCCAGCGGCCGTTGAGCACCGTCGCGTCGGCGTTGGTGCTGAAGCCGAAGAAGCTGCGCACCGACCACAGACCGAGCACCAGCAGGGTCACCAGAAACAGCGCGATGTAGAAGATGCGTAATGAGCGGGTCATGTCAGATCCCTCAGAACTGGAAGTAAAGGAACGGCGAGAAGCTTTGCGCCGAGAGTTTGAGAATCGAGGCGATGAACAGCAGCAGGATCAACCCGCGCATCACGTAGCGCGACCAGTCCGCGGTCCAGTAGGCCGGTTGCACCTGGGCCTCGACGCCGACGGTGTAGCCAGGCTCGTGGATGCTCGCCGGGTTTTCGCCCGGGGCTGCCTTGATCATTCCCGGCGTCGCCGTGGCCGGGCCGTTGGCCTCGACGTTGACCTCAGGTTTGCTCTTGGCTGGCGGCTGGTTTGTGTACAGATCACGCAGGCCGAAGAACGCCAGGGTCACGTAAGCCACAACGAGGGTCGCCACTTGCAGGCCGGTGAGGCTGGCCTGATTGAGTTCCGACAGCGACCAGTCGCCGAAGCTGAACATCGCGCCGTACATGCGGCCGGCAACGTGCAGGTTTTCGGCACGGAAGATCACCCAGCCCATGACCACCAGCAGGAAGGTCAGCGCCCAGCGGATCGGATTGAGGCTGCGTGGCGCGGTGTTGAGGCCGAGCATTTTTTCGATCGCCAGCCACATGCCGTGCCACGCACCCCAGACGATGTAGGTGATGTTCGCGCCGTGCCACAGACCACCGAGCAGCATGGTCAGGAACAGGTTGCGATAGGTCATCAGCGTGCCTTTGCGGTTGCCGCCAAGCGTGATGTACAGGTAGTCACGCAGCCAGGTCGACAGGCTGATGTGCCAGCGGCGCCAGAACTCGGTGATCGACTGGCTGATGTACGGCTGCTTGAAGTTTTCCATGAAGCGGAAACCCATCATCAGGCCCAGGCCGATGGCCATGTCGCTGTAACCGGAGAAGTCGAAATACAGCTGCGCGGTATAGGCCAGCGCGCCGAGCCAGGCATCGCCCGTGGTCGGGTTTTGCAGGGCGAAGCAATGGTCGGCCACCACGGCGAGGGTGTCGGCGATGAATACCTTCTTGATGAAACCCTGCATGAACCGCGTGCAGCCCTCGGAGAACTTGTCGAGGGTGTGGGTGCGGTTGTTGAACTGGTCGGCCAGGTCACGGAAACGCAGCACGGGACCTGCGATCAGGTGCGGGAAGATCGCCACGAACGCTGCAAAGTCGATCAGGTTGCGGGTGGCCGGAGTGTCGCCGCGGTAGACGTCGATGATGTAGCTGATCGACTCGAAGATGTAGAACGAGATACCGATCGGCAGCAGCACGTGGGTCAGGATGAACGGCTCGAGCCCCATCGAGGTCATGATCGCGTTGATGCTGTCGACGCCGAAATTGGCGTACTTGAAGTAGCCGAGGATGCACAGGTCGACCGCCACGCCGAGCAGCAGCCAGCGCTGGGCCGGTTTGCTGCGCACGCCGGCCGCGCCGACTTTCAGGCCGATCCAGTAGTTCCACAGGGTGACGCCGGCGAACAGCGCCAGGAAGTCCACCCGCCACCACGCGTAGAACACGTAGCTGGCGATCAACAGCAGCAGGTTGCGATAGCGTTGCCCGCTCAGGTAGTACAAGCCGAGAAAGATCGGCAAGAACAGAAACAGGAACACGTTGGATGAAAATACCATCCCGATCTCTCCATGTTTGAACCAACAGTCAAGGGCCAAAGCCCCCCCAAACCCCCCATGAAAAGTCCGGGGGATGTATTGCATCCAGATTCACCACAACTCTTGTGGGAACTGGCTTGCCAGCGATAGCGTCGGGTCAGTCGACATCAGTGTTGAATGTCGGATTGCAATCGCTGGCAAGGCAGCTCCCACAGGGTTTTGTGTTCTGCCTTACGATCCCTTGTTGCCCTTTTCATGGGACGGGTCGTAGACCTTGGTCAGGTCGCCGCCGAGGCGGAAGGTCTTGAACGGCTGCATGCCGTGCTTCTTCTCGATCACATCCGGCGAGCAGGTGTAGAGGGTGCAGAACGGTTCAAGCCAGGCGAATTTCATGTCCTGTTTCAGGTCGGTCATGTCCTGCTCTTTGCCGTTCTTCTTCTCGAACTGATCCGGGTCTTTCACCCCGGCCAACACCCGGTCACCCAGACGTTTCAGCGCGCCGTTGTTTTCCTGACGCAGATCCACACCGTTGACCTGGGCGAAACTGGCGATCATCGCCAGCGGTGGCAGGGCGTAGTTGTGGTAGGCGAGGGCGCGTTGCTGGCGCTTGAGTTCGTTCGGCAGATAGCCGTCGGCATCGATCTGATTGACGCCGACCTTGTATTCCTTGACTGCCCAATCGAACAGGTCGCGGCGGTTGGTGGCGACCGCTGTCGCCATCACCGACCAGGCTGCCCAGTACGAATGGTTGTTGGTTTTTTCCAGCGGCAGGTTGTCCCAGTCGCTGACCACCTGATCGGCCATTTTGCTGAACCAGGCTTCGATCACCTGGGCTTCCTGCTGGTGCTGGGCCAGCGGATGAGAGTCGGAGAACTTCAGGCGAATGTACGAAGAGGCCATGCTGCCCAGCGCCCATTTGCGCATCGACTTGCCGGTGTGGTTGAAATCCTTCGACATCAACGCATCGGCCTTGGCCCAGGCGGTCAACCAATTCAGCGTGCAATCCAGTTGTTCCGGACGGCCGTCGCGCATGAACTGCATCACCCGCTTGGCAGTGCCGCGCTCAAGTGTGGTGATGTCTTTGGTGGTGTCGCGAAAGGCTTTTTCCGACTGCACGTTCAGCGTTGCGCGGGCCTTGTCCGAGCCTTCGTATTTGCTGCGAAATTGCAGCGGCCCGGTGTAGGGCGTCGGCATTGCATCGCAGCCTTCGCTCTTGTCGCCGGTCTTGAATTTATCCACCGGCGCAAAATAGCCCTGTGGCGGACGCAGTGGTGCGGCGGCCTGCGCGGTGCCGGCGAAGATCGCCAGCCCGAGCAGTGTCGGCGCCAAAAGAGTTTTCAGTTTCGGATTTCGCATAGCAGACCTCATTGCCCGACCTGAGCGGTTTGTTGCCCAGCGCCCGGGAATACGTTGCGTTTGCAGATTTTCGCTTCGACTTTCTGTGGCGCGGTGCCCGCTTCCGGACCCTGGACTTCGACCGCCAGCAGGTTTTGCGAGGCCCAGTCTTCGTCCGTGCGCAACTCAAAGGCGAAACGACCGTCGGTGTCGGAGGTTTCCGGTTTCTCGATCTTGATGTCCTCGTGGCGACCGTTCATGTACCAGAGGGTGGCTTGCAGGGTTTTCACCGAGGTGTCGGCGAAGCGGATGTCGACCTGATGGCTGCTGTTCTGCAGGTTCAGGTTCTTGCTGTTGACCAGCAGTTCTTGTTTGCCGCCCGGCTTGAGCGTGGTGCTGGCGGACATTTGCGCCTCTTTGCCTTCGCAGCCGTTGTCCAGCAGCGCCATCATCTGGCGATAGATGGTTTCCTGGTCGAGGCGGTACAGCGGCGAGAATTCCCAGATAAGGATTTTCGGCGGCGTCTTCTGGAATTCGTCGCTGCCCAGGTACTGCAGCATCGAACCTTCCAGACCGCCGCCGGGGAACGCGACGTTGAGAATGTCGGCGCCGATGGCTTCTTCGAGGAAGCCGGCGAAGTTGTAGTTCTTGCCGCTGTGCGAAGTACCCACGAGTGTGATCTGCGGATTGCCGGAATCACCGAACAGGTCGCCGTCGCCAGCCTCGCCTTTCGGCTCGGTGGTGAACTGGTCCATGTACTGGATCGCGTAACTGGTGCCGCACAGTTGCCCGGCCATGTTGTGCAGGGTGCCGGTCTTGCCCATGCGCCCGGAGCGTTTGGTTTCGAATTCACGCTTGGGAATGTCGGCGAAGGCCGGAATCTGCTTGACCTTCTCGGCGACGATTTTCGCCGTGCGCTGGGCGCCGTAAGGCGTCCAGTGCTGGTCACCGCGGAAGTAGAAGTCGTGGGCGGGCAGGGTCTCCGGCAGCGATTCGTTGGTCAGCGGCGACAGGTCCGGCACCACGTAACCCATCTTGGCGAAACGGCCGAGCATGGTCTTGTAGTTGCCCAGCGCTTTCTCGTAATCGAACGCGGCTTTTTCCGCCGGGTTGAGCTTGTTGCGGTTCACCAGACCTCGGGTCGGCTGGTAGACGATCACCAGTTCAACGCCTTTGGCCTTGAACGCATCGTGCAGCTGTTGCAGGCGTTTGTAGCCGGCCGGGGTGGTGTTGAACTCGGTGCGCAAATCTTCCTGGGTCCGGAACAGCCAGTCGCCCTGGGCCTGTACCAGAGTGGTGAAGTTCTGCTGGTAGCGAGTGGTGTAGTTCTTCGCGTCGTGGGCGGCCGGGCACAGGCTGCAGCAAGGCTCGGCCGTGAATTTCGGCGGCTGGACTTCATCTGCGCGGGCGCCGTTGCTGGCCGCCAGGATGCCCACGGTCAGGGCCGACAGGCTGAGTAATTTGATCAGGTGTGGGTGCATAAAATTATCCTCAGTCCTGCAATTCGGTCTGGCGTTCGACAGGGTCGATCAGCACGGCTTTCTGCTGGCGCACCAGCAGGTCGAGAATTTCATCCTGGCGCTCGCCGAGGATGCCGTTGAAGCTGATGCCGCTGGATTTGGTCGGCGCCAGCATCGACACGCGATACAGCTCGACACTCAGGGGCGAATCGATCGACAGCGGGCCGCTGCCGTTGGCCGCCAGTTCACCGCCGACCACGATCAGCGAGACCTGGGCGTCGAACGGGTCGAGCTTGATGTCACGGTCGGTGTCGGTCAGGTCCTTGATGTGCCCGTAGACGCCGGTCAGGCCGTTGGCCATGGCGACGTTTTCGTAGAGGCGGATGTTCACGCTGTTACGAATACGGATGCCGTGGCGCTTGTTGCTGATGACCTTGTTGCCCCACAGCAGGTTGTCGGCAGACTCGTAGAGGGTGATGCCGTCGGTGTGGTTCTTGTAGATCTCGTTGTAGGCAATGATGTTGTTGACGCTGTTACGGTCGATCACCAGCCCCGAGAGGTGGTTGTCGTAGCTTTTGTTGTTGAAGATGAAGCTGTCGTTCACCTCACGGGAAATGATGATCCCGTGCTTCTTCTTCGTGCCGTACACCGTGTTCTCGGCAATGATCAGACCGTGGGAACGGTCGTGCGGGTCGATGCCGTAGACGATGTTGTCCTTGTAGGTGTTGCCCTTGACCACGAAGTCGCGGGTCTCGTAGCAGTAGAAGCCGTACCACATGTCCGAGAACTCGGAACCGACGATCCAGCCGGTCGGCTCGGGACGCTTGAGCACCTTGGCCATGTTCGGCGTGTACTGGGAAATACTCACGCCGTAGGACTTACTGTTGGCGTAGCCGAAGCTGGCCATCTTGCTGTTGACGATGTAGGTCTCGGTGCCGCCCCAGGCCAGCAGGAACGGACGGAATTCCTTCGGCGAACGGAACGTCGCCGGGCCGTTTTCCTTCTCGCGCCAGCCGGTGACTTTGGTGTCACGCACGAACAGCTGGCCGTCGTTGACCAGGAACGAACCAGCCTCTTGCGAGAGACGCAGCTCCTGGGTCTGGCCGTCGATTTCGAGGATGCCTTTACGGCCGACCACGATCGGCAACTTCGCCAGGTAGACGCCCGGCGAGGTTTCGCTGAAGTACTGCTTGGGCAGTTTCTGCGCCAGTTCTTTCAGGTTCATGTAGCCGTCGTCGACGAAGATCGCCTGCGGTATGCCGTGCTGACGCACCACCCATTCGGCCATCTTGTTGTCGCCGCCGATGAAGTCCTTCAGGGCGTCTTCCTGCATCATCCGGCGCACGCTGATCTTGCCCGGTTTGCTGCGCACGATTTTCGCGGCGGCGGCTTCGGCGGTGTAGCCGGAGAGGTCGGGCAATTTCGGCTTGGCCAGTTCCAGCGCTTCGGTCGGCGCGCTGCTGACGGTGTAGGTTTTGGCCTGTTGCAGCTCCTTGGCGGTGGTCACGGGTTTGGCCGGTTCCACACTGGCGAAGGCGCCGGCCGAGGCCAGCAGCATAGCGCCGGCCAGCAGGCTGAGTGAGCCTTTGCGGGCACTGTTCATGTCGGGCACTCCCTTGGCGGTCAGCATCAGAAGCGCCAGATCACGTCGATGAACGCGCGGTGCATGTAAGAATCAACCTGGCTGCCGTAGGCATCACCCGGCTTGAACACACCGCCACGGAAACGTACCAGCGCCGACGGCTCGTCGATCGACTGGCTCAGCGCCGCCGGCAGCAAGCCTTGCTTGAAGTACTTGGTGACCACCAGATCCATTTCCTGGCCCAGATCCTTGTTGCCGTCCTGCAGTGGCAGCGAGGTGCTGGAGAGGATCGCGCCGGTGACGTCGTCGGTGTTGTTTTCCACGGCGTTGATGCCGTTGCTGCCAACCGGCTTGTTGCCGTCCACGCGCCAGAACTTGTGGTAGATCAGGCTGGCGTCGTACTGGTCGTTGAGCATCCAGGAACCGAACAGGGTGGCGGTCTGCATGTTGTTCATTTCGCCACGGAAGGCCTCGCCGAAACGGTGAACGCGGGAGCGAGTACCGGTGTAGTTCGAGCGGTTGCTTTCCAGGCCGTTCTGTTCGTAATCGGCGCTGGCACGGGCATATGCCGCACCGACCTGCCATTGCGGATCGAGGCGCAGACGCACACCGATGTCGGTGGCCCAGCCGTCGGCGTTGTCACTGCGCTTGGCTTGCGCCGGACGAGTGCCATCGGCGTTGAGGGCGTTGACCGTGTCGCGGTCGCCGCTCATGCCGGTGATGCTGCCCCAGTAGTTGACGGTGTTGGTGTTGCGCCAGTTGTAGGCGTCGCTGTCGGCGGTCAGGCCGAGCCAGCTGATGTCGCCGTTTTCTTTCTTGTCCAGCGAGTCGCCGGCCACGCCCGGCTCCGGATAGTCGAGCTTGCCGTTGTCATGGGTGTGGTGGCCGCGAATCCCGACCCAGTTGCCCGGTGTCCACTGGTAAGCGGCATCGGCGTAGGCGTGCAGGCGATCCTTGTCTTTCGGCGCCAGCTCTTTCAAGTCGGTGCGGTATTCGCTGAAGCGTTCGGCGACACCGGCGTTGGCCCGCAGCAGGGTGGTGTCGAAAGTCCAGTTCAAGGCTTCGATGTTGGTGTCGCGCCACTGGCCGTCGTCGTTGCGCAGGCGCTGGCGACCGAACTTGAGGATCTCGCCGGGGTAGGGTGTCAGGCCGCTGTAGCCGACCCAGAACTCGCGCATCGCCAGGTAGTTTTTCTTGGTCTTGCGGTCGCCGTTGTCGGTGGTTTGTTCACCGTCGGACTGCTGCAGGGTGTCGGTCTCGATGATGTCAGTCGAGGTCACGGCCTGGCCCATGGCATAGGCGCTCCACGCGCCGCTTTCGCCGTAGACCCACGGGCGCAGGTCGAGGCCGAGGCCGTTGACGTCGCCGCCGCTGGCGGTGCCGAGGTCGCGGTCGTCTTCGGACTGACCGGTGATTTTCACTTCGAGGCCGAAGTTTTTCGATTCAGTCATCGCGGCCAGGGTCGGGCAAGACCAGATCAACGCGAACGTGAGGCCAATGCCGGCCTTCACAAAGGGATTCAATTTCATAATTTTTCCTCGCCGTCTTCTTCTTGCAGGGCGTGCAGTTGCAGCGTGTTCTGGCTCAGGGCGCCACGGGTCGCCTGTTCCTGTTGCAGCAGGCGCTGGGCTTCGGCCAGGCGCTCGGGCGGCAGCTGGGCGGCGAGGGTGGTCGCCAGCTCATCGGCTTGCGGGGTGTTTTGTGCTTTGGCCAACTGGCTGAACACGTAGGCGTTGACCGGGTCGGGCTTGGTGCCCTTGCCTTGGGAAAACAGCTGGGCGATGGCGAAGTCGGCGCTGTTCTGGCCGTTGCGCGCAGCGGTCAGCAGATGGTCGAGGGCCTTCTGCGGATAGACCTTGCCCAGGTAGCCACGGCGATAGATCTGGCCGAGGTAGTAATCGGCGGCGACTTCGCGGCCGACGGCTTTCTGGAAATGTTCCTCGGCGACTTTCGCGTCGGCCGGGACCAGTTTGCCTTCGTAGTAGAGCTTGCCCAGCAACAGTTCGGCGCGCGGCTGGTCGGCGGCGCGACCGTTGTCCAGGTACTTCATCATCTGATCGATGTCGCCCAGTTCCGGGAAGTCATATAGCAGTTGCGCAAGGGTGACCCACGACGCCGGGTAGCCCGGAGCGATCGGTTCGAGCAGCGACTGCGCGGTTTTTTCGTCGGTCTTGCCCAGGGTCGAATCGGCCAGCACACGGGCTACGGAATCCACCCGTTGAGCACTGACGGTGCCGCGGCTGTAACCGGCCTGCAGTTGCTTGATCAGCTCGGCCTGCTGCTCCGGCGCGCCACGTTTCTGATAGACCGTGGCCAGTTCGACGTAGCAGATGTCGGTGGTGTTGAGCGCGGCCTTGCAGATATTTTCCACGTCATCCAGATGCTGGTCGTAAGTGCCCTGGGTGCGATACAGCAGCACCTGCGCGAGACCGGCTTCCGGGTAACCGGATTTGCGCCACTGGTCGATCTGCTGCTGGGCATTGATGTTCGGGAAGCTGTGCGGGTATTGCAGGTACAGCATCGCTAGCGGGATCAGCGTGTTGCCTTCGCCACTGGCGGCGGCTTTCTTCAGCAGGCTTTCGGCTTCCTGATGCTCAGCTTCGGTGGAGCCGGGCTTGGCCACCAGCAAACGACCGAGTCGGGCCTGGGCACGCGGCGAAACACTGGCAGCGGCGCGGTAGGTGGCTTCGGCCTGTTTCATCTGTTCCGGGTCGCGGCTGTCGACCTGAATATCGGCGAGACCCACTTGGGCTTCGCTGTAACCCAGATCGGCCAGCGCACGGTAGTTTTGCGCGGCGGTTGCGGTGTCACCGCGCTTGAGCGCTTCGTTGGCCAGACGCTGGTCGGGCAGGCCGGCGCAACCGGCCAGGGCGATTGCCATGGCCAGGGTCAGCGGGACCGGCAGGATTCTGATAGGGCTCGTCACGGGCATGTCCTCGACTTAAAGACCGGCTGCCATGGCTTTGTCGATCAGCCAGTTCAGGTTCGGACCGCGGTCGCTGTTCACCTCCACCGGGCGGCCGGCGAAGCGGCTGTCCAGCGGCTCGTCAGGCTGGATCTGCACGCGGATGTCGGAGGACAGGTCAGCGCTTTTCAGGCTGGTGCTGCTGACAATCTTGCCGGTGCGGGTCTTGTCTTCGCCGGCGATCTGGAAGCTCACCGGGGTGCCCGGACGCACGTCGCCGAACTGGCGATAGGAGAAGCGCGCATCGACGGTGGCCTGGGTGTTGCGCGGCACCAGTTGGAAGATCACGTCGCCCTTGCTCGCGTACTGACCGTCGGCCACCAGTTGCTGGGCCACGGTGCAATCGCACGGCGAGGTCAGGGTGCCGGTCATTTGCTTGCCGAACAGTTCTTCAACCTTGGCCGGAGACAGTTGATCTTCTTCCAGGTGACCTTTGAGTACGTCGAGCATGCTGGTACTGAACGTTGCCAGTGGAGCGCCTTTGGCGGCGACGCCGTCGGACTTCACCAGGCTTTGTACGGTACCGTCGCGCGGCATGGTGATGTTCATCCCCGGCACGCTGACCAGACCGGCCTGCGCATGGCTGACGAAGTACATGCTGTACACCGATTTGAAAATGAAACCCGCCGCCACCAGGCCGACCGCGAAGATACCGGCGCTGAAGGTCACGGCTTTCAGGCGCCCGAACGGGGTCATGCCGGAGTCGCCGTCCTTGACCTTGCGCGCTTTGGTGAAGTTGTCGCGCTGCAGGGTTGCCAGCACTTCGCCGATGCTGACGATGTCGCCGGCCAGGTGCGAAGTGATCAGGTGGCGCAGGGTCGAAATGTCCTGCGGCTCGAGGTTCTGGAACTGGCAGCCAGCACGACCCGTCTGGCGGTCGTAGGAGCGCACTTGCAGTTCAACGTCCATGGCCAGGCCGAGGTTGTCGATGACGAACTGCAGACGCGCCTTGTACACCTCGCCGACGGTCAGCGGCAGTTGTCCGGCGTTGAACGCCAGACCACCGGCGGACAGGTCGAGGACCCGCGCTTCAACCGGAGTCCGGTCGGGGCCGAAGAAACGCAGCTTGGCCGGGATTTTGACCCGGGCGTGCTGACGCTGGGCTTCGGATTCATGCACTACGTTGACGTTGACGGCGGTATTCATGGGGGCGATTTCCTTGTTAATTCAATAGGGGCAGGTCAGACCATCATCAGCAGCACGGCGACGAAAATGCTGCCGGCGGAGAAGGTCATGGTCCGAGACGACCAGGTGTTGAACCAACGTTGAAAGCTGGCGAGATCACGGGTCAGGGAAGTGGGTTGGCGAGTCCAGGATTGTTGATCGAGGCGGAAGAACACGTAGATCTTCACCAGCGCACCGACGATCTGGTTGTAATAGAGAATCGCCGGGTAGGCCGGGCCGATCCGGTGGCCCGAGCAGGACAGCAGCAGCGTCAGGATCAGACGGGTGATGCCGATCCACAGCAGGTAAACCAGGATGAACGCGGTGCCGTACTTGAAGCTGGCGATGATGGCCACGGTCAGGCCGAGCAGCGAGGTCCACATCGATACGCGCTGGTCGAACAGCACCACCGAGGTGAAGGCGCCGAGGCGTTTCACACCCAGGCCCAGCGCTCGCGAGTTCTGGCGCAGGTTGTTGCCGTACCAGCGGAACATCAGTTTGCGGCTGGCCTTGATGAAGCTCTTTTCCGGCGGGTGTTCAACGGTGTTGATCGCCGCGTCCGGCACGTAGAAGGTGTCGTAGCCCAGACGCATCAGGCTGAACCAGCTCGACTTGTCGTCGCCGGTCAGGAACTTGAAACGACCCAGACGCCAGTGTTGCAGCGAGTCGCTTTCGACGTCGGCGATGAATTCCGGGTTGGTGACCACGGTGGCGCGGAACACCGACATGCGCCCGGTCATGGTCAGCACGCGCTTGGACAGGGCCATCGAGCACATGTTGATGTGGCGCTGGGCGAAACGCAGCTTGTGCCATTCGCTCATGATGTAGCCGCCGCGCACTTCGCAGAACTCGTTGGTGGTCAGGCCGCCGACGTTGCCGAACATCTGGAACCATGGCACGGTTTTGCGCACGACGCCTTCGCCGAGCACGGTGTCGCCATCGATCACGGCCACCACGGCGCGGTCGTCCGGCAGGTGACGGGAGATCGCGCGGAAACCAAACGCCAGGCCATCGCGCTTGCCGGTGCCGGGAATGCGCACGAAGTCGAGTTTCACCCGGTCTGGCGGATTCATCCGCGCCCACAGTGCCTTGACCAGCAGCTCATCGGACATTTCGACGATGGAGCAGACCACGGTGGTCGGCAGTTCGCAGTCGATGGCTTCGCGGATCACCGAGCTGTAGACCTGCGCGGTGGTCAACGCGTCGATGCGGAAGCTGGTGACCATCAGAAACACATGGGACGGATCCGCCGCCTTACCCAGCTTGCGAACCTTGCGGCGCAGGTGCGGGTAGACGATGTAGAGAAAAATCATGCCGCGCACAAAGTGCGTGGCACCCATCGAATAGCGCCAGATACCCACGGCGCCAATCAGGAAAATGAAGTCCTTCGACTCAGAGTCGAATGTGGACGTGGGCAGCATCAGGGCCAGGCCCATCAGCAGGCTCAGAAACAAAAGCCAGCCGGCGGATTGCAGAAAAAAATGTTTGAGCTTGGACATGACCGTCATCCGAAGGTGATGGGGGCTTCAAGCCGCCCGCCGATTCACGGCGTGCGGCCTGAAGCTCGAGGCTTGCTGCTGCGTTACCAGCAGATCCCTTCGGTGCGGCTACCGGCACTGGTGGCCTTGGACATGAAGCCCACCAGGTCGATCACCTGCTTGCCCTGCGGCGCTTCTTCGGCGAGGGCGCGGAACTTCTCGTCGCGGTTGCCGAGGATGATCACGTCGGAGTTGTCGATCACCGAATCGAAGTCCGAATTGAGCAGGGACGATACGTGCGGGATCTTCGACTCGATGTAGTCCTTGTTCGCGCCGTGGACACGGGCGTACTGGACGTTGCTGTCGTAGATGCTCAGGTCGTAACCCTTGCCGATCAGCATCTCGGCCAGTTCCACCAACGGACTTTCGCGCAGGTCGTCGGTGCCGGCCTTGAAGCTCAGGCCGAGCAGGGCGACTTTGCGTTTGTCGTGGCTTTCAACGATGTCGAAGGCGTTCTGTACTTGCGATTCGTTGCTGCGCATCAGCGAGTTGAGCAGCGGCGCTTCCACGTCCAGCGAGCCGGCACGGTAGGTCAGGGCGCGCACGTCTTTGGGCAGGCACGAACCGCCGAAAGCGAAGCCCGGGCGCATGTAGTACTGGGACAGGTTGAGGGTCTTGTCCTGGCAGACCACGTCCATCACTTCGCGGCCATCGACGCCCACTGCTTTGGCGATGTTGCCGATCTCGTTGGCGAAGGTCACTTTGGTGGCGTGCCAGACGTTGCAGGTGTATTTGATCATCTCGGCGACGGCGATGTCCTTGCGGATGATCGGTGCGTCGAGTTCTTCGTACAGCGATTGCAGAACGTCACCCGACGCCTTGTCGAACTCGCCGATGACGGTCATCGGTGGCAGGTCGTAGTCGGCGATCGCGGTGGATTCACGCAGGAACTCTGGGTTGACCGCCACGCCGAAATCGACGCCGGCTTTCTTGCCGGAGCAGTCTTCGAGAATCGGGATGACAACGTTTGCCACGGTGCCCGGCAGTACGGTGCTGCGCACGACGATGGTGTGACGGGTGGACTTTTCACGCAGGACAAAACCGATCTCGCGGCATACCGCTTCGATGTAGTTCAGTTCCAGGTCGCCGTTCTTCTTGCTCGGCGTACCGACGCAGATCATCGACAGGTCGGTGTCGCGAATCGCTTCGGCGAAGTTGGTCGTACCGCGCAGACGACCGGTCTGGATACCTTGTGCGAGCAACTCACCCAGGCCCGGTTCAACAATGGGAGATTTGCCAGCGTTGATCATGTCGATCTTGTCTTTGGCAACATCGACGCCCACCACGTCGTGGCCCCGAGCAGACAGGCAACCGGCACATACTGCGCCAACGTAACCCAAACCAAATATGCTGATGCGCATCGCAATTACCTCTGTATATATCAGGCCTTAGAGGGCCGGAGTTAATGGTGTTCAGCGTTCATTAGTGCACTCGAAAGTGCGGCATACAGGCGCCACAATGCCGTGTGCAGGCATACTAAGTTTCGAGTGTCTAAATAAGTGCACTCAAGATGTGCGTAACCAGGCCTTGTTATTATGACGTGCCCTGTTATGCAGCCGATCTTCTTTGGAGAAGACTCTTGTGCAATCGTCTTGCGCGCTCGATGTCAGGATTAAAGTCCCGTAAATCAAGCGGTTGGGTGCTCAGGCGAGCACGTTTATAAGGGCGCGGCCATGGCCTTTGTAGGGGATATTAATGGTGCGTATCTCCTGTCCATCGTCTGTTTTGAGACTAGTTAGTCATCTAGGCAAGTTGCTGTGACAACTTGGTTACATGGCTATCTGCTCCGCGTAAGTTATCTCGTACAAACTCGGCGAGAATCGTTACCGGTGGTATGAGCTATGCATTCGGACGAAGTTCCTGTCCGCTCATCGCGAAATCTGAAATTTCTTGAAATATTGTCAGAGATGGCACCAGTATCAATTTGATAGCAATTTCGTTTTCGACCTTTAATAACAGGCGAAAAATCACGTTAGATAGTTTTGTGCCACTACGGTGAAAAAATTTAGGTGCCACTACTGAAAAAAATGATCAGTGTCGAGTGAAACTAATCTTAGAAAAGACAGGGAGGTTTTTCTGGCGCCAGTAAAATGGCGAAATGTGGCGAGGGTTTTTTGACATCGTGCGAGCTGCACGACTCTTCATATAAAGAGTCGTGCATTAGGCATGCTTTATTCGGGGGCGTGATCGCGTAGAAAAACCAGATTATCCGGTTTCGATTGCTCGGCGCTGTAGCGATAACCCTGCACATCGAACTGTTTGAGCAGGGCCGGATCATTGATTTTTTCCTGGATCACGAAACGGCTCATCAGGCCTCGGGCCTTTTTCGCGTAGAAGCTGATGATCTTGTATTGGCCGTTCTTCTGATCCTTGAATTCGGTGTTGATGATCCGCGCGTTCAGGGCCGTGCGCTTGACCGCCGAGAAGTACTCGTTGGACGCCAGGTTCAACAGCACGTCGTCGCCCTGGTCGGCCAGCGCTTCATTCAGCCATTCGCTTATGCGCGTGCCCCAGAAGGCGTACAAGTCCTTGCCACGGGCGTTGGCCAGTTTGGTGCCCATCTCCAGGCGATACGGCTGCATCAGGTCGAGCGGCCGCAGCAGGCCGTAAAGGCCGGAGAGCATGCGCAGGTGCTGTTGCGCGTAGTCGAAATCGGCTTCGCTGAACGACTGGGCATCGAGCCCGGTGTAGACGTCGCCCTTGAAGGCCAGCAGTGCCTGTTTGGCGTTTTCCGGCGTGAACGCCGGTGTCCAGCTGCCGAAACGCGCGGCGTTGAGACCGCCGATCTTGTCGGACACGTGCATCAGTTCGCTGATCTGCGCCGGGCTCAGTTCGCGCAGTTGCTGGATCAGTTCCTGGGAATGGTCGAGGTATTGCGGCTGGGTGAAGCGCTGGGTCGCCGGCGGTGTTTCGTAATCGAGGGTTTTGGCGGGGGAAATCACCATCAGCATGAAGTCGTCTCCTTTAATCGTGGGGGCGATTCTAGGGGGTTGGGGCGGATGACTCCAGCTATCGCGTCCATAGGTGATCGGCGGTTTGCCAGCCGGATCGGCTATAGTGCGGCGCGGGTTTTGTTATGGAGACACCCTTTGCGCATTGTTCTTTTCTTCACCGCGTGGCTGTTGAGCGTCGGTGCCGTAGCGGCGCCGGGCGATATCGCGACGCTGGATCGCAGCACCTGGCCGGAAAAACTCGACAATCCGACCCTGTTCGACGTCGCCTCGCGGGCGGAAATCCTGATGTTCGCCCGCGGCCTGCTCGGTACCGAAGCGCTGGACGAAGCGGCGCTGGCCCAGCGTCTGGGGCTGCGCACGGTCAATCTGGATGCCATCAACAGCCTGCGCGAGCGCCTGTGGCAGCGTCTGCTCGCCAACTACAACTTTGCCCAACAAAGCTGCGATCAGGATGCCTCGTTCTGCTTCCTCGTCGAAGACCTGCCGACCCTGCGCGAGCAGGCTGCCAAATTCGTGGTCAGCGACGAAAGCTATTACACCAGGTGGGCCGAACCGAGCCGGATCTTCCACCTGCAATACCTTGATGAGCTGATGCGCAAGGCTGCGCTGTCGCCGCAGACCAGCAGCGAACTCGATCATTTCGGAGACTACGAGCGCAACGGCGACGACATGCACGATCGCTTGTTTCTGCTGAGTTTCGACAGTGCCGCCAACCTGCAACCGGACAACACCGACTGGCTCGCCGAGTACCTGCGCAAGTCGAACCTGAGCGGCACCTTTTTCATGCTGGGCAAGGATGTTCAGGCGCGGCTGGCCGATCGTTCCGTCAGCAGTCTGCAAGCGGCGTTTTCGCAGCAGTGCGTCGGTGTGCAGGGCTGGGAGTTCCGCTCCCACAGCCACTGGCAGGACTGGCAGGATTCGGTGCGGCGCAGTGCCGATCTGGTCCGCAACAAGCTGCCGGAAAACTACGTGCCGCTGTTCCGTCCGCCGGAAGGCCAACGACGCAGCGATGCCCGTAGTTTCTTCAACAGTCAGGGCCTGCAAGTGGCGCTGTGGGACATCGATGCCCAGGACGGCGCCGGCAAGCTCAAGGGCGCTCCGAGCGCGCAGCGGGTGCTGACCCTGATGCTGCTGTGGCGGCACGGGGTGATCAATTTCAACATGAAACAGGATGCAGTGAAGACCGCGTTGCCGTGGCTGATCACACAAACCGCGCAAAGCGGTATCGGCTGGGAAGACTGTCAGGACGCGTTTCGCTGAAAAACGGCAAGAGCCCGGAAACATTGGGCTTGGGGTGATTTTTTTGCGGAATTTGATGCAGGCGGACTTCCGACTCTAACGGGGGCAGGGCGGTCCGCCAAGGGCTTTTCGTCACTTTGCAAAATAAACTTCAAAAAAGCGTCAAAGTGCTTTTTTCTGTCACGGGTTTTGGAGTATTACGAAGTCAGACCGCCGAAACCTGCAACACAGGTGGCGTCTTCCAAGACCCATTTTGTGTGCGGTTCACCTGCTATCCCGACAAAAGCTGTGCAGGTGGATTCGGCAGTCACTTCGAGGCGCAGCACCGCCGAGGTATTGCGTCGAATGGCTCCCACAAAGGTGACCGAGTATGGATGATCACGGACGTAGCCCTTCCTCCAACCAGCCAATCCTTTATGTACTCGATACCAACGTACTGATTCACGATCCAAACGCCCTGCTGAATTTCGAAGAACACCACGTCGCGATCCCGATGACCGTGCTTGAAGAGCTGGACAAGCTCAAGAGCGGGCATCACAGCGTGGCCGCCGAATGCCGTCAGGCTATCCGGCTGATCGACAAGACCCTGGGCGATGCCTCACCCGATGATGTCGAACAGGGCGTGCCGATCCAGCGCGGCAAGGGCGGCCCGAAGGGCTTGCTGTCAATTCTGATGAGCAAGCAGGCCGAATCGAACCTGATTCTGCCCGAGCATCTGAACGACAACAAAATCATCAACCAGCTGATCGACCTGCACACCCGCGAACCGAGCAAACCGGTGGTGCTGGTCACCAAAGACATCAACATGCGCCTCAAGGCGCGCGCCTGCGGGATCGACGCCGAGGACTACAGCACCGACCAACTGGTCGACGACGTGTCCCTGCTGCCCAACGGCTATCACAACATGACCGGCTCTTTCTGGGACCGTGTGAGCAAGGTCGAAACCCGTCAGGACCACGGCCGCACCTGGCATCAGGTCCAACTGATCGACAACCTGCCCGCCGTGCAC
Organism: Pseudomonas sp. B7; assembly: GCF_016735645.1. Classification (NCBI taxonomy): domain Bacteria; kingdom Pseudomonadati; phylum Pseudomonadota; class Gammaproteobacteria; order Pseudomonadales; family Pseudomonadaceae; genus Pseudomonas; species Pseudomonas sp. B7. Next base: position 332,769 of record NZ_JAERRE010000008.1, read on the forward strand.
ATCAACGAGTTCATCATTGATGAGCAGGGCTTCGTCGGCTGGATCAAGGAAATCGAAGAAGACAAGCTGCTGATCCTCGACCTGCACCAGGAACCGCTGTTGCATCAGGAAGCCTGGGGCCTCAAGCCACGGGACATCTATCAGAGCCTGGCGCTGTACGCGCTGCTGGATCCGGACATTCACCTGGTCAACCTGTCCGGCGCCGCCGGCTCGGGTAAAACCATTCTGGCGCTGGCCGCTGCGATCGAGCAGACCATGGTCAGCAAGCGTTATCGCCGCATCATCGCCACCCGCAGCGTGCAGGGCCTGGACCAGGAAATCGGCTTCCTGCCCGGCACCGAAGCGGAAAAAATGGAGCCTTGGCTGGGCGCCATCACCGACAACCTCGAAGCCTTGCACATGGATGACGAAAACACCCATGGCAGCGTCGACTACATCCTCAGCAAAGTGCCGTTGCAGTTCAAATCGCTCAACTACATTCGCGGTCGCAGCTTCCAGCAGAGCCTGATCCTGATCGACGAATGCCAGAACCTCACGCCGCACCAGATGAAAACCATCATCACCCGGGCCGGCGCCGGTTCCAAAGTGGTGTGCCTGGGCAACCTGGCACAGATCGACACCCCTTACCTGTCCGCGACCAGCTCCGGGCTGACCTACCTGACCGAACGCTTCAAGGATTTCCCCAACGGGGTGCATATCACCCTGCAAGGGGTGCCTCGCTCGATCCTGGCCGAATACGCCGAATCGCATCTGTAACCGTCAAACCGAACCGGGCGACTGCAAAGTCGCCCGGTTTTTTATGTGCGCAATTCTGACCCCCAGGTTTACAATCGGTGCTCCTGATCAGGAGTAATCCCGTGCTGACTCATCTCGATTCCCAAGGTCGCGCCAACATGGTCGACGTCACCGAAAAAGCCGTGACGTTCCGTGAAGCGACGGCCCAAGCGCTGGTGCGCATGCTGCCCGACACCCTGCAGATGATCGTCAGCGGCGGCCATCCCAAGGGCGACGTGTTCGCCGTGGCGCGCATTGCCGGCATTCAGGCGGCGAAAAAAACCAGTGACCTGATTCCCCTGTGCCATCCGTTGATGCTGACCGGCGTCAAGGTCGAGCTCAGTGCCGAAGGTGACGACGCGGTGCGCATCGTGGCTCGCTGCAAATTGTCCGGGCAGACCGGTGTGGAGATGGAAGCGCTGACCGCCGCCAGCGTCGCCGCGCTGACGATCTACGACATGTGCAAGGCCGTGGATCGCGGCATGACCATCGAAAGTGTGCGCCTGCTGGAGAAAGTCGGCGGCAAGAGCGGGCATTTCCAGGCGGAGCAGCCATGAACCTGACCGTGAAGTTTTTTGCCCGTTACCGCGAAGCGCTGGGCGTGGATTCGGTGACGGTCGAGGGTGATTTCGCCACCGTCGATGATGTTCGTGCGTTGCTGGCGCAGCGTGAGGGCGCCGAGGTGCTGAGCGAACAGAACCTGATGTGCGCACGCAACGAAGACCTCTGCCAGCTCGACGAGCCGGTGGTGGACGGCGACGAAGTGGCGTTTTTTCCCACCGTGACCGGAGGCTGAGCCATGGGCATTCGGGTGCAGTCCGAACCGTTCGATCCTGGCGCTGAAGTCAACGCGATGCACGCGGCGAATGTCGGCGTCGGCGCGGTGGTGAGTTTTGTCGGCTACGTGCGCGACTTCAACGATGGCCTCGATGTCGCCGGGATGTTCCTCGAACACTATCCGGGCATGACCGAAAAGGCCCTCGGCAAGATCGCCTTGGAGGCCGAGCAGCGCTGGCCGCTGTTGAAGCTGGAAGTGCTGCACCGCATCGGCGCGCTGGAACCGGGTGAACCGATCGTGTTTGTCGCCGCCGCCAGTGCCCACCGCCAGGCGGCGTTCGACGCCTGCGCCTTCGTCATGGATTACCTGAAAACCCGCGCGCCGTTCTGGAAGAAAGAGAACACCAGCGACGGCCCGCGCTGGGTCGAAGGCCGTGACAGCGATCATGCGGCGGCGGATCGCTGGAAGCAGTAATTCCTCCCCCCGATCAATCTCCCCTCGACTCCCGACCATCGGCTGACGCCGATGGTGTTTGTTCAATTGACGGCTTGTACGTAAAAGTCCAGTATGGATTTACAAGTACAAAAAAGGCCTGTTCCCGTTTCAGCTTTTTCTTCTGTCTTGCCAAACCAACAACAACCCGCGAGAGAACGAACATGAAGAAATTCCCCCTCATTACCGGTCTGGCGCTGAGCCTGTTGGCGTGCAGCAGCGCGTTCGCCGCCGAGAAAACCCTGCGTATCGGTATCGAAGCGGCGTATCCGCCCTTCGCCTCGAAAACCGACAAGGGTGAAATCGTCGGTTTTGACTACGACATCGGCAATGCCCTGTGCGCGCAAATGCAGGTCAAGTGCGTGTGGGTCGAGGGTGAGTTCGACGGTCTGATTCCTTCCCTGAAAGTGAAGAAAATCGACATGGCGCTGTCGTCCATGACCATCAATGAAGACCGCAAGAAGTCGGTGGACTTCACCCACAAGTACTATTTCACCTCGTCGCGGCTGGTGATGAAGGAGGGCGCGAGCGTCGATGACCAGTACGCCAGCCTCAAGGGCAAAACCGTCGGCGTGCAGCGTGCGACCACCACCGACCGTTACGCCACCGAGGTGTTCGAGCCCAAGGGCATCAACGTCAAGCGTTACGGCAACAACGAAGAAATCTACATGGACCTGGCGGCCGGGCGTCTCGATGCGATCTTCGCCGACACCATCCCGTTGACCGACTTCCTGTCGATGCCGCGCGGCAAGGGTTACGCGTTTGTCGGGCCTGAGCTGAAGGATCCGAAGTACGTGGGCGAGGGCGCGGGGATTGCGGTGCGCAAGGGCAACACAGAACTGGTCAGCCAGTTGAACACTGCCATCGACGGTATTCGCGCCAGTGGCGAGTACCAGAAGATTTCCGAGAAGTACTTCAAGTCCGATATCTACGGCGACTGAATCTGAAAACCGTGCAGCCTTCGCAGGCTGCACGGTTTCAGCCCTTCAATTCCTTCAAATGCTTGTACACCGTGGCCCGCCCCATGTTCAGTACATTGGCCACATAGTTCGAGGCGCTCTTGCCCTTGAACGCCCCCTCGGCGTGCAGCGCCAATACCAGTTCGCGTTTGTGATCGCGGGTCAGCAGGTTCAGGCTCAGTTGCCGCTCGCGTAGCCAGGCGTGCAGGAAAGTGTTGATGCGCTCCTGCCAGTCATCGCGAAACAGCGAGTCCGGTTGCGGGATCAGTTTGCTCGGCGAGAGGAACAGGTCTAGCGCAGCCTTGGCATTCTCGAACAGCGAAATATTCAGGTTGATGCACAGCACCGCCAGCGGATGACCTTCGCTGTCGCGCAGCACGGTGCTCAGGCTGCGAATCTTCTGACCGTCCCAATTGAGCTTTTCGTACGGGCCGATGTTCCGTTCGCTGACGTCGTCGCTGAGCATGTCTTCCAGCGATGATTCATCGCCGATCACCCGTTTCGACAGGTTATTGGCGATGTAGTCGACCTTCTGCGTGCGCAGGTCGTGCAGCACCACTTCGGCGTGGGGAAAGAACAGCGTAGCGATGGCATCGGCGATGGCGTGGTAGTTATCCAGCGCGGCGTCATGCAACTCGGGCGTGTGTTCGGGGGCGGTCATAACTGTGTAGCTCCAGGCAACGTCAACGCCCCCGTGATCCAGGGGCGTTGCGAGTGTGCCGCAATCCGTCGGGCGCGTCATCCGGGTGGACGGTCAGGCCAGGCGGGCAGGGGCGAGCATGGCGGCTGTCAGGCCGAACTGCTTGAGATGGTCGGGCAGCGATTCGCCACGCACCAACGCCGCGCTGGCCATGCCCATGGCCGGTGAGGTCTGGATACCGTAACCGCCCTGGGCCGCGACCCAGAACAGCCCCGGCACCTGCGGATCGAACCCGGACAGCAAATCACCGTCGGCGACGAAACTGCGCAGCCCGGCCCAGGTGCGGGTCGGGCGGCGGATGGTCACGGTCGTCGCTTCCTCGATCTGGTAAATGCCCATGGCGATGTCCAGTTCTTCCGGCTGCACGTCGTGGGGCTCCACCGGGTCGGCGTTGGCCGGGGAGCCGAGGAACATCCCGGCGTCGGGCTTCATGTAGAAGGATTCGTCGAGGCTGACCAGCATCGGCCAGTGATGAATGTCCACGCCTTCCGGGCCGGCGAAGATGAACGCCGCGCGGCGTTTCGGTTGCAGGCCCAGCGGCTTGGCGCCGGCGAGGGCACCGATCTTGTCGGCCCAGGCGCCTGCTGCGTTGATCACGATGTGCGCGCTGAAGGTCTGGCCGTTGGTCTGCACGTGCCAGATGCCGTCGGCGTCCCGGCTCAGTCCGAGCACTTCGCAATCGGTCTGCACCTGGCCGTTGTTGCGACGGATGCCGCGCAGATAACCCTGATGCAGGGCGTCGGTGTCGATGTCGCTGGCGGTCGGGTCGTAGATCGCGCCATGGACTTTTTCCCGGCGCAGGATCGGCAGCCGCGCGCAGGCTTCATCCGCGCTGAGAAGCTGCATTTCCGGCACCGTGGCTTTGGCGCTGAGGTACTGATTGTTCAGCTCGGCGGCGTCACCCGTGAAGTCGACAGTCATTTCTCCGCGTGGAGTCAGCAGCGGGTGTTCGCAGAAGCCGCTGGGCGGATGGTCGAAGAATTCCCGGCTGGCCTGGGTCAGCGCCCGAACCTGCGCTGTGCCATAAGCAGCGGTGAACAGCGCAGCCGAGCGCCCGGTCGAGTGATAGGCCGGGTGCGACTCGCGTTCCAGCACCACGACCTTGCCGTGCTGCGACAGCCAGAAACCGGTGGAAGCACCGGCAATCCCGCCGCCGATGATGATGAAATCTGCATGACTCATGAAAATCTCCGGTGTCAGCGCTGCAATTGATAGACGGCGTTGGCCAGGGCGATGTCTTCCAGGCCCAGACCGATGGAGCGGAAAAACACGTGGCGGTGGTAATCGGGGCGCTGCACTTTTCCGCTGAGCAGATCCGCCAGGTCACCGAGGATCGCGCCGCTGTCCCAGTCATGTCGCTCGCTGGCGATCAGCATCTCGCCGGCCGAGCCCGGGGTGGTCAGACGATAGTCGCAGAACACCTGCATGTCGTTGAGGCTTTGCGGTGGCACTTCATGGGCGCGCGGTGCGTTGGTGCTGATCGAGGTGATCAGCGCCGGTTTGCTCAAGTTTGCCGGGTCGATCACAGGCCCTGCGGACGAGGTGCAGAGCATGATCACGTCGGCCTCGGCGATGGCGGCTTCACGGCTGTCGGCAATGGTCACACGTGGATCGAGGGCTTGCAGTTGGCGGATGGTTGCCGGGTCTTCGCTCAAGGTAGGCGAGTACACGCTGATGTTCTGCCAGTCGCGCAACATCTTGACGTAATGCAGGTGCGCCTGGGCGACCTTGCCGCTGCCGATGATTGCCAGACGCGTGGCGTTCAACGGGGCGAGGGCATCGACCGCCACGGCCGTGGTCGCAGCGGTTCGGGCGGTGGTCAGTTCGCGGGCATCGCAGAGCAGCAACGGCTGGCCGGTCTGCATCGACATCAGCAATGTCCACGCCGTCACCAGCGGGCCTTGTTCGCGAACGATGTAAGGCGAAGTCTTGACCCCGTACACGCCGTCTTCCGCCAGCACGCCCAGATAGTTGATGAAGTCCCCGGCACCCTGAGGAAATTCCACCAGTTGCTGCGCCGGTTGCACCGCATGCCCGGCCGCCAGATCACGGAACAGCTTGCGCAGGATCTGCGGCACATCGATCCGGGCCAACAGCTCGCGGGCCTGGGTTTGGTCGATCACGTAAGGCGTACTGGACATGCCGGACTCCGAAGACTGTTTATAAACTAATTTGTCTATTATGGACTTTTAGTATTATTGAACAATATCCGGGCGAAAAAAAAGCGCAGTCCGTTGCCGGCTGCGCTTCTAGTTTTGGCGGCGCTTACTGTGGACGCTTGCGCTCAACCGCCCGCAATAGATGGGTCGGCGGTGTTTCACAGCTGATCTTGCGACCGAGTTTTTCTTCGATGGACGGCAACTGATAGGAGTCGTCCTCACCGGCGAAGCTGATCGACACACCGTCGGCGCCAGCGCGACCGGTACGGCCGATGCGGTGCACGTAGTCGTCCGGGACTTCCGGCAGAGTGAAGTTGATCACGTGGCTGATGCCGTCGATGTGGATACCGCGACCGGCCACGTCGGTGGCGACCAGCACCCGGATCTTGCCTTCGCGGAAGCCTTCCAGCGTCTTGATCCGCTTGTGCTGCGGCACGTCGCCGGACAGTTGCGCGGCGTTGATGCCGTCACGCACCAGGCGTTCCTCGATGCGGCGCACTTCGTCCTTGCGGTTGGCGAACACGATGACCCGCTCCCAGCCGTTGTCGTTGACCAGGTTGAACAGCAGTTTGTATTTGTCGGCACCGGCCACCGCGTAGATGTGCTGCTCGACGTTTTCGTTGGCCACGTTGGTGACTTCGATTTCGACGATCGCAGGATCGGTGGTCCACTGCTTGGCGAGGTTCATCACGTCATCGGTGAAGGTCGCGGAGAACAGCAGAGTCTGGCGTTCGCTTTTCGGCGGGGTCTGGCGAATGATCTGCCGGACCTGCGGGATGAAGCCCATGTCGAGCATGCGGTCGGCTTCGTCCAGCACCATCACTTCGACCATGTCCAGGTGCACGTCACCGCGCTGGTTGAAGTCAAGCAGGCGGCCCGGGGTCGCGACGAGGATGTCGCAATGGCGCGCTTCGAGGTGCTTGAGCTGCTTGTCGAAGTCCATCCCGCCGACGAAGGTCATGACATTGAGACCGGTGTACTTGGTCAGGTCGGCGGCGTCCTTGGCGATCTGCACCACCAGCTCGCGGGTCGGCGCGATGATCAGCGCCCGTGGTTCGCCCATGTAGCGCTCTTTCGGCGGCGGGGTCTGCAGCAGCTGGGTGATGATCGAGATCAGGAACGCGGCGGTCTTGCCGGTGCCGGTCTGTGCGCGGCCGATGGCGTCTTTGCCGGCGAGGGTATAACCCAGCACCTGGGCCTGGATCGGTGTGCAATACGGGAAACCCAGGTCGTGGATGGCGTGCATCAGTTCCGGGGCGAGTTTGAAATCGTGGAAGCGGGTCTTGCCTTCCTGGGGCTCGACGACGAAGTCTTCGAGTTTCCAGGGAATCACCGGCGCCTTGGGCTTGGGTTCGCGACGTGGTCTGGCCGGTTTCGGTGTTTCGCTGCGGGCCGGCTCGGTGGCGGGCGCGGCAGCTGGAGCGGGTTTCGGTTCTTGCTTTGGGGGCGTGGCGGGCGTCTGGCGGTCGGCCTTGCTGGCATCGTTGCGATGACCGGCGGCGTGCGACGGCGCAGTGGGGACTGGCGCGAGCTGCTCAGCCTCGCTTTTACCGAACATTTTCTTGAGTGCTTTGAGCACGGTCATCTCATCAATTGGTTAAGGAATGTACGCCGGCCAGTGTAATGCAAGAAACGGGCGCGGCGTAGTGGGATGATCAAAGGGCGACCCCTGTCGCAATTGTCAGCGCAGGCGTTCGCTCAACCATGTGCCGATGTCGCGAATTTCTTCGGGTAACACTTCGTGCTCCATTGGGTATTCCTGCCATGTCACGGTGACACCATGGGCCTTGAGATACTCATAAGCCGTGCGTCCCATCGAGTTCTGCACCACGTTGTCGAACTGGCCGTGCAGCGCCAGCACCGGAATCCGCTGCTGGCTGGCGGACAACTCCAGTTCATCACTGAAGGTCGGCGCGTATGTCGATAGTGCCAGTACCCCACCCAATGGCCCTTGCCACTTCAGGAATGCGGTGTGATAGACCACGGCGCCGCCCTGGGAAAAACCGGCGAGGAAAATCCGCGAGGCGTCTATTCCGCTGCTTCGCTGTTCTTCGATCAATTCGATGATGCGATCGGCAGACGCTTCCAGCTCATCGCGGTCGATCGCCCGGGCCGGGCTCATCGCCTTGATGTCGTACCAGCTCGGCATGGCATATCCGCCATTTATCGTCACCGGACGGGTCGGCGCCTGGGGCAGGACGAAACGCGTGCTCAGCAGGCTTTCCTGAAGCGCTTCGGCCACCGGCAGGAAGTCGTAGCGGTCGGCGCCGAGGCCGTGCAGCCAGATCACGCAGGCGTCTGCGGGCTTAACAGGCTGAAGAATCAAGGGCTCGGTCATGGCTGCTCCAATTGTGTGCGGGCGCTCTCATTGAGTGCGTGATTTGCGTGCGCGCCCGGTTGATCCGTTAAGAAGATGTCGCAAGGCTGCAAGTTTTGCTATTGACCTGTCACTCAATCGCTTCAGCAGCCGGTGTGGTACGGGCTTTGCTATGAGGTAGTCGTGCAATCGATCTCGCGCCTGGCGGTAACACTATCAGTGAACGCCTGGCGACGGGATAGCAAAGAATCCGGTGATGGATGTTCGCCAATGGCCGCAACGGGCTTAGCGAACGTGAAAGGGCTACCGCCCGTTCGGCCGACTGGTGAGAAGTGAGTTGTCCATGATGTGGATTGTCTCCTACTAGACTCATAGCGAAGGTCCTGCGTCGGTTGACCCCAAAAAAAGCCAACACGGGTCAACAACGCCTCAAAAGGGTGCGACTGGACTCAAGCTCCGACACAACAAGAGCAAAACTGGAGGTTTGAATGAAGATGTTGAAATCCACGCTGGCGATCGTGACTGCTGCTGCAGTACTGGGTGTCAGCGGGTTCGCTCAGGCGGGTGCAACCCTGGATGCAGTGAAGAAGAAAGGATTCGTGCAGTGCGGCGTCAGCGATGGCTTGCCAGGCTTCTCGGTTCCGGATTCCACCGGCAAGATCGTGGGTATCGATGCTGACGTCTGCCGCGCCGTGGCCGCTGCCGTGTTCGGCGACGCGACCAAGGTCAAGTTCAGTCAGCTGAACGCCAAGGAGCGTTTCACCGCGCTGCAGTCGGGCGAGATCGACATTCTGTCGCGCAACACCACCATGACCAGCTCCCGTGACGCGGGCATGGGCCTGAAATTCCCGGGCTTCATTACCTACTACGACGGCATTGGCTTCCTGGTAAACAACAAGCTGGGCGTGAAGAGTGCCAAAGAGCTGGACGGTGCAACCATCTGCATCCAGGCCGGTACCACCACCGAGCTGAACGTTTCCGACTACTTCCGCGGCAACGGTCTGAAATACACCCCGATCACTTTCGACACCTCCGATGAAAGCGCCAAGTCGCTGGAATCCGGTCGTTGCGACGTGCTGACCTCCGACAAGTCCCAGCTGTTCGCCCAGCGCAGCAAGCTGGCTTCGCCGAAGGACTACGTGGTTCTGCCGGAAACCATTTCCAAGGAACCCCTGGGCCCGGTCGTGCGTAACGGCGACGACGAGTGGCTGGCCATCGTGCGTTGGGTTGGCTACGCGCTGCTGAACACCGAAGAAGCCGGCATCTCTTCGAAGAACGTCGAAGCTGAAGCCAAATCCACCAAGAACCCGGATGTCGCTCGTATGCTCGGCGCAGACGGCGAATACGGCAAAGACCTGAAACTGCCGAAGGACTGGGTCGTACAGATCGTCAAGCAAGTCGGCAACTACGGCGAAATCTTCGAGAAAAACCTCGGCAAGAGCACTCCGCTGGAAATCGACCGCGGCCTGAACGCGCTGTGGAACAACGGCGGCATTCAATACGCACCACCAGTGCGCTGATGGTTCTGTCACCCGGCAGGCCAACTGCCGGGTGACGTTCTGTTCCATTATTTCCGGGGCACTTCATGCAAAATTCAATCGGCGCACCAAAGCAGAGGCTCAGCCTCAGCGATCCACGAGTGCGTGCGTGGGTATTTCAGATCATCACCATCGTGGCGGTGGTCTCCCTGGGCTGGTATCTGTTCGATAACACCCAGACCAACCTGCAACACCGGGGTATCACTTCGGGGTTCGACTTTCTCGAGCGCAGTGCCGGGTTCGGCATCGCTCAACACCTGATCTCCTACACCGAAGCGGACAGTTATGCCCGGGTTTTCGTCATCGGCCTGCTCAACACGCTGCTGGTGACGTTCATCGGTGTGATCCTGGCCACGATCCTCGGCTTCATCGTCGGCGTGGCACGTCTGTCGAAGAACTGGATCATTTCCAAACTGGCAACGGTGTACGTGGAGGTTTTCCGTAACATCCCGCCACTGCTGCAGATCCTGTTCTGGTACTTCGCGGTGTTCCTGACCATGCCGGGGCCGCGCAACAGCCACAACTTCGGCGATACCTTCTTCGTCAGCAGCCGTGGCCTGAACATGCCGGCCGCGCAAATGGCCGACGGCTTCTGGGCGTTCGTGGTCAGCATCGTGGTGGCCATCGTCGCCATCGTGCTGATGAGCCGCTGGGCCAACAAGCGCTTTGAGGCCACTGGCGAGCCATTCCACAAGTTCTGGGCAGGCCTGGCGCTGTTCCTGGTGATCCCGGCGCTGTGCGCGCTGATCTTCGGTGCACCTGTGCACTGGGAAATGCCGAAGCTGCAAGGCTTCAACTTCGTCGGTGGCTGGGTGCTGATTCCGGAACTGCTGGCCTTGACCCTGGCGTTGACGGTGTACACCGCAGCGTTCATCGCCGAGATCGTGCGTTCGGGCATCAAGTCGGTCAGCCATGGCCAGACCGAGGCGGCGCATTCGCTCGGCCTGCGCAACGGCCCGACCCTGCGCAAGGTGATCATTCCGCAAGCGCTGCGGGTCATCATCCCGCCGCTGACCAGCCAATACCTGAACCTGGCGAAGAACTCCTCGCTGGCGGCCGGTATCGGTTATCCGGAGATGGTTTCGCTGTTCGCCGGCACCGTGCTGAACCAGACCGGTCAGGCGATCGAAGTCATTGCCATCACCATGAGCGTGTACCTGGCGATCAGTATCAGCATTTCCCTGCTGATGAACTGGTACAACAAGCGCATCGCGCTGATCGAGCGGTAAGGAATAGCGCATGAGTACTCATACTTTCAAACCCGATATGCCACCGCCGGCCAAGGTCTTCGGCCCGATGGCGTGGATCCGCGCGAACATGTTCTCCAGCTGGCTCAATACGCTGCTGACCCTGTTTGCGTTCTACCTGATCTACCTGGTGGTGCCGCCGATCCTCAGCTGGGCGATCCTCGATGCCAACTGGGTCGGCACCACCCGCGCCGACTGCACCAAGGAAGGCGCCTGCTGGGTCTTCATCCAGCAGCGTTTCGGCCAGTTCATGTACGGCTACTACCCGCCGGAACTGCGCTGGCGCGTGGACCTGACCGTGTGGCTGGCGGTCATCGGCGTGGCGCCACTGTTCATCAAGCGCGTGGCGCACAAGGCGGTGTACGGCCTGAGCTTCCTGGTGGTCTACCCGATTGTTGCCTGGTGCCTGCTGCATGGCGGCGTCTTCGGCCTCGACACCGTGGCGACCAGCCAGTGGGGCGGTCTGATGCTGACCCTTGTGATCGCCACTGTCGGCATCGCCGGTGCGTTGCCGCTGGGGATTGTCCTGGCGCTGGGCCGGCGTTCGAACATGCCGGCGATTCGTGTGGTCTGCGTGACCTTCATCGAGTTCTGGCGCGGCGTGCCGTTGATCACGGTGCTGTTCATGTCCTCGGTGATGCTGCCGCTGTTCCTGCCCGAAGGCATGAACTTCGACAAGCTGCTGCGGGCGCTGATCGGCGTGATCCTGTTCCAGTCGGCGTACGTCGCCGAGGTGGTGCGCGGCGGTCTGCAAGCGATCCCCAAAGGCCAGTACGAAGCCGCGGCCGCGATGGGCCTCGGTTACTGGCGCGCCATGGGCCTGGTGATTCTGCCGCAAGCCCTGAAGCTGGTGATTCCCGGCATCGTCAACACCTTCATCGCGCTGTTCAAGGACACCAGCCTGGTGATCATCATCGGCCTCTTTGACCTGCTCAACAGCGTCAAGCAAGCCGCTGCCGATCCGAAATGGCTGGGCATGGCCACCGAAGGCTACGTGTTCGCCGCCCTGGTGTTCTGGATTTTCTGTTTTGGTATGTCGCGCTATTCCATGCACCTGGAACGCAAGCTCGACACTGGCCACAAGCGTTAGGAGTTTTTTCGATGAGCGAAGCAATCAAAAAGCCAGTGGGCCCTGAAGGCATCATTCAGATGCAGGGCGTGAACAAGTGGTACGGCCAGTTCCACGTGCTGAAAGACATCAACCTCAACGTGCGTCAGGGTGAGCGTATCGTGCTGTGCGGCCCGTCGGGTTCCGGCAAATCCACCACCATCCGCTGCCTCAACCGTCTGGAAGAGCACCAGCAGGGCCGCATCGTGGTCGATGGCGTGGAGCTGACCAACGACCTCAAGCAGATCGAAGCGATCCGCCGTGAAGTCGGCATGGTGTTCCAGCACTTCAACCTGTTCCCGCACCTGACCATCCTGCAGAACTGCACCCTGGCGCCGATGTGGGTGCGCAAGATGCCCAAACGCAAGGCCGAGGAAATCGCCATGCATTACCTGGAACGCGTACGCATTCCGGAGCAGGCGCACAAGTACCCGGGGCAACTGTCCGGCGGTCAGCAGCAGCGTGTGGCGATCGCCCGCGCACTGTGCATGAAACCGAAAATCATGCTGTTCGACGAACCGACCTCGGCACTCGACCCGGAGATGGTGAAAGAGGTGCTCGACACCATGATCGGCCTGGCCGAAGACGGCATGACCATGCTCTGCGTGACCCACGAAATGGGCTTCGCCCGCACCGTGGCCAACCGCGTGATCTTCATGGACAAGGGCGAAATCGTCGAGCAGGCGGCACCGAACGACTTCTTCGACAATCCTCAGAATGATCGTACGAAGCTGTTCCTGAGTCAGATCCTGCATTGAGATCTGATGAGTAAAAACAACCCGGCCTTGTGCCGGGTTTGTTTTTTGTGGGTCAGGAGGCGGTGAGGGCTTCTTGTTCTTTGTGCTCGGTGAACTTGAAAGCCCCCCTCAAATCAGCCCCTTCGGCCAGGTTTCTCGCATCGGCAAGCAAGTGTGGATAGCGATCCAGCAGACGCATAAGTAGCATCAATGCTTTCGGCGGAAGTACCTCGCCGCGTTCGTATCGTGAAAATGCGTTGTGCCCGCCTCCTGAAAGCAATTGCACCGTTTCCTTTTGCGTCAGATGCAGTTTGCGGCGGATCCTTTTCATTTCGTTACCTATCATTTTTCTACAGGCGAGAACGAGTTCATCGCATGCATCCGAATAGCGCTGCCCGCACTCGTCATCCAATTCGACCTCGCCGCACTTCTGGCACTCCCAGCCCGACAAGTCGTCGATGCGACGCTCCATTCCCTTGGCGCTCAAGGTTTCGCCTCGACCTTTGAAATGCACCATGCCTTCCGGGGCGCCGCAACTGAAACACTGCTGCGTGTTCATGAATTGTTCTCCTTGAAGGAGATCACGGGTGGGCGCCTGTCGTAGTGATAGGACACCTTGATGTAAATCTCCAAACCATGTGATTGGATGTGATAGACGTCTTGCCAGATACGATGGTCGTCATAAGTCGTCATCGATTTGTACAGCATGCCGCGCTGCAGTCTGAGAACGATTTCCTGCATTTCTGCGAGACTCAGTTCGAGTGCAGTCCCAGTCTTTCTCGCCGTGTGCGTGAATGCCTTCCAACCGAGTCGCCTGACATCCGCCTTGATCACCGCCAAGTCGTAATGGGGTGTGTTCTTTTCCATAAGAAACCAAAACCCTGTCCCTGAAATTACCCTTAAAGGGTAATTTTGACCAATCGAAAATCCCGCTCCATTTGCCTCTCTCTGACCCTAGGTGGTTGCTGTCCTACGAGGAGCTGACTAACATGTCAGAAAATTCATCCCATGATTGGATGAAGGGGCGAATCCTATGTCAGACATTTCTCCACTCATTAAGCGATCCCTGGTCGACCAAGCCCTGGATCAGTTGCGCCAGCGCATTACCGACGGCACGTGGCAAGTCGGTCAGCGATTGCCGACCGAGCCCGAGCTGTGCGCCGAACTGGGCATCAGCCGCAACACCGTTCGCGAGGCGATGCGGGTGCTGGCGTTTTCCGGGTTGATCGAGATCCGTCAAGGTGACGGCAGTTACCTGCGGGCGGTGGTCGATCCGATGGACACGCTCAAGGCGCTGTCCAAATGCTCGCTGGACCAGGCCCGGGAGACCCGGCACATCCTTGAAGTCGAGGCCATTGGCCTGGCGGCCTTGCGTCGTACCGATGAAGACCTCGTCGCGTTGCGCGAGGCGCTGGGTGTTGCCGGCAGCCACTACCACGGCGACCTCGACAGTTACATCCGCTGCGATCTGGTGTTCCACCGCCGTCTGGTGGACGCCGCGCACAACCCCACCCTCAGCGAGCTGTATCGCTATTTTTCCAGCATCGTCGGCGCGCAATTGCGCCAGACCCTGAACATCGTCCCCCGTCGACAGGAAGTCTTCGATTTGCACGTCGCCTTGCTTGAGGCTGTCGAGCAGCGCGATCCGGAGCGGGCCAAAGCCCTGTCGAGGCAGTTGATCAATGAACCTTGAAACCGAGAAAACCATGTCCCGCCCAGAAGTTTCCCCAGCACCCGTTCGCAAGGCCGAGCTCGAAGAGTTGTTGATCGACGCCGAAGCCGATGACGAGCAGGTGCAGCAAAGCCATCCGCTGGTGCGGCGTCCGTGGCTGTTGCTGTTGGGGCTGATCCTGGTGGCGTTGAACCTGCGTCCGGCGCTGTCGAGCATGGCGCCGTTGCTCGGTGAAGTGTCGAAAAGTCTCGGTTTGTCCGCTGCTCAAGCGGGGTTGCTGACGACGTTGCCAGTGCTCTGCCTTGGGTTGTTCGCACCTCTGGCCCCATTGCTCGCACGGCGTTTCGGTGCCGAACGGGTGGTACTGGGGATTCTTCTGACACTGGCCGGCGGCATCATCCTGCGCAGCAGTTTCGGTGAGATCGGTCTGTTCGCCGGCAGCGTGCTGGGTGGCGCGAGCATCGGCATCATCGGCGTGTTGCTGCCGGGCATCGTCAAACGCGACTTCGCCAAACACGCCGGCACCATGACCGGCGTCTACACCATGGCCCTGTGCCTGGGCGCGGCAATGGCGGCAGGATCGACCGTGCCATTGAGCGAACACTTTGACCACAGCTGGGCCATGGGCCTGGGTTTCTGGGTGATTCCGGCGCTGGTGGCGGCAGTGTTCTGGCTCCCGCAAATCGGCCAGAAGCATGGTGCACACAACGTTGCCTACCGGGTGCGCGGTTTGCTGCGGGATCCGCTGGCCTGGCAAGTGACCTTGTACATGGGCCTGCAATCGTCGCTGGCCTACATCGTGTTCGGCTGGCTGCCGTCGATCCTTATCGGTCGCGGGCTGACGCCGACCCAGGCCGGGCTGGTGCTGTCCGGATCGGTGATCATCCAGCTCGCCAGCTCCCTGGCGGCACCGTGGCTGGCCACACGTGGCAAAGATCAGCGGCTGGCGATCGTGGTGGTGATGGCGTTGACCCTGGGCGGCCTGTTCGGTTGCCTCTTCGCGCCGATCGAAGGCCTGTGGGGCTGGGCGATCCTGCTGGGCCTGGGGCAGGGCGGCACGTTCAGCCTGGCGCTGACCCTGATCGTGCTTCGCTCGCGGGATTCCCATGTCGCGGCCAACCTGTCGAGCATGTCCCAGGGCTTTGGCTACACCCTCGCGTCGATGGGGCCGTTCGCGGTCGGCGTAGTGCATGACTGGACCGGTGGCTGGAACGCCGTAGGCTGGATTTTCGGCATCATTGGTGCGGGTGCAATCCTCGCTGGCCTCGGTGCCGGACGTGCGCTGTACGTGCAGGTGGTCAGCGAAAAGGTCTGATGCGCACATACTGTCGGTATTCGAAATGCGAATGCCGATAGTGTTTCAGGCGTTTGCGGATTATCGTGCTGGCAATCTGTACCTTTCCTGGAGATTGCCCATGAGTGAAGAAGCCCACAGCGCCCTGATCACCCGTTTCTACCAGGCCTTCCAGCGCCTCGACGCCGAGGCCATGGCCGCCTGCTACACCGACGACGTGGTGTTCAGCGATCCGGCCTTCGGCGAGCTGCGCGGTCGTGATGCCGGCGACATGTGGCGCATGCTCACCACTCGCGCCAAGGACTTCTCCCTGACCTTCAACAACGTCCGCGCCGACGAGCGCAGCGGCGGCGCCCACTGGGTGGCGACCTACCTGTTCAGCCAGACCGGCAATGTCGTGATCAACGACATCCAGGCGCGCTTCGTCTTCCGTGACGGCAAGATCTGTGAACACCACGACCACTTCGACCTGTGGCGCTGGTCGCGTCAGGCGCTGGGTTTCAAGGGGGTGTTGTTGGGCTGGACGCCTCTGGTGCGCAACGCTGTCCGTGCTCAGGCGCTGAAAGGGCTGAAGGCATTTCAGGCGAGTCGCTGATAAGATCGCCACCTGTTTTTCTTACGCCTGAATTGTCCCGTGAACAGCCTCAGCGAAAATCCTCTCGATGCCGACGTTCCAGTGAGCAAATCCTGGTTCGTCTACCTCGTACGCGCCGCCAACGGTTCGCTGTACTGCGGGATCAGCGATGATCCCGTGCGCCGTTTCGCCAAGCACCAGAGCGGCAAGGGCGCACGGTTCTTTCTTTCAAGCCCGGCGATGGCGCTGGTCTACACCGAGCGTTGCCGCGACAAGGGTGATGCTTTGCGTCAGGAGCGGTTGATCAAGAAGCTCAGGAAGAGTGCGAAGGAGTGTCTGGTGGCGTCTTATCGGCCTGATTGAGCAGGTGCAAACGGTAAAATCACTGGATGTCGAAGCACTGCCTCGGGCACACAACAGGCGAAAAAAAACCGCCTTTGCGGAGCGGTTTTTTCTGTAAACGCCGGTTTGCGGCCGGGTTTACTGCATCTCAATGGACACACTAGCGTGTATTCCGAAGGCGTACGTGGTCCGGTAAGCACGCTGGAGGTTTGGCCCCCAACCGGAGGCCAAAATGTATGAAGCTTTTGCTACGTACTCTGAGCCTCGTATGGAGGTCGTTCAAAGCGTTTCGCTTTTACGAGTTCCTGCGAGATCACTTCGATGACCTGATGTAGGTTCATTGAAGTGGGAAGCCGTCTCGGCCTTGGCTGAGGCGGTTTTTTAGTGCCTTATCAACCTGACTGATCAGTTCCCATCAGCCGGATCCGTAGGCTGCGAACGAATTGCGCGCTAAGCTGCTGGCTCACTTTCTGTGCGGCGGAGCCGAGCATGTCCGAGTTGATTCTGCATCATTACCCGACCTCTCCATTTGCCGAAAAGGCCCGGCTGCTGTTGGGTTTCAAGGGCTTGTCCTGGCGCTCGGTGCACATTTCGCCGGTGATGCCGAAGCCGGATCTGACCGCCCTGACAGGCGGCTACCGCAAGACCCCGGTGCTACAGATCGGCGCTGATATCTATTGCGACACCGCGCTGATCGCCCGTCGCCTCGAGCAGGAAAAGGCCCAACCTTCGTTCTTCCCGGAAGGTCAGGAAATGATCGCCGCCAGTTTCGCCGCCTGGGCCGATTCGGTGGTGTTCCAGCATGCGGTGAGCCTCGTTTTTCAGCCGGAGTCGGTGGCGGTGCGTTTCGGCAAGTTGCCGCCGGAAGCGATCAAGGCGTTCCTCGCCGATCGTGCCGGACTGTTCAGTGGTGGCAGCGCGACCAAGCTTTCAGCCGAACAGGCCAAGCACAATTGGCCGACCCTCATGGCGCGTCTGGAGCAGCAGTTGCAGCGTGAAGACGGTGACTTCCTGCTCGGTGAGCCTTCGATTGCCGACTTCGCCATGGCCCATCCACTGTGGTTTCTCAAGGCCACGCACGTGACGGCGCCGTTGGTGGATGCTTATCCGGCAGTGTCGGCGTGGCTGGGTCGGGTGCTCGGTTTTGGCCATGGCGTGGCCAGCGAGATGAGTTCGGAGGAAGCACTGGAGATCGCGCGCAGCTCTAAGCCCGTAGCGTTGCCGGATGAGGTGTTCACTGATCCGAACGGGTTCGTGGCAGGTCAACAGGTGCTGATCGCAGCGACAGACTACGGTGTTGATCCGGTGGCCGGTGAGCTGGTGTTTGCCGGTCGCGAGGAGCTGATCCTGCGCCGTGAAGACGAACGCGGCGGAGTGGTGCATGTGCACTTCCCGCGTTTCGGTTTCCGGATCGAGAAACGCTGAAACAACTGAGGGAGCCGATTGGCTCCCTCGTTCATTTCAGTGCAGCGAGAATCTCGTCGGGATCAAACCCGCGGATCAACGTGCCATTGACGTCGATCAGCGGAATCCCGCGTCCGCCCAGCGCTTCATACGCCTTGCGTGCTTCGGCATCCTTCTCGATATCGAATTCCTTGAACGCAATGCCTTTCTGATCGAGAAAGCGCTTGGTCTGCTTGCAGTAGCCGCACCAGTCTGTGGCGTACAGCACAACCCTGGCGTTGGCGCGAACCTGCTCGGACGCCATCTGCGACGGGTTGAACACCCGCTCGATCTTGCCCCAGTTCTGATAGACCACGACCACCAGCAGAACCAGCAGAACCTTTTTCAGCACATTGCCGAGCATCAGTTGCGGCGCTTCAACTGATCGGTGAGCGAGGTCGGCAGGCCTTTGATGACCAGGGTCCCGGCTTCTTCGTCGTACTCGATTTTCGAGCCCAGCAGGTGCGCTTCAAAGCTGATCGACAGGCCTTCGGCGCGACCGGTGAAGCGACGGAACTGATTGAGCGTGCGCTTATCCGCCGGGATCTCCGGCGACAGGCCGTAATCCTTGTTGCGGATGTGATCGTAGAAGGCCTTCGGGCGTTCTTCGTCGATCAGCTCAGACAGTTCTTCCAGCCCCATGGGTTCGCCGAGCTTGGCCTGGCTGCTGGCATAGTCGACCAGGGTCTTGGTCTTCTCGCGGGCGGAATCTTCCGGCAGGTCTTCGCTCTCGACGAAGTCGCTGAAGGCCTTGAGCAGGGTGCGGGTTTCGCCCGGGCCGTCGACGCCTTCCTGGCAGCCGATGAAGTCGCGGAAGTACTCCGAGACCTTCTTGCCGTTCTTGCCCTTGATGAACGAGATGTACTGCTTGGACTGCTTGTTGTTCTGCCACTCGGAGACGTTGATCCGCGCCGCCAGGTGCAGTTGACCGAGGTCGAGGTGGCGCGATGGCGTCACGTCCAGTTGATCGGTCACCGCCACGCCCTCGCTGTGGTGCAGCAGGGCGATGGCCAGGTAATCAGTCATGCCTTGCTGATAGTGGGCGAACAGCACATGGCCGCCGACCGACAGGTTCGATTCTTCCATCAGCTTTTGCAGGTGCTCGACCGCGACCTTGCTGAACGCGGTGAAGTCCTTGCCGCCTTCCATGTATTCCTTCAGCCAGCCGCTGAACGGGAACGCACCGGACTCCGGATGGAACAACCCCCAGGCTTTACCCTGTTTGGCGTTATAGCTCTCGTTGAGATCGGCGAGCATGTTCTCGATGGCTGCGGACTCAGCCAGTTCGGAGTCACGGGCGTGCAGGACTGCGGGTGTGCCGTCGGGTTTTTTGTCGATCAAATGGACGATGCAATGACGGATCGGCATAGGCTTCTCGGCTGGTGGAAGGGAGGAGGGCGGGCTCCCCCGAAAAAGCGCCCAGTGTACCGCAACCACTGGATTTGGCGCGGGGTGAAGGGCAAATCCGGGTCACCCGACTGCCCTTATGCATTTATTTACCGATTTAGCGCAATAAACCTGACCATTTGGCTAGCTAGAGGCGGATATTTCCTTGTCTCTGTGCTAGTTTTGCCCGGTCTTGTGCGAAGTCACCGCGACAAGCATGCATTCAGCTTTTGTCAGGTCGAACCAAACCTTGATTTCGGCATCTATAACCCCGACTCGTCGTGGTTATCGCCGAGGGTGCCAGATCCAGAAGATCGGGCTCGATGGCTGACACTGCACTCTGCAATCCATATGAATTTGATAGGGAAGGAACACTACATGGCTCTTACTAAAGACCAACTGATCGCCGACATCGCTGAAGCTATCGACGCGCCGAAAACCACCGCGCGTAACGCTCTGGACCAACTGGGCCAAATCGTTGCCGATCAGCTGGAAAACGGCGGCGAAATCACCTTGCCAGGTATCGGCAAGCTGAAAGTGACCGAGCGTCCTGCCCGCACTGGCCGTAACCCATCGACTGGCGCTGCCATCGAAATCCCTGCCAAGAAAGTGATCAAGCTGGTTGTGGCCAAAGGCCTGACCGACGCTGTGAACAAGTAAGACGCAGCGATAAAAAAACCGTGCACCGGAGCGATCCGGGCACGGTTTTTTTGTGCCTGCTGTTTGTGTTTCAGCAGTAGCGGCGGCTGCTTGCGGTCAAGCGCCGCCCAGGTTGAAACGTATTACTTGCGCACCCAGCGTTCGCGCCGCCAGATCTGCTGCTCGGACTTGGTCTGGAAGGTCCAGGCGACGAAGCGGCTCTGCTTCTGCCCCTGGGACATTTCCACCACCTGGCTTTCCAGCGCACCGGCCTTCTTCAGCGCGGTTTCGATGGCAGGCAGGTTCGAGGCTTTCGAGACCAGGGTGCTGAACCACAGCACCTTGTGTGCAAAGTTCGCACTTTCGGCGATCAGTTGCGTCACGAAACGCGCCTCGCCACCTTCACACCACAGCTCGGCCGACTGGCCGCCGAAGTTCAGTACCGGCAATTTGCGCTTCGGGTCGGCCTTGCCCAGGGCTCGCCATTTGCGCTCGCTGCCCTTGGTGGCCTCTTCCATCGAGGCATGGAATGGCGGGTTGCACATGGTCAGGTCAAAGCGTTCGCCGGGCTCCAGCAGGCCGATCAGGATGTGCTTGCGGTTCTCCTGCTGGCGCAGCTGGATGACCTTGTTCAGGTCGTTGGACTGAACGATGGCCCTGGCAGCGGCCACGGCGGTCGGATCGATCTCCGAGCCGAGGAAGTGCCAGCGATATTCGCTGTTACCGATCAGCGGGTACACGCAGTTGGCGCCCATGCCGATATCCAGCACATTGACGATGGCGCCGCGCGGAACCACGCCGTCGTTGTTGCTGGCCAGCAGGTCAGCCAAAAAGTGGATGTAGTCGGCACGGCCCGGCACCGGCGGGCACAGATAATCGGCCGGGATGTCCCAATGCTGGATGCCGTAGAACGATTTGAGCAGCGCCCGGTTGAACACACGCACCGCATCGGGACTGGCGAAATCGATGCTTTCCTTGCCGTACGGGTTGGTGATCACGAACTTCGCCAGTTCCGGAGTGGTCTTGATCAGCGCCGGGAAGTCGTAACGACCCTGATGGCGATTGCGCGGGTGCAGGCTGGCTTCTTTACGCGGCTCCACGGGCTTGGCCGGGGTGGCGGAGTCAGGCTTCTTGCGCGCAGGTTTCGGTGTACGTGGGGCGTTCATGGGCGTGGTCGATTCGGGTAGGGCTGAAAGTGGCGGCTATTGTCCCACAGGGCGCTGCGTTGTTGGCCGGAAAAGTGCCGGGCACAAAAAAGGGAGGCCGTTGCGGGCCTCCCTTTTTCAGTGCGATTCGCCGTTACAGGCTGGCAATCCGCGCGTGCTGCTCGGCCAGCTTGGCCAGAGCCTGTTCGGCTTCGGCCAGTTTGGCGCGTTCCTTCTCGATGACTTCGGCCGGAGCCTTGTCAACGAAACCGGCGTTGGACAGCTTGCCGCCAACGCGCTGGACTTCGCCCTGCAGACGCAGGATTTCCTTGTCCAGACGCGCCAGCTCGGCGCCCTTGTCGATCAGACCGGCCATCGGCACCAGCACTTCCATTTCGCCAACCAGCGCAGTAGCGGACAGCGGCGCTTCTTCGCCGGCCGCCAGCACGGTGATCGATTCCAGACGCGCCAGCTTCTTCAGCAGCGCTTCATTCTCGGTCAGGCGGCGCTGGTCTTCAGCGCTGACGTTTTTCAGGTAGATCGGCAGCGGTTTGCCCGGGCCGATGTTCATTTCGCCACGGATGTTGCGTGTGCCGAGCATCAGGCCCTTGAGCCATTCGATATCGTCTTCGGCCGCCGGATCGATGCGCTCTTCGTTGGCCACCGGCCACGCTTGCAGCATGATCGTCTTGCCCTGAATGCCGGCCAGCGGCGCGATGCGCTGCCAGATTTCTTCAGTGATGAACGGCATGAACGGATGCGCCAGACGCAGCGCCACTTCCAGTACGCGAACCAGCGTGCGGCGAGTGCCGCGCTGACGCTCGACCGGCGCGTTTTCGTCCCACAGCACTGGCTTGGACAGTTCCAGGTACCAGTCGCAGTACTGGTTCCAGATGAACTCGTACAGCGCTTGCGCCGCCAGGTCGAAACGGAACTGATCCAGTTGGCGGGTCACTTCGGCTTCGGTGCGTTGCAGCTGCGAGATGATCCAGCGATCCGCCAGTGACAGCTCGTAGGCTTCGCCGTTCTGGCCGCAGTCTTCGCCCTTGTCCAGAACATAACGCGCAGCGTTCCAGATCTTGTTGCAGAAGTTGCGATAGCCTTCGACGCGGCCCATGTCGAATTTGATGTCGCGACCGGTGGACGCCAGCGAGCAGAAAGTGAAGCGCAGGGCGTCGGTGCCGTAGCTGGCGATGCCGTCGGCGAACTCTTCGCGGGTCTGCTTCTCGATCTTCTTCGCCAGTTTCGGCTGCATCAGACCGGACGTGCGTTTCTGCACCAGGGTTTCGAGCTCGATGCCGTCGATGATGTCCAGCGGGTCCAGGACGTTGCCCTTGGACTTGGACATCTTCTGGCCCTGGCCATCACGCACCAGGCCGTGCACATAAACAGTCTTGAACGGAACCTGCGGCGTGCCGTCCTCGTTCTTGATCAGGTGCATGGTCAGCATGATCATCCGGGCAACCCAGAAGAAAATGATGTCGAAACCGGTGACCAGCACGTCGGTGGAGTGGAATTTCTTCAGGAACTCGGTCTTTTCCGGCCAGCCCAGGGTGGAGAAGGTCCACAAGCCCGAACTGAACCAGGTGTCGAGAACGTCGTTGTCCTGTTGCAGCGCAACGTCCGGACCGATGTTGTGCTTGGCGCGCACTTCGGCTTCGTCGCGACCGACGTAGACCTTGCCCGACTCGTCGTACCAGGCAGGAATCCGGTGGCCCCACCACAGCTGACGGCTGATGCACCAGTCCTGGATGTCACGCATCCACGAGAAGTACATGTTTTCGTATTGCTTCGGCACGAACTGGATGCGACCGTCTTCGACGGCAGCAATCGCAGGCTCGGCCAGCGGCTTGGTGGACACGTACCACTGGTCGGTCAGCCACGGCTCGATGACGGTGCCGGAGCGGTCGCCTTTCGGCACTTTCAGGTTGTGGTCGTCGACGCTGACCAGCAGGCCGGCGGCGTCGAACGCGGCCACGATCTGCTTGCGCGCTTCGAAACGCTCGAGACCGGCGTACTCGGCCGGAATCTTGCCGTCGATGCTCTCGTTCAGCGTGCCGTCGAGGTTGAACACTTGCGCTGCCGGCAGCACGTTGGCGTTCTTGTCGAAGATGTTGAGCAGCGGCAGGTTGTGGCGTTTGCCGACTTCGTAGTCGTTGAAATCGTGGGCCGGGGTGATTTTCACGCAGCCGGTGCCGAATTCAGGATCGCAGTAATCGTCGGCGATGATCGGGATGCGGCGGCCGACCAGCGGCAGCTCGACAAACTTGCCGATCAGGGCTTTGTAGCGCTCGTCGTTCGGGTTCACCGCGACGGCGGAGTCGCCGAGCATGGTTTCCGGACGGGTGGTCGCGACGATCAGGAAATCGTTGCCTTCAGCAGTTTTTGCGCCGTCGGCCAGCGGGTATTTCAGGTTCCACAGGAAACCTTTCTCGTCGTGGTTTTCCACTTCGAGGTCGGAAATCGCCGTGTGCAGTTTGGTGTCCCAGTTGACCAGACGCTTGCCGCGATAGATCAGACCGTCTTCGTGCAGGCGCACGAAGGCTTCTTTAACGGCTTCCGAGAGGCCGTCGTCCATGGTGAAGCGCTCGCGGCTCCAGTCCACGGACGAGCCGAGACGGCGGATCTGACGGCTGATGTTGCCGCCGGACTGATCCTTCCATTCCCAGACTTTCTCGAGGAATTTTTCCCGGCCCAGATCGTGGCGGTTCTGGCCCTGGGCTTCGAGCTGACGCTCCACCAGCATCTGCGTGGCGATACCGGCGTGGTCGGTGCCCGGCTGCCACAGGGTGTTGCGACCCTGCATGCGGCGGAAACGGATCAGGGCGTCCATGATCGCGTTGTTGAAACCGTGACCCATGTGCAGGCTGCCGGTGACGTTCGGCGGCGGGATCATGATGGTGTAGGAGTCGCCCGCGCCTTGCGGGGCGAAGTAGTTCTCGGACTCCCAGGTGTTGTACCAGGAAGTTTCAATGGCGTGCGGCTGGTAGGTCTTATCCATGCGCGGCGGGACCCTATTGGCATTTATTCAGGAAAAGCCGGGAAGTATAGCGGGGCATGGGGCGCAGGGCGAGCGGGGCGGGCCGGGTGGAGACTTAAATGTGGGAGCTGGCTTGCCAGCGATGCAGGCGCCACGGTTTTTCAGGAAAACCGCAGTGATGCTATCGCTGGCAGGCCAGCTCCCACAGGAGATCAGGGAATTATTCGTACTGGCCGAGAAGCCGTTCCATTCGCGCCTCGAGGCGGCGTTTGATTTCGGTTTCGATGTGCGGCGCGAAATCGTCGATCACGTCCTGCATGATCAGTTGCGCAGCGGCGCGCAGTTCGCTGTCCAGGTGCAGGAGGGCGTCGGGGCCTTTATCCACAGGCGCGACGGGCGCAGTGGCGGGCTTCACGACGGGGGCGGGAGGCGGTACGACGGCGGGCGGCTCAGTGCCGACCGAGTCGAACAACATCGGAATCTGTTCCTGTTCGCCATCATCGACCGTGTCGGTCAACAGCGGCGGTTGCAGGTTGTCATCGCCGAGCAACTGGCGGATCGACTCAAGGTCATCCAGCAGGTGCGCGGGTTTTTGCAGCGGTTTTGGAGTGTCCATCGGCGTACTCAGAGTCGCTGTAAACGGTGGTCTTGCAGAGGATAGCCCTGTTCGCGGTAGAAACGGAAACTCTCCCGCGCCGCAGTGCGGATCGCCGGATCTTCCACCACCACCTCGGCAACGCGGGCGAATTTACTGGCGAAAACCGGGACTTTCAGGTCGAGGTTGACCAGCAAGTCTGTGTGCTGGCCACAGTCCTCGCCCACTCCCAATACGATCAAACCTTCCGGCTCGCTTTCAGCCGGGCCGTGAGGCACGAAGGTTTCACCCTTGAACGCCCACAGGCGCGCATCGAGATCATCACGCTGGGCGGCATCGCTGCAATGCAGGTAGATGCGATGGCCCATGCGCCAGGCTTTATCGGTGAGCTTGCAGGCAAAGTCCAGGCGAGCCGAAGGATCGGCGCTGGGCAGGATATAAAAGTCGACTTTGGTCATTGCGGTTCCTGAGCTGCGAGCGGCGCCCCTCAAGAGAGGCGCCGCTCGCAGTCATCGGTTTCAGGCTTTGGCGCGGTCCAGCAAGTATTGGGTCAACAGCGGGACCGGACGGCCGGTTGCGCCCTTGTCCTTGCCGCCGCTGGTCCAGGCGGTGCCTGCGATATCCAGGTGCGCCCAGTTCAGGTTCTTGGTGAAGCGCGACAGGAAGCAGGCGGCGGTGATGGTGCCGGCCTTCGGACCGCCGATGTTGGCGATGTCGGCGAACGGGCTGTCCAGTTGCTCCTGGTACTCATCGAACAGCGGCAGTTGCCAGGCGCGGTCGTCGGCAGCCTTGCCGGCGCTCAGCAATTGCTCGATCAGTTCGTCGTTGTTGCCCAGCAGGCCCGAAGTGTGGGCGCCCAGGGCAACGACGCAGGCACCGGTCAGGGTGGCGATGTCGATCACCGCTTGCGGCTTGAAGCGCTCGGAGTAGGTCAGGGCATCGCACAGCACCAGACGGCCTTCGGCGTCGGTGTTGAGGATTTCCACGGTCTGGCCGCTCATGGTGGTGACGATGTCGCCCGGACGCGAGGCGGTGCCGCTCGGCATGTTCTCGGCGCAAGCCAGGATGCACACCAGGTTGATCGGCAGTTTCAGTTCGAGCACGGCGCGCAGGGTACCGAACACGCTGGCGGCACCACCCATGTCGTACTTCATTTCGTCCATGCCGGCACCCGGCTTCAAGCTGATGCCGCCGGTGTCGAAAGTGATGCCTTTGCCGACCAGTGCGTACGGCTTCTCGGATTTCTTGCCGCCGTTGTATTGCATGACGATCAGGCGCGGCGGCTGGGCGCTGCCCTGGCCGACGGCGTAGAACGAACCCATGCCCAGCGACTTGATCTTCTTCTCGTCGAGGACTTCGACTTTCAGGTCCTTGAACTCTTTGCCAAGGTTCTTGGCTTGCTCGCCGAGGAAGGTCGGGTGGCAGATGTTCGGTGGCAGGTTGCCCAGGTTACGGGTGAATGCCATGCCGTTGGCGATTGCGGTGGCGTGGGTCACGGCGCGTTGCACTTCGGCCTGAGCAGCCTTGATGGTCAGCAGGGTGATTTTCTTCAGGGCGCGCGGTTCGGCTTTCTGGCTCTTGAACTGGTCGAAGGTATATTCGCCGTCGACCAGGGTTTCGGCCAGCAGGCGGGTCTTGCCGTAGCTGTCGCGGTTTTTGACGATGATTTCATCGAGTGCCAGCACGGCATCGCTGCCGCCCAGGCCTTTAAGCGTGTTGAGCATGCCGGCGACAATCTTGCGGAATGGACGGTCGCCCAGTTCTTCATCCTTGCCCACACCAACCAGCAGCACGCGTTCGGCTTTCAGGTTCGGCAGGCTGTGCAGCAACAGACTCTGGCCGACCTTGCCGGCCAGGTCGCCACGCTTGAGCACGGCGCTGATGGCGCCACCGCTCAGTTCGTCGACCTGTTTGGCGGCGACGCCGAGTTTGCGGCCTTCGCCGACGGCAACCACCAGGGTGGCGGTTTTCAACGTTTCTGGGCTAACGCTTTTTACAACCAGTTCCATGTCCGGATCCCTGAATGAATGGTCAACACGCAGGCGTTCGACGGTGTCCGCCGTCGCCTGCTTATAGAGAGAAGAGGCGCAGGCCAGTGCCTGCGACAGAGGCGGCAGTTTGAACCTCGCTCACCGCGCCTGACAACCCTCGGTTGTACGATCTTCAACGGATTGCATGCTTGCGTGAGTGTGCGCAGTGACAGGCGCCCTCAATCACAGGATAATGCCGCATCTTTTTTCGACGGCTCTGCCTTGCGGGCCCGTCGATACGTTTGCTTGTTTGGCCGCCTTAGCCTGACAACCCTGGAGTGTCTGGTTTGATCGTCTTCCGTTATCTGTCCCGCGAAGTCCTGTTGACCCTGAGTGCGGTAAGCGCCGTGCTGCTGGTCATCATCATGAGCGGTCGCTTCATCAAATACCTTGCCCAGGCCGCCGCGGGCCAGCTCGATCCGGGATCGCTGTTCCTGATCATGGGCTATCGCCTGCCGGGCTTCATGCAGTTGATCCTGCCGCTGGGGCTGTTCCTCGGGATTCTGCTGGCGTACGGCCGGCTGTACCTCGAAAGCGAGATGACCGTGCTTTCGGCCACCGGCATGAGTCAGCAGCGGTTGTTCCGCATGACCCTGTTTCCGGCCACCCTGGTAGCTGTGGTGGTGGCCTGGCTGAGCTTGAGCCTGGCACCGCAAGGCGCCAACCAGTTCCAGCTGCTGCTGAACAAACAGGATGCCCTGACCGAATTCGACACCCTCGAGCCGGGCCGTTTCCAGGCCTTGCGCGACGGTACGCGGGTGACCTACACCGAAACCCTCAGCGATGACCGGGTCAACCTCGGCAGCGTATTCATCTCGCAGAAGAACCTCGGTGCCAACCAGAAGGATCGCGGGATTTCCGTGCTGGTGGCGGAGAAAGGTCGTCAGGAAGTGCGTCCCGACGGCAACCGTTACCTGATCCTCGACAACGGCTACCGCTACGACGGCAGCCCGGGTCAGGCCAACTATCGCGCCATCCACTACGAAACCTACGGCGTGCTGCTGCCCAAGCCGGATGTCAGCGAGGAAGTCACCGACCGTGACGCCATGCCGACCTCGTCCCTGCTCGGCAGTGACGACATTCGCTCGAAAACCGAACTGCAATGGCGCCTGTCGCTGCCGTTGCTGGTGTTCATCGTGACTCTGATGGCGGTGCCGCTGTCGCGGGTCAATCCGCGTCAGGGGCGTTTCCTCAAGCTGCTGCCGGCGATTCTTCTTTATATGGCTTACCTGACCATCCTGATTGCCGCCCGCGGCGCCCTCGAGAAAGGCAAGATTCCACCGGCGCTCGGCTTGTGGTGGGTGCACGCGATCTTCCTGGTCATCGGTCTTGGCCTGCTGTACTGGGAGCCTCTGCGCCTGAAACTGGCGAGCCGTCGCAGCGCAGCGCTGGAGGTGGCCCGTGGTTAAACTCGACCGCTACATCGGCAGCAGCGTGTTCATGGCGATCATCGCAGTGCTGGCGATCATTCTCGGCCTGGCAACCTTGTTTGCGTTCATCGACGAGATGGGCGACGTCAGTGACACCTACACCCTGGTCGATGTCCTGAGCTTTGTGCTTCTGACCGCGCCACGGCGCATGTACGACATGCTGCCGATGGCGGCGCTGATCGGTTGCCTGATCGGCCTCGGCAGTCTGGCGAGCAGCAGCGAGCTGACCGTGATGCGCGCCGCCGGTGTGTCCATCGGGCGCATCGTCTGGGCGGTGATGAAGCCGATGCTGGTGCTGATGCTGGCCGGCGTGCTGATCGGCGAGTACGTGGCGCCGGCCACCGAAAGCATGGCCCAGGCCAACCGTTCGCTGGCGCAAGGCAGCGGCGACGCGCAAAGCGCCAAGCACGGCATGTGGCACCGTCAGGGCGAGGAGTTCATTCACATCAACTCCGTGCAGCCCAACGGTCGTCTGTATGGCGTGACCCGCTATCACTTTGACAAGGAGCGTCATCTGCTGAGCTCGAGCTTCGCCAAGCGCGCCGAGTTCGACACCGATCACTGGCAGCTGACCGACGTAACCACCACCAAATTCCACGAGCGCAGCACCGAAGTGGTCAATACGCCGGTGGAGCGCTGGGATGTCTCGCTGAGCCCGCAATTGCTGAGTACCGTGGTGATGGCGCCGGAATCGCTGTCGATCACCGGTCTGTGGGGTTACATCCACTATCTGGCTGATCAGGGCCTGAGCAATGGCCGTTACTGGCTGGCATTTTGGGTCAAGGTGTTGCAACCGCTGGTGACCGCCGCACTGGTGCTGATGGCAATCTCCTTCATCTTCGGTCCGTTGCGTTCGGTGACCCTCGGTCAGCGGGTGTTCACCGGTGTGCTGGTGGGTTTCACCTTCCGCATCGTTCAGGATCTGCTGGGCCCGTCCAGTCTGGTGTTCGGCTTCTCGCCGCTGTTCGCGGTGCTGGTGCCGGCTGGCGTGTGTGCGCTGGCGGGTGTCTGGCTGTTGCGTCGAGCCGGTTGATGAACCAGGTTTCACCCACGCTTTAGCCTTGAAAACGCCTCGGTCGCCAGACCGGGGCGTTTTTGCATGCAATCCGGGTGACAGGCGAACGTGACGCTTGCGCCGTGTATCAGGTACAATTCCCGGCTATTTTTCGGCGGGCCAAGCCTGCAGCCTTTTTGAGTGTTGATCCGTGAGTGATTTGAGTCATATCCGCAATTTCTCCATCATCGCCCACATTGACCATGGCAAGTCGACGCTGGCTGACCGTTTCATCCAGATGTGCGGCGGCCTGGCCGAGCGTGAAATGGAAGCCCAGGTACTGGATTCCATGGATCTGGAGCGCGAACGCGGGATCACCATCAAGGCCCACAGCGTCACCCTCTATTACAAGGCCAAAGACGGCGTCACCTACCAGCTGAACTTCATTGACACCCCGGGTCACGTCGACTTCACCTACGAAGTCAGCCGTTCCCTGGCGGCCTGTGAAGGTGCGTTGCTGGTGGTCGATGCGGGGCAGGGCGTTGAAGCCCAGTCCGTGGCCAACTGCTACACCGCCATCGAGCAGGGCCTTGAGGTCATGCCGGTCCTGAACAAGATCGACCTGCCACAGGCCGAGCCCGATCGCGTCAAGGACGAGATCGAGAAGATCATCGGCATCGACGCCACCGACGCCGTCACCTGCAGCGCCAAGACCGGCCTGGGTGTCGACGAAGTGCTCGAGCGTCTGGTTGCTACCATTCCTGCGCCGACCGGCAACATCGAAGATCCGCTGCAAGCGTTGATCATCGACTCCTGGTTCGACAACTACCTGGGCGTAGTCTCCCTGGTGCGCGTGCGTCACGGCCGCGTGAAGAAGGGCGACAAGATCCTGGTGAAGTCCACCGGCAAAGTGCATCTGGTTGACAGCGTCGGCGTGTTCAACCCGAAACACACTGCCACCGCTGACCTGAAGGCCGGCGAAGTGGGCTTCATCATCGCCAGCATCAAGGACATTCACGGTGCGCCGGTCGGTGACACCCTGACCCTGAGCTCCACCCCGGACGTTCCGGTGCTGCCAGGTTTCAAACGCATCCAGCCGCAGGTTTACGCCGGTCTGTTCCCGGTCAGTTCCGACGATTTCGAGGACTTCCGCGAAGCGTTGCAGAAACTGACCCTGAACGACTCGTCGCTGCAATACACCCCGGAAAGCTCCGACGCACTGGGCTTCGGCTTCCGTTGCGGCTTCCT
The DNA here is from genome assembly GCF_016735645.1 of Pseudomonas sp. B7. NCBI lineage: Bacteria > Pseudomonadati > Pseudomonadota > Gammaproteobacteria > Pseudomonadales > Pseudomonadaceae > Pseudomonas > Pseudomonas sp. B7. The sequence continues at coordinate 363,350 of NZ_JAERRE010000008.1, forward strand.
CGGCATGCTGCACATGGAGATCATCCAGGAGCGCCTGGAGCGCGAATACGACCTGGACCTGATCACCACGGCGCCAACCGTAATCTTCGAACTGGTGCTGAAAACCGGTGAAACGATTTACGTGGACAACCCGTCGAAGCTGCCGGACGTCTCGTCGATCGAAGACATGCGCGAGCCGATCGTGCGCGCCAACATCCTGGTACCGCAGGAACACCTGGGCAACGTCATCACTCTGTGCATCGAGAAACGCGGTGTGCAGGTCGACATGCTGTTCCTCGGCAATCAGGTGCAAGTGACCTACGACTTGCCGATGAACGAAGTGGTCCTGGACTTCTTCGACCGTCTGAAATCCACCAGCCGCGGCTATGCTTCGCTGGACTACCATTTCGATCGTTACCAATCGGCTAATCTGGTGAAACTGGACGTGCTGATCAACGGCGACAAGGTCGACGCTCTGGCGCTGATCGTGCACCGTGACAATTCGCACTTCAAAGGTCGCCAGTTGACCGAGAAGATGAAAGAACTGATTCCTCGTCAGATGTTCGACGTGGCCATCCAGGCTGCCATTGGCGGTCAGATCGTCGCCCGGACAACCGTCAAGGCACTCAGAAAGAACGTATTGGCCAAGTGCTACGGCGGCGACGTCAGCCGTAAGAAAAAACTGCTTGAGAAGCAGAAGGCCGGTAAGAAACGCATGAAACAGGTCGGCAACGTGGAAATTCCACAAGAAGCCTTCCTCGCCGTGCTCAGGTTGGAATAGTCAGGTCCTATGTCACTAAATTTCCCGCTGTTGCTGGTCATTGCCGTGTTCGTCTGCGGTCTGTTGGCGTTGCTCGATCTGTTGATCCTGGCACCGCGTCGGCGTGCCGCCATCGCCTCCTATCAGGGCAGCGTCAGCCAGCCTGATGTGGTGGTGGTCGAGAAGCTGAACAAGGAACCGCTGCTGGTCGAGTACGGCAAGTCGTTCTTCCCGGTGCTGTTCATCGTGCTGGTGCTGCGTTCGTTTCTGGTGGAGCCGTTCCAGATTCCGTCCGGCTCGATGAAACCGACCCTGGACGTCGGCGACTTCATTCTGGTGAACAAGTTTTCCTACGGGATCCGTTTGCCGGTGATCGACAAGAAGATCATCGAAGTCGGTGACCCGCAGCGCGGCGATGTGATGGTGTTCCGCTACCCGAGCGACCCGAACGTCAACTACATCAAGCGTGTAGTCGGCCTGCCGGGCGACACCGTGCGGTACACCGCCGACAAGCGTCTGTTCGTCAACGGCGAGTCGATTGCCGAACAACTGGTCGGCTCCGAGCCGGGCACGCTGGGCAGCGCGGAACTCTACAAGGAAAAACTCGGCGTCGCCGAGCACCTGATCCGCAAGGAAATGAGCCGCTACCGCGCCACGCCGGACCATACCTGGACCGTGCCGGCCGGGCACTACTTCATGATGGGCGACAACCGCGACAACTCGAACGACAGTCGTTACTGGGATGATCCGAACATTCCCAAGGATCTGCTGGGCATGGTTCCCGACCAGAACATCGTCGGCAAGGCCTTCGCGGTCTGGATGAGCTGGCCGGAACCGAAACTCAGCCACCTGCCGAATTTCTCGCGGGTCGGCCTGATCAAGTAAACAAACACGGCGCTGTTGACCACAGCGCCGAATGCATTTCTGGCGTCGGCACAACCGGCTCCGGGGCATGAAGCCACGATATTCAGGACGTCATTTTTGAACACAGCGTTAATTGTCCCAGGCCTGCGCCGTATCCCGGCGATGGCAGTGGAATCCAGCCACGAACTCAGCGTGGGTAAACCGTGAGCGTTTCTCTAAGCCGTCTCGAGCGTCAGCTCGGTTACACCTTCAAGGACCAGGAACTGATGGTCCTGGCCCTTACGCACCGCAGCTTTGCCGGACGCAACAACGAGCGTCTGGAATTCCTCGGCGATGCGATCCTCAACTTTGTGGCCGGCGAAGCCCTGTTCGACCGTTTCCCGCTGGCTCGTGAAGGCCAGTTGTCGCGTTTGCGCGCGCGCTTGGTAAAAGGTGAGACGCTGGCGGTGCTGGCCCGCGGTTTCGATCTGGGTGATTACCTGCGTCTGGGTTCCGGCGAGTTGAAGAGCGGCGGTTTCCGTCGCGAATCGATTCTGGCTGACGCCCTTGAAGCACTGATCGGTGCGATCTACCTCGACGCCGGCATGGAAGTCGCCCGCGAACGCGTACTGGCCTGGCTGGCCGGCGAGTTCGAAGGCCTGACGCTGGTCGATACCAACAAGGATCCGAAGACGCGCCTGCAGGAATTCCTGCAATCGCGCGGCTGCGAACTGCCGCGCTACGAAGTGGTGGACATCCAGGGCGAGCCGCACTGCCGTACCTTCTTCGTCGAGTGCGAAGTTGTCCTATTGAATGAAAAAAGCCGGGGTCAGGGTGTGAGCCGTCGTATTGCCGAACAGGTAGCGGCCGCCGCAGCACTGATTGCCCTGGGTGTGGAGAATGGCAATGACTGATACAAACGCAACGCGCTGTGGCTATGTTGCCATCGTCGGCCGTCCAAACGTGGGCAAGTCCACGCTGCTGAACCACATCCTCGGCCAGAAGCTGGCAATCACCTCGCGCAAGCCGCAGACCACTCGCCACAACATGCTCGGGATCAAGACCGAGGGTGACGTGCAGGCGATCTACGTCGACACCCCCGGCATGCACAAGGGTGGCGAAAAAGCCCTGAACCGCTACATGAACAAGACCGCTTCGGCGGCGTTGAAAGACGTCGACGTGGTGATCTTCGTGGTCGATCGCACCAAGTGGACCGAAGAAGATCAGATGGTGTTGGAGCGCGTGCAGTACGTGACCGGCCCGCTGATCGTCGCGCTGAACAAGACCGACCGCATCGAAGACAAGGCCGAGCTGATGCCCCACCTGTCGTGGTTGCAGGAACAGCTGCCGAACGCGCAGATCATTCCAATCTCGGCGCAGCAGGGGCACAACCTCGACGCGCTGGAAAAGGTTATCGCCGATCATCTGCCGGAGAACGATCACTTCTTCCCGGAAGACCAGATCACCGACCGCAGCAGCCGCTTCCTCGCCGCCGAACTGGTGCGCGAGAAGATCATGCGCCAGCTCGGCGCCGAGCTGCCGTACCAGATCACCGTGGAAATCGAAGAGTTCAAGCAGCAGGGTGCGACGCTGCACATCCATGCGCTGATCCTCGTCGAGCGTGACGGCCAGAAGAAAATCATCATTGGCGACAAGGGCGAGCGCATCAAGCGCATCGGCACCGAGGCGCGCAAGGACATGGAGCTGCTGTTCGACTCCAAGATCATGCTCAACCTGTGGGTCAAGGTGAAGGGCGGCTGGTCCGACGACGAGCGTGCGCTGCGTTCGTTGGGTTACGGCGACCTGTAAGCGCTGATCCCGAGAACACCGATACCCACTGTGGGAGCGAGCCTGCTCGCGATAGCGGTATTTCAGTCGACATCCTTGTTGTCTGATACACCCTCATCGCGAGCAGGCTCGCT
>NZ_JAERRE010000009.1:0-347700 GCF_016735645.1 Pseudomonas sp. B7
CTTTACCCTGACGTTCGGCCCTCGCTGTGGCTCGGGTTCCTTCGCTCCGGGATTGATCCGGGGGCATCGCCTACGGTTTGCTTCGCTGCACCTCCTCTCGATGTGTTTGGCTTCGCCAAACGGTCGCTGCGCTCCCACCCCCGGATCAATCCCTCCACTCAGCCTGCCGACGGGCCTTGCGATCAAAAGCTTTACTCGAGCTAACGCTCATCGTGGTGAGGGGTGAGGTGCGCGACGGCGACTTCTGTGCTCTTCAAAACCTGAGTTCAACTCGGTATTTCACGTCGGCGTAATTCTCTTAAACAACGCCGTCGGCCCCCTCTCCCTCCGGGAGAGGGCTGGGGTGAGGGCTGGCTCTTGAGGTTGTCCTCGATTTTTTCGAAACCCACGATCCAATCAACAACTGCGCCCAAAATCGACAGCCAATTCCCCCCAATCCCACCATTTCACTGGCACTCACCCCCCACTGGTCTATAAGGAATGAGTGGTTCGGTTTCCATAACCGGGCGTTGTCCTGCTCGGCGACGGGAGTTTTCTTCCATTCATCGCGGGTCATCCTATGAACAATCTTGGGAAACGCGTGTGTTTTTCGTTGTTGTCGGCTGTCGGTCTGGTGCTGCTCAGTGGGTGCGCCAGTCCTCCACCGCCTCCGCCAGCTGCGCCGCCTCCGCCACCTGAGCGGACTTGTCAGGTCATGGAAAATACCGAGGTCGCCGGCGATGCCTACGCCGACGGGCAAGTGACTCGACACATCACCAAGACCCGTTGCGTCACTCAATAAGCCGGGCGCCGTTGAAGGCGCGGGTCGAGGGGATTGTGCTGGTGGCCGATCTGGTCGGTACGGCGGTGTTTGCGGTTGAAGGCGCGATTGCGGCGATGCGCAGTCAGCTCGATCTGCTCGGGGTGATGGTGATTGCCTTCATCGTTGCGCTCGGTGGCGGGGTGACCCGTGATCTGTTGATCGGTGCGACGCCGCCCAAGGCTGTGGCGGACTGGCGTTATCCGGCGCTGGCGTTTGCCATGGGCGGGGTGGCGTTTGTTTTTCATGAGCAGGTGCTGGGTTGGTCCGGTTCGACGCTGATTGTGCTGGATGCGGCGGGGTTGGCGTTGTTTGCCGTGGCCGGGGCGCAGAAGGCGTTGAATTTCGGCATCTCGCCGTTTGTGTCCATGCTGATGGGCACGATTACCGGGGTCGGTGGCGGGGTGCTGCGGGACATTGTGCTGGCGCGGGTGCCGGTGGTGTTGCAGGCGGATTTATATGCCAGTTCGGCGTTTGTCGGGGCGGCGGCGTTGATTGTCGGGCGCAGGCTGGGTGTGCCGCCGGTGGCGGCGGCGTTGCTGGCCGGGGCGGCGTGTTTGTTGTTGCGGTTGTTGTCGGTGCATTTTGGCTGGCAGTTGCCGAAGGTGCTGGAGGCATGAAAAAGGCAGCCCTTGGGCTGCCTTTTCTTTTGCGTCAGCGGCGGATCAGGACAGGAAACCGCCGTCCACGTTCAGCGATACGCCGGTGGTGTAGCTCGAGGCATCGCTCGCCAGGTACAGCACGGCGCCGGCCATTTCGCTCGGGTCGGCTACGCGCTTGAGCGGGATCTGCGTCAGCGCTTGCTTCAGGATCGCGTCGTTCTTCACCAGCGCCGAGGCGAATTTGGTGTCGGTCAGGCCTGGCAGCAGGGCGTTGCAGCGGATGCCGAACTGCGCGCATTCCTTGGCGAAGACTTTGGTCATGTTGATCACGGCGGCTTTGGTCACCGAGTAGATGCCCTGGAAGATTCCCGGCGAGATGCCGTTGATCGACGCCACGTTGATGATGCTGCCACCGCCGTTTTCGCGCATCAGCTTGCCGGCTTCCACCGACATGAAGAAGTAGCCGCGGATGTTCACGTCGACGGTTTTCTGAAAGGCACCGAGGTCGGTGTCCAGCACGTTGCAGAACTGTGGGTTGGTCGCGGCGTTGTTGACCAGGATGTCCAGGCGCCCGAACTGTTCCTTGATACCGGCGAAGACCTGGCTGATCTGTTCCATTTCGCCAATGTGGCAGGCGATGGCGGTGGCCTTGCCGCCGGCGGCGATGATGGCGTCGGCCACATGTTGGCAGCCTTCGAGTTTGCGGCTCGAAACGATGACGTGGGCACCTTGCTGGGCCAGCAGTTTGGCGATGGCTTCACCGATGCCACGGCTGGCGCCGGAGACGAAAGCGATTTTGCCGTCGAGATCGAACAACTGAGTCTTGGACATGGGATTCCCTTGTAGTAAGCCTTGTTATAACGCCGTCATCAGAGGCTGGATTTGGCAATGACCTGCAGGCTCATCTGCTCCAGCAGTTTGTTCATGTGAATGAACTGCGCGAAGCGTTTGTCCTGGGTCTGGCCATGGAAGAAGCGGTAGTAAATCTGCTGCACGATGCCGGCCAGGCGAAACAGGCCGTAGGTGTAGTAGAAGTCGAAATTGTCGATCTGGATGCCCGAACGCTCGGCGTAGTAATCGACGAATTCGCGGCGCGTCAGCATGCCCGGGGCGTGGCTTGGCTGGCGGCGCATCAGTTGTACCGGCGCCGGATCGTCGGCCTGGATCCAGTAGGCGAGGGTGTTGCCCAGGTCCATCAGTGGATCGCCGAGGGTGGTCAGTTCCCAGTCGAGTACGCCGATGATCTGCATCGGGTTGTTCGGGTCGAGGATGACGTTGTCGAAGCGATAGTCGTTGTGGACGATGCTCGAGGTCGGGTGGTCGGCCGGCATCTTGTCGTTGAGCCAGGCTTTGACCTGTTCCCAGTGCGGCGCGTCCGGGGTCAGGGCTTTTTCGTAGCGTTCGCTCCAGCCTTTGATCTGGCGGGCGACGTAGCCTTCAGGCTTGCCCAGATCGCCGAGGCCGCAGGCTTTGTAGTCGACCCGATGCAGCTCGACGAAACGGTCGATGAAGCTCTTGCACAGGGCTTCGGTTTTGGCCTGGTCGAGGCCCAGTTCCGGCGGCAGGTCCGAGCGCAGGATGATGCCCCTGACCCGTTCCATCACATAGAACTCGGCACCGATCACTGATTCATCGGTGCAGTGCACATAGGCTTTCGGGCAATACGGGAAACCGTCGCGCAACTGGTTGAGGATGCGAAATTCGCGGCCCATGTCGTGGGCGGACTTGGCCTTGTGGCCGAACGGCGGACGGCGCAGGACAAATTCCTGGTCCGGGTATTCCAGCAGGTAGGTCAGGTTCGACGCGCCGCCGGGAAACTGGCTGATCTGCGGCGTGCCGGTCAGGCCCGGAATGTGCGCCTTGAGGTACGGATCGATCAGGCTGGCATCGAGTTCTTCGCCAGAGCGGATACGGGTGGACTGGTCAGTAAGCGCCATGCTTATCCCTTCTGCTTATTTTGGAGGCCAGACATCATTGGCTAATCTAATGGCGCGCTCGGGTCGTCACAAGCGCGGTTCGGTCTTATAGGTTAGCGTGTTGGACGATAATCACCTTTGGGAATGTGCGCGGCGGGCCGCAGGCGACTAAGGTTTAGCGCGTATGCCTTGTTCACGAAGGAGCTTTGAAATGGGCTGCCCGCAAGTCTGTGCCAGCGCCACCCTGCAATGCAGTTTCGGCGCCGCACCGGCGGTGCTCAACGTGCTGCCGGTCAATCGCACGCTGACTGGCGGGATGCCGGCGGCGAACATCATGGATCATATTCCGCTGGTCAACGTCACCACGTTCGGCATGTGCATGAGCATGGCCAACCCGATGGTCGCGGCTGCCACGGCTGCGGCGCTGGGCGTGTTGACGCCGATGCCGTGCATTCCCGCCACCGCCACGCCGTGGATCCCCGGCGGCGCGCCGACCCTGCTGCTGGGCGGGATGCCGGCAATTGATGCCAACAGCACGTTGATGTGCAACTGGGCGGGGGTGATCAAGATCGTGATGCCGGGGCAGATGCAGATGTTGATTCCCTGAGTCAGGCCTGCGCCGGATCCGTCCATTTGCGAAACCACCAGCGCACCCGGGAAATCGGTTTGCCATCGGCATCCAGCGGCCGCCCGTCCTCGGCAAAACCTTGCTCCGGCTCCATCAACTGCCCATTCAGATAACGCGCATCCACCGCCGGCTTGCCGTTGGGATGAAAGCGCTGATAGCGCCCCTCACGCACGCCATCGCGATAGAACTCGGCCTCCGCCACTTGCCCGTCCGGAAAGTAATTGAACGCCTCGCCATGCAACAACCCGCGCCGATAGCTGGCCTTGCGCTGCAGCCAGCCCTCGGGCGCGTAGAAACTGGCAATGCCTTGCAGCTTGTCACGCACAAACGGCATCTGCGCCGAAACCTTGCCATTGGGGTGATAGAGCAGGGACGTGCCCTGCAGTTCACCCTGGCTGTAATTCAGATCCGCCTGCGGGCGCCCGTCATCCTTGATGTTCAACGGGCCGTCGAGCTGGCCGTTCTGCAATCGCCCCTTGAGGTGTTTGTCATCCTGCCGCAGATCCAGCGGTGTGATCGCCATGGCTTCTCCTTGTCAGTTGACCTGCACCAGCCCGCCCTTGATGGTCAGCATGCCGCCGCCGTCCACGGTCTGTGAGGCCGCGCCCTTGTTGGTCAGGCTGATGCCGGCGTCGTTGGTCAGCGTCGTCCCGGCTTTGTTGTCCAGTGAAGTACCGGCCTGATTGGTCATGGCGGTGCCGGCCTTCTGGGTGATCGAAGTGCTGGCCGAAGTCGCCAGATCTGCACCGCTCTTGATCGTGAAACTGCCGCCGCTTTGCAGGGTGAGGGTGCCGCTGACCTTGATCGTCAGGTTGCCGTCCACCGTCAGGCTGTAATCGCCGGTGACCTTGTCGGTGTAGTTGCCGCCGGTGCTGTGGTTCTGGTCGGCGCCGACTTTCACAGTGCGGCTGTCCTTTACATCGAGGCTATCGCTGCCGGTCTGGATCGTGACGCTGCGTTTGCCTTTCTCCAGCGTCACGGTTTCATCGCCGTCCTTGACCGTACGGGTGCGGGCGTTCTGCACCGTGAGGGTTTCGTCGTGGCCGACGGTGGCGGTGGTGTCGTTGAGCACGTTGATCTTCAGATCTTTCTGCGCTTGCAGGAACACTTCCTCGGCGTCTTTCTTGTCCTCGAAACGCAGCTCGTTGAAACCGCCGCCACCCTTTGAAGATTGAGTCTTGATCCCGGATTGGGTCTGGTTCGCCGGCAAGGCATAGGGCAGGGCGTTGTCACCGTTGTAGACGCACCCGGTGACCAGCGGCCGGTCCGGATCGCCGTCGATGAAGGTGACGATGACCTCCTGACCGATGCGCGGCACGAACTGCATGCCGAAACCCTTGCCGCTCCACGGCAGCACCACGCGCACCCAGCAGGAACTGGTTTCATCGTTCTTGCCGTCGCGATCCCACGGGAACTGCAACTTGATCCGGCCGTATTCGTCGGTCCAGATTTCCTCGCCGGACTTGCCGACTACGATGGCGGTCTGCGGGTGCATGCGCGGTTTGGGCGTGAGGCGTTGCGGACGAAACGGCGTGGCCTTGGGGATCGCCTCGAAGCGATTGCGATAGCTTTCGTGGCTGGCGTCATGGGTCACCCGAGTGACGACCCAGTCGATGTTCAGGCTCGCGTCTTCGTGGCCGTCGAGGGTGAACCAGTGGCCTGGAATCAGCCAGCGGCAGTCGCTTTCGCCAACAAAGCGTTTCTCTTCACTGCGAAGCCCGTCTACCCGTTGTTTGGTCAATGCATCGCCCCGAGCCTTGGCGTTGTAACCACCCGGATGCTCATAGATCGAACGCGGCCCGGCGACGGCTTCGGCCTGGCCATAGAGTGAAGTGGTTGGTGTGGTGAATTCGTAATCCGTTGCCTTGTACACGCCGGCCACCGCTTGCAGGCACACCTGGCCTGAGCGGATGCCATGCAATTCGCGCTCACCCAATTGCTGGCCCAGGTATTTGACCTTCGGTCCGTTGGGGATCTGCACGAAGGCGTCGTTGCTATCACCCAGCACCAGCGTGTGCTTGCCGTCCTCGTGGGTGAAGAACCAGAAAATGCCTTCCTCCTCCAGCAGGCGCGAGACGAAGGCGAAATCGGTTTCGCCGTACTGCACGCAGTATTCGCGTGGGGTGTAGCTGCCCGTCAGTGAGAGTTTGAAATCGGTGAAACCGTGGGCTTTGAAGATTGTGGTGACGATGTCGGAGGTGGCGAGGTTCTGGAATACCCGGTTGTTGCTGGCCAGGGTCAGCCACCAGAGCCATGGCCTTAGAACCAGCTTATAGCGTTCGGCGGTCGCGTCGGCGGGGAGCTGGCGGATTTCGGCGACCAGAGCGTCGAACGGGCGAAGTTGGGCGTCGTTGTGCAGGGTGGTGGTGACGTGGGTGGCGATGGCACTGGTCAGGGTGAGGGAGGTACCGTCGTTGAGTCCGTTGAGGATTTGTGCGCTTAGTGCGTTGAGCGCTTCATCACCCGACAGCGACTCAGGGTAAAGCGCCGACAGCGAAGTGGCGGTGAGGGAGAGGGTGGTGGTGCTGTCGGTGGAGCGGGGCATCGTGAGTCCTCGCGCTGGATGTTCATGTAAGACTGAGCCGCGATGGGAGTGGCAGGAGATTCAGCGGACTGGGTTGTCTTTCAAATATAAATAGAGTTTTAGCCAGAATGCCCGGGCGTCATCATAGGCGGTCGCTGTCAGATAATTTTTGTTGATGAGCTTGACTGTAGCGTCTCTGATATTGCTCTTGCTACCGGTCGGGACATGAAAGTAGTGGAGTTTGAAACCTGCTTTGTCGTCGAGTATCTCATTCAGAAAAATGACTTTGGCGTAGTCCGTATCCAATGTTTTGGTGATGTTATTAGTTGTCGCGTAATCGTCGATAATTACGGCGAGATCCACTTCTGGCTTTCCGGTATAGGTGAATTTTTTGAAGTAATCAGTGGCGTCTTTATAAATGCTAGGCCTGGTTTCAGAGATGGCCTTGAAGATTTTTTGAAAGAAAGAAAAATAATGGTTGTCTGATTTTGCTGAGTCATGACAATACGCGAAATAACTGTGATTGTGATTGTTGCCACGTTCCAGCAATGTTTCAACATAACTATTGGTTTGCGATCCACTGCTGGACGCGTCACCTGATTTGCATTCAATGATGACAAGACGCTGGTCGGACGAAACAATCAAGTCTATTTCGTTATCGCCATTTTTTACCTTTGCATCTTGCGCCATCGCAGCGGGAAGGTGCGCCCGGAGTTCGTGAATGTTCAGGCTTCCATAATCTGCGGTGGGCGTCCATCGACCTCTGCTGAAGTTTCGCTCATCAATAATGGTGCATGGTTTTGCGTCGAGGAACAGGTTGCCGCGATTCGCATAATATAGCGTGTTGAGTTCGTGCAGTTCCCCTGGGTCATTACCGACATTAATGAGGTATGCCAGTGATTTGTTGATAAGTTTTAGTTCGAAACTTCCTTCATTCGCAAGGGGCGGGGCTAAAGTGATTGCCATGGTTTTGTCCTCGGTGTCTGTTCAGAAAAAACTGAGCGAAAAAAGGGGATGAGAAAGGGGGCGGATTTATTTGCTTCATAAATAAATCTGTCCCCTTTGATTCATTAGTGTGCCCTCTGTTGGGAAAAGCGGCTGAGATTATTTGTAGTAGTTGGTTATAAAGTTGAAAGGTGCGGAAAGTTGTTTTGAACGATCGATGGGCAGTCCGTGTGGGTACGTGTCAATGTTGCACAGGTAAGCCTTGAACTGGCCCTCCACATCTCGAGACCATGAGTCCCCGCGATTCAAGGTGAAATCAAGCAGCTCGCAATTTTTTTGGCTGGTGGCTATGACCACGACCCATCTGTGGTCAGCCACAAAACCGCTTAATTTGTAAACGTCACGGGTGATCGATTCCTGTAAGTTTGCGCCGCCGAATAAGCCGTTCGTGCTTTCTACTTTTATTTCAATGGCGTAGGACTCATCTTGCAGTTCGAAATAGAAATCGACCTTTTCGCTGGAGTAAGGCTCCGGGTAACTGATTTCGCGAATTTTCGTTGTGATGCCGTAACCACGTCGTAGATGGTGAGCTATCTCAACTTGCGCAGCACTCTCCCAAGGACCTTCAGAAACCCAGCTCTTCGTAAATTGACTTGGTTCATCGGTATCTTGCAGCTTTGGGTGTACACCTGCTGCCTGCAGCACCGCATTCAAAAAATCCGCTTCTGTCATTACTCCGTCTCCTGCGCGGGTGCCATTTTTGCGTTCCGTCAATTCTCGTTGACGGCGGTCATTCCAACACCCACTCCGCCAATTTCCCTGTCACCTGCGTCATCAAAACGTTCTCGACATCCCGCGCGCCTGCCGCACTGCATTTGGCGAGCACCGCTTTCACAATTCCCGAATCGAACTCGAACTGCTTGCCCGTCGCAGCCTTGTAACGGCCGCGCAATTTCTCCAGCTTCGCCAACACGATCCCTTCAAGCGTCTGCTCATCCAGCGGCCGATACGCGACCACCGTCATGCGTGCCAGAAACGCCGGGCGGAAGGCTTGCAGGAGGACTTTGTGCAGCGCCTCGTTGAACGCTTCCGAGCCGAGTTGTGCAGTCGGTGTATCGAGCAGCAATTCGGCGCCGACATTGCTGGTGGCGAGCATCACGGTGTTTTTGAAGTCGACCACCAACCCGGTCCCGTCTTCCATCAAGCCCTTGTCGAACACGTTGTAAAACGCTTCCAGCACATCCGGATGCGCCTTCTCGATTTCATCCAGCAACACCACCGAATACGGCTTGCGCCGAACGGCCTCGGTCAGCACGCCGCCGCTTCCGTAACCGACGTAACCGGGCGGTGCGCCCTTGAGCTGGCTGACGGTGTGGGCTTCCTGATATTCGGAAAGGTTGATGCTGATCAGGTTGCGTTCGCCGCCATACAAGGCATCCGCCAGTGCATACGCGGTTTCGGTTTTGCCAACGCCCGTGGGGCCGACCAGCAGAAACACGCCAACCGGTTTTTGCGGATCGGTGAGACCCGCACGATAGGCCTGCAATCGTTGGGCGATGGTGTTGAGCGCAGTGCTCTGGCCCATCACGCGCTGGCCCATGCGTGTACCGAGGGTGCGCACGGCATGGGCTTCGTCGGCGAGCATTTTGCCGACGGGGATGCCGGTCCAGCCGGCGATCACGGCGGCGACGGTTTTGCCGTCGACCTGTTCGGGTACCAGCGGATCGTCCTGGCGGATCGCATCGAGTCCGGCTTCCAGGCGCAGCAGTTCGGCGGCGAGGTGATCGATGCGGCTGTCGATGGCTTCGTCGGGCTTGTCGCTGTCGGCGCTTTCGCTCAGCGCCAGTAACTCGCGACGGGTGTCGAGCAGTTCGCGCACGGCGACGCGCTCTTCACTCCAACGGGTTTCCAGTTCGCGGATGGCCTGGACATTGGTCTTCGATTCGCTTTCCAGCAGGGTGATGCGCTCGCGGTGATCGAGCCCCGTGGCCTGTTCCCGGCGCAGGCGTTCGACTTCTTCTTTCAGGCTTTGCTGGCGGTGGCGCAGGCTCTCCAGCGGTGGCGGCACGTCGTGCTGTCCGAGGGCAACCCGGGCGCAGGCGGTGTCGAGGACGCTGATGGCCTTGTCCGGCAACTGGCGGCCAGAGATATAGCGATGCGAGAGTTTCACCGCTTCGTGGATCGCGGCATCCAGCACTTGCACGCCGTGGTGCTGTTCGAGTTTGGCGGCGACGCCACGGAGCATTTCCACGGCGGTGATTTCATCCGGCTCTTCCACCTGCACCAGCTGAAAGCGGCGGGCGAGGGCCGGGTCTTTCTCGAAATATTTTTTGTATTCCATCCAGGTCGTGGCGGCCAGCGTGCGCAACTCACCTCGGGCCAGCGCGGGTTTGAGCAAGTTGGCCGCATCGCTGCCACCTTCGGTACCGCCAGCGCCGATCAGCGTGTGGGCCTCATCGATGAACAGGATGATCGGCTTGTCGGCGCTGCGAACCGTGTCAATCACACCTTTGAGCCGCTGTTCGAATTCGCCTTTGACCCCGGCCCCAGCCTGGAGCAAACCAAGGTCGAGCACCCGCAAACTGACTTCCTGCAACGACGGCGGCACATCCCCGGCGGCGATGCGTAGCGCCAGGCCCTCGACCACGGCGGTTTTGCCTACGCCCGGCGCACCGACCAGAATCGGGTTGTTCTGCCGGCGCCTCAAAAGAATGTCGATGCACTGGCGAATTTCGCCATCGCGACCGACGATCGGGTCGATGCGCCCGGCGTGAGCATCGGCGGTCAGATCCTGGGTGTATTGATCGAGCACCGAGTCTTGCCGTGGCGTTGGACTCCCCGAAGACACAGAGCGCGGGCCAACGTGCTCACGGGAGTTTTCCGTCCATTCCAGCAGGTTTGCGCGCAAGGCTTCTTTCGGAATTCGCAGCAATGACGATGCACTGTTGAGCAGCAGGCTGCGGCGCTCGTCACGGTCGATCAACGCCAATAAAAGCAGCCCGGAACGAATGCTGTCGATCCCCAGCACACTGGCCTGCACCACGGCGTCTTCCAGCAATCCCAGCGTGTGCGAGGACAGCGCTGGCGTGCGCGTGCTGCCGGTCTTGAACAGGTCCAGCGCCTTGTTGATCTCCGCCGTCAGCGCATCACGCTCCAGCCCGAAGCGCGGCAGCAGAAAAGCAAAATCGCCGCCCTCGATATCCAGCAACTCCAGCAACAGATGCTCGATCTCGACAAAGTGATGCCCGCGCTGCAAGCACCGTTGCGCGGCACGTTCGAGGGCGCGGCGGTTGTCCGGGTTGAGGCGTCCGATCAGGCTGGCCAGTTCCATTTCAGGTGATCTCCAGCTGACGCAGGCGGGTTTCGATCCGTTGCACGGCCAGGCTGGTCTGCCGTTGCAGGCCACCGTTCCAGCTCAACAGGGCCGGGGTTTGTCGGCCGAGTTGCAGCGGCCCCGCACCGCGCACCAGCAGCACCAGTTTCACGTCTAGATCCGGGCCGAAATACAGCGCAGCGAGGCTCGCCAGTGCCGGATGCGCTTCGCCGTCCGGCAAGAAGCGCGCGGCCTGCGTCGATGGCAGCGGCCCCAGCGTCAGACGAATTCCGGCATGTTCATCCCAGACCCGAGTACCGGCGACAGCGCTACGGCCGAGTTGCAGATTGCGTCCGCCGGCCTTCATGACGCTGCGGCTGGCGCGTGGAATTTCACGCCACGCCCCTTCATAAGCGCTCAGTTCCACCGCCACGGCAAATTGCTCGCGGACAATCGCCGCGAACCCCGCCAACGACCGGCGGCCATCGGCGTACAACGCCGTGCAGGCCAGAACGGCGCAGTCGGGAACCGCCTGGCGTTCTTGCAGGGATTTGGGCAACAACCCGGTCAGCGCCCGCAGTTGCGCCTGCACTGGCGAGGCGCCGGGCGTGGTGAAACCGAGGGCGATCCGGTGTTTGCGCATCACCTTGTACAGCAGGCTCAGCAGCCGATGCTGGAACAGGTCGAGGAACTCGGCGGGCGCATGATCCTTGGCCCGCGCCCGTTGTTGCAGCCATTCCTGATAAGCGTAAGGCAGCGGGCCGTCGGGGCCGCCGAGGCCGAACATCGGCGAGTTCAGGGTCAGCGGTTCACCGGGGTTTTCCTCCAGGCTTTCGATCTGACTGGCGGCGAATAATGGCGTCAGCGGCCCGCGCAATTTCAGCGCTTCGGCCTGTGGCGATGTCCCCGAGCCGAGGGCGTCGGCCTGCGGCTGTTCACGCTCCAGCAACAGCAGCGCCTGCAACCATTCGAACGCCTGCGGATCACGGCGCAGGCGCTGGCTCAGGGTCAGAGCGACAGGGGCATGCCGGCTTGGGGTTGCCATGCCTTGACCTCCTTGTCTGCCTGCATGAGCACCGTGCGCACAAAGCGATTGGCCGTGGCGTACACCGAAAAGAACTGCGCGAGCACCGCTGAAAACAACACCGCGCTGCTGCCGACGAAATGCTGTGGATCAAGCTGCAATTGCACTTCAAGCCCGTTGCGCCAGCCGCGCCAGGCGTCGGCGCCGACATGGCCGATCACCCGCTCGCAACCAAGGTTCAGCAATCCTTCGATCTGGCGCAGGGCGCTGGCCTCGTCGCGCAGGTTGTGCAGGGTCAGGATTTCCTTCAGCGCATCCAGCGCCTGCGGCCCTTCGACCAGCGACAGGTGATTGAGGGTCAGTTGCGACACTAGCCGCCAGCGCGAATCACCGTCCAGTCGCGGCAGGCTTTGCGGGCTCGGCGGATTGCGCAAGCGTGCCCACGCCACCGGACCCGGCCGTTCGAAACCCAGCGGCGTACCGGCGGGCAGGCTCTGGGCCAGATGCCGATTGGTGCACAGCAGTTCGGCGGTCAGGCTGTAATCGGGCAGGTCGGTCTGCGGTTCGAAACGGGTGTCGACGACGCTGACCAGCAGATCGCTGCCGAGCCGGTTCGGCGTCTGTCCGTTGACTCGCCGCGCATGCCAGTAACGTTGCCGGTCACCGCTGCTGTGCTGGCTGCCGAAATACGCCGGCAGCCGTTGCACCCCGCTGGCGGAGCTGGCGCGCATGCTGCGAATGCTGTGGATTTCGACGCTGTTTTCACGGTGGCTGTCGGCGATCAGGCGATATTCGCTGCGGGTGCCGTCCGGACGCAGCGGCTCCGAGGTACGCGGGAACAGGTTGATCACCGGCGCACAGCCGAGGGCGATTTCAGTGGCCTGCAAGTGCAATCGGCCGGCCGGCGCCCGGTCAAAAACGATGTACAGATACAGCGTCTGGCTGTCACTCGAAACACCGGACAGGGGCAGATCAAAGAAGTGGAATTTGTCCGGGAACGCGAAGTATTCGGCCAGCAGACGCATGCCCGGATGCACGCCGTCTTCGTCCGGCAGCAGCACTTCGTCGTCGGCGAAACCGACGATCTTCGGCAGGCCTTTCACGCGGGCGGGAATGCTCCCCGGTGAGCCGGCCAACACCTGCACCGCGTGGGCGCCGAGCAGGTCATAGAGGTTGGCGTTGACCACCGGTGACGCGGCCAGGTGAATGCGCAGTTGTTCGATGCCAAGCTCCGACCACTGACTGTCGCCGAGGCAACGCAGACTCAGGCGCAACGCCGAGCGGGACTGCGCCACACCGGTCAGCGCCTGGGCTTCATCGCTGCCCAGCAACAACGCTTCGCTGACTTCAACCGGCCACAAACGCACGGCGGCGCTGGTGCGAAAGTGAATGCTTTCGCCCTTGCTGGTGGTGACGAACAACGGCGTGTCCCGGGGCAGGGGATAGCCGCCGTCGAGGTTGCCTTTGCTCGGGTCCGGTTCGAACTGGACGATCGCGCAGGACGGCAGCGGGCGCATGGCCAGGGGATAAAGCTGTTCGAGCAATGCGTCGCTGAACTCGGCGTAGTCGTCATCCAGCCGCCGTTGCAGACGTGCGGCGAGCAGGGCAAAACCTTCCAGCAATCGTTCGACGTGTGGGTCCGGGCATTCGCCGGGAGACAACTCCAGACGTCGCGCGACTTTCGGATAGCGTTCGGCAAACTGTCCGCCGGCATGTCGCAGCCAGGTCAGTTCGCGCTGGTAGTAGTCGAGCAATTGCGGGTCAATCGAGTCGCTCATGGCGCACCTCCAGCCCTTCGTTGCCGGGCTCGATGACAAATGCCACCGGCCAGTGCTGCGAGCCGCTGCGCAATTCACCGGTCAGGCGAATACTCAGGCGCTGCGGGTGCTCGGGCAGGGGATTGACTTGAACTTCGCCGAGCAGCAGGCGCGGTTCGAAATGGGTGATGGCTTCGCGAATGTCCCGCGCCAGCCGACGACGGTCATCGCTGCGCTGCTGTTGCAGGGCGCTCCAGTCGGCGATGCCGTAGTCGATGACGCTGGGCGGGGAGGTCAGGGGGCGCGGGCCACGGCGGGTGTTGAACAGGCGCCCGAGCTCGGTGTGTACCGAGTCGAGCAAATCCTGCCGATCGAACTCCCGCGCCCCGTCGCCCTCGCTCCAGGCGAGGCGTTCGAACAGCGGTGGAAGTAAGCCGGTGCCTGCCATGGCCGCGCCGCCGGGTTAGCTGACGAGCTTGTTGGCGGCCATGTCCCAGGTCGAGGCAGCCGTGCCTTCCTTGGTGCCGTCGTCTTTCTGCGCGGTGAGTTCCCATTTGATCTTGGTGAAGTTCAGGGACAGGGTTTCCACCGGTTTGCCGCCGGTACCGCCACTGACGCTGACGTTGGAAATCACCACGTTGGTCAGGGTGTAGATGATGAACGGCAGCAGTTGCCCGCTGCCTTCGGCGGCGTTGCGGCCGATGGTGATCTTGGCTTCCGGGATCGGTTTGCCGGCGCAGCAGTATTCGTTGAGGGACGGTGTGGAGGTGTCGACGAATTTGGTCAGGGTGAACTCGCCGACGTGGGGTTTGCCGGAGGTGCGCTCCGAGTTGCTGACGTCGTTGGTGACTTGCATCGCCACGTTGTGGCTGTAGGACATGACTTCGATCTTGTCCGCGTAACCCTCGAGCAGGCTGTCGCCTTTGATGTCGCCGCCGAGGTCGAGAATGATTGCATCCATCGCTTGAAACTCCTGAAAGGTGTCGTGCCAGGCAAACAGGGGAGCGCCCGCAGGAAATCCTGCGGGCGCAGGCGGGTCAGGCGGCTACCGGTGGCGGCAGGGTCGCGACCAGGCGGATCGACGCGGTCAGCTCTTCGAGCTGGAAGTGCGGCCGCAGGAACACCGTCGCGCGATAGGCACCGGGCTTGCCGGCGACTTCGGTGACGTCCACCCGCGCTTCACGCAACGGGTACTGCGCCTTGATCTCCTGCGGAGCGTTGTCGTTGATCAGCACGTAGTCGGCGATCCAGTTGTTGAGGTAGGTCTGCACGTTGTCGCGGGTCATGAAACTGCCGACCTTGTCGCGCATGATCACCTTCAGGTAATGGGCGAAACGCGAGGCCGCGAGCACGTACGGCAACATCGCCGAGATCCGTGCGTTGGCGTTGGCCTCGTTGGTGTTGTAGACCTTGGATTTGTTGGTGGTCTGGCCGCCGAAGAACACCGCGACGTCGCTGTTCTTCTTGTGGCACAGGGCGATGAAGCCGAGGTCGTTGAGCTCCTTCTCGCGGCGGTCGGTGATCGCCACTTCGGTCGGGCATTTGAGCGACAGGTCGCCGGAGCTGGTGCGGAAGGTGTGCGCCGGCAGGCCTTCCACCGCGCCGCCCCCTTCAGCGCCACGGATCGCCGCGCACCAGCCGTACTTGGCAAAGGCTTCGGTGATGCGTTGCGACAGCGCCCACGCGGCGTTACCCCACAGGTATTTGCTGTGGTCGGTGCCGTTGGTGTCTTCGACGTAGTTGATGCCTTCCACTGGCGAAGTGTCCGGGCCGTAAGGCAGACGCAGCAGGAAGTGCGGCAGCACCAGCGAGACGTAACGCGAGTCTTCGCTTTCACGGAACGAGCGCCACTTGATCAGTTCCTGGCTCTCGAACACTTTCGACAGATCACGCGGCACGGCCAGTTCGGTGAAGCTGTTCATGTCGAACAGACGCGGGCTGGCGGCGGCAATGAACGGCGCGTGGGCAGCGGCGGCGACGTTCGACAGTTTCTCCAGCAGGCCGATGTCCTGCGGGTGGCGGCCGAAGGTGTAGTCGCCCACCAGCAGGCTGAACGGGTGACCACCGAAGGTGCCGTATTCCTCTTCATAGATCTTTTTGAACAGCGCGCTCTGGTCGAATTCGACGGCTTTTTCCAGGTCGTTCTGCAGCTCTTTCTGGGTCACGTTGAGCAGGCGCAGTTTCAGCCGGGTGCTGGTTTCGGTGTTCTGCACCAGCATGTGCAGGCCACGCCAGGACGCTTCGAGTTTTTGCAGATCCGGGTGGTGAAGCACTTCGTTGAGCTGGGCGCTGATCAGCTCGTCGATCTGGCTGATGCGGTCGTTGATCATCGCCACGGTGTCCTTGTCGATGGCCATGCCTTCGTCGAGTACCTGGGTGGCGAATTCCGCGAGCATGTCGCGGGCGTAATCCTGCTGACTGTCGTCATGGGCCATGCGGCCCTCGGCGATGATTCGATCGAGCAGGGATAAAGTCTCGGCGGCAGCATTTTCGCTGGCTTGATTCTGGGCGGCGGCGGGCATGGCGAATTCTTCCTCGGTCAGGTGGACGATCAGGCTTGCGGTTCGGCCGGAGCTTCGGCATCAGCGGCCGGGACAGCGGTGTCCGGGCGGGCCGACTTGATCTCTTGCAAGCCTTCGGTGTTGGCGATGACGTCGCGCAGCAGCTTGTCCAGATCGTCATTGCCGTCGAGTTTGGTCAGCAGGTCGCGCAGGCGCTGGCGGGCTTCGAACAGGCGCCGCAGCGGCGTGACTTGCTCCACCACCTTGACCGGGTCGAAGTCGTCGATGTGCTTGAAGTTGAGTTCGATGTTGAGCTTGCTGTCGTCGCCGCTGAGGGTGTTGTTGACTTGCAGCGTGGCGCGGGGCGCGATGGAGGCGAGGACGTCGTTGAAGTTGTCGCGGTCGATTTCGGTGAAACGGCGTTCGGTCAGTTTTGCCAATGGTTCGAGCGGCTTGCCCGAGAGGTCGGCGAGGATGCCGACCACCAGCGGCAATTCCTTTTTCTCGATGGCGTTGCCGATTTCGACGTCATAGGTGATTTGCACTCGGGGCGGGCGAACCCGGTCGAGCTTGTGCTGGGTACTTTCTGCCATGTCGGCGGACTCCGATGCGATGAGCGGGCGCAATGCATCGGGGAGGCCCGTTCATCGCTTTCCCTTGCTGGACCACAGGTTAGAAAGGGTGGCAGATGACCTGTCGTTCCTTTGACAAACCTTCCTCATTCGGCTGTAGGAACCGAACTACCCAAGACGCTAGAACAGGTCTATAAAAATGCAAGCGAAAAACTTTTTTGGACTGACTGGCGAAAAGGAAAATTCATTTTGTCTGCACGACTTTTTCTAACGATCGGGTTCGCGCTGCTCGCCGGCTGTTCGTTTTTCGGGCCGAAAGTGGATCTCGACAGCCTGACCCTCGACGTCGCGCCCAAGGCCAATGACGACACCCCGATCGCCGTGGACTTCATCGCGGTCAACGATCCGGATCTGCTCAAGCAACTGTCGGGCATCAGTGCCCGTCAGTGGTTTGCCGAGCGCGAGCAGTATCAGCGTGACTATCGTCAGCTGATGAGCGTGTGGGGACTGGAGCTGGTGCCGGGGCAATTCATCGACCGCCAGCCGTTCCCTTTGGGGGGCAAGCGGGCGGCTGGACTTTTGGTCTTCGCCAGCTATAACACTCCCGGAGCGCACCGCCTGCGGCTGGACGATCAGAGCGATGCATGGCTCAAGTTCGACAGTCGCGAGATGAGCCTGGTCAGCAAGGAAAACTGAAACACACCGTCCGCCGCCGGTTCGCGGTGCAGTCGAAGGGAGTCGTATGAGTCTGCTACCTGACGCGGTCTGCTGGCATGAAGGCATGCAATTGCTGCCCCAGCATTTTCAGTTACAGGGCCTGCGGGCCGAGGCGCTCGGCGCGCATCTGGCTCAGGCGTGCAATCCGTGGTTTTTCGGCGTCAGCCACATGGAGTTCGATCCGTCGGCGATGAGCGCCGGCGTGGTGCGGGTGCTGTCGTTGCAAGGGACGATGCCGGACGGTCTGCCGGTCAATCTGCAAGTCGGCGTCGACCCGACGCTGGAGCTGGACGTCGCTGCCGCGATCGACGCCACGGACGATGCGACGGTGACGGTCTATCTGGCGATCAGTCCGCTGTGGCGCGCCGGTCAGTTGCTGCCGCTCAAGGGGCGTCTGCAATCGGTGGTCGGCGAGGCGTTACCGGATCTCACCAGCGGCGAATTTCCTGAATCGATCACGGTGTGGCGTCCCAATCCACGGCTGTGTACGCAACTCAACAAAGCCGATTCAATCTGCCTGCCGCTGCTGAAAATCCGCAAGGAGGGCGGCGGTTTCCTGCCGTTGCCGTACACGCCGCCGACACCGGTCCTGCTGCCAGAATCCCCATTGGGTCGGCGGGTGGTCGGGCTCTGCGCGAGGGCGCGGGAGAAGTGCCTGTTTCTCGGCGGGCGATTGCGCCAGGCGCAGCAGGCCGGCAATCAGGATGACGCGCTGGAAATCCGTCGGCAGATGACGGCGTTGTGGGCGCGCTTGCCGGAGGTGGAAGGGGCGCTGATCAGCCGTGTCGCTCATCCGCAAAGCATTTATGTGCAATTGCTGGGACTCGCCGGTGCGTGGTCGGCGCTGGATCCGCTGGCGGGTGTGCCGGCTTTTGCGCCACTGGATTTTCTCGAATTGCAGCGCGGTTACGATCCGCTGCTCGACTGGCTGGAAAACACCCTGGAACTGATCCGCGCCGGTTACCGCAGCATCGCGTTCGAGCGCGGTGAGCAGAGCTTTTCCATTCAGTTGCCGGACGAGCAACCGAGCCAGCGTCTGGTCATTGGCCTGCGCATGCCCAACGGTGCCAGCGAGCAGGCGGCCGGCGAATGGCTGCGCGGCGCGATCATCGCTTCGGCGCCGCACATTGCCTTGCTCAGCCGTCAACGGATGAGCGGTCTGACGCATCAGGCCATGAGCCGCAGCGAACAGGTGGCCTACAGCGTCGGCGACGACACCCGGCTGTTCGTGGTGACCGCCGAAGGCAGCTGGTTCGACGCGCAACTGCCGCTGATGATCGCCGCGCCGGCCACCAAGCTGACCAGCAGCCCGTGGCAAGTGGTGTTGTTTGTCGCCCAGAACAGTGAACGTGCCTGATCACACAAGGAACGTCGTATGTCGCAAGGAAGTGCCGCAAGCCTCGGGTTGCAGGACGCTCCGCTAAGCAGTGCGTTCCGCCAGACGTGGCAGCAGTGGTCGCAGGACTGGAGCCAGTTGCCCAAGGACAGCGAGGACGAAGCTGCGCTGGTCGAAACCGTGGTCGAGCTCTCGACCCAGGCTTCGCAACGGCTGTGGCGCACCGCGTTTGCCCGGGTCGGCGATTCGGCGACTGAACAGGTCAAGGCGCTGGTGTATGCCTTTGTCGCACTGGTCGATGAGACCCTGCTGTTCAGCCCGTGGCCAGGCCAAAGCGCCTGGCAGGAAAAGCCCTTGGAGTCGCGACTGTACTCCAGCCGTCAGGCCGGCGAACAAGTGCCGGCGGCGATCCAGACCCTACTCGATGAACAGCAGCCCACCACCCGCGATCTGGCCAACGTGTATTTGCAGTGCCTGATCCTCGGTTTCCACGGACGCCTGCGCGGTGAGCAGGGCCAGGTGCAACGGGAAAAATGGCGGCGGGCCCTGTTCACGTTTGCCTGGCAGGACGAGGCCGATTACGCCGCTGTCAGTCAGCGACTGGTACAGCCCTCGATGGCGACACCCTTGCAGTTGCCGGTACGCACGGCGTTGCCCGATGGCTTTCGTCTGGCGCTGGGCATTCTGGCGATGATTCTGCTGCTGACCGGGCTCGGGCAGTTTCTGTGGCGTGACATCCGCCAGGAACTGGAGCCGGTGTTGCAGGCGCCCGACACGCTGGCGGCGCCGGAGCAAGACTCATGAGTACCCTGACGATCGTGGCCTGGGTGGTCGCCATCCTTCTGCTGCTGGTGATCATCGCGGTGGCGGTGTGGTGGCTGCGCACCCAGAGCGGCGCGGCGATTCGCAGTTTCTACGCCGCCGTGCGGCACATGGAGCAGGAGCAGGGCGCCCACGACCGTTATCAGATGCCGTGGCTGCTGATGCTCGGCGATGAAACCCAGGGCGCCCAGCTCGCCACTCAATGGCGTTTGCAACCCACCGACAAACCGGCGTGGTTCGGCCGTTGGTGGTCGGACTCCGAAGGCGCGGTGCTGGTGGTGCCGCAGGCGCTGTTTCTGCCGGAAGACGGCATGCACCTGCAACGCGGCGGCTGGTGGCGTCTGCTCGGGTTGATCCTGCGCCTGCGCAGCAAGCGCCCGCTGGACGGGGTGATCTGGACAGTGCCGGTCAGTCGGTTGAGCAATCTGGAGCAGGCCACGCAACTCGGTCTGGCGGCGCGTCGGCGTTTCATCGATCTGTTGCAGCGCTTTGGTCTGAGCCTGCCGGTGTACGTGGTCATCACCGGGCTGGAAGAACTGCCGGGATTTCAGGAACTGATCAGCGCGTTGCCGGACGAGGCTCGCGATCGCACCTTGGGCTGGTCGTCGCCCTATGCCCGCGATGCAGTGTGGCAGGGGCAATGGAGCGATCAGGCGCTGGATCGGCTACACCGCGCGGTGGCGGAGGCGGTGATCGAAATCGGCACCTTGTCCGGGCATTTGAGTGCGGATCTGTACGCCTTGCCGGAACGTCTGGAAACTCTGCGGCGTGGTTTGCAGAACGTGCTGGAACCGGTTTTTCAAGGCAACGCTCAGGGCGAGGCACCGTGTTTTCGTGGCGTTTACCTGACGGCCAATCAGCCGGCCGATGATGCGCTGGACGGTTTTTCTGCCGATGACAGCGGCCTGCAGCAAAGTGCGTTTGTGCGTCAGTTGTGGCGCCAGCGAATAGTCGGCGAACGTGGACTGGCCCAAGGCGTGCCGCGCCTGTTGCGCTTGCGCCAGCGCTGGCAACGAGTGACTGCCGGGGTGGCGCTGGTGGTCGGGGTGGTCTGGGCGGTGGCGATGCTCTGGGTCTGGCAGGCGTCGGTCAAGGACGCGCATGAACTGGCGCGGCTGCTGCAAGGCGCGCAGAAGAATTACGTGGCGGTGATCGATGACGAGCATCGGGTCGAGCCGACCCGGCGCAACGTGCAGAACTTCTGGCGGGTGCTGGAACGGGCGCCGCACTGGCACTACGTTTCGCTGGCCTTTCCGACGTCGTGGTTTTCCTCGCTGGACGGGCGACTCGAACAGGAAGTGTTCAGGTCGACCCAGCGCCACATGCTGCAACCGCTGCACGATCTGCTGGTCGCGGAGCTGGCGAAAATCAAGGCGATCCGCGCCACCGACCGGCGCACCAGCGTCGAAAGCGAAGACCCGGCGCAGTGGCAGAATTATCAGAAGGCCACGGATCTGGTCGAGCGAGCCTTGCGTCTGGAACAACAGAACCAGTTGTTCGCCCAAGTGCAGAACGATCAGCGGGCGCCGCTGGAAGATCTGGCGCAACTGAGCAACAGCGCGCTGTCACTCAACCTCAACGTCGGCACCTTGCCCCATGCCGCCTACTACAACCGGCTGCTGGCGGCCAGTGATGGCGGCGACTTGCAGGCGCTGGATCTGAGCGTTGAGCGGCCGTTGATCGTCAGCAATTTCACCGGGCTTATGGAGCGCTGGCTCGATCAGTATTTTCTGGCCGACAACTTCGTCAGCAAGGCCGGCTACCTCAAGTTGCATCTGGAACAGCTTGAAGCCGGGAGTGGCAACAGCCTTGCCGAACTGGAAGACCTGCGCGCGCTGATCGATGACTTGCAAGCGGCGATCGCCCTGACCAACTCGACCTGGAGTCGCGGCAAGGGGCAGGAGCTGGTGCCGGGTTATCGCGAGTTTCTCGACAAGGTGCGCAAGAGTTCATTGCTCGGCCCGGCCGTGGAACAGCAGCTCGATGCGCAGGCCGGCAAGTTGCAGCAGAGTTTTCGCGATCAATGGATCGCCCAAGTGGGTTCGCGGGGCAATCTGCTGGTGCAGCAGGGCAGCGGGCAACTGGCATTGCAGGATCAGGTGGTCAAGCTCAACAACGCGGTGCAGGCGCTGTTCAAGCGTGACTTCGTTTCAATTGCCCTGCGTGCCAGCCAGGACAGCGTCAACCGGCAAGGCCAGACCGTGGACGGCGATGACCTCAACGAATCGCTGAATTATTTCGCGAGTTATAAAAGCTACGTTGCCGAAGAACTGCCGCGCATTCCGCCGGCCTACCGTGAAGCATTGCTGCAAGCGGCCGAAACCGCCGCCGCACAGGCGATGTGGTTGAGTCTCAAGGATCATGATGATCAGACTCATCCTTACGCGGTGTTCAACGTGCAGGCGGTACAGGCGATGAACCTGCAAAAAGCCTTTATCGAAGTCCATCGCAGTGATCTGGCGGCGCGTCTGCAAGGGGCCTTGAATCGCCGGGCGATGGCGCAGATCGTTGGCGGGCTGGATGAAATCACCGCGCAGCCGCTGTTCGGTGGCCGCACGGAAATCAGCCAGTGGGACGGCTCGAAAAACCTCGGCCTGCAACTCTATGGCGCGAGCGACGTGCAGGATCTGAAGCTGAGCCTCAAGCAGCAATTCAACACCATGCTCGGCATCACCGAGCGTCGCGCCCCGGCGCTGGAATGGTTGAAGACCCAGCAGGGCAATCTGTCGGCGCTGGATTACGAGCGCGTGACCCAGTTCAGCGCGCTCAACGACGAATTGCTCAAGTACAAGGATTCCAACCCGGCCAGTTCGCCGGCGCAGATCGAGCAACTGGTCAGCCGCGACTTCATTGAAATGGACACCGGCTCCTGCGTGCAGGTGTTGCAGACCGCCAATCTGACCGGCGGGCGCGGCACCCTGGCGATGCGGGCGGTGGAGTTGCAACAGTCGGCCCTGCAACGCTGCCAGTTTCTGCAACAGCAACAGGCGGCTGCCGCGTGGAACGAACTGGCCGGCTACTTCAATCAGTACCTGGCTGACCGCTTTCCGTTCGCCAACGGCGTGCAGGCGCAGGATGCCGACCCGGCGCGGGTCCAGCACTTTCTGGAAATCATCGACAAGCGCTTGCCGGTGGCCCAGGCCGGACTGGTCCTGAGCCAGACCCCGGAGCGGCTGGCGGCGGAAGATTTTCTCAACCGGGTGAAACAGGCCAGCGTCTGGCTGACGCCGCTGTTCGTACGCGACAAGAGCGGGATTCTCGGCGTCGAGCTGGACGTGCGCTGGCGCACTGATCGCGAAGAAGAGAAGGGCGCCGATCAGGTGATTGCCTGGGGCTTGCTGGCCGGCAATCAGCAGATCAACTATCCCGCTGCCGATCAGCCGAACCTGCGCTGGATGCCCGGCCAGCCGATCCGCCTGACCCTGCGCTGGGCGCGCAACGGCAAGGAGCGTCCGGTCAACGACCCGCTGCAACCAAACCTGGTGGTGCGCGATCTGGAGGCCGGCTGGGAGTATGGCGGGCCGTGGTCGCTGCTGCGCCTGATGCGTGCGCACTTCTCGGTACAACGCCAGCCGAGCATGGATTACACCGATTTTCCGTTGAGCCTGCGCCTGCCGGTTACCGCGCAGAATGACAGCGTGACCAGCGAATTCACCCGGATGTTCGTGCGCGTGTCGCTGATGAGCCAGGGCTCGAAACTGCCGTTGTCGATTCCGCCGTTGCCGACCCGCGCGCCGCGTTCACCGTTCCAGGTGACCGGCACCACCGCCGCCCTTGAAGCCCAGAAGGAGGATTTGTGAGCCTGCCCTCGACCCCGTTGCCGGACCTGATCGATCAGTTGCTTGCGCCCATCAGCGACGATGCGCCCTGTGGTGCGGATCTGCGTTATGAGCGCGAGTACGACCAGTTGCGCGATCTGCGCCGCGAGGACGACGCGAGTCTGCCCACGGGTGTCTGGCAGTCGACCCTGAAACGGGCCAACTGGCCGGAAGTCGAGCGGTTGACCACCACGCTATTGCTCGAGCGCAGCAAGGACCTGATGCTCAGTGCCTGGCTGGGCGAGGCCTGGCTGCATTTGCAGGCACTCGATGGACTGCCGGGCAGTCTGGCGCTGATCACCGGTCTGTGTGAGCGCTATCCCGAACATTTGCACCCGCAGGCCGGCGACGGTGACCAGTCGTGGCGGGCGATTCCGCTGGAATGGCTGGTGCGTCGCTACAGTGAAGTACTGCTGACCCGGGTGCCTTTATTTGGCGCCAACAACAGCGATTTTGAGAGTTATACCCTCGAAACCTGGCGGCGGATTCAGGTGCAGCAGGTGCAGGCCAACGACTCCAAAGGCGCCAAGGCGTCGGCCGAAACTGCGCGCAGCGAACACAAGAAGCTCATCGAGCAGGTGCGGGCCACGCCCATGGCGTTCTGGCTGCGCCATCAAGGCAATCTGCTGCTGAGCCTGCAACACCTGCAGCGTCTGGATGCCTGGTGCGATGCGTATCTGGGAGATCAGGGGCCGGGGCTCGGTCCGTTGCAGGACACCCTTCAAGCGTTGTTGACACTGGTTCAGGAGTTCATCGCCATGCACCCACAACAACCACTGTCGGCACCGCCGCCTGCGCCGGTCGCAGTCTCACCGGTTGAAGCGTCTGTCGCGGCCACGCCCGAAGCCGCGCCAGTGCCGCGCGAACCGGCCAGTCGAGAAGAGGCTTATCGGCAATTGCTGCTGATCGCCGAGTACCTGGCCCGCACCGAACCCCACAGCCCGGTGCCGTATCTGATCCGGCGCGGGGTGGAATGGGGCAACAAGCCGTTAAGCGAGCTGCTCGGCGAGCTGATTTCGGCAGACGCCGAATCCCGGCGTCTGTGGACTTTGCTCGGCGTGCTTTAGTGCACGCGCTGGTTGTTCAGTTTCGGCGGCAACTGCAGCGGCGTCAGCACCGGTTGCCCGGAGAAGAACGCCACCAGATTCTTGCCCACCAGCTCCACGGTGCCTTGAGTGGCTTCCGGTGACAGCCCGGCGACGTGCGGGGTGAGAAGCACATTGCTCAGGCTCTTCAGCGCATCGGGTACTTGCGGCTCGTGATCGAACACATCCAGCGCTGCGCCGGCAATTCGCCGTTGTTCCAGCGCGCTGATCAGATCGGCGGTGGCGATCACGCTGGCGCGGGCAATGTTGACGATAAAACCGTTGGGACCCAAAGCATCGAGCACCGGGCGGGTCACCAGATGCTGGCTGCCGATGCCGCCGGGCGTGGCGACTACCAGAAAATCCGAGGCCCGGGCCAGTTCGGTCGGGGTCGAGCAGAACGCGTAAGGCACGTCGCTGCGCACCTGACGGTTGTGGTAGCTGATCTCCATGTCGAAGCCCAGGCCCGCGCGTTTGGCAATCGCCATCCCCACCGCGCCCAGACCGAGAATGCCCAGGCGCTTGCCGGCCAGCGACGGGCGCATGATCTTCGGCCACTCGCCCCGACGCACCGCCCCATCGCAGCGCGGGATGTCGCGCACCAGCGCCAGCAGCATCGCCATGGCGTGGTCGGCCACCGACGAAGCGTTGACGCCGGCGCCGTTGGTCACGGTCAGCCCACGGTCACTGGCGGCCTGCAGGTCGACCTGCTCGTAACCGGCGCCGATCACGCAGATGATTTTCAGCGCGGGCAAGGCCGCGATTTCTTCAGCATATAAGCCCAGCGGGCCACGGGTCAGTACCGCGTCGATCCGCGCCCCGTGGGTGGCGATGGCTTGCGCGCGTTCGGCTGGGGTCGGCGCGAGAATCAGGTGAAAACCCTGACGTTCGAGGATCGGCAAATAGTCATTGATGGTTTCAACCAGTACCAGAACGGTGGCGGGCATTGCTCGGCTCCTGTGATCGTCGGTCTTCGGGCGCAAAAGTCGGTTCAGAGTGCTGATTCCAGAGCGGTTTGGCAATGGCTGGCGCGGCCCCGCATCAGGCAGTGTAGGAGCTGACGCGGGGAGTGCGCGGGTGCTTCGTCAGAAGGTGATGTCGGCGCCGGTGGTCACAGGATCAGGTCACGTACTGGGCGATGCCGTTGCCGAACGACCAGTTCTCTTTTTTCACCTCCACCAGATTGATGAACACATCCTCCTGACGCACGGCCAGTTGCTGGTTCAGGTTGCGCGCGATGGTCTGGAACAGCCGTTGTTTCATTTCCACGGTGCGGCCTTCGCTGATGGTCAGCTGGATGAACACGATGCCGTCGCTGCGCTTGATCCCCAGGTATTGCGGGTCATAGACGAAGTGCTGGTCGTCGTGCTCGGCCAGCACCTGGAAATTGTCGTGTTCCGGCACATTGATCTCGCTGCGCAGGGCGGCGTAGATCACTTCGCCAATGCGTTTGGCGAACGTCGGGTCCGGGTTTTTCTTGATGTCGACGCGGACGAGAGGCATGGGATGGCTCCACAGGCGAGGGGGCTGGACGGGTATGTCGGTCAATTCGCCATTGGGTATAGCCGAAAAATGCCAGTCGGTGAGGTTGTTTAAAAACGTTAGGAAATGGACGCACCGTCCTGCGGGATTTACGGATGTTGCCTACGAGTGCTGCCGGACTCATCCGCTATACGGCAGGGTGAGAAGCGCGGAATTATAGAGAGCAGGGCGGGATGCGTTCTTCATGACGAAGCAGTAATCCGGACGGAAATAGCCATCAGCCAGGGAAGGCCAATGCTTCAGAACAACCGCGAAAACCTGGAACTCGACAGGCTGCATAACGAAACGCGAAAACTGATAGCTGAGCGGCAGAAGCTTCTGGCGGAACTTGGGAGACGTATTTTTATCCAGTCGCGGTGGTGGCCGGCGTGTTGACGGCAAGCGCGGCATTGGCAGGCGTCTTTTTCAAGTTTTGAGCGTTCGTTTTCGCAATCTTCAGACACATGACCCAAAAGGAAATCCATATGAGCACCTATGACGCCAAAGCCAGAATGGAACAACTGGAACGCGAACACGATGAGTGGGCCGAAAAAATACGCATCAAAAACAGGAAAGAAATGCGCCCGATCTGGGGGTTGATGGGTCTGGGCATCTTTTGCATGTTCCTCGGCTTCATATTGGCCCGATCGATCTGATCGGGCTTTCCCATGGCTCATTCGGCGCCGGTGCATGTCATAAAACGACATGTCGCGTATCTGGCGCCGACAGGATTTTTCCTGAAAACGACAAGCCTCCGATCTGATCCGTACAACCATTCCTCAGCTAAGTCTTTGCTTCTGCTCATTTATCGCGGAGAATCGCGCCCCTGTTTCGGCCGGAGCATGTCTGTCGGTTTTTTCCGACGCGTCCTGACCGAGTGGCAAGTGACCGGAATGCGGAGATCCGACCGGATGAATGATCAGGCCAATAGCGTCGAACAACGCTTTGAGGCGGCAGCACCAGCCGAACTGTCGAGCTGGAATCGCCATGACACTACCTGGATGTTGGGACTGTTTGGGACGGCCATCGGCGCCGGTACCCTGTTTTTGCCGATCAACGCAGGTCTGGGTGGCTTCTGGCCGCTGGTGATCCTCGCGCTGCTGGCCTTCCCGATGACGTTTTACGCACACCGCGGCCTGACCCGCTTCGTGCTTTCCGGTCGCGAAGGCGCCGACATCACAGACGTGGTGGAACAGCATTTCGGCATCAAGGCCGGCGCGCTGATCACCCTGCTGTACTTCTTCGCTATCTTCCCGATCCTGCTGATCTACAGCGTTGGCCTGACCAACACGGTCGCCAGTTTCCTCGAGCACCAACTGCACATCACGCCGCCACCGCGCGCGCTGCTGTCGTTCGTGCTGATTCTCGGCCTGCTGGCCGTGGTGCGCTGCGGCGAGCAAGTGATCGTCAAGGCCATGAGCCTTATGGTGTATCCGTTCATCGTCGCGCTGCTGTTCCTGGCGGTGTATCTGATTCCGCACTGGAACGGCGGCATCCTGACCACCGCTTCGCAAGTGCCGGCGCCGTCGGCGCTGCTGCACACGCTGTGGCTGGCGATTCCGGTGATGGTGTTCTCGTTCAACCACTCGCCGATCATCTCGGCGTTTGCGGTGGACCAGAAGCGTCGATACGGCGTCCACGCGGATGAGCGTAGCTCGCAGATACTGTCCCGCGCCCATCTGTTGATGGTGGTGATGGTGCTGTTCTTCGTCTTCAGCTGCGTACTGACCCTGTCGCCGGAGCAACTGGCGCAAGCCAAGGCGCAGAACCTGTCGATCCTGTCGTACCTGGCCAACCACTTCAGCAACCCGACCATCGCGTTCGCGGCGCCGCTGATTGCGTTCGTGGCCATCTCCAAGTCGTTCCTCGGTCACTACATCGGTGCCAGCGAAGGCCTGAAAGGCTTGATCGTCAAAAGCGGCAAGCGTCCGGGCGCCAAGGCGCTGGATCGCATTGTGGCGGCGTTCATGCTGGTAGTGTGCTGGATCGTGGCGACCCTGAACCCGAGCATCCTCGGCATGATCGAAACCATCGGTGGCCCGGTCATCGCGGCGATCCTGTTCCTGATGCCGATGTACGCGATCCGCAAAGTGCCGGCGATGGCCCGTTATCGTGGGCAGATGTCGAACGTGTTTGTCACCGCAGTGGGTCTGGTGGCGATTTCGGCGTTGATCTACTCGCTGACTGCTTGAGGTTCAACACAGGATCCCGTTTGATCTTGTGAAACAGAAAGGCCGCCCGGCCTCGCAGGCCGGCCTTTTTTGTGCCTGTATGGTTTGTGATTGATCGTTCAGCAGGCATAAAAAAACGCCGCTCATCTCGCGATGGGCGGCGTTCTTCATTGCGTTGCAGCGTTAGGCTTGAACGACAGGGATCTTGGCGTTCGCAGCAGCTTCACGGAACTCGGCAATCTGGTCGAAGGACAGGTAGCGGTAAACGTCGGCCGCCATGCTGTCGATCTTGCCAGCGTATTCCATGTACTCCTCGACGGTCGGCAGGCGACCCAGGATCGAAGCAACGGACGCCAGCTCAGCCGAGGCCAGGTAGACGTTCGCGCCGTCGCCCAGACGGTTCGGGAAGTTACGGGTCGAGGTCGACACCACGGTGCTGTTCGGCTCAACGCGTGCCTGGTTACCCATGCACAGCGAGCAGCCTGGCATTTCCATGCGGGCGCCGGCCTTGCCGTAGATGCCGTAGTAGCCTTCTTCGGTCAGTTGGTGAGCGTCCATCTTGGTCGGTGGCGACAGCCACAGACGGGTTGGCAGCTGACCCTTGACCTGATCCAGCAGTTTACCGGCAGCGCGGAAGTGACCGATGTTGGTCATGCACGAACCGATGAACACTTCGTCGATCTTCTCGCCAGCAACGCTGGACAGCAGACGGGCGTCGTCCGGATCGTTCGGCGCGCACAGTACAGGCTCGCTGATGTCGGCCAGATCGATTTCGATGACTTCGGCGTATTCGGCGTCGGCATCGGCTTCCATCAGTTGCGGGTTGGCGATCCAGGCTTCCATCGCTTGAGCACGACGTTCCAGGGTGCGGGCATCGCCGTAGCCTTCGCCGATCATCCAGCGCAGCAGGGTGATGTTGGACTGCAGGTACTCGGTGATCGACTCTTTCGACAGCTTGATGGTGCAACCGGCAGCCGAACGTTCGGCCGAGGCGTCGGACAGTTCGAACGCCTGTTCCAGGGTCAGACCTTCCAGGCCTTCGATTTCCAGGATGCGGCCGGAGAAGGCGTTTTTCTTGCCTTTCTTCTCGACGGTCAGCAGACCGTTCTGGATGGCGAAGTAAGGAATGGCATGAACCAGGTCACGCAGGGTGATGCCAGGTTTCATTTTGCCTTTGAAGCGCACCAGGATCGACTCCGGCATGTCCAGCGGCATGACGCCGGTGGCAGCGGCGAACGCGACCAGACCGGAACCGGCCGGGAACGAGATGCCCATCGGGAAACGGGTGTGCGAGTCACCACCGGTACCGACGGTGTCCGGCAGCAGCATGCGGTTCAGCCACGAGTGGATGATGCCGTCGCCCGGACGCAGGGAAACACCGCCGCGGGTCATGATGAAGTCAGGCAGGGTGTGGTGGGTGGTCACGTCGATCGGCTTTGGATAAGCCGCGGTGTGGCAGAAGGACTGCATCACCAGATCAGCGGAGAAGCCCAGGCACGCCAGGTCTTTCAGTTCGTCACGGGTCATTGGACCGGTGGTGTCCTGAGAGCCTACGGTGGTCATCTTCGGTTCGCAGTAGGTGCCAGGACGAACGCCTTTGCCTTCTGCCAGACCGCAAGCCTTGCCGACCATTTTCTGCGCCAGGGTGAAGCCCTTGGTGCTTTCAGCCGGTGCTTCCGGCTTCTTGAACAGGTCGAACGCTGGCAGACCCAGTTCGGCGCGAGCCTTCTCGGTCAGGCCACGGCCGATGATCAGCGGGATACGGCCGCCGGCGCGGACTTCGTCCAGCAGGACCGGGGTCTTCATTTCGAAGGTGGTGATGACTTCGTCGGTACCGTGCTTGCAGACTTTGCCAGCGTGCGGGTACAGGTCGATCACGTCGCCCATGTTCATGTTCGATACGTCGAACTCGATTGGCAGTGCGCCGGCATCTTCCATGGTGTTGTAGAAGATCGGAGCGATTTTGCTGCCGAAGCAGAAACCGCCAGCGCGCTTGTTCGGCACGTAAGGGATGTCGTCGCCGAAGAACCACAGCACCGAGTTGGTCGCCGATTTACGCGAGGAACCGGTACCGACCACGTCACCGACGTAAGCGATAGGGAAGCCCTGGCCGCGCATTTCTTCGATCTGCTTCATCGGGCCGGTCTTGCCTTGCTCGTCCGGAACGATGCCGTCACGGGCCATTTTCAGCATGGCCAGGGCGTGCAGCGGGATGTCTGGACGCGACCAGGCGTCCGGGGCAGGGGACAGGTCGTCGGTGTTGGTTTCGCCAGTCACCTTGAAGACGCGCAGGCTGATCTTGTCGGCCAGTACAGGGCGCTTCTTGAACCACTCGCCGTCAGCCCAGGATTGCAGCACGGCCTTGGCGTGAACGTTGCCGTTCTTGGCTTTTTCAGCCACGTCGTGGAAGGCATCGAACATCAGCAGGGTGTGCTTGAGTTCTTCGGCGGCCACTGGCGCCAGCTCGGCGTCGTCCAGCAGTTCAACCAGGGTCACGATGTTGTAGCCGCCCTGCATGGTGCCGAGCAGTTCTACAGCGCGCTTCTTGTCCAGCAGAGGGGAGGAGACTTCGCCCTTGGCCAGTGCGGAGAGGAAACCGGCCTTGACGTAGGCGGCTTCGTCCACTCCTGGTGGTACGCGATTGGTGATCAGGTCAACGAGGAAAGCTTCTTCGCCAGCCGGAGGATTCTTCAGCAGCTCGACCAGGCCTGCAGTTTGTTCGGCGTTAAGCGGCTGGGGAACGATACCCAGGGCTGCACGCTCTTCGATATGTTTGCGGTAGGCTTCAAGCACAGTTATTACCCTCATCAGTGGTCCCAAATGGGTGTCCGGGACGCTCATCCCGAAATGCTCGTACTCATGCGCTGCGTGGCGTTGTGGGCCGCTTAGCCAGAATTACCGGGCATTCCTTACAGAAGCTGCTTTCAAAGTTTTACGCCTGCAGAACGGGGAGCTGATGAGGGTTGGCGTTGGGCTTTTCCCCGCTGGAAAAACCCTACGCCAACACCGCTCTGAAGGAACGACTGTGCTCGTGACGCTTTGAAAACAGCTTCTAACGGACATTGGCGCCTAAAAAGGCTGGCTGATTCTACGGCAAAAAAAATTTAAAGGTAAGTCGCGCTCTATTGGACTTTGGTTGCGTTGTGCGCGGCTCGGGCAAACCTTGATCCAGCGCTTGCCCCTGACGTTTGAGGGGTGATGAATGGCGGACAAAGGGCTAACATGCCGACCTGTTCCGCGTTTCAAGTGTTCTGCCCATTTATGCCCAATCAGACCATCAAGACCCCCTGCGTCGGCCTCTGCTCCACCGTTTACGGTGATCTGGTGTGCCGTGGCTGCAAGCGTTTCCACCACGAAGTGATCCATTGGAACGGTTACAACGAGGAAGAAAAGCGTGCGGTGTGGCTGCGTCTTGAGCAATTGCTGTCACAAGTGATGGCGAGCAAGGTCGAGGTCTTCGATCCGGCGCGCCTGCGTCTGCAACTGGAGCAGCGCAAGATCCGCTTCGTGCCGCATCAGTCGGAATATTGCTGGGCGTATCAGCTGATCGCCCGGGGCGCGCGGGTGATCATTAATCTGGAAGCCTACGGAATGGTATTGCTGCCGGAATTTCGCGACTGGAACCTGCCGGAACTGCGCGATGCCATTGATCGGGAATTTTTCCTGCTGTCGGAAGCGCACTATCAGCGCTACATCGCACCCGGATTTCTGAAGGATGCGCTGGGCGACTGAGCATTACCTGTGGCGAACGTGCTCGCCACAGGATGACAACAATGCTTAATGCTTCACCGCCAACTCCACCAAATGGTCTTCAACCTCCTGGGGTTTGAGCACCAGCACATCACTCTCCAGCTGATCCAGCACCTGTTCGGCCGTGTTGCCGATCAAGGCACCGGATACGCCACTGCGCGCCACGGTGCCAATCACCGTCACAGCCGCCTGCAGCTTGTGCGCCATGAACGGAATCAACACGTCCGCCGGACCTTCCTCGACATGCAAATGCTCGTCATCGATGTCGAACTCAGCCTGAAACGCCCGGCATTGCTCGCGATAACGCGCCTCGATGGTTTCCTTGAGCTGGAACGTCGGGTCGGCGGCCGACAGCATCGGTGACGGATGGGCGGTAATCACGTGCAAATGCCCCTTGGCCAGGCTGGCGATGTCGAAGCCGTGGTCGATGATCGTGGTGTGCAGATGACGATGTTCGCCATCGGCATTGCCCACGTCGACGGCCGCCAGAATCACCTTGTCCTTCCACGAACCGGCGGTCTTCACCAGCAGCACCGGAGTAGGGCAGTGGCGCAGCAGTTTCCAGTCCGCCGGGGTCAGCAGGGCCTTTTTCAACGGGCTGTCGGGGAAGTGCTGCTTGATCACCAGCCCGCAGCCTTCAGCCTGCTGCACATCGATGATGGTTTCGTGCAGGCTCTCGTTCCACGCCTGTTCGGTGGTGACGCTGTAGCCGTCCGCCAAAAGCGCGGCCTTGAGCACGCTGAGCATGCCGGCGTGATCGTGCTTTTTGTCGCAGACCAGCAGGTGCAGATGGGCCTGGGTCACCCCGGCGATCAGTTTGGCGCGCTTGAGCGCCAGGCTTTCCGCGTGTTCGGGTTCGATGACCACCAGAATGCTGCGAATGGCTTGCATGAGTGAGTCTCCAGCAATGAAAAGGCACGGCGTTGCACAACTATAGTTGCTGCGCATCCGTCTGCGACTTGATGCATATCAACGCGCGCGGCTGGTGGTCTGCGGGCAGGCCGGTATAATCGGCGCCCTTCGCTCGAACACCTTTTGACCGTGAGCCCCATGATCCTTCCCGAAATCCACGAATTCCTTGGTTGCCGCACGCCTGACGCCTGGGTCCAGGCCGCGCTGGCCGATCAGGAAACCCTGCTGATCGACCACAAGAACTGCGAGTTCAAGGCCGCCAGCACCGCGTTGAGCCTGATCGCCAAGTACCATTCCCACGTCGATCTGATCAACATGATGTCGCGTCTGGCCCGGGAAGAACTGGTGCACCACGAGCAGGTGATGCGCATAATGAAGCGGCGCAAGATCGAACTGCGCCAGCTCCACGCCGGCCGTTATGCCTCGAGCCTGCGCAAAGTGGTGCGCAGCCATGAACCGGTGAAACTGGTCGACACCCTGGTGGTCGGCGCCTTTATCGAAGCGCGCAGTTGCGAGCGGTTCGAAGCGCTGGTGCCGCATCTGGACGAAGAACTCGGCAAGTTCTACTTCGGCCTGCTGAAAAGCGAGGCCCGGCATTTCCAGGGTTACCTGAAACTGGCCTACCAGTACGGTGACGCCAAGGACATCGCCCAGGTGATCGAGAGAGTCCGCGCCGCCGAGCAGGACCTGATCGAGTCGCCGGACGAGGAATTCCGTTTCCACAGTGGTGTACCCGTCGCGGCATGAATTGTTAAAAACTCTTAAGAGTATGAAACATCAACGAAAACCGGCCCCGGAGGCCGGTTTTTGCTGCCTGCGATAAACGCCTCGCCAGTGAA
Source organism: Pseudomonas sp. B7 (assembly GCF_016735645.1). Taxonomy (NCBI): domain Bacteria; kingdom Pseudomonadati; phylum Pseudomonadota; class Gammaproteobacteria; order Pseudomonadales; family Pseudomonadaceae; genus Pseudomonas; species Pseudomonas sp. B7. The sequence goes on from NZ_JAERRE010000009.1 coordinate 33,553, forward strand.
TGCCCGCATAATGTCGCCCACTTCACAAAGCGGTCGGCGGCGGTTGTTATGGATAACCTGGGTTTTGGCAGAGTCCTGCTGGTGGAAGACGATGAGCGGCTGGCCGCACTGATCGCCCACTTTCTCGAACAACACGGCTACGAGGTACGCACGGTGCATCGCGGTGACCTGGCCGTGGCCGCGTTTCTCGAATTCAAGCCCAAAGTGGTGGTGCTCGACCTGATGCTGCCAGGGCAGAGCGGCCTGCACGTGTGCCGGGAAATCCGCAGCGTGTCGGACACGCCGATTGTCATCCTGACGGCCAAGGAAGATGACCTCGACCATATTCTGGGCCTTGAGTCCGGGGCCGACGACTACGTGATCAAACCGATCAAGCCGCCAGTTCTGCTCGCACGCCTGCGCGCGCTGCAACGCCGGCAGGTGCCGGACAGCGGTGTGGTCAGCTCGCTGGAATTCGGCAATCTGATCATCGACCGCAGTTGCCGCGAAGTGCGTCTGGCGGGCGAGGTGATCGAACTGACCACCATGGAGTTCGAACTGCTGTGGCTGCTGGCCAGCGCCGCCGGCAAGATCCTGTCGCGCGATGACATTCTCAACCGCATGCGCGGCATCGCGTTCGATGGCCTCAACCGCAGCGTCGACGTGTACATCAGTAAATTGCGCAACAAACTCAAGGACAACCCCCGCGAACCGGTGTGCATCAAGACCGTGTGGGGCAAGGGTTACCTGTTCAATCCGTTTGCGTGGGAGTTGTAGATGCTGCGGTTATTTCTCGGGCTGTTTCTGGTGATGACCGTCGGGCTGGTGGCGGCGCTGCAAACCGTCGAACACACCTTCAACGCGTTGCTCGACAACCAGATGCAGGCCTACAACCGCGAGGCGGTGCGCGGTCAGGCCTGGTCGCTGATCGAACACATGCGCGACCAGCAGGGCGCGGCGCGCGAGGCACAACTGGAGGCGTTGCGACCGCACTACGGGCTGACCCTGAGCCTGATCGAGGCTGACCAGCTAAAGCTCAACGATCAGGAAAAAGCCGAACTGGCTCAGGATCTGCTGGTGATCCGCGACGACTACACCCAGTTCATCAGCAACATCGACGGGGGTTCGCAGTTGCTCAGCATCAAGCTGCCGCCCGAGCCGAGCCTGATGCCGTTCTACATTGCCGGGGCCTACCTGATGCTGGCGGTGCTGCTCGGCATCGTCCTGTACTTCTGGGTTCGCCCGCACTGGCGCGATCTGGAAAAACTGCGGCTGGCCGCCGAGCGTTTCGGCGACAACGACCTCTCGGTACGGATCCAGCTGTCCAAGCGCTCGAACATCCGCGACCTGGCCGGCCACTTCAACCTGATGGCGGCGCGCATCGAAGGCCTGATCGCCAATCAGCGCGAACTGACCAACGCGGTCTCCCACGAACTGCGCACGCCGATTGCCCGGTTGTCGTTCGAGCTCGATCAGCTCAAGCAGCAACCGGACGCCAGCCAGAACCGCGAACTGATCGCCGACATGTACGCCGACCTCGGCGAGCTGGAAGAAATGGTCTCCGAACTGCTGACCTACGCCAGCCTCGAGCGCGGCGCGACGGTGATCACCCGCGAAAACATTCAGGCTGCCAACTGGCTCGACAGCGTGGTCGGCAGCGTGGCGCTGGAAGCCGAGGCGGCCGGGGTGCAGCTGTTGATCGTAGATTGCCGGGTCGACGAAGTGCGGATCGAACCGCGTTTCATGGCGCGTGCGGTGATCAATCTGCTGCGCAATGCCATCCGGTATGCCGAGCAGCGGGTCGAGGTGTCGCTGGTGCGCGTTGGCGATCAATACGAAGTGCAGGTCAACGACGACGGGCCGGGTGTGCCGCTGGCAGGGCGGGAGAAAATCTTCGAACCGTTCTCGCGTCTGGACGCCAGCCGTGACCGCCGCACGGGCGGCTTCGGCCTCGGCCTGGCGCTGGTGCGGCGGGTGTCGCAATCCCATGGCGGGCAGGTCGAGGTCGGCGACTCGCCGTGGGGCGGCGCTTCGTTCCGCATGACCTGGGCGCATCTGGATTGATGAGTCTCCCTCCCCGGAAGGGAAGGCAGTCGATTAACTGAGGACGTAGTCCACCGGTTTCAGCGCTGGCGGCAACGGTTCAGTCCCCAGCTCCGAGAGAATATCCCGCTCGATACCCCGCACCAGCGCATCGGTCGGCAAATCGTTTTCATCCCGGCCGAACGGGTCTTCCAGTTCATCGGCAATCGCATCCAGGCCGAAGAAGGTGTAGCTGACAATCGCCGTGAACAGCGGCGTCAGCCACCCCAGCGGTTCGGCCATGGCGAACGGCAGCAGGATGCAGAACAGGTAAATCGTGCGATGCAGCAGCAAGGTATAGGGGAAGGGCAGCGGCGTGTTCTTGATCCGCTCGCACACCGCCTGCGCCTGGGTCAGGCTGGTCAGGTGATTGGCCAGCAGCATGTAGCGCCATTCACTGAGATCGCCCGCCTCATGCAGATCGGAGCATTGCTGACCCACCGTCTGCAGGATTCGCCCGCTGTAATCCGGCACCTGCGCATCGTGTTGCGGGGTGATCCATTGAGCGCTGGCGGCGGCTTCGTCTTCCCGGCGCAGTCGCGCATTCAGCGCGTGGGCGAAACCACAAAGGTTAAGCAGCAATAACCGACGCTGGGCCGATTCGCGGATCACATGGGTCTCGCGAATCACCGAGCGCACATGCACGATCACATCGCCCCAAGCCTTGCGCGCTTCGTACCAGCGGTCGTAGCAGGCGTTGTTGCGAAAATTCATGAAGATCGACAGCGACAGGCCGAGCAGCGTGAACGGCGTGGCGTTGACCTTGGTGAAGTTGCTCGGGTGGAGCATTTCCACCAGCACGATGGCCGACGCCAGCAGTGTGACCATCAGGGTGCGCAGGGCGATGCGCTTGGCAATCGAGCCCTTGAGGGTGAAGAGAATGGCGAATTGATTGACCTTGGGTCGGATGATCATGCGGCTCTCTGCCTTGCAAACGTGGCGGATCAGCCGCCGGTCATGTTCATGAAACGCACCACTTGCACGTCGTCGTTCACTTCAAAGTTGTGCCGGTAAGGCTTGAGTTTCATCGCTTCGATGATGGCTTTCTCAAGCCGCTCCGGTTGACCCGGGTGGGCCCGCAGCACCGCTTTCAGATCCACCGAATGCTCGTTCCCCAGACACAGTAGCAAACGCCCCTCGACGGTCAGCCGCACCCGGTTGCAGGTGCCGCAGAAGTTGTGGCTGTGGGGCGAGATGAATCCCAGCCGAATGTGCGGCGCTTCGGCGAGCCGCCAGTAGCGCGACGGGCCATGGGTCGACTCGGCGGAGTCGATCAGGGTGTAGCGCTCGGCGATCCGTTCGCGCACTTGGGTACTGGAGAAGAACGACTCGGCGCGGCTGTGTTCGCTGATGATCCCCAGCGGCATTTCCTCGATGAAGGAAATGTCCAGATCCCGTTCGATGGCGAACTGCACCAGATCGTTGATCTCGTGATCGTTGCGGCCCTGCATCACCACGCAGTTGAGTTTAGTGCGGGTAAATCCGGCGGCGCGCGCGGCGTCGATGCCATCGATCACCTGGGCCAGATCACCGGTGCGGGTCATCTGCTTGAAACGCTCGGCATCAAGACTGTCGAGGCTGACGTTGAGGCGTTTGACCCCGGCGTCGAACAGCGGGCTGGCCAGTTTGCCGAGCTGCGAGCCGTTGGTGGTCAGGCACAGTTCGCGCAGGCCGGGCAGGGCGGCGATCTGCTTGCACAAGCCGACGACGCCGGGACGAATCAGCGGCTCGCCGCCGGTCAGGCGAATCTTGCGGGTGCCGAGCGCAACGAAGCTCTGCGCCAGTTGATAGATTTCCTCCAGCGTCAGCACCCGTTGGCGCGGCAGAAACTGCATGTCTTCGGCCATGCAATACACGCAGCGAAAGTCGCAGCGGTCGGTGACCGACATGCGCAGGTAGTCGACGCGGCGGTTGTAACCATCGATCAAGACGCGCTCTGACATGACAGCCTCGCTTGGGTGAAATCCGCTATTGAAGGGATTGGGTCGGCGCAGGTTATGAGCAACTTGAGACAGAGTCCAATCACTCTTAATGACCGGCCGATTGATGCTGTCGATGATGAAATAATTATTTGCTGTTTTTCCCTTCTTAGTTTTGCAAGTGCCCGTATTTAAAGGGTTTAAGTCCGTGATAGATGCTTTCGATAACGCAGTCATTAATAGCGATTAGACAAGTTTTTGCAGCGGTTCCTATCCTTGGCCCCGTCAAACGAAACGACCGCTTTTTTAACTTGAAAGTCAGTCGTCGCTGTTTAAACCCGATCAGGTTTTTGCCTGTGTGCATCGTCATGGAGAAGTCCCATGTCACAAGTCGACCGTTACAAACCCTACAAGGGCGCCGCTGCGGGTTGGGGCGCTGTCATCAGCCTCACCAAGAACTGGCTGGGCAGTGAAAACGCCCTGAAAAACATCCGCGCCATGCTCAAGACCAACCAGAACGGCGGCTTTGACTGCCCAGGTTGTGCCTGGGGTGAAGCGCCCGGTGCGAGCATGCTGAAGTTCTGCGAGAACGGCGCCAAAGCGGTGAACTGGGAAGCCACCGGCCGCCTGGTCGATCCGGCGTTCTTCAACAAGTACACAGTCTCGACCCTGGCCGAGCAAAGCGATTACTGGCTCGAATACCAAGGCCGGATCACACATCCGATGCGCTACGACGCGCGGGTCGACCGCTATGTCGAAACCACCTGGGACGACGCCTTCGCGCTGATCGCCAAGCACCTCAAAGGCTTGAAATCGCCCCACGAGGCCGAGTTCTACACCTCGGGTCGCGCCAGCAACGAAGCGGCGTTTCTCTACCAGTTGTTCGTTCGCGCCTACGGCACCAACAACTTCCCGGACTGCTCGAACATGTGCCACGAAGCCAGTGCGGTGAGCATGGGCGAGAGCCTCGGCGTCGGCAAAGGCACGGTGGTCTATGAAGACCTGCACCACGCCGATGCGATTTTCGTCATCGGCCAGAACCCCGGCACCAACCACCCGCGCATGCTCGAACCGCTGCGAGAAGCGGTGAAGCGCGGCGCGCAAGTGGTGTGCATCAACCCGCTCAAAGAGCGTGGACTGGAGCGTTTCCAGAACCCGCAAAACCCGATCGAGATGCTCAGCAACGGCTGGGAAGCGACCAACACCGCGTACTTCCGTCCTGCCTTGGGCGGTGACATGGCGATGATTCGCGGCATGGCCAAGTTCCTGCTGGAGTGGGAGCGCGAAGCCCAGGCCACCGGCGGCGAACCGGTGTTCGATCACGCCTTCATTGCCGAGCACACCTCGGGTCTCGACAGCTATCTGGCCGAAGTCGATGCCACGAGCTGGGAGCACATCGTCGAGCAGTCCGGCGTGCCGCTGCATGACATCGAACTGGCAGCGCGCATGTACGCCCGGGCCAAGAGCGTGATCATGTGCTGGGCCATGGGCCTGACCCAGCACGTGCACTCGGTGCCGACCCTGCAGGAGGTCATCAACCTGCAACTGCTGCGCGGCAACGTCGGCCGTCCGGGCGCCGGGCTGTCGCCGGTGCGCGGCCACAGTAACGTGCAGGGCGACCGCACCATGGGCATCAACGAACTGGCCCCGACCGAGCTGATGGACGCCCTGGAAAAACGCTTCAACTTCAAAGTGCCGCGGATGCACGGCCACAACACGGTCATGGCGATTGGTGCCATGGAACGTGGCGAAGCCAAGGTGTTTATCGGGCTCGGCGGCAACTTCGCCCAAGCCACGCCGGACACCCCGCGCACCCACGCCGCGATGCGCAAACTCGACCTGAGCGTGCACATCTCGACCAAACTCAACCGCAGCCATCTGGTGACCGGGCGTGATGCGCTGATCCTGCCGTGCCTGGGCCGTACCGACATCGACGTACAGGCCGAAGGTCCGCAAGGCGTGACCGTGGAAGACACCTTCAGCATGGTGCACTTGTCGTTCGGCCAACTGAAACCGAAGTCGGCGCATCTGAAATCCGAGCCGGCGATTATTGCCGGGATTGCCGCCGCCACGTTGGGCAAACACCCGATCGACTGGGAATGGGCGGTGGGCGACTACGGGCGTATCCGCAACCTGATCGCCGACGTGATTCCGGGCTTCGAGAATTTCAACGAGAAGCTGCTGACCCCCGGTGGTTTCCACCTCGGCAACAACGCTTCCGACCGGGTCTGGAAAACCGAATCCGGCAAGGCCCAGTTCACCCCGTGTGTGCTGCCGGAACATCTGATCAGCGAAGGCGTGCGCAACCTGCCGGTCAAACCGCATCTGATCCTGCAAACCATGCGTTCCCACGATCAGTACAACACCACGCTGTACGGCCTCGACGACCGTTATCGCGGGGTCTACGGCATGCGCGACGTGGTGTTCGCCAACGAACAGGACATCCGCCGGCTCGGTTTCGAACCGGGGCAAAAGGTCGATCTTGTGGCGCTGTGGGGCGACGAGCGCGAACGTCGGGTCAGCGGTTTCACCCTGATCGCCTACGACATTCCGGCCGGGCAGGCTGCCGCGTATTACCCGGAAACCAATCCACTGGTGCCGCTGGAAAGTTACGGTGACCGCACCTACACGCCGACCTCGAAATTCGTGGCGATCCGCCTCGAAGCGGCCCAGACGAGCAACCTGATCCCGTCGTCGGTGGCCTGACCGACCCACGCGATCCAACCCTTCTGCAATTTGACTGGCTGCAGGCGTTCGCGCCTGGCGGTGGCCCGGCCGTGTGCTGCCGCTTTTCAGCCTTGATGAGGACATCATCATGTTCAACCTGGAGGCACTGGACCTGGCGCGAATTCAATTCGCGTTCACGGTTTCGTTCCACATCATTTTCCCGGCGATCACCATTGGTCTCGCGAGTTTCCTGGCGGTGCTTGAAGGCCTGTGGCTGAAAACCCGTAACGACACTTACCGCGATCTCTACCACTTCTGGTCGAAGATCTTCGCCGTCAACTTCGGCATGGGCGTGGTCTCCGGTCTGGTCATGGCGTACCAGTTCGGCACCAACTGGAGCGGGTTCTCTGATTTTTCCGGCAGCGTCACCGGGCCGTTGCTGACCTATGAAGTGCTGACCGCGTTCTTCCTCGAGGCCGGGTTTCTCGGGGTGATGCTGTTCGGCTGGAACCGCGTCGGCCGTGGCTTGCACTTCTTCGCCACGGTGATGGTCGCCATCGGCACGCTGATCTCGACTTTCTGGATTCTTGCCTCCAACAGCTGGATGCAGACCCCGCAGGGTTTCGAAATCGTCGACGGTCGGGTAATGCCGGTCGACTGGCTGGCGATCGTGTTCAACCCGTCGTTCCCGTTCCGGCTGGCGCACATGGCGATTGCCGCGTTCGTTGCCACAGCGTTCTTTGTCGGCGCTTCGGCGGCCTGGCATTTGCTACGTGGCAACGACAGCAAACCGGTGCGCAAGATGTTTTCCATGGCGCTGTGGATGGCGCTTATCGTCGCGCCGATTCAAGCGGTGGTGGGTGACGCCCATGGCTTGAACACCGTGGAACATCAACCGGCGAAAATCGCCGCCATCGAGGGCCACTGGGAAAACGCCGACAACGGGCCGACCCCGCTGGTGCTGTTCGGCATCCCGGACATGCAGGCGGAGAAGACCAAATACGCGATCGAGATTCCCTACCTCGGCAGCCTGATCCTCACCCACAGCCTCGACAAGCAGATCCCGGCGCTCAAGAGCTTCCCGAAAGAAGACCGGCCGAATTCGACCGTGATTTTCTGGAGCTTCCGCGTGATGGCCGGGCTGGGCATGTTGATGATCCTCGTCGGTGTGGTGGGGCTGGCGCTGCGGCGCAACGGCAAGGTCTACCGGCATCGCGGCTTCCAGCGGCTGGTGTTGCTGATGGGGCCGAGCGGACTGATTGCGCTGCTGGCCGGTTGGATCACCACTGAAGTCGGGCGCCAGCCGTGGGTGGTGTACGGCCTGATGCGCACTCATGACGCGGCGTCCCATCACTCGGTGGCGCAGATGAGCACGTCGCTGGCGCTGTTCGTCGTCATCTACTGCTCGGTGTTCACCGTGGGCATCGGCTACATGATGAAACTGGTGAGCAAGGGCCCGCAGCCGCACCACGAACATCCGCCCGAAGGCACTCAGGTGCAGACCCCGCGCCGGCCACTTTCGGCGGTTACCGACAACCTCGAATCCGCGACCCGGATCCACTGAAAAAGGAGCGTTGAGTCATGGGTATTCAAGGTATCGATCTCTCGTTGATCTGGGGCGTGATCATTGCCTTCGGGGTGATGATGTACGTGATCATGGACGGCTTCGATCTGGGCCTCGGGATCCTGTTCCCGATGATCAGCGACGAGCAGGAACGCGACGTGATGATGAACACCGTCGCACCCGTCTGGGACGGCAACGAAACCTGGCTGGTGCTCGGCGGCGCGGCGTTGTACGGCGCGTTTCCGCTGGCTTACGGGGTGATTCTCGAGGCGCTGTATCTGCCGTTGATCTTCATGCTGGCGGGTCTGATTTTCCGTGGGGTGGCGTTCGAGTTTCGCTTCAAGGCGCCGGCTGAAAAACGTCATCTGTGGGACTGGGCGTTCATTGGCGGTTCGCTGCTGGCGACGTTCTCCCAGGGCGTGGTGATCGGCGCGTATGTGGCGGGGATTCCGGTGGTGGATCGGCAGTTTGCCGGTGGCGGTCTCGACTGGCTGGCGCCGTTCCCGCTGGTTTGCGGCGTCGGTCTGGTGATTGCTTACGCCTTGCTCGGCAGTACCTGGCTGCTGGTCAAGACCGAAGGAATGCTCGAATCGCGGATGCGTCACTACAGCCGTCCACTGGCGTGGCTGTTGTTGGCGATGGTGGTGGTGATCGGCGCGTGGACGTTGCAACTGCACCCGGAACTGGCCAGTCGTTGGTTCAACCATGCGCATCTGATCGTGTTCGCCGGGCTGGTGGTGTTGGCGGTGCTGGCGCTGTTCGGGCTGTTGCGTTCGTTGCGTCAGCGGCACACCCACTGGCCGTTCGTGTTCACGCTGGTGCTGATGTTCCTCGGCTACATCGGGCTGGCGCTGAGCATCTGGCCGAACATCATCCCGCCATCGGTCAGCCTGTGGGCGGCAGCTTCACCGGCCACCAGCCAGCTGTTCGCCTTGATCGGTGCGCTGTTCATCCTGCCGGTGATCCTGATGTACACCTTCTGGAGCTACTACGTGTTCCGCGGCAAAGTGAGGATCGGCGATGGCTACCATTGAAATGCGTGAAGTGAAAAGTCGCTGGTACAAGCGCCTGGGCTGGCTGTTGCTGATCTGGTCCGGCAGCGTGGTGTCGTTGGCGGTGGTGGCGAGCCTGTTGAAACTGGCGATGTATGCGGCGGGGATGAGAACCCACTGACCATAAAAAAACCGGAGCCTGGCTCCGGTTTTTTATTGCCTGCGATGTACTTCCTCCTTTGGGGGGGAGGAACTGCCTTGAGGTCTATTCCCCGCCAAACATCGCCGTCCAGTAAATACCGGCACTGCTCTTCGGATCGACTGCGTAAGCAGCGCCGAGCTCGCGGTACTGCGGGTTCATCAGGTTGGCGCAATGGCCGGGGCTGGCGAGCCAGCCGGCAACGACTTTCTGCACCGTGTCCTGCCCGGCGGCGATGTTCTCGCCGACCTGCTGACCGCTGTATCCGGCCAGTTCTGCGCGGTCGCCGGGAGTACCGCCGTTGCGGTCCTTGTGGTCGAAATAATTGTTGTTGGCCATCTCGCGGCTGTGTTCCTGGGCAACGCCGCCGAGCACCGCGTTCCACGCCAGCGGCGCAGTCGCTGCGAATGCCTGACCGCCGCACTGGCGCGGTTGGGCGCGGGCGGCATTGAGTTGTTCGAGGAGTTTCTGGCCTTCCGCCTGACCGTCGCCGAGGCGGGCCGACAGCAGTGGCCGGGCGAGGGTGATGCGCCAGTCACGATCAGCGCGGCTGACGCCGATATCGACGAACTGCGGATCCAGCACCACCTGACAGAAGCTTTCCTGAATCGCCTTCATCGCCGACGCCGCATCCCGTGGCCCGTTCAGGGTGATCGCCTGCACGTTGACCATCGGGTAGCGAGCGCTGGACATCGCCTGCTGCAAATCCACCACGCCGCTGGCCGGCAGAATCAGGCGCGGATCGGCCGACAGCGGCGGCAATTCGCTGGACGCCTGGCTGCCACAACGCTGCGGCTGGCTGCGGTAGCTGTTGATCGATTCGATCAATTGCGACTCATCGGTGGCCATGGCCGAAGTGGCCAGCGCCAGGCCCACGGACAACGCGGCGAGTCGCAGAACGGATGGCATGAAGCGCATGGAAATCTCCCTTGGGCTGAGTGCGCACATCATGCGCGAAAGGGCCCCGGTTCGTGCAATGTCTTTTTCTTCACAACGCGGATTTTTCTGCCGAACGATTCCGTGCAATTTGCCGTCTACACTCTGCGAAGACCCCGGAAACCGGGCGTCTCAACCACGTAACACTTCGCCCGCATCGGGCCCTGCCGGAAGAATGATCATGGGATTGAACGGGTTGCTTTGCTGTCTTGCGTTGACCCTGCTGAGCGGTGCTGCGCTGGCCACCGATCAGGCGCCGATCAAGGAAAAGGCCGAGGCGAAAGCCGAGGTTCTGGAAGAGAAGGCCGCCGACAAACCCGACGCACCTCCGGCACCCAAATCCGAAGCCATCACCCCGACCGAAGCACAGGCGGTCGACCCCGCAGGCGCCGCACCGCTGGACGATCCGATTACCTGCCTGGCGCGCAGTATCTATTGGGAAGCCAAGGGCAAGGACAATGCCGACATGGAAGGCGTGGCCAGTGTAGTGATGAATCGCCTCGGGCATGACGGCTTTCCAGGCACGGTGTGCGAGGTGGTCAAGCAGGGCTCGGAAAGCAAGAGTTGCCAGTTTTCCTGGTGGTGCGACGGGCGTCCGGATCAGGTCAAGGAAGATGCCGAATACGCGCTGGCCAAGGAAATCGCCGGCAAGGCGCTGAACCGTCAGCTCACCGATCGCACTCACGGCGCGCTGTACTTCCACGACCGCAACGTACATCCGAGCTGGGCCAAGGAATACAGAAAAACCGCCGAGACCAGGAAATTCCTGTTCTACAAACCCGCGGGCGGGGATGCGCGTTAGGCGCAGACTTCGCGCACGCAATTGCGCAACCAGCGATGCGCCGGGTCGGCGTCCATGCGCGGGTGCCAAAGCATCGACACGCTGATATCCGGCATACGCAAGGGCAGGGCGAAGCTGTGCAGGCCCGTGCGCAGTTTGCTGGTGTGACGTTCCGGAACGGTGGCGATCAGGTCCGATTCACGGACCAGCGTCAGCGCCGCCGAAAATCCGCCGAACGAGGTGACGATATCCCGCGTCAGCCCGAAGGCGAGCAATGCCTCGTCCACCGGTCCGCTGCTGCGCCCGCGCCGTGACACCAGAATGTGCTGGCCTGCAGCAAAGCGTTTGGCGCTGACCTTGCCGCTGCTCAGCGGATGTCCTTCACGCACCACTCCGATCCACTGATCGCGGAACAGGATGCGACTGTGCAGCGTCGGGTCGGTGCTGTCGTCGACCACGCCGGTTTCCAGATCCACCCGGCCTACGCGCAGCAGTGTGCTGTCCTTGTCAGCCTTTTGCACAAAGCGCAGGCGCACGCCCGGGGCCTCTTCGGCGATGCGGGCGAGCAGGGCGGCGGCGAAGGTTTCGACGAACCCGTCGGTGTTGCGCAGGGTGAAGGTGCGCCGCAACTGGCCGGGATCGAGCACTTCTGCCGGGCGCAAAACCGCTTCGGCTTCCTGCACCAGATAACTGACCCGGTCGCGCAGCTCCAGCGCACGCGGGGTCGGCACCAGCCCACGACCGGCACGCACCAGCAGCGGATCGCCGGTGGTTTCCCGCAGCCGGGCCAATGCGCGGCTCATGGCGGAAGGGCTCAGACGCAGGCGTTCGGCGGCGCGGGCGACGCTGCCTTCGCTCAGGAGCACGTCGAGGGTGATCAACAGGTTCAGATCCGGTGCATTCATGACATGGCGTTCCATGCAGGTATCAAGTGCAAAGCATGCGTCTTGCGCCTTGTATTGTCGAGGCTCAGGCTATGTCGCATGACCTTTGCCCTGTGAGCCCCCCATGCACCGAGAACCCCTGAGCCCTTCAGCCCGCTGGGCGCTGATCAGTCTGGCGCTGTCGATGCTCATGCCATCGCTCGATACCAGCATCGCCAACGCCGGATTGCCCACGCTGGCGGCGGCGTTCGATGCGACGTTTCAACAGGTGCAATGGATCGTGCTGGCCTACCTGCTGGCGGTCACTACCTTGATTGTCAGCGTCGGGCGGTTGGGTGACGGCTTCGGTCGGCGGCGCTTGTTGTTGATCGGCATCGGCATTTTTACCGCCGCTTCGCTGGTCTGCGCACTGGCGCCGAGCCTCGCCTGGCTGATCGGTGCGCGGGCGGTGCAAGGGCTTGGCGCGGCAATCATGTTTGCGCTGACGGTGGCGCTGGTGGCCGATGCGGTGCCCAAATCCCGGGCCGGCAGTGCGATGGGGTTGCTGGCCACGATGTCGGCCACCGGCACCACCCTCGGGCCGTCGCTCGGTGGGCTGTTGATGGCGCATGTCGGCTGGCAGTCGGTTTTTGTGATCAACGTGCCGTTGGGATTGCTCAATGCGTGGCTGGTGTATCGCTATCTGCCGAAGGATCGTAGCGTGCGCTCGGGTGTTGCATTTGATTATCCCGGCACCGCCGTATTGATGCTGACGCTGGCGGCCTATGCACTGGCGATGACGGTTGATGGATTCACCCCGACGTTGCTGTTGCTCAGCCTGTTGGGCGTGGGGTTGTTCATCCTGGTCGAGAAACGGAGCAAGGCGCCGCTGATTCACCTCTCTTTGTTCACCGACACGCGAATCAGCAGCAGTCTGGCGCTGACCTTGCTGGTCACGACGGTGATGATGACCACGCTGGTGGTCGGGCCGTTTTACCTGAGTCGAGGTTTGGGTCTTTCCAGCACTCAGGTCGGTCTGGCGTTGTCGATCGGGCCGTTGCTGGCGGCATTCAGCGGCGTGCCGGCCGGGCGGCTGGTGGATCGTTTCGGCGCGCGGCGGATGGTGCCGGGTGCGTTGTTCGGCCTGGCTTGCGGGTGTGGTCTCTTGGCGCTGTTTCCGGTGAGTTTCGGAGTGCTTGCATACGTGCTGCCGATCACGGTGGTGGCCTTGAGTTACGCGCTGTTCCAGGCCGCCAACAACAGCGGGTTGATGTCCGGCGTTGCTCAGGATCAGCGCGGTGTGGTCTCGGCCATGCTCGGGCTGTCGCGCAATCTGGGCTTGATCACCGGGGCGGCGGCGATGGGCGCGGTGTTTGCACTGGCGACGGACGATCCGACTGAGGCGCCGGCCGCGGTCATCGCAGGCGGCTTGCACATGACCTTCGGTGTGGCTACGGCGTTGATGTTCGCGGCGTCTGCGCTCGGCGCCTTCACGCACCTGCGTCTCGCGTCTCCCGTGCCGGAAAGAACAGTTCAAAGCAGGTGATGCCATCAGCGCTGCTGACGCTGTAACGGCCCTGATGCAACTGCATGATGGTCGCGACAATCGACAGGCCCAAGCCGTTGGACTGGGCCGAGCGCTCGCGTGACGGATCGACGCGGTAGAAGCGTTCGAACAGTCGCGACAGGTGTTCGGCAGGAATGGTCGTGCCCTGGTTGCGCACCCGCAGATAGCTGCCGTCCGTTTCAGCGATGGCTTCGACCTGCAACGTCGAATCCGCCGCGCCGTACTTGATCGCGTTGGCGCACAGGTTGGCCAGGGCCCGCCGCAGCAGCATCGGCTCGGCCCAGATCACGCCGCTGCCACTGGCCTCGATGGTGACGCCGACATCCGCCGCCAATCCTTCGAAGTAATCGGCAATGCGTTGCATCTCATCGCTGGCGTCCAGCTCCTGCCGCTGGCTCAGCGCGCTGGCCGGGTCGGTGCGGGCGAGAAACAGCATGTTGTCGAGCATCCGCGCCAGCCGTTCGAGTTCTTCCACGTTGGAGGCGAGCAACTGCTGATAGGCGTCGACGCTGCGGTTCTGTTGCAACGCGACCTGTGTTTCCCCGAGCAGGTTGTTGATCGGCGTGCGCAGTTCGTGGGCCATGTCGGTGGAGACCTGGCTCAGTTGCGCAACCCCTCGATCGAGCCGGTCCAGCATCGCGTTGAAGGCTTCGATCATCGGCTGCAATTCACGAGGCGTGCCTTGGCGGTCGAGGCGTTCGCCAAGGTTGGCGATGCCGATCCCGTGGGCATGCCGGGCCATCCGCCGCAACGGCAGCAGGCCGCGATACACCAGCAGACAGCCGACCAGCGCCAGCACAATCGCGGCTAATGACGCGAGGCCGTACACGCTGAGCCGGTAATTGGCGAGCATCGCCGTGCGCTCGGTCATCAGGCGTCCGGTGAGCACCTGCAGGTTGCCCAGATCGCCCGAGTCGATGGTCGCCGCCACCGCCGAAAACGGCACACCGTCGACGCTCGGCAAGTGCTGTACATCGCTCAGGGCCATCGGATGATCGATCGGTACGGCGGGCAAGTTCGGGGTGGCGAGGTTGCCGGGGTTGACCACCAGCAACGGCGGCTGGCCGGGTGCGCCGATGGTCAGCAAGGCTTCGCGGTTGCCGAGCATGTTCTGAAACAGCGCCGGCTTGTTCTTGATCAGTTCCAGGGTGTTGCTGTCGTTGAGGAAGGTGCGCAACTGATCGACGCGACTGACCAACTGGATGTCATCGCGGCGAATCAGAGCTGCTTCCAGTTGGTTGTACAGCGCCGCGCCCAGGCCTCCCAGCGCGGCAAAGGCGAGCACGGCGAAGACCAGCGCCAGACGCAAGGTCAGGGAATACGTGCCGGCGATTTTCATGGTTGGGTATCGAAGCGGTAGCCGATGCCGCGCACGCTGTGGATCAGCTTGAGCGGGAACGGATCGTCGATCTTCGCCCGCAGGCGGCGCACGGCGACATCGACCACATTGGTGTCACTGTCGAAATTCATGTCCCACACCCGCGAGGCGATCAGCGAACGCGACAGCACTTGCCCGGTGTGGGCGGCAAACAGTTGCAGCAGGGCGAATTCCTTGTTGGTCAGGGTGATCCGGTTGCCGGCCCGGGTGACCCGACGCTTGAGCACATCGATCTGCAGATCGGCCACCTGCAATTGCTCTTCTTCATGGATCGGCCCGCGCCGGGTCAGGGTGCGCAGGCGCGCCACCAGTTCGGCGAAGGAAAACGGCTTGATCAGGTAGTCGTCAGCGCCCAGTTCAAGCCCCTTGACCCGGTCGGCGATGTCATCGCGGGCGGTGAGAAACAGCACCGGGGTGTCGGTTTCCTTACGCAGCCGGCGCAGGACTTCCCAGCCATCCATTTTCGGCATCATCACGTCCAGCACGATCACGTCGAAGTCGAACTCCAGCGCCAGGTGCAGACCGTCGGCGCCGTCCCGGGCCAGGCTCACGCTGTAGCCCAGTTCCTGCAAGCCGTTGAGCAAATAATTGCCGGCCTTGGGTTCGTCTTCGACAACAAGGATATTCATGGCTACTGCGCCTCAATGGTCGTTGGTGCAGCCGCTGCCTTGCACTTGGTAGTCCAGCACATGTTCACGGCCCTGGTGGTCGAGGTAGTCGAGCTGCGCGGGGATCACGCCGCAGGCCTGGGAAATATCGGTGCTGGAGAGGACTTTGTCGACATCCAGGTGCACGTAGAAGCCGTTGGTGTCGTGAATGACTGTGTGTTCAGGCATTTCAGCGGCGAACACGGAACCGGTGGCGAGGAGGGCGGTGAAAGCGAGTATCAGGGTTTTCATGATGGGTCACTCGAGTCGTTGAAGTTGATCGGCGTTCTGGCCGGGACAACTTCAAGCTACCGGGCGATCCGCTCGGCAAACCGACAACTCGATGACAAATCTGTAATAAACCGAACCTGTGGGAGCCAGCGCACTCCCACAGAGTATTCAGCTGGCGTGAGTGCTGAGAATGCTCGCGATCTGTTGTGGCTGGCAGTTGAGGTACGGCGAGGATTTCAGCCACTGTTGATCCGGGTACCAGGAGAACATGAATTGGCCATTCTTCAGGCTGTCGATCACCCGTTTGGCAACCTGCGGTCGCACGGCCGGGCAACCCTGGCTGCGGCCCAGACGGCCGGTACGTTTACTCCAGAACGGGTTCACGTAGTCGGCGGCGTGGATCACGATGGCGCGGTCACGGGCCATGTCGTTGATGCCCGGTTCCAGACCGTCCATGCGCAGCGAGTAGCCGTGGGTGCCCTGGTAACTTTCCTGGGTCCGGAACAGGCCGAGGCTGGACTGGAAACTGCCTTCACGGTTGGAGAACCGGGTGGCGAAGTTTTCCCCGGAGTTCGAGCCGTGGGCGACCAGATCGCGCAGCACCAGTTTTTTCCGGGTCAGGTCGAAGATCCACAACCGGCGCTCGGTGGACGGCTGCGAATAGTCGATGATCGCCAGGTGACGGGACTGCTTCGCGCCGTTGTTGATCGCACATTGCATGGCGTTCAAGGCACCTTTCAGCGCCTGGGGATTGAGTTCCGGCGCGGCGTGGGCGAGGCTGGTGTACAGAACCGGCGAAGAGGTACCGGCGGCAAAGGCTGGACTGGTCAGCACGCCAAGGGCGGTGGCAGTCAGCAGAAGTCGGCGCAAAAACGTCAACATTTAACGTGAGTCTCCACTTGCTACTTGTTCGGCACTTAGGCTCCTGACGTCCAGTCGTCCCCGGCAGGCCCGCGAATCGGGCCTGACTGTTCACCGCACCTGAGGTAAGGTTGACCGTCAATCAGGACGGCCATGGATTGGAGTAAAGCAGTTGTTCAAAAAGTACGCATGCTACTTGAGCATTTGTTTGCTCGCTGCGCCGTTTGTCGCTTGCGCCGAAGAGCCGTTGCCGGGACTCCCGACGCTGCCGCCCGTGCCGACGGAAATGCCCATCGAACCGCAGAGCCCGTTGCAGGCTGCGCTGATCAGCCTGCCCCAGGCGTGCCCGACGATCGGCACCAGCCTCAGCGGCCCGGCGCTGGATCAGTTACGCGCGTTCTACCAGCAGCAGGACTGGCTGCCGGTGTGGGCCGATGGCGGGCAATTGCCGGCCTTGCATGCGCAATTGCAGCTGTTGGCCGACGATGGCCTGAACCCGAAACGCTATCCGGTGGCGCTCACCGCCCCGCAGGACGGCGAACTGTGCGCCGATATCGAGATCAGCCGTTACTACCTGCAAGCCCTGCAGGATCTGCATTACGGGCGCCTGCTGCAATCGCACTTCGAACCGCTGTGGCATTCCGACGAAACGCCACGCGACCGGCAGGCCGAATTGCTCGCCATCGCCGTACCCGGCGTGCACAACGTTCCGGCCGCCTTCGATCTGGCCCGCCCGCAGCTGGCGCAATATCAGAATCTGCGTCATCTGTATGCCGCGCAGCGCCTGAAAGCCTTGCCGCAGTGGACGTCGGTGGGCAACGGTCCTTTGCTGCGTCCGGACATGGAAGACAAACGCGTGCCGGAACTGGCCCGCCGGCTGTACAGCGAAGGCTATCTGAACAGCGTGGCCGGCACGCCGGACAACGCTTATCACGGCGTATTGGTGGAGGCGGTGAAGAGCTTTCAGGCCAACCATTCGTTGCAGGCCGACGGGGTGGTGGGGCCGGGGACGATTGCCGAACTCAACATCAGTCCGCTGACTCGCCGCGAACAGTTGCGGGTCAACCTTGAACGTTTCCGCTGGATGGCCCAGGACATGGAGCCGGACGGTCTGCTGGTCAACGTCGCCGCGGCCGAGCTGACGCTTTACCAGGGTGGCCTGCCGGTGTGGCAGACCCGCACCCAGGTCGGGCGCGCTGAACGCCAGACCCCGCTGCTCAAATCCCGGGTCACGCGCCTGACCCTGAACCCGACCTGGACCGTGCCGCCGACCATCTGGAAGGAAGACAAACTGCCGGAAATCCGCAAGGACCAGACGTTCCTCAGCCGCCAGAACCTGCAGGTGCTCGACGCCAACGGCCAGCCGCTGGCCGCCGCCGACATCGACTGGGACAACCCCGGCAACATCCTCCTGCGCCAGGACGCCGGGCCGCGCAACCCGCTGGGGCAAATGGTCATTCGTTTCCCCAACCCGTTCTCGGTGTACCTGCACGACACGCCGAGCAAAGCGCTGTTCGACAAGGGACCACGGGCGTTCAGCTCCGGCTGCGTACGGGTCGAGCATCCGATGAAGCTGCGCGATTTGCTGCTCAGCCCGGCGGAGAAGGCGCGCACCGACACCTTGCTCGCCACCGGCGTCACCCATGAATTCCGCCTGAGCAATCCCGTGCCGATCCTCATGACTTACTGGACGGCCCAGGTTGACGGCCAGGGCCGCGTGCTTTACGCGCCGGACATCTACAGCCGGGACAGTGCGTTGCTGGCGGGGCTGGACCGGGCGCATTGATCCTCAGCGGCTGGCGCGTTTCCAGAAAAACCGCTCCAGCCACGCATCCACACTCAACTTGCCGGCACCGGCGAATACCAGCGGCACCAGTGCGGCGAGGTAGATCGCCGGCAGCTTGAAGTTGCCGAAGCCCTTGTTGGTGATCGCGTAGCCCTGGGCCAGTTCGCTCAGCGAAGACCAGTCTGCCGGCCAGTGCACGGCAGCGGTGGCGACGACGGTCACGACAATCAGCGAAATCGCCGAAATCCGCGTGCCGAATCCGATCAGGATCGCCAGTGCGCAGATCAGCTCGGCCCACATCGAAAGCTCCCAGTTCAGCGTGGCGGGCAAGTGGTCGAAGGGGAACGGGAACCGCTCCTGAATGTCTTCGAACCAGTTCTGGCCGTTGAATTTCTCCAGCCCCGATTCGAAAAATTCCCAGGCGATGAACAGGCGCAAGGTCAGCGGCGCGAGCCACTGGCCGGCGCGGTCGAGGTTCCAGTGCAGGCCTTTGACGGCCGACGAGAGAGCTGTGGTCATGGGAAGGCTCCATTCATTCAAGGGGAAAACGGGGCACTGGCGTACCCCGTGAAAAGGCTTATTCGCCGGCGCCGCACTTGCCTTCGCCGCATTTGCCTTCCGAGGTTTTTTCCGCCGAGTCGGCCTTGGCCTGGGTCTGGCTATAGCCGTGATCCAGTTGCTTGACGCTGAACGCGTCTGAAGCCAAAGCCGCGTTGGACAGGGCCAGGCCACCGGCAAGCAGCAGGCCCAGAGTCAGGGAGGTTTTCGAGAGCTTGTTCATAGTGAATCTCCGATGCGATAGGTGAGTTCAAAGGCTTGATCGGGGCTGCCGATCGACAGGTTCATTTGAACGCCGGGCTGTATCGGTGATGTGTCGCGAAGGGCCGGATTTGTGCGCGGGATGTGTCGGGCGTCGGACCGTACACACTGCGATACACAGACCCGGTGTGATTCGATTGCCGGGCGCAGCGTCTAGCCACGGTGTCCCCGCAATCCCATGGGGCGAGACTTCGGAACCCGGCATGCAAGCGCTATTGAACGAGATCCTTGACGCGGTCCGGCCCCTGATCGGGCAGGGCAAGGTGGCTGACTACATTCCCGCCCTCGGCACCGTGCCGGCCAATCAACTGGGCATCGCCGTGTATGGCAACGACGGCGAGATGTATTGCGCCGGCGACGCCGAGACGCCGTTCTCGGTGCAGAGTATTTCCAAGGTGTTCAGCCTGGTGCAGGCCATCGAACATTCCGGCGAGGCGATCTGGGAACGCCTGGGCCACGAGCCGTCCGGCCAGCCGTTCAACTCGCTGGTGCAGCTGGAATTCGAACGCGGCCGTCCGCGCAATCCGTTCATCAATGCCGGGGCGCTGGTGATCTGCGACATCAACCAGTCGCGCTTTGCCGCACCGGCATTGTCGATGCGCGACTTCGTGCGGCGGCTGTCGGGCAACCCGCAGGTGATGGTCGACGGCAAGGTCGCCGATTCCGAATACCAGCACCGCGCGCGCAACGCGGCGATGGCTTACCTGATGCAATCCTTCGGTAACTTCCACAACGACGTTGAAGCGGTGCTGCGCAGCTACTTCAGCCACTGCGCGTTGCGCATGAATTGCATCGATCTGGCCCGGGCATTCTGTTTCCTGGCCAACGACGGATTCTGCAAGCACAGCGGCGAGCAGATTCTTACTCGCCGCCAGACCCAGCAAGTCAACTCGATCATGGCCACCAGCGGCCTCTACGACGAGGCCGGCAACTTCGCCTACCGCGTCGGTCTGCCGGGCAAGAGCGGCGTCGGTGGCGGCATCGTTGCGGTGGTGCCGGGGCAGTTCACGGTGTGCGTGTGGTCGCCGGAGCTGAACACGGCGGGCAACTCGCTGGCGGGGATGGCGGCGCTGGAAATGCTCAGTTCGCGGATTGGCTGGTCGGTGTTCTGAGCCCGTGTTGCTTTGAGGGAGGCCAACCTATACATTTTCCGGCCGCCCTCAATATGGTGAATCCGCTCCATGTCTCTCGCGCTCGAACGTCTCGTCGCTGGCACGCCTATCCCTTTCGCCGGTAACCGCGTCACCGTGGTCAGCCCCGAACTGGCCGAGCGTTTCCGACCCGGCGACCACCTGTTGGTGGAGCAGGTGAGCGGCGAGCTGTTGCTGATTCCGGTGGTGGATCAGCAGGCCGCATCGGTGGCGATCGAGCGTGCAGCGGCGGCGTTTACGGCGTTGTCCGCTGTGCCGGATGAGGCCATCAGCCGCTTCTTCGATCTGTTTGCCCAACGTCTGGAAAACCCGGACGCCTGGGCACTGATCGAAACCGCCAACCTCGCCGACATCGAACGGGCCAAGGCGCGCGGTCGCTCCACCACCCGGTTGCTCGCCGACGAGCGGATGCGCCGCGACATGATCGCCGGTCTGCGTGCCTGGCGTGATGCGCCGGCCACCCGCGGCAAGGTGATCAGCAGCGTCGATCACGACGGCTGGAAGGTCGAGCAGGTGGTGTCGCCGCTGGGCATCGTCGCGTTCGTGTTCGAAGGCCGGCCTAACGTCTTTGCCGACGCTGCTGGTGTACTGCGCACCGGCAACACCGCCGTACTGCGCATTGGCAGCGATGCGCTGGGCACCGCGCAAGCCATCGTCACTCACGCCCTGAACCCGGCGCTGGCCGATGCCGGACTGCCGGCGGGAGCGGTGTCGCTGGTGGAGAGCGTCAACCACGCCGCCGGTTGGGCGATGTTCGCCGACCGGCGTCTGTCGCTGGCGGTGGCCCGTGGTTCGGGGCGTGCGGTCAGCCAGTTGGGCAGCATCGCCCAGCAGGCCGGCACCGCCGTCAGCCTGCACGGCACCGGTGGCGCGTGGCTGATTGCTGATCGCGATGCCGACGCCAAACGCTTCGCCGCGGTGGTACGCAACTCGCTGGACCGCAAAGTCTGCAACACCTTGAACGTCTGCCTGATCCAGCGCGACCGTGCCGCCGAGCTGGTGCCGCTGTTCCTCGACGCCTTGCAGCAGGCCGGCACCGCGCGCGGTCAGGGCTGCAAATTGCACATCGTCGAAGGCAGCGAAAGCTACCTGCCGGGCGAATGGCAGAACGCGACGGTCGAGGTCTATCGCGCCGGGGGTTACCAGACCGAAGCATTGGCCGAGCCGCTGCCGGAAGCGCAACTGGGCCGCGAGTGGGAATGGGAAGAAACCCCGGAAACCAGCCTGATGATCGTCGACGATCTGGATCAGGCCATCGCGCTGTTCAATCGCTACAGCCCGCAATTCACGGTGTCGTTGATCAGCGAAGATCCAGCGGTTCAGGAATGTTTCTACAGCGCGGTCAACGCGCCGTTCGTGGGCAACGGGATTACCCGTTGGGTCGATGGCCAGTACGCGCTGAACAAGCCGGAGCTGGGGCTTTCGAACTGGGAAAGCGGCCGGTTGTTTGCCCGCAGCGCGATCCTCTCGGGGGACGGCGTGTTCACCGTCCGCAGCCGTATGACGCAAATCGATCTGGGCGTAAAACGCTGAACAGAACAACGCCGCGCCCGTCGCAATGACGGGCGCGGCGTTGTGTTTTCAAGCCGCATCGACTGTCTGACCGTACACCGCGCACGTCGACGGTTGCTCGGCCAGCGAGACGAAAGTGCGACGGTCGGCACTCAGCGCGTCGATCGAGCCGGTCTCGATGTCGTACACCCAGCCATGCAGATTCAGCAGGCCTTTCTCCTGGGCCAGGCGCACGCTCGGGTGAGTCTGGATGTTCGCCAGTTGCGCGATCACGTTTTCCCGCACCATCGAACTCAGTTTGGCGGCGTCATTGGCGTGTGGCCGCGATTCGTTGACCACTTTCGCCGACTCGGCGTGTTGCAGCCAGCCGCTGACGGCGGGCAGGTGATCCATGCATTTGCACTGGGCGATGGCGGTCATCGCGCCGCAATCGGAGTGGCCGCAGATCACGATGTCGGTCACGCCGAGCACGGCTACCGCGTATTCCACCGTTGCCGAGACCCCGCCCGGATGCGGGCTGTAGGACGGCACGATATTGCCGGCGTTACGGATCACGAACAGCTCGCCGGGCTCTTGCTGGGTCAGCAGTTCCGGGACGACGCGGCTGTCGGAGCAGGTGATGAACAAGGTGCCCGGGGTTTGAGTCGTCGCCAGGTGTTTGAACAGCTCGGTGCGTTGTGGAAACGCTTCGTTCTGGAACTTCAGGAAGCCTTCGATCAGGTTTTTCATGGTGTAGTCCTTTCAGTTCGAACAGCCGGTGCCGAATTCGCTGTATTGAAGAATGTGTTTTGCGCCGTGGCTGTCGAGGTAAGTCATCTCGACCGGCACTACGCCGCAGATGTCGGCGACCGGGGTGATGTTCACGACTTCAGCGATGTCCAGAGACATGCCGTAGCGGTAGGCGACGGCCTCTTCATCAGCCTGGGCCTGGGCGGCAAGGCCGGCGAGCAGGGTCAGGGTCAACAGAATTTTTTGCATGGGGCAGCCTCCAGACAGGTGTGGTGACGACAGGGCAATTCAGGTTTGGATGGGCCCGCACGCGGTGTACGGGCCCGGAGGGATCAGAACGGACGCAGCGGCAGGAACTTGCCGTCGAGGGTGACCACGGCGCGGGAACCGCCTTCAGGGTCTTCGACTTTCTTGATGTCGAGCTTGAAGTTGATCGCGCTGATGATGCCGTCGCCGAACTGCTCGTGAACCAGCGCCTTCAGGGTGGTGCCGTAGATCTGGATCATCTCGTGGAAGCGGTAGATGGTCGGGTCGGTCGGCACACCGTCGAGGCTGCCGCGCAGCGGGATGATTTGCAGGGCGGCGACGTCTTCGGCGCTCAGCTCAAGCTTGTCGCCGACCACTTCGGCCGCGGCTTTTGGCAGCGGGTGCTGGCCGAGGAGGGCGGCGGTGACGTAGGCCAGGCTCAGGCCGGTGCCGTCGGCCAGATCCTGCCACGACAGGTTTTTCTGTGCCTTGGCATCCAGGGCGCGGGTGGTCAGGGCGATGCGGCTGTCGTTGTAGGCTTGGGATTGCATGGTGCTTCTCCTTTCGGGGTTGGCTTGCTGTGTGGGATTCATCTTCTGCCGATTGATCCATAGCGTCCAAGACCGATATACAATGCAAAGCATAAGCACTGCCTATAGATGGAGCGTCCCATGCTGCTGCGACATTTGCGATACCTGCTGGCTGTGGCCGATCACGGCGGCTTCACCCGGGCGGCCGAGGCGCTGCACGTGTCGCAGCCGACCTTGTCGCAACAGATCCGCCAACTGGAAGAAAGCCTCGGTGTGGATCTGTTCGACCGCACCTCGCGCTCGGTCAAACCCACTGACGCCGGCCAGGCCTATATCGAATGCGCACGACGGGTACTGGTGGAACTGGAGGCGGGCAAGCGCGCGTTGCATGACGTGAAGGACCTGTCCCGAGGCTCGCTGCGCCTGGCTATGACACCGACGTTCATGGCGTATCTGGTCGGGCCGCTGGTGCGCGATTACGTGGCGCGGTATCCGGGGATTCACCTGGAGATTTTCGAGTTGTCGATGGACGACATCGAGGCCGGGCTGGCGGATGACTCGCTGGATATCGCGATTGCCTTCACGCCGGTGCGCAATCCGGACATTGAATGCATTCCGGCATTTGTCGAGACGTTGGGGGTGATGGTCGGGCGCGAGCATCCGCTGTACGACAGCTCATCGGTGCTGACCCCGGATGACATTGCGCAGCTGGATTTCGCCTTGCTGGCGCCGGATTTCATCACGCGGCTATCGATTGACGAGTATTTCCGTCAGCGCGGCATCACGCCCAAGGTGCAGATCGAGGTGAACTCGGTGAGTACGTTGCTGGAAGTGATCCGGCATGCGCCGATTGCGACCATGTTGCCGGAGGCGATTGCGACCGAGGACCGGGCGTTGCGCCGGTTGCATGTCGAAAGCGAGGCGCCGCAGCGGGGAGCGGCGTTATTGCGGCGCCAGAACAACTATCACAGTGCGGCGGCTGAGGCGTTCATGAAGCTGGTGCTGGAAACTCGTTCATGAGCTTTTTTCGCGAGCAATAAAAAGGGCCTGCTTCGTTTTCGAAGCAGGCCCTTTTTATTGAAGTTTTAACTTAGCAGAACCGATCAATCACCCGAACTTCGTTGTTGTTCTGCATCGAGTCCCACGCCTGTTTCAGCGTCTGCAGAACATTACCGATGAAGTCCTTGTCGGCCGCGGCTTTCTTGCCGACATAGCCGTGGCCGCGGCGGTACATCTTCAGACGGGCCAGCAGGTTCTGGTTGTTCCGGTCGAACTCTTCTTCACCAGCATGGGGCGACAGGCAGTCGATATGGACCTGACCCGACTTGCTGATCCACAGAATATGGCTGTCGTGGCTGTCTTTTTGCGCAGCGAACATACGAGCCAGTTCTTCGATAGTAGGTTGATTGTTCAGATTCATGATATTGCCCCTTGACCAGTCTGGTGATCTTTCAAAGTTGATTCGCTAATACAGGTAGCCCATCGGTTAGTTGATCCCTGGCACCGAAACCAGGACGTCAGCGGTCGCCCGTGTGAAGTACGGGGTCATGCGTCTGTTGCATGTAGTCGTGTTGAATAACTGCTACGCAATAGCGTCACAACGAGGAGAAGCAGCGAAAACCGGGAGGCTCCTTGACGACGTTTTCAGGGTCGACCACAAGCGTCTTGAGAATTTTCGCCAGCGCTTCTCGTCCTTGTACTGGACGTTCAGGCCAGGTCAGCTTCTTCAATCTGCCTTGTGGGCAGCGTGTATCCGGAAAAAACAGCTCGGCGGTCAGACGAGCTTGCTCAAGCGTGTTACCAGTGCTCCCGATCGGGGAGACGTCTGCATCATGCAAAAGCCAAACGACGCCGTCAACGGTTTTGTAGTGATTATTTTTGCTCACTACATATTGTCGGACAAAGTCATTCTGGAATGAAAAAAACGGCGTTCAGGCAGCGGGAGAAAGGCTGCGCAGGCAGTAGAACGTGCAGGGATAGCCGTCCACGGTTCCGGTCTGGCGGGTAAAGTCGCCGCCGCTCAGCTCGGGGATGAGCCGGGCCCAGAACCGCTGTGCAGGCAGGTTCGCGTCGACATGGAAAATCTGCCATCGACCGGGCAGGTGGCTCAAGAGGGCAGAGGCGACAAACTGCGCGACGCCTTGGCCACGCCAGCGCCGGCTGACGAAGAAGTAGCCGATGTTGTAGTCGGCGCCCTCGATCAGGAGGTGGTCATCCACGGTCACGAACCCCGCCAGTTCACCGTCGACGTGGATCAGGAATGGTCGGGTCGCCGGTTGGCGCCAGTAATCGTCTTTCAACTGGATCGGGAAGAAACCATGTCCGCCGAGCTTCAGCGGCAGCCACTCGCTGAAGTCGTAGGTGTAGAACTGCATCAGGTTTTCGAGGGTGTCCAGTTCGTCGCGCCGGGCGACGCGCAGTTCGATAAACGACATGCCGCTGCCTCCTGACCATCACTGCAGAAACAGTAGCGTGCAGCGTGCTATTTGGCTGCTGGTTTCGCCACGCGTTTGCTGGTTCCGGTGGTTTTGCGCCGAGTGGTCTTGCGTTTGTTCTTCCATGGCGCAGCGGCCTTGCCGGCAGGTGGCGGGCCGCTGATGGTCAGGCTCAGTCCGGCGCAGCGGGTCACTTGCTTGCTCATCCACGCGGCCTGTTTGGTGACGAATTCTTCCAGACTCATTTCGCCGCTCTGCACCATGTCCAGCGCCTGCTCCCAGATCGCCGTGGTGCCGGGGTCGGCAATCGCGCGCGGTACGGCGTCGATCAGGCTGAACGCGGCGGGCGTGGCGGACAGCGCCTTGCCGTTTTTCACCAGATAGCCGCGATCCAGCAACCCTTGAATGATCGACGCGCGGGTGGCTTCGGTGCCGATGCCGGTGGTGTCCTTGAGTTTCTGCTTGAGCAGCGGATCTTCCACCAGTTTGGCGACGTTCTTCATCGCCTTGATCAGGTCGCCTTCGGTGTAGGGCTTGGGCGGTTGCGTCCACAGGTCCTTGAGCTTCACGTCTGCCACGGCGCATTCGGCACCCTGGGTCAGTGTCGGTAGTGTTTGTGGCGCGGGGGCTTCACGGCCCTTGGCCGGGGCCAGCGCTTCGGGCAACGCGCGTTTCCAGCCCGGCTCGATGATCTGTTTGCCGACAGCGCGCAAGGCTTCCCCGGCGCAATCGAAATCGGCCTGGGTGCGGTCGTATTCGTGATTGGGCAGGAACTGCGCCAGATACCGCGCGCGAATCAGCGTGTAGACCGCGCGGTGCTTGCCGGTCAGGCGCTCCAGGTTTTTCGCGGCAGCGGTCGGGATGATGCCGTGGTGAGCGCTGACCTTGGCGTCGTTCCAGGCGCGGGAGCGACGCTGTGGTTCCAGATGCTCGCGCAGCGCTTCCAGGCTCGGGTCGGCCTGACGCAGCGCTGCGAGAATCCCCGGCGCCTCGTTGTGCTGGCTCAGGGGCAGGTAGCCGCAGTCGCTGCGCGGGTAGGTGATGACTTTGTAGGTTTCGTAGAGGGCCTGGGCGATGTCGAGGGTTTCCTGGGCACCGAGGCCGAGCTTCTTCGAACAGACTTCCTGCAAGGTGCCCAGATCGAAGGGCAGGGGCGCCACTTCGCGCATGCGTTCGGTGCGCAGCTTGACCACCCGGGCGCTGGCAGCGCTACTGATTGCGGCGGCCGCTTGCTGGGCGAGGGCTTGATTGAGGCAGCGATCCTGATCGTCACAGGCATCGTTCGGTGCACGCCATTGCGCGTTGAACGGCGTGTCTCCGTGCAGCAGTTGCACGTCGATGGCCCAGTACGCGACCGGCACGAAGTCAGCGATGCTGCGGTCGCGATCCACCACCAGTCGCAACGTCGGCGTCTGTACCCGGCCCACCGGCAACACGCCTTGATAGCCCGATTGCCGGCCGAGCAGGGTGAACAGCCGACTCATGTTCATCCCGATCAGCCAGTCCGCCCGCGAGCGCCCCAGTGCCGAGTGATACAGGCTGAAGGTTTCGGCGCCCGGTTTGAGTGCCGCCAACGCCTTGCGAATCGAGGCTTCGTCCAGCGCCGACAGCCACAAGCGGCGGATCGGCCCGCGATAGCGACAGTGTTCGACCAGCTCACGGGCGATCATCTCGCCTTCACGGTCGGCGTCGGTGGCGATGATCAGTTCGCTGGCCTCGCCGAGCAGGCGCTTGACCGCCTTGTACTGGCTGGCGGTACGCGGCTTGACAGTCATTTTCCACTTGTCGGGGATGATCGGCAGGTCGGCCAGCACCCAGCGCTTGTATTTGGCGTCGTAGGCGTCCGGCGGCGCGGTTTCCAGCAGGTGGCCGATGCACCAGGTCAACGTGACGTCCGTTCCCAGCCAGCAGCCGTCGCCCCGACGCTTTGCGCCGAGTACGGCCGCAATGTCCTTGGCTTGGGAGGGTTTTTCACAGAGGTACAGCCGCATAACCACCGTCGTCGATCATTGCCCGAAGAGGCGCACAGAATGGCCTGACTCGGGCGTTCGGGCAACTTTTATCTGTATGGATATACAGATAAAAGGATTGCCGGTCATGACAGCGCGCGTCGGGGCAATCCGGGACGCTATCGAGAAATTGATTAGCGCCCCCGTTGGCGGCTGTGGCAGGTTCAATCTGCCTGACAAGGCGAGTGACAGGACGATCTCGCCAGAAGATCGCCGTTTTCTGTCTGACACTGACTCTTCAGAAACAAGGACGTACACCATGTCTCAACCTTCCTCCCAGGCCAGCAGCGCCTACACCGCCGTCGACACCTTCAGTCACCTGTACGACCGGGGCACCGGCACCGTCAATGGCAAACCGTCGTTCACCGCCGACCAGGCCGCTGACGAAATCCTGCGCAAGGGCATGTCGTGGCAGGACAAGAATGCCGACGGCAAGATTGATCTGACCTACACGTTCCTGACCGACAAACCGTCGAACTACAACGCGAAACTCGGCAACTTCAGCGAGTTCAGCGCCCAGCAAAAAGCCCAGGCCGTGCTGTCGATGCAATCGTGGTCGGACGTGGCCAAAGTCACCTTCACCGAAGGCAAGGGCGGCGACGGTCACATGACCTTCGGCAACTACGACGTCAGCACCGGCGGCGCAGCGTTCGCCTACCTGCCGCAGGGCAGCAGCTACGACGGTCAATCGTGGTACCTGATCAACGATCAGTACCAGGTCAACAAGACCCCGGACGCCAACAACTACGGGCGTCAGACCCTGACCCACGAAATCGGCCACACCCTCGGCCTGTCGCACCCGGGCGCCTACAACGCCGGCAACGGCAACCCGACCTACGGCGACGCCAAATACGCCGAAGACACCCGTGGCTACAGCCTGATGAGCTACTGGAGCGAAGCCAACACCGACCAGAACTTCAGCAAGGACGGCAGCGGCGCCTACGCCTCGGCACCGTTGATGGACGACATCGTCGCGGTGCAGAAACTCTACGGCGCCAACTTCGAAACCCGTGCCGACAACACCGTGTACGGCTTCAACTCGAACGCCGATCGCGACTTCTACAGCGCCACGTCGAACACCTCGAAAGTGGTGTTCTCGGTGTGGGACGGCGGCGGCAATGACACCCTGGATTTCTCCGGCTTCAACCAAAACCAGAAGATCAACCTCAACGAAGGCTCGTTCTCCGATGTCGGCGGTCTGGTGGGCAACGTGTCCATCGCCCACGGTGTGACCGTGGAAAATGCCATTGGCGGTTCGGGCAGTGACCTGCTGATCGGCAACGCGGCGGCCAACGATCTGATCGGCGGTGCCGGCAACGACATCATTTATGGCGGTGGCGGCGGTGATTCGCTGTGGGGCGGTGAAGGCGCAGACACCTTCGTGTTCGGCGCGGCCAGCGACTCGACCATGACCGCGCCGGACTGGATCATGGATTTCACCAGCGGCCTGGACAAGATCGACCTGTCGGGCATCGCTGGGTTCGCCACCGGCGCAGCCACGCTGAACTTCGTCAGCGGCTTCACTGGCCACGCCGGCGACGCAATCCTCACGTACTTCGAACAGACCAACCAGACCAGCCTGATGATCGACCTCACAGGCCAGGGCTCGGTGGACTTCGCGGTGGGTGTGGTGGGGCAGGCGGTGGCGACCGATATCGTCGCGTGATCTGAGTCCAAAAAAAACCGCAGTCCTTCACAGGCTGCGGTTTTTTTGTTTTCGGACATCGCTCCACGATAGTGAAATCCGTTACTGCTCGGTCTCGAGAATCGACGTGACGGGGGCGTTACGGACTCTGGCAAACCACCAGAGCGCCGCTACGCCCAGCAGCGTCGCCAGCACGGCCAGAATCAGAATCACACGTTGTGTCCCCAATGGCGCGGCGAGCAGTGCGACCAGCAGACCGGCCAGCGGTTGCGACAAGTTGTTGAGCAGGGTGATCACGCCCACTGTCTTGCCGAAGTCCTGGGGGGGAATGACTCGCTGGCGAATGCTGCGCATGTAGACGTTGAACATCTTGTCGAAGCCGACGATCAGCAGGAAACCCAGCACATAACCCGCCAGGTTCGGGCTCAGGGCGCTGATGAAGGCGCCGGCGGCAAGCATCGAACAGGCAACCCCACCCAGTACGCGCAACGGCAACACCACCCGGGCGAGGAAAAACAGAATCACGATGGTGGTCACCGCGCCAGCCGCTTGCAGCACGGCGTAGTCGTCCTTGCCGGCGCTGTATTGACCGAGCACCATGGCCGCCGAAGTGGCCAGAGTGACCCCGACAATCAGGTTGACCCCGACCGCCAGGGCGATGATCTTTTTCAGCTCCGCCCGTTCGCGGATATGCCTGAACGCGATGCGCAGAGGCTGCAGCCAGATGTCCTGATGCTGCTCGAACACCTCGAGGGTGATACGACTGAAACGTTGCCACACCCGCATGCTCAGGTCGGCCAGCAAGAACAGCCCGGCCACCCACAGCACCACCCAGTGCCAGGCCGAAACCTCCAGCAGCAATGCCGCCACCAAGGGGCCCAGAACCAGTCCGGTCTGGTCGGCTATCTGCGAGTAGGACAGGGTTTTGGTGTAGCTGTAGTGCTGGAAAATATGCGGCATCAGCACTTCGCGGGCCATGATGCCCTGAGTGGTCAGCACGCCGCACAGCGCAGACAGCACCACAAGCCACGCGATACCGCCGAAGACGGCATAAAGCCCTACCGCCAACACGCAGAGCAGCGCCCGGTAGACCTGACTGATGTGCAGAATTCTGATGGGCGAGAACTTGTCGCACAGGGCCCCGCACAACGGAAACGCGAGAAAGCGCGGCAGCGACTCGACGAAGAATGCAAGCCCCGCCCAAGACGCGCTGTTGGTGGTCTGGAATACCACCAGCGGCACGATGAACAACAGGATCTGATCCGCCAGCCGCGAGAGGAACAGCGAGATGAAAAAAGCCAGGTAATCCTTACGCATGATGACTCCTGTCGATCGGCGTTTTGGCCGCTTTGCGCGTGATATGAAACCAGAAACCGTCGCCTCCGCAAGCGGCGGTCATATCTGATTGAAGAAAGGCCGTTCGGCTGCGAACCCGACGAGAATCTCCCGCATGGGTTATACCTGAACCGGTGCCTTCGCCGCCGTCAGGAGAAACCGATGAAAACGTCCGGTCCCAGTCCCGTCATCACCATCGCCGAGCAGCCAGGCTGCCTGCTTGTGAAATTCCACGGCATACAGGTCGCCGCCTCAGCTCGGGCGCTGGTGCTGCTCGAAGCCAATTACCCGCCGGTCTACTACATCCCCCGCGAGGACATCGACGAGAAGTACTTCGCCCGCACCGACCACACCACCTACTGCCCGTACAAGGGCGATGCCAACTATTTCAGTCTGCAAGTGCCGGGGCATGAGGGGGCGAACGCGGTGTGGACGTACGAACATCCGAAGATTTCTGTGAGCCAGATCAAGGACTATGTGGCGTTTTATCCCGATCAGGTGAAGTTTGAAGTTATAGATGTCGATGGATGAATGTAAAAGGTGCCCGTCAGTCGGAAATCGATAACGGGCTTGTATAGTCATGCATTCATGAAAGCAGGAGAAGAGTCGACTTGGAGATTGATGGAGTAACGAAGTCGATCACTCGCTTTGGAACAAGATATTTTGATGGATGCTATATTTTTCTTTGAGAAACGAACCAAAGAAAGCCGAAAGATCAAGTCCGTCCAGTTTTCTCAAATAGTTTATCGCACTGGTAGATCTGTCGAAATTTGTAGAGTTTGAAAGGTTGGCCGAGTGGAGCGCCTGCGAAACATCCGAGGGTTTCATCATCAGACCAGAGATCTCAGTGTCAAACGCTTCATCTATCCAGTTGAGCTGGATGTTTCTGAGCGTATCGATCCCGACGGGTTGAAATACCTTATTCTCGGATGTCACGTCTGGACTCTGGCTTGAATTTGTCAGACCGTTAAAAAATGAGTTCCATGGTTGTGCGAAGCCGACAGATTCTGGATCTGAGTGAAAAACGATACTCGGCGTGGTGGATTTGTCGTAGCTATAGCGGTGGAGGTAATGATCTACCAAACGATGAGGAACGATGGTGATCAACCCATTGAAGTGTCGAGTAAAAAAAGACTGTGTTTTGCCAGTGCTGGCATCCGTGTAATCGTTATTGAGATATTCCCAGACCTGATGCCGTTTTAACACAATGGCCAAATCAATTCGGGTGTCGAGTTCGTTTTCAGAAACGAAAGTTGGGCATACATAGGCTGCAGTAGAGCGAAGTGACAACCAATACAATGCATTGTGTTGCAGCGGCTCGTCAGTTCCCTTGTGCTTGCGTAGATAAAATGTGAAAACGCCTGGTTTGGTATTTAACGGAATTGATTCTCGCGAAGAGATTATTTCGCTGCTTGATTTGTAGGAATGGAAGCTTGAAGTTTTAGCCTGTATGTAAAAAGGCTTGACGCTTGTTGCGACAGCATCATAACCACCCCTGTAGCGTTCCTGCCTCTGCGTAACTTGTCTGATTTTTGCTTTTCCTCCGTTTCCGCCTGGAAGTGTGCGCAACATTCTATCTATCAGGGTTAGTAGTTCAGCTTCATCGAACTGGGGTGTAGAAATCACGTTTTCGTCCTTGATGGCTGTGGCGATATTTCGCTGATCGAGTGAAGAGGCTGGAGTATCTGCTGGAAGCAAGATGGTATTGAAGTGCCATCAATTTGTCGATTACTAAAGTGCAGCAAAAAAAGCCGCTTCAAGGTTTAACTTGAAGCGGCTTAGTGGATGTATCAGTTCTTGTCGAGGTCGATATTCTTGGTCTCACGCAAGCAAATCATCCCCACCACCAGGCTCACCCCTGTAATCAGCACCGGGTACCACAGCCCGTAGAAGATATCCCCGGTGTACACCACCAGCGCAAACGACACGGTGGGCAGGAAACCGCCGAACCAGCCGTTGCCAATGTGATACGGCAGGGACATCGAGGTGTAGCGGATGCGGGTCGGAAACAGTTCGACCATCAGCGCCGCGAGCGGGCCGTAGCACATGGCGGAGATGATGATCAGGCCGACGATCAGGGCCACGATCATCGGTTTGTTGATCTGCTGCAGGTCAGCCTGTTGCGGATAACCGGCGAGGGTGATGGCGCCGCGTAAGGCTGCTTCGTCGAAGCCGTCGAGTTTCACATCGCCGACGCTCACTTGCACCGTGCTGCCCGCCGGGGCGGCGACGCTGGAGTAGGGCAGGCCTTGCTTGACCAGGAAGGTCTTGACCTTGTCGCACGGGCTGTCGAATTTGGCCTTGCCCACCGGATCGAACTGGAAGGTGCAGGTCGCCGGATCCGCCACCACGGTGATTGGTGCCTGTCGGCTGGCGTGGTCGATGGCCGGGTTGGCGTAGTGGGCCAGGGATTTGAAGATCGGGAAGTACAGCGCGGTGGCCAGCAGCAAGCCAAGCATCAGCACCGGTTTGCGCCCGACCTTGTCCGACAGCCAACCGAAAATGATGAAGAACGGCGCGCCGATCACCACGCTGATTATCAGCAGACTGTTGGCCACCGCCGGGTCCATTTTCAGGAACTGGGTGAGGAAGAACAGCACGTAGAACTGCGCCGCATAAAAGGTCACCGCCTGGCCGGCGTTGATGCTGAACAGGGCGATCAGCACGACCTTGAGGTTTTCCCATTTGCCGAAGGATTCGCGGATCGGCGCCTTGCTGGCCTTGCCTTCCTCTTTCATTTTCAGATAGGCCGGCGACTCGTGCAGGCTCAGGCGAATCCAGGTGGAGATGCCCAGCAGCACGATCGACAGCAGGAACGGAATGCGCCAGCCCCAGACTTCGAACTGATCGCCGGTGAAGTAGCGGCAACCCAGCACCACCAGCAATGACAGCAGCAGACCGAGGGTGGCAGTGGATTGAATCCAACTGGTGTGGAAGCCGCGCTTGCCGATCGGCGCGTGCTCCGCCACGTAAGTCGCAGCGCCGCCGTATTCGCCGCCGAGGGCCAGGCCCTGCAGCATGCGCAGCACCACCAGAATGATCGGCGCGGCGATGCCGATGCTGGCGTAGGTCGGCAGCAGGCCCACGGCGAACGTCGCCACGCCCATCAGGATGATGGTCGCCAGGAACGTGTATTTGCGCCCGATCATGTCCCCCAACCGACCGAACACCAGCGCCCCGAACGGCCGCACGATGAAGCCTGCGGCGAACGCCATCAGCGCGAAGATGAACGCGGTGGTGTCGTTGACCCCGGCGAAGAACTGCTTGCTGATCACCGCCGCCAGGGCGCCGTAGAGAAAGAAGTCATACCACTCGAACACCGTCCCCAGGGACGAGGCGAAGATGACCTTTCGGGTATCGGGGCTGGCGTCCGTGCTGCGCACGGCATCCAGTGGCTGAACGTGTTCTGACATATCGGTATCCCTCACAGTGATTGTTTTTGTTGTTTCCACTGGTGTTGCGTGTCCGGGTGATGCGCGATGTCCTTGAATCAAATATGCCCTTTTTGAGAGCCAGCCTGCTGGCAATGGCGGTTAATCAGCCGACATGATTGTTGAATGTCACTCCGTCATCGCTGGCAAGCCAGCTCCCACA
Organism: Pseudomonas sp. B7; assembly: GCF_016735645.1. Lineage (NCBI taxonomy): Bacteria > Pseudomonadati > Pseudomonadota > Gammaproteobacteria > Pseudomonadales > Pseudomonadaceae > Pseudomonas > Pseudomonas sp. B7. The sequence continues at coordinate 68,010 of NZ_JAERRE010000009.1, forward strand.
GGGGTTGTGTTTATAGTTGCGGGGTTGAGAATCAGCTGTGCCGCTTTCTCGGCAATCATCAGCGTAGGCGAACAAGTGTTGCCGGAGGTGATGCGCGGCATGATCGAAGCATCGGCAATCCGCAGCCCCGGTACGCCGTGCACGCGCAACTGTGCGTCGACCACCGCGTCCGCATCGTTGCCCATGCGGCAGGTGCCGACCGGGTGAAAAATCGTCGTGCCGATCTTCGCCGCCGCTGCGTGCAGTTGTTCTTCGGTCTGCAGGCTGGCGCCCGGCAGGTACTCCACCGGGTTGAAAGCTTGCAGGGCCGGGGCGCTGACGATGCGCCGGGTCAGGCGAATCGCATCGGCGGCCACGCGCAGGTCTTCGGGATGGCTGAGGTAATTGGGCTGGATCAGCGGCGCTGCTTGCGGATCGGCGGAACGGATCTCGACCCGGCCCCGGCTCTGCGGCCGTAAATCACACACCGATGCGGTGAACGCCGGGAAGCTGTGCAACGGTTCGCCAAAGCGCTCCAGCGACAGCGGCTGCACGTGATATTCGAGGTTGGCGGAGGTCTGTTCCGGCCCCGAGCGGGCAAACGCGCCCAGCTGACTCGGCGCCATCGACAACGGCCCGCTGCGGTCATACAGATAACGCAGGCCCATGCCCATCTTGCCCCACACGCTACCGGCGATCTGGTTGAGGGTGCGGGCGTTTTCCAGTTTGTAGATCAGGCGCAGTTGCAGGTGATCCTGCAGGTTGCCGCCGACGCCCGGCAATTCATGCACCACGCCGATGCCGAGCTTTTCCAGCAGCGGACGCGGCCCGATTCCGGAGCGTTGCAGAATGCTCGGCGAGCCCACGGAGCCGGCGCACAACACGATTTCCTTGCGCGCCTTGAAATTCTTCTGTTGACCCTGCCAACGGGCACTGACTTTCGAAGCGCGACCGTCCTCGAACAGCACTCGATCCACCTCGATGTCGGTCAACACCGTGAGATTGGCCCGATCGCGAATCGGCTTCAGAAACGCCTTCGCCGCATTCCAGCGCACCCCGGCCTTCTGATTGACCTGAAAGTAGCCGCAACCCTCGTTGTCGCCCTGGTTGAAGTCATCGATGCTGGCGATGCCGCTCTGTTCGGCAGCGCTGCGGAAGGCATCGAGAATCGGCCACGACAGGCGCTGGCGTTCGACTCGCCACTCACCCTTGTCGCCATGAAAGTCCGCCGCGCCGGCAAAGTGGTTTTCGCTCTGCTTGAACAGCGGCAGCACGTCATTCCAGGCCCAGCCCGGATTGCCCTCCGCAGCCCAGCCGTCGTAGTCGTTGGCCTGGCCGCGCATGTAGATCATGCCGTTGATCGACGAACAGCCGCCCAGCACCTTGCCGCGCGGATAACTCAGCGCGCGGCCATTGAGGCCCGGTTGTTCTTCGGTCTTGAAGCACCAGTCGGTGCGCGGGTTGCCGATGCAGAACAGGTAACCCACGGGGATGTGAATCCACGGATAGTTGTCGCGCCCGCCGGCTTCCAGCAACAGCACGCGCTGCTGTGGATCGGCCGACAGCCGATTGGCCAGCAAACACCCGGCCGGTCCGGCGCCGACCACGATGTAGTCGAATTCATCGAGGGAAGTCTGCATTCCCTGACCTCGCTTATTGTTTTTGTTGTCGGTCATCCTAGTTGTTAGCTTTCGTCAAAAGAATGTTAGTTTTTGCGCAGCCGCTGTGCGTTTTCAAACAGCGCTTCCTGACGATAGCCAACAAGGACAAGCCATGTTCGACTGGAACGACCTGCGGTTCTTTCTCGAGTTGCAACGCAGCGGGCGCTTGCTCACTGCCGCCCGCCGCCTGAACACCACTCACGCCACCGTGGCCCGGCACATCGAGGCCATCGAAAAAAGCCTCGGCACCGCGCTCTTCGTCCAGCACGCCCAAGGCTACGAAATGACTCCGGCGGGGGAGGCGCTGCTCAAACACGCCGAAGCCATGGAAAACGTCGCGCTGCTGGCTCAGGAAGAAATCACCCAATCGACGGCGCCGCTGGGCAAGATCCGCGTCGGGGTCACCGAAGGCCTCGGCATCATGTTTCTCGCCAGCCGCATGATCGGGTTGTTCGAACGCTACCTGGGACTGGAAGTGGAACTGGTGGCGGTGCCGCGCTTCGTCAGCATCCTCAATCGCGAGGCGGAAATCAGCATTCACCTTGAACGGCCGGCGGCGGACATGCTGGTCACCCGCAAACTCACCGACTACCGACTCGCGCTCTATGCCAGCCGCGCCTACCTGGACAACGCGCCGCCATTGCGCAGCCGCGAGGATCTTGGCCGGCATGCGTGGATCGGCTATGTCGATGATCTGCTGTTCAGTCAGGAGCTGATGTTTCTCAACAGCTTCTGTCGCAACCCACGGGTGGTGTTTCACAGCACCAGCGTGATCGCCCAGCAGCAGGCGGCGCGCTCGGGGCTGGGGATTGCGGTGCTGCCTTGTTACATGGCGGCGTCGGACCCGGATCTGGTGGCGCTGTTGCCGGATGAGAGCATTGAGCGCAGTTACTGGATCAGTACGCGGCGCGAGTTGCACAAATCGGTGCGGTTGCGGGTGGTCTGGGATTACGTCGTGGGCTTGTGCGAAGGCGAGCGCGAGTTGTTAATGGGCCAGTAAAGACGGCTGTTTCATGCAACTAAAACGCTTGGCAAAAGGTCATTCGATTTGCGGAGGTTGAGTCATCTCGCAGAACCTCGACAACGAAGACGTTACCCGTGGCCACTCACCTCGATCGCCGTAATAACCTGTCTCTCGACAGCCTGAATTTTTTCCTCGCCGACGTGCGTGACGGCCTGGGGCCCTATTTGGCGATTTACCTGCTGGCGGTTCACCACTGGGAGCCGGCGAGCATCGGTCTGGTGATGACCATAGCCGGGATCGCCGCACTGATCACGCAGACCCCGGCAGGTGCGCTGGTCGACAGCACGCGCTTCAAACGGTCGCTCATTGCGGTTGCCGCGCTGGTGGTCACCGCAAGCTGTCTGCTGCTGCCGTTTGTGACGTCGTTCAGTCTGGTGGCCCTGACGCAGGCGATCAGTGCCGCTGCCGCTTCGATCTTCGCGCCCGCCATTTGCGCGATCACCCTGGGTATCACCGGGCCGCGAGCCTTCACGCGAAGGACCGGGCGCAACGAAACCTTCAACCATGCCGGCAACGCCTGCGCCGCGTTGTTGGCCGGTTTGTCCGCGTACCTGTTTGGTCCGGTTGCGGTGTTTTATTTGATGGCGGTCATGGCGCTGGCCAGTGTGATTGCCGTTTCGTTCGTATCGGCCGACGCCATTGATCACGATCTCGCCCGGGGTCTGGAGCCCAGCGCAACGGGGCAGGGCAAGCAGCCTTCGGGCTTTTCCGTGTTGCTCACCAACAGGCCGCTGCTGATGTTCGCGATTTGTTGTGCGCTGTTTCATCTGGCGAACGCGGCGATGTTGCCGCTGGTGAGTCAGAAACTGGCGCAGGCCAATCTGCAGATGGCCACGCCACTCACGTCCGCCTGCATCGTCGCGGCACAACTGGTGATGGTGCCGGTCGCGCTGCTGGTGGGGGCGAAGGCCGATCTGTGGGGGCGCAAGCCGTTGCTGCTGGCGGGGTTTATGATCCTGCCATTGCGCGGTGTGCTGTATGTGCTGTCGAACGATCCGTGGTGGCTGGTTTCGGTGCAGTTGCTCGATGGCATCGGCGCGGGGATTTTCGGCGCGCTGTTTCCGGTGGTGGTGAAAGACCTGACGCTGGGCACCGGACATTTCAATGTCAGTCTCGGGGCGATTTCAACGGTGTTCGGTCTGGGCGCGGCATTGAGCAACAGCCTGGCGGGGATTGTGGTTCAGGAGGCCGGTTACAGCGCTGCGTTCCTGACCCTGGCGGCGGTGGCAATGGCGGCGCTGGTGCTGCTCTGGTTGGCAGTGCCGGAGACGGTGCAGCGCTCCGATACCGACTCGATCGCCCTGCAAGGCAAGGCGCCGCCGATGGTTGCGCCATGACTCAACGCTCGCAAGACCTGTTCAACCGGCGGGAATCGACAACGTCGCCCGCAGGCCGCCCTCGACCCGGTTTTCCAGTGTGATCCGCCCACCCAGACGGGTTGCGATGGTATTGACGATGGTCAGTCCCAGCCCGGCACCCTGGGGATTGCCCCGGCTGTAGAACCGCTCGAACAATCGAGCCCGATCCGCTTCATCGATACCCGGCCCCTGATCTTCAACGCTCAAATGGTAAAGCCCGTCGGCCCTGGTCAATTGCACGCTGATCACGCCTTGCTCCGGGGAGAAGTTGGCGGCATTGGTGATGAGGTTGTTCAGGGCAATGTCGATGGTGGCGGCATCGGCGAGCACAGGGAAAGGTTGGTCGTTGACGTCGAAGGCCAATTCCAGATGCTTGCTCAGCAGCCATGGCGTGAGTTGCACCAGACTGTTGCGCACGGTGTCGCCAAGGTCGATGCGTTGTTTGGCAGGCGCGCTGGCCTTGGGTTCGAGGCGGGCCATGGTCAGTAGCTGATTGACCAGTCGGCTGGTGCGATCCACCCCGGCGATCAGAAATTCGAGTGACTCGCGACGCTCCTGTTCGGTGCCGGCCTCCAGCAGGTTTTGCGCATGCACCCGCAGTACCGCCAGTGGCGTGCGCATTTCGTGGGCGGCGTCGGCGATGAACCGGCGCTCGCGACCGAGCACTTCCTGGATTTGCGCAAGCATGCGGTTGAGCGCGGCCTGCATCGGTTCCAGTTCGCTGGGCAGCGGTGTCAATTGCAGCGGTTCGAGGGAGCCGCTGTGACGGGCGCGCAGGGTCGCCGCCATGTTGGCCAGGGGCTTGAGCCCCCAGCCGATGGCCAGCCAGATCATCGCCGCAAGAATCAGGCTGCCGATCACGTTCGGCCACAGGGTATGGCGGACGATCCGGTCAACCAGATCCGCTCGCACGTCACCGCGTTCACCCACCCAGATGCGCAAACCGTTCTGTCGGTCTTCCAGGACAAACGCCCGCCAGTGGCGCTTGTTCAAATCCACCACATCACTGAAGCCTGGCTGGATCGGCGGCGTGCTGAAGGAGGGCGCGCTGGCGGTATGCACCAGAACCTCGCCCTTGGCATTCCAGACCTGAAAGGCGAGCTTTCTCTCGTAGGGATGGCCGTCACCCTTGGGCACGGCTTCAGCCAGGGCCGAGTTGAACGCCCGATAAAGATCCGCGTGCTCCTGCCCCTGCAACGGCATGCGCATCACACCTTGCAGCAACCGTGCGTTCTGCGCCAGTTGCGCGTCGTAGACTTCGGCGATTTCGTGGTTGCTGTCGTGCAGATTGAACAGGCTGAGCACGGTCAGACCGGCGAGCATCAGGCCGATGATCAGGGTCAGGGTGCGGCGCCGGATCGAGGTCATCGGCGCTCCTCCACCAGATAACCCACGCCGCGAATGGTGCGGATCAGGTCGGTGGAGAATTTCTTGCGCAGGTGATGAATATGCACTTCGAGAGTGTTGCTTTCGGCTTCTTCGTTCCAGCCGTAAAGCAGTTGTGTCAGGTGGTCACGGGTCATGACCCGACCCGGCGGCGAGAGCAGTTCGTGCAGCAACTGATATTCCTTGGGCGTGAGTACCACCGGTTGGCCCAGATAGCTGACTTGCTGGGTGCCGGGGTTGAGGCTGATGCCGGCATGTTCGATCAGCATCTGCGCGCGTCCGGCACTGCGTCGCAGAAGGGCGCGCAGGCGGGCCTTGAGTTCGGCCAGGTCGAAGGGCTTGATCAGGTAGTCGTCGGCGCCGGCGTCCAGCCCCGCGATGCGGTCTTCGGTGGCATCGCGGGCGGTGAGGATCAGCACCGGCAGGTTCGAACCGCTGCCACGCAGACGACGCAGGACTTCGAGCCCATCCATGCGCGGCAGGCCGAGATCGAGCACCGCCAGATCAAAGTTTTCGCTGAGCAGGGCGTGCAGGGCGCTGCTGCCGTCCTTGAGCCAGTCGACCGTGTAGCCCTCGCGCCCCAGCGCCTGATGAATGCCCTCGCCGAGGGCCACGTCATCCTCGATCAGTAATAAACGCACACGGACTCCTGTCAGTCGAGTTTCTTGTTCACGTCCACCAGCAACGCGGCGATCTCTTTGCGGCGTCCGGCATCGGCACTTTCCCGGCCTGGGCGAGGAGCGGCTTGCAGGGCCTTGAGCAGCGCTGCTTTGGCTTCAGCGTAGCGTTTTTGACGGTAAAGGTGATCGCCCCAGAAGTACAGACTGTCGATTCCCTCGGGGTTGAGTTGCAGGGCCTGTTTGAGCAGTTGTTCGGCCTTGTCGCTGTCGCCGAACCCGATCGGCCAGCCCGGCACCCGGTCGTACAGCGCGGCGAGGCTGGTGTAGGCCGAACCTTGCAATGCCTTGGGGTCGAGGGTCAGGGATTTTTCCAGATCGGCTTTGGCGTCCTTGGCTTTGCCCAGGGCCCCGAGCCCGCCCTCGGCACCGGCCCAACTGCTGGTGACGATGCCTTTCCAGATCCAGGCCTCGGCGACGGCCGGCCGTTCCGTGGCGAAGTGCGTTGCCTGGGCGGCCAACTGTTCAAACGCAGCGGCCCGCTGTTTTTCCGGGGTCTCGTATTGGATGTGCGCCCAGCTCTGCTGGATGCTGTTGAGGCGTTGTTGATCGGCAGCGTCCAGCGCCCAGACACTTTGACTGAGGGCGCCCAGCAGCACACAGGCGAGAAGTTTTTTCATGGTTTCGGCGTCTCGTTCTCGGGTTTTTCACTCAGGCGACGGATCAACGGCAATTGCTTGCGCAGACCGCGATCCACCAGATTGGGCAGCAGGCTGTTGAGGCGTACGAAGAAGCGCTCCGGCCAGCCCAGATAGAGGTCGCGGCGATCGCCGGCAATCGCATGGATTACGGCATTCGCGACGGCTTGCGGGTCGTCGACGCTGGATTTGAGTGCGTCGTTCAATGCCTGGGCGGCGGGGCTGTTCATGGCGGTGCGTGTGGCGCGGGGCGCCACGTACAACACACCGACCCGGGTATCCGCCAACTCTCGGCGCAAGGCCTCGGAAAATCCGCGCAAGGCAAACTTGGTCGCGCAGTAACTGGCATAACCGGGATAACCGATCGAACCATAGGTCGAGCCGACGTTGACCACCATGGCACTGTCGGCCTGCTTGAGCAGCGGCAGCAACAGTTTGGTCAGGCAGATCGGCGCACTGATGTTCACCGCCAGCATGGCGTTGATGTCGCTGTCGTCGAGCTGTTCCAGCATTGCGAAGTGATTGACCCCGGCGGCGTTGATCAGCAGGTTGATGCCGCCGATGGCCTCGGCGGCGGCCAACACCTTGCGCCGGTCGCTGAGGAACGTCAGATCGGCGGCGACCCAGCACAGGTTCTGCGGGTAAAGGTCGAGCAACAGGCGCAGCGATTCCTGATGCCGCGCGACCGCCAGGACCTGCGCACCGGCAGCGCACAAGGCACGCGTGATCGCTATCCCGATGCCGCCGCTGGCACCGGTCAACACCACACGGGCTTCATGCAGCTGCATGTTGAGCCTCCGCGTCACGGGGCAGGCCGCGGAACATGTCGGCGTAGAGCCGATAGACGACTTTCGAGGCATGGATCACCGCCGCCTGGTCGGCCGGATCTTCCAGCTGATTCATCAGCCGGCGATAGGTTTGCATGTGCTCGATGTCCAGCGAACCGTGGGAACTGAGGTAGCTGAACGCCGTTTCCGGCAGCGCCAGACGTTCGCGGATGCTGCCCGCCGCATGGGTGGCCAAGGCGATGCTGGTGCCCTCCAGCACGTTGACCATGCCAAACAGACCCACCGGATTGCCTCGGGCGATCAGGTCGTAGAGAAAGCTGACCATCAGCTCGATCGGCAGCGACGGCTGGCCATCACGCACCGCGTTACGGTCACCGCCACAGGCCTCGATGTCGTTGAGCACCCATTGCTCATGACCGTATTCGTCCTCGATGTATTCGCACACGGCTTTGCGCAGCCATTCCAGGTGCGTCGGCAGGCGTGCACCACAGGCCATCATCAGCGGTACGGTGTGGCGCACGTGGTAGTAGGCCTGGGCGAGAAACGCGCGATAGCTTTCAAGGCTGACCTTGCCTTGCAGCGCATCGAGGATGATCGGCAGATTGAACAGCTCGTGGCGTTCCTGGTGCGTGGCTTCTTGCAGGGTGTCGAAAAAACTCATGGTGCGGATTCCTCGGAAAGGGCGGATTCGATAAGCACGGCGCGGTACTGCGCGACGATTGCCTCGCGGCGCGGGCGACCGTTGGCGGTGAGCAGGCCGTTGGCGGCCGTGAAAGGTTGTTTGAGACGTGTCCAGTGATGCACCTGGGCGTAATCGGGCAAGGCCTCGTTGGCAGCGGCGACGGCGGCCGCCAACTGAGCATCGGTGCAGTCCGGACGGTGCGGCCAGAGCAGGGCGTGGTTATGCGGCAAGGCTTCGCCATACACAAAGGCCTGAGCGATGTGATGACGCTGGGTCAGTTCGGATTCGACCCATTCCGGGTTGACGTTGCGCCCGAAACTGGTGACGAACTGATGCTTCTTGCGGCCCTTGAGGTAGAGAAAACCTTCCGGGTCGAACTCGCCCAGATCGCCGCTGGGCCACCACTCATCGCTGTACGCGGGTTCGCCAATGTAGCCGAGCAGGGTCGAGCCTTTGATCAACACCTCACCGTCTTCGGCCAGGCGCACGTCGACATGGGGCAGGGGCCGCCCGACGCTCCCCGGACGCCGAGCCCCGGGCCGGTTGAGACAGACCACCGAGGCGCACTCGGACAGGCCGTAGCCTTCGTAGACCGGCAGGCCGACCCGTTGCGCGCGGTGCAGCAGATCCTCGGAAACCCGTGCGCCACCGACGGCGGCAAAACGCAGCGATTGCGGATCGAAGGCTTTCTGTTCGGCAGCGCTGACCAGTAACAGCAGCAATTGCGGCACCAGAATCAGGCTCTCGGGTGCCCGGCTGGCCAGACAGCCGAGCAAGCGCGGCAGGTCGACGCCGCTGGCGCCCTGGATGCCCAGGGTTTTCTGGCTCGGCACGCTCAGCGTCGCACCGGCGTACAGTGCGGCGTAACAGCCGAGGTTCTCCAGCAGGATCGCCAGCGGCAGTAGCGCCACGTGATGTTGGGGGGCCGTGGGTTTGCTGGCCTCTTCCAGCTCCCGTGCGACCCGCAGCAGACTGTCGGCGCTCAGGCACACGCCCTTCGGTGTACCGGTGGTGCCGGAGGTAAACGTCAGTTTGGCGGCGCCGACTGGCAGGCGGTTCGGGCCTTCAAAAGCGCGGCACCAGAATTCACCGCGTCGTTCATAACCGGCGGCGAGCAGTTCGCTCTCCAACTCCGGTTCAGCGATCACCCGTTCGGCCTGGCTTTGTTCCAGGCAATGGGCACGTTGTGCCGGACTGAAGAACGGCGGCAGCGTCACGCACGTCAAGCCTTCAAACAACGCCGCCAGATCCCAGAGTATGGCTTCGACGCCGTTGTCCAGCGCCAGGGCGATAACCTTCACGTTTTCATCGCGCAAGCGTTGCTGGCGGTACATTACTTCGGCGTACAGCGTCGTGTAACTGACTTTCAGGGTGTCGCCCCACAATGCCAAAGCGTTGTCATTGCGCCCTGCATGGCTGCGCAGGGTTTCCTGGAATCGTTGACGTTCAAGCGACATGGCAGGCTCCTTCGACAGAAGTCGGCAATCCCAGCCGACTGAACAGACCGATGTTGCGCAGATGGATGAAACCGGCGCGGATATTGCCCACGTGCACCCAGGGTTTGCTTTCGTAGTAACTGCCCCAGTGGTGACGGTCATCGCCCAGACGTTCGGGGTCGGCGGCGCACAGCGTCACCGGTTTCAGACCCAGGCGATGGAAGCTGTTGACCAGGCCGATATTGCCGGTGAAGGTCACCCATTCCAGACCGCCCATGGCCAACAGGTAAGTGATGGCAATGATGCTCAGGCGTGCGCTGCCGGTGTCGTTCGCGGCAAGGTTGCCGACTTCGACAATCGCGCTACGCTCCACCGGACGCTCGGCGGCTGCGCTGATCAACGGCTCGATCGGCTCGTCCAGGTAGCGTTCAAGAAACAGCGGTTCAAGGTGCGCACGACGTACCCCGGCCACCGCGCACAAGTCGCCGGAGTCGTTGTGCACACCAAACAGTTCAGGCATGAAATGGCGGATATCGGCGCCGTGGGCCTTGCGAAAGCGTTGTTGAATGAACGCTTCGAACGCCGCTCGTTGAGCATCGCCGGGTTGGGCGCTCGACAGCTGCATCTGCGGTGTTTCGCCTTGGCCAAAATGCAGGGGCAGGGGAATATTCCAGTCAGAATCGGGCATGGGCTGAACGCCTCCCTCAATAGGTTTGAGTGGAGTATCCGGACCATTTCTTAACGAAGTCTGAAGGTGAAAAAAGGTTAACGAACGACGGATCTTCAGATTGTCTTAAGACTTCCCCGGCAGGGTGACATCGTCGGTTCGCCCGGCAACCGGATCGAGACAGCCGAACGAGTCGGCCGTCGCTCACAACAATCACGAGGCACTTATGACCCGCGACATGGCCGCACCCCGTTATGGAAAACTGTCGATCACCTTGCACTGGCTGATGCTGGCGCTGTTCGTCGGCGTGTATGCCTGCGTTGAAATCAAAGGCTTCATGCCCCGAGGCAGCGAAGCGCGAGGCCTGTTAATGGGATTGCACGGGATGTTCGGCGCGAGCATTTTCGTCCTGGTGTGGGTGCGCCTGTTTGGCCGCCTGACGCCGCGTCCGCCGATCACCCCGAAACCGCCTGCCTGGCAGACGGCAATCGCGCACCTGATGCACCTGGCCCTGTATGGGCTGATGATCGTCACACCGGTGCTGGCCTGGCTGATGCTCGCGGCTGGCGACAAACCTTTTCCGTATTTCGGCTTTCATGTGCCGGCGCCGGTGGCGGTCGATCCGGACCTGGCCAAGCAGATCAAGCACTGGCACGAGCTGATCGGCAATGCCGGTTACTGGCTGATCGGCCTGCACGCCGCTGCCGGGCTGTTCCATCATTACTGGGTCGGCGACGACACCCTGGACCGGATGCTGGGAGGACGCACTCGTTCCTGAGGCGCGGGAGCCTACTCAGTCAGGCAGGTTCTCCGGCGCTACCCATACGCTGCACGGAATCTTGTACAGCAGCTGTTCTACCGTGCTGCCGACCAGCCGGTCTGCGCCGCGATGGCCGACGCGGCCCATGACGATCATGTCGATGTCATACCCGCTCGCGTAGCTGCAGAGCACCTTGGCCGGGTTGCCCATGACCATGTGCTGACGCTCGTCCGCAATCCCGTTGCGTTCGGCCAGTTCGCGGAACGCCGCAGCCTGGGCATCGAACAGGGACTTGGCGGCGCTGGAGGAGAAGAACGCCGAGGCATTGTCGAAGCCGAATTCATTGGCGCTGATCGATGACAGATCATGGGCATACAGCACGTCGAGTTCGGCATTGCACAGGCTGGCCAGTTTGGCGGCCTCACGCAGGATCCGGTCGTTGAAGCCGGCGTACTGCCCGTCACGGTGGAACGGGTCCACGGCGGCCAGGATCTTGCGCGGCAGGGCATGCCCGACATGGCTGACGAAATGCAGCGGCACCGGGCATTCGCGCAGCAGGTGAATATCCAGCGGGGTGAACATCAAGCGTGACAGGAACGATTCCGGCTCCAGCGCCTTGATCAGCGCCGCCATGGGCTGTTCTTTGAGGTGAATGAGGATTTCCTGTAAGGGTCGTTCCACCCACACCACTTCCGTGGTGACGGTGACCCCGAGCTTGCGCATCGAATGCGCCCGTTCTTCGAGCCACTGACGATGACGCTCGATATAGCCGATTCGCATCTGTTCCAGTGCTTGCTCGTTGACCATGCTGGCGGTCGCCAGACCTTCCAGGTAATCGAAAGCCACGATGTGCAGGGCCGCGCCCGCCGCCTTGGCCAGTGCCGCTGCACGGTCGAAGGCAGGGTTGTTTTCCATCAGGGGTGAGGCGACCAGCATGTAACGCGGTTGTTCTGACATGACGACTCTCCTTGGGACAGGAAGCGTTGAACCGATGGCTACAGGCTGCGCCCGGCGTACGGTGGACGTTTGATCTTTGTCAAACAACCGGTGGTCGCCAGAGCGCCGTCAGACGGGTGGTCAATCGTCGCGGATGTCGTCGATTGTTGATCATTATCAAGTGCCGGTCTGGCAGCGCGGCGCAGGCTGACTACGAGTCGAATCCTTCAGGAGAATGCTCATGGCCACCATGAAAGCTGCCATTTTTGTCGAAAAAAATCGCATCGTGCTGGATGACAAACCGATCCCGGAAGTCGGCCCGCTGGACGCTTTGATCCGGATAACCACCACGACAATTTGCGGTACGGATGTGCACATCCTGCGCGGCGAATACCCGGTGGCGAAGGGTTTGACGGTCGGTCACGAACCGGTGGGGATCATCGAACGTCTGGGGTCGCAGGTGCGCGGGTTTGTAGAGGGGCAGCGCGTGATTGCCGGCGCCATCACTCCCAGTGGGCAAAGTTATGCGTGCCTGTGTGGCTGTGGTTCCCAGGACGGGCCGGACACTCGCCATGGTTTCCGGGCCATCGGCGGGTGGAAGTTCGGCAACACCATCGATGGCTGCCAGGCCGAATACGTACTGGTGCCCGATGCCTTGGCCAATCTTTGTCCGATTCCTGATGGCCTCAGTGATGAGCAGGTACTCATGTGTCCGGACATCATGTCCACCGGTTTCTCCGGTGCCGAACGGGGCGAGGTGAGCATCGGCGACAGCGTCGCTGTATTCGCCCTCGGCCCCATTGGTCTGTGTGCAGTCGCCGGTGCCCGGCTCAAAGGCGCCAGCACGATCATCGGTGTCGATGCGGTGGCCGAGCGCATGACGGTAGCACGTCGATTGGGCGCCACCCATGTCGTCAATTTTCGCGAGGGCGACGTGGTCGAGCAGATCATGGCCCTCACCGATGGGCGCGGTGTCGATGTCGCGATCGAGGCACTGGGCACGCAAGGCACCTTTGAATCGGCGTTGCGCGTGCTGCGTCCGGGCGGCCGCTTGTCGAGCCTGGGCGTGTATTCGAGCGACCTGCGCATTCCGCTCGACGCCTTTGCGGCCGGGTTGGGCGATTACAGCATCGTCACCACCCTGTGCCCCGGCGGGAAAGAGCGTATGCGGCGTTTGATGGCGGTCGTGCAGAGCGGCATGGTTGACCTTTCACCGTTGGTGACCCACCGGTTCAAACTGGATGACATTGAAGCAGCCTACGATTTGTTTGCACACCAGCGTGACGGTGTGATGAAGGTGGCGATTACCCCGTGAAGGCGCGTCCGGCCCGTCGGCACGCTCACTGCGGGTGACGATGGCAGCCGACGATCAACTGCTTGAGGCCGTCCATGTTCTGAATGGTGACGTCGCGGCCGGTAATCTCCACCAGTTTTTGGTCGCGCAGGTGGGCGATGCCGCGACAGATGGTTTCGAGGCGCAGGCCCAGGTAGGAGCCGATTTCCTCACGACGCATCTTCAACACAAAGCTGCGCGACGAATAGCCACGAGCGCTCAAGCGTTGCGACAGGTTCAACAGAAACGCTGCCAGGCGTTCATCCGAGCTCATGTTGCCCAGGATCATCAGCATGTCGTGATCGCGAACGATCTCCCGGCTGAGGATCCTGTTCAGGTTGTGCTGCAGTGACGGCAGCTCGCGGGCCAGTTTTTCCAGCTGGCCAAAAGGGATGGGGCAGACTTCGCTGTCCTCCAGCGCGAACGCGTCGCAGGTGTGCAGATCCGAACTGATGGCATCCAGACCGAGCATTTCACCGGCAATCTGGAACCCGGTGACTTGCTCGCGACCATCGATCGACAGCACGCTGGTCTTGAATGACCCCAGCCGCACGGCATAGAGGGAACGCAAAGGATCACCGGCACGGTAGAGTGCCGCGCCTTTTTTGACCTTCAGTCGCTGGGCGATCAGCGTGTCCAGACGCTCGATTTCTCCACCGTTCAAGCCGAGCGGTAGACACAGCTCCAGCACGCTGCACCGGGAGCACGCCGTTTTGAGGTATTGATCGCGATACGAGCGAGTTTCTGCCACCGCAAAGCCCTCACCATGAATTGTTGATCATAGTTCTCGGGTCGCCATTGACACGGAAAAAGCCTTGTCGGCCGCCGTTAAACGACGAATGGATCCGAGGCAGTCAAAACGTCCTCGCGCATCAGAAACAAGTTGTGAGTGACCGGGGGCACATCACTGCGATCAAGTTGATAAAAATCAGTGAGCCAGAAGAATGCCTGCCGATACTTGAGCAGCAGAATTCCTGATCGTGATCAGGCTGAGAGAAAAATCCCCGCTCATGTCGCTCTTCAGGAAATCAGCTTTTCAATCATCCAGGTAAACGTTTCAGGGAGAGGCACGTGGTGCTCAAACTCAAACGCATTCTATTGATAGCCCCTGGCGAAATGACCCAGACCCCGGCTTTTGAACGCGCCTGTGCGCTGGCTCTTGCAAACGGAGCACTGTTGCATATCGTCGCGTTCGATTATGTCCCGGTGCTGGCAGCGGCCGGGCTGTTTGCACCCGAGGCAATGGCCCAGGCGCGGGAAGGGTATCTGCAAGTGCATCGGCACTGGCTGGAGCAGCAGGCCCGCTTCAAACGATGCATCGGCCTGAACGTGACCACTGAAGTGGTCTGGGCCAGATCGAACCTGGCGCACGTGCTTGAGTACGTGCAAGACTTTCATCCGGACCTGGTCATCAAGGATACCCATTACGTCCCTGCACTCGACCGGGCTTTCCATCGCCCGCTGGACTGGCGCTTGCTGCGCGAATGTCCGGCACACCTTCACCTGGTGACAAGCGCCGGGCATGCCAGGCCAATGAAAATTCTTGCGGCGGTCGATCTGTCGCATCTGGAAGAACTGACGCAAGGGTTGAACGACCGGATACTTGACCTTGCCTGCACGCTGGCGGCCGGTTGCGGCGCGGCGCTGCATCTGCTCAATGTCGGTTGCTGGGCGGTCATCGACGACGGGGCTATCAGCGTGTCGACAGGCAGCCTGGATGGCAGTCTGAAAGACGCCATCGAGGACGCCCAGCAAGAAGCTTTCGAAGCACTCGCTGAACGCTATGGCATCCAGAGTTCATGCAGACACTTGCTGACCGGCATCCCGCAAAAGGTCATCGGCCTGTTTGCCCGGCAGCACGCTTTCGACATGGTGGTGCTGGGCACGCTGTATCCCGACGGTACACACCGATTCATCGGCAGTACCGTCGAAAGCGTGTTGAACCAGGCTCCCTGCAGTCTGATGATCGTCAAACCGCCGCAGCCCTGCGAGTGAATGCGGGGTACTGCCGAGTTTGCACTGGATGAGAAACAACGGTGGTTGCGGCCGGAGGAGGTATTTCAATGATGTTATCGATCAACTCAAGTCACGGATCGATGCGGCCCACGTGTGGCCAGCGATTGCCGAAAAGGCACCGGTCAATAAGCGTCCCGGGATCACGTATGCCGATGGTCCGATCCCTTTATGAGTGACGCACTGGGTCTGGCGGGGGCCGCCGCGGCGCTGGGTATCGGCATGCTGGTCGGTCTGGAGCGCGAGCGGCACAAAGGGCGCGGCGACAGCCGTGCCTGTGCCGGGTTGCGCACGTTCGCGATCACGGCGCTGCTGGGTTACGTCGCGATGCAAGTGGGCGGCTCACTGCTGTTGGGCATTGTGGGCGGCTGTCTGGCGGTGCTGATCGGCGTGGCTTACTGGCGCAGCCTGAGCACTGATCCGGGGCTGACCAGCGAAGTGGCCTTGCTCACGGTGCTGGTACTGGGTGCGCTATGCGGCACAGCGCCGGAACTGGCAATCGCCATTGGCGTGGTCATGGCGGGGCTGCTGGCTTACCGGCAGAAACTCCATCACTTCGCCCGCAGCCAGTTGAGCGAAGCGGAGATGCGCGATGGGTTGGTGCTGCTGATCGCAGCATTGGTGGTGTTGCCGCTGACGCCTGACCGGTTCATCGGTCCCTACTCGGCACTCAACCTGCGCACCCTTTGTACATTGACCGTGTTGCTGATGGCCGTCGGCGCCATCGGGCATATCGCCGTGCGCACGCTGGGTGTGCGCTACGGCTACGCGGTCAGCGCCATCGCGTCCGGTTTCGCCTCCAGCACCATGACGATTGCGGCGATGGGCCATATCGCCCGCAAAGACCCGGAGCACCTCAAGGTATTGAGTGCGGCGGCCCTGCTGTCGAACCTGGCCACGGCGGCGCAGGTCGCGCTGATCCTCGGCGCGGTCGACACCGCGCTGCTGCGGCACCTGTGGGGGCCGTTGCTGGCCGGATTCGGCGTAACGCTGCTGTTCAGCCTGGGCCTGCTGTTCCCCAGGCCTGCGGTCGCTGCGAACCAACCGATCAAGGTCGGCGGGGCGTTCAATCTCAAGCTCGCGCTGGCGGTCACGTTGACCATGGCCGGCGTGACGTTTTTGTCTTCGCTGATGCTCGATCACTTTGGCGAGGCGGGCGTGATGCTGACTGCCGTACTCAGCGGATTCGCCGATGCTCATTCTTCCACGGCGTCGATTGCCACCCTCGCCAAGGGTGGACTGTTGGATTACGCCGCCATTGCGCCGCCCGTGCTGCTGGCGGTCAGCAGTAACGCATTGAGCAAATGCCTGGTGGCCTGGATCAGTGGCGGACGCCGTTTCGCCGCGTATGTCATACCCGGTCAGATTCTGCTGACCGCTGCCATGTGGGCCGGTCTGCTGGTGGATCGAGCGACGATTTGACCGGACACTGACAAAAATCAAAGTGCTCGTCGGTAAAAGGGACAGCCTGAGACTCATTCCCTGCCATCGCTCAATGTCGAGGTGCACCATGTCACAGGAACCCCGCCTGCTGCTGATCGCTCCGCCCTCCATGCACCACACGCCGGCATTCGATCGTGCCTTGGCATTGGCGCAGGCGCTGCAAAGACCGCTGCATATCGTGGCATTCGATTATTTACAGGCGCTGGCCGTGGTCGGGCTGTTTGCCCCCGAACAGGTGGCCGTGGCCCGTGACGCCTACCTGGAGAAGCATCGCCACTGGCTTGAAGAACAGGCAACACGGATGCGTGGACACGGGATCGTTGTCACGAGCGAAGTGGTCTGGGTTCAGGACCCTTACGCGGAGATTCTGCAATTCATCAATGAAATACCGCTGGTGATGATCATCAGGGATGCCCACGAAGAGTCGGTCCTGAAACGAGTGTTTTTTACCCCGCTGGACTGGCAACTGCTGCGCGATTGCCCGATCCCGGTACACCTCGTGACCAACGCCTTGAACCCACGCCCCCGTCATGTTCTGGCGATCATCGACGTGCTTCGCAGCGAAGATCAGGATCTGGTGTTCAATGACCAGATTATCGACGCCGCATCGAAGCTGGCCGAGGTGTGCAATGCCCGGCTGCAGTTGTTGCACGTCTACGATTGGACCGCCGCCTATGCGCAGGACTTCGGGTTTGGTGCGTTGCCGCTGGCCACCGGTATCTACGAGGCGCTGGGCACAGCACAGCATGAGGCGTTTGCCGCGATGGCCGAGCGTCATGGCGTGTCGAAGGAGTGTCGTCATTTCATCGAAGGTGTGCCGGTGCCGGCCATTTGCCGATTTGTCGAAGAGCAAAACGTCGACGTGATCGTGGTGGGGACGGTGCAGAACAAAGGGATGAACAAACTCTTGGGCACCACGGCCGAACAGCTCTTGCACCGGGCACCGTGCAGTGTGTTGGCGATCAAGCCGGGCAGGGGGCTCTAGCGTTGGAGCACCGGCGATCGCCCGTACGGACGTTCGCCGGCGACAGAGGCTACAAGTACAGGCTGTGAATGACCTGGCGGGGATCGTCGGGGTCATTGTGCCGTTCGAATCCCAGCGCCCGCGCCAGATCGCGCATGGAAGCATTGCTGGCGGCATCGACCGAATACATCCGATGCATTCCATTCTTGCGCGCCGCCGTGATCAAGTGTTCCATCAACAAGGTCCCCAGCCCCAGATGCGTCCATTCATCGGCAACGGTAACGGCGCATTCGCACTCGTGTTCACCCGTGGCGGCATAGCGGCTTACGCCGATCTCGATCAATTGGCCGTTGTCGTGCACCAGCGCCACGTAGGCCAGGCGCAGGCGATTATCGGTATCCATCAATTGATCCAGCATCGTGCCCGACGGTTCGTTTATCTGCGCCAGAAAACGCATGTGTCGCGACTCCGGAGACAAGCGTTGGATGAACGCATACTCGCGTTCCCGATCCTTTTCCGAAAGGGGCCGGATCAGCACATGGCGACCGTCCCTGAGTGCTTCGATCCAGTGTTGCCCGGCGATCGAGGCATAGGCATTGGCGGCTCGTTCGTTGTGGTCTTTGACGGTGAGCATGAGGAGACCCTCCTTGCGGTTTTAAAGACGGGTGCGGGACACAACGCCCTGCAGTCGCTTTCTTTCTACGCCGCTCAATGGGCAGGAATCTGATCTGGGTCAGAGACCGGCGATGTTGAATGGTCCGAAGTTGATGTAAATCAACTGCGTGCCATTGGCGCAGGCTCAGTCTCAAAGCCTGCGGTTGTCTTGCGGAGGTGTGTGATGGGGCAATATCAACGTTTGCTGCTGGTCGCCGACCAGACTCTGCATCAGACGCCCGCCATGCTGCGCGCGGTGGCGCTGGCCAAGGCGAGCGGGGCGGCGCTGGACGTTCGGGTCTTCGCTGAACCGGCACCCGTGGTTCACCTGTGGGAGGACAAAATCGATGAGGTCGGGTATCAGCGCTATCTGCGCCACCACCGTCGCTGGGTAGCCGATCAGCTTGAGCAACTCTCGGAACAGGGACTGAAGGTGACGGTGAACGTGGTGTTCACCACCCACGCGCTGCTGGATATCCTGCGGGCTGTCGCAGACCTTAAACCTGATTTGCTGATCAAGGATGTGACGCTCGAACCCCTCCTGAAGCGGGTTTTCATAACGCCGCTGGATTGCCATTTGCTGCGCGAATGTCCGGTGCCCGTGCATCTGGTCAACGAGGTCCGTTACAGCCTGCCGCATCGGATCGTGGCGGCCGTGGATCCGTTCGATCCCGAGACCCAGATCAGCGGTCTGAATGACACCATCATTCAGACCGCCAACGCGCTGGCCGCGCAATGTGACGCGCCCATGCACCTGCTCTACGCTTATGACCTGTCACCGGCCTTCAATGGCGACGCGCCGCTGATCGGTGCCGGATGGGGAGTGGATTTTGTCGAGGAGCTGCGGCAGTCCCTGCACCAGGCTTTCATCAACCTCGCCGATCGCTACGGGATCCCGCCCGAGCGACGCCATTTTGTGATGGGGCTGCCAGTGCCGGTCATCAGCGAGTTTGTCGAGCAATACCTGGCGGATGTGGTCGTGATGGGCACGGTGCACCGCGCAGGTATTGACCGGTTGATGGGTAGCAATACCGAGCGGGCGCTGTATTCGGTACCCGGCAGCATCCTGGCGGTGGGGCCGGTCGTTCGAACCGAAGTGCAAAGTCCTGGATCTGACGAGAGGTCTCTATGAGCCAGTATCAACGGTTGTTGCTGATCATCAATCCGCTCCTGCGCGAGTCCGCTGCGATCAACCATGCCGCGGCGCTGGCCAAGGCCAGTGGCGCGCGCTTGCACATATTGGCGCTGATTCCCTCGCTCGACGGTTTGTCGCTGCTGGAAACAGGCAACCGGTCACAGGCACGCGAAGCATTTCTTGAGGAACACCGGCGGACGCTGGAAGCCCGGGCGGTCAATCTGCGCGGCAGGCGGATCGAGGTGACCACCGAAGTGGAATGGGCCGCTGATGTGGAGCAGCGCATCCTTGATCACGTCAAAGCGTATGGGCCCGATCTGCTGATCAAGGAAATCGAACAGGTGTCGGCCCTCAGGCGCGCGTTTTACACGCCGCTGGACTGGCAATTGCTGCGCGATTGTCCAGTACCTGTGTATCTGGTGGGCGGAAGCGGCTATGTATTGCCTCGTAAAGTGCTGGCGGCGGTCGAGGTGTCGGATATCGAGTCCGCCGACAACTCGTTGAACGAGCAGATCATCCGGCAGGCCAGTGCCTTGGCCATTCAGTGCGACGCCGAGTTGCACTTGCTCTATGCCTGCGATATTTCCGCCGCGTACCTGGCGGACATGGGGGGATTACCCCTGGCCGAGCTGACTCGGTCACTGCGCGAGGACCTGCAAAAATCGTTTCTTCGACTGGCCAGGCAGTTCGGTGTGGCCTCCAGTCAGCGCCACTTCGTTGAAGGCCGGCCAGTCACTGTGCTGAGCGAGTTCGCCGACGAGCAGCATGTCGATGTCATCGTGATGGGAAGAGTTCGCTACTGGGGCTTGAGCAAATGGTTGGGCAGTACCACCGAGCACATTCTTTACCAGGTACCTTGCTGCGTTCTGGCGGTTTGACGAGCGTTGCCGGGCTCTCGGCAGGCGAGATGCTTTCCGTTGGTCAAACAGCGTATTGACATATCGAATAATCTCGATATCCTCGCCGCATGGACCTGATCGAAGTATTCAAAGCACTCTCAAACCCGGTACGGCTTGAAATCCTGAAAGGCTTGAAGGACCCCGTAAAGAACTTTCCCCCGCAGGACGAGGGCGACGTTCACACGGTGGGCGTGTGTGTGAGCAGTATTCAAGAGGGCATCGGACTCTCGCAGTCAACGGTGTCCGGTTATCTTGCAACGCTGCAGCGTGTGGGCCTGGTTGAAGTCAGGCGCATCGGTCAGTGGACCTACTACAAGCGCAATGAAGCCAACATCAGCGCCTTGGCCGAGGTCATAGGGAAAGAGCTGTAAAAAAATTTACCGCAATGTATCGAGATATCTCGATATCCCTTATTGTCGATACGAGGATTCACCATGAAAGCGATGCTGCTTGAATCATTTGGCAACCCGGAATCGTTCACACTCTGCGACGTGCCCAAGCCTGTGCCGGAAACGGGACAAGTGCTGGTCCGGGTACACGCCACCTCGATCAATCCATTGGATTATCAAGTCCGACGCGGCGACTATTCCGACCTGGTGCCACTGCCGGCCATCACCGGACATGACGTCTCCGGCGTAGTCGAAGCGGTCGGCCCGGGTGTGACGGCTTTCGCCCCCGGAGACGAAGTCTGGTACACGCCGCAAATCTTCGACGGCCCCGGCAGCTATGCCGAGTACCACGTGGCGTCCGCCAGCATCATCGGCAAAAAGCCTTCCTCACTGAGCCACCTCGAAGCTGCCAGCTTGAGCCTGGTGGGCGGGACAGCATGGGAAGCCTTGATCGTGCGGGCAGCGCTCAGAGTAGGGGAGAGCATCTTGATCCATGGCGGCGCAGGCGGCGTCGGACATGTCGCCATCCAGCTCGCCAAAGCGATGGGCGCCAAAGTGTTCACGACCGCGCGTGAAGCAAATGCCGAGTTCGTCCGCCGCATGGGCGCCGATGTGATCATCGACTACGAAAAGGAAGACTACGTCGACGCCATCCTGCGGGAAACCAATGGCCTCGGAGTGGACGTAGTGTTCGACACCATCGGCGGCGACACCCTGTCGCGCAGCCCCGACGCACTCGCGCAACTTGGCCGCGTGGTCTCGATCGTCGACATCGCCCGGCCACAAAACCTCGTTCAGGCGTGGGGCAAGAACGCGAGCTATCACTTCGTTTTCACCCGCCAGAACCGCGGCAAGCTCGATGAATTGAGTGCCCTGGTGGAACGCGGTCAACTGCGGCCACATGTTGGCGCGGTGTATTCGCTTGCGGAGATTGCGCTGGCGCATGCGCGGCTGGAAAGTCCCAACAATGGTCTTCAGGGGAAGATTGCGATTGCGGTCGTGCCGGCGCTTCGTTCGGGTTCTGTGGAGGATGCATCATGATTTATGAGATCGCTTTGCTGCCTGTTCACGCAGAACGTGTTGATGAGTTCCGACG
This sequence comes from Pseudomonas sp. B7, assembly GCF_016735645.1. Classification (NCBI taxonomy): domain Bacteria; kingdom Pseudomonadati; phylum Pseudomonadota; class Gammaproteobacteria; order Pseudomonadales; family Pseudomonadaceae; genus Pseudomonas; species Pseudomonas sp. B7. Next base: position 89,928 of record NZ_JAERRE010000009.1, read on the forward strand.
TGCATTTGCCGAGGTTGCGCCTTTGCTCCGCCGCGCGAACGGGTACGGCGGGCACATGCTTGCGCAGGGGATTGAAACGCCGGAGCGGTTCAATCTGATTGTGCGGTGGGACTCGCTTGAGGCTCACACGGATTTTGAGGCGGGGGAGGATCACAGGGTCTTTATGCTGGGACTTGAGAGGTATTTTTCGGAGGAGCCGCAGGTTTATCACATTGAGGGGGCGGCTTTTAATGCCCGCGAAGGTGATGGAGCTCCCTGGCCCTGAATCAGGAGTCCTTCAGTAAAAGGGAGCAGATTCATTACCTGAATCTGCTCTCTTTTTTGTTCGTTGAGCTCAGCCGTTTGCGTTTGCTCTCTTTTCCGCCGTCACGATGCAAGCCTTGTAGAAATTGGAATGGAAATCGCTGATCGCTTTCTGCTGCAAGCTCTCGCTTGAGTATTGAGGAATCTCGTACGCCTCGCGGATCAGCGACTTGAACACTTCACCCACATACTCGTTCTGCTTACCTGCCGCTTCGGCCAATTCCCACACCGAAGCCATAGGCACGCCTTGCTGCCTGGTTTTCATGACCTGTTTGGCCGAGTTTTCTATTCGTTGGCACTCTTCGAGCTCTTCCTGCGGTACGGGAGAGGCAAGAGCGGAAAAACTGATGGCGAAGGTTACTGCTGCTGCCAGACATTGTTTGTACACGAGGTGTCGTCCCTGGTTTTGAGGCTGAACCTTATCATTCGTGGCTCGGCGCCACCATTGCAGGCAGGGAGAAAGAGCGCCAGGTGCTGGCACGCGGCCACGCCTTGCGCCCCCCGATTTCCGCTGTCACCCTTCAGCCCGTTCTTCAAGGATCAGAAGAAGGAATCAAGGATTGAGTGGCTACATTCCCAACCCGCCTAAAAACTATCGCAACAAAGGAACCGACCCTGTCGACATTCATGCCCAGCGTTGGGCTGAATATGAGAAACACGGGAAGGAACCGGCATCGGCACGTGAAAAAATCGGCATTGCCCTGCAGATCGGAGTGTTCTTCGATGGGACGGGGAATAATGCGAATAACGCAGCGGCCGGGCTTCTGTGTGGTGCTCATCATCCGATTGCGGCTCAAGATATTGATGCGAGTTGCTAGCCGTATATGAGTGATCCGGATAGTAGTTATGGCAATGATGTCAGCAATATAAAAAAGCTGAGTGAGCTGTATGACACGCCTGAGGCAGCCGAAGGTGAGGGCACGCGAAAACGTGCTTTTCGCATGGTGTATGTCGAAGGGATCGGCACCCGTTCAGGTGAAAAAGACAGCACCTTGGGAGCAGGTACTGGGCGTGGCGAAACCGGAGTTGCCGGTCGTGTTCAATCTTCGTTCGTATTGATCAAGCAGCGGATCAAGGAGGCGCTGGACGAAAATCCGGGCTGTGAAATTGTCTCCCTGACATTCGACACCTTCGGCTTCAGCCGTGGTGCGGCAGCCGCTCGGCATTTTGCAAATGAAGTCGTGCGCGGCAAACAGGGTCCTTTAGGAGAAATCCTTCGAAATAACGCAGCTTCCTTGAGTTCGACTTTCAGCGATCAATATAAAAGCGATATCAATATGGGCTTTATAGGCCTGTTCGATACCGTTCCTTCCATTGCTGGCTGGTCCAATCTGGACAACATCAAAAGCCCCGTTGCAACAGGCATCAAGCTTTATCTGGATCAACGCTATTTCACTGATGTCCTCCAATTGGTCGCACGCGATGAGTGCAGGGGAAATTTCGCCCTCAGCTGTGTAACGCCAGATCATCAGGAGATCATTTTGCCCGGTGTTCATTCCGATATTGGTGGGGGCTACCTCGAGGAGGCGGATGAGTGCGTACTCGTCAGCCCGATGCAGACACTTGAGGTGTCGCTTAACACTGATGTCGTAACCACCTCGATTTATCAGGATGCTTTAACCGTGAAAAATCAGTGGCTCGCCAATGGCTGGCCTTCTGAAATGCTGGAAATCGTCACGCCACCGCCACTCCTTATGCCCAATAGTCCACAGGATCGATCTAGTCCACAGATCAAGCGCGTCTATGCCGCCGTTCAGCTCAAACGCCCTGTGAGCGGGATGCTTTCCAGAGTATGTCTACGTGTGATGCATCAACAGGCGAAAGCCAAGGGAGTTCGCTTCAACGATATTCCTGAGACTCCCGAGTTTTCCATTCCTGCGGAGCTTCAAGCTTTGTGTGATCGTTTTGTCTCTGGCGACTACAGCACCACCCCGCAAGAGGAGCAAATCCTGAAACTCAAGTACATTCATACATCCGCCAACTGGAACCACCCACTCGGCCGAAGGGATGGAAGTGGCGTGAAAGCGGTTTACATCAACGCTCCCACGTCAGATGCAATTCGAGTAAAACACCCGCACGTACCTGATTGGACGCTTTGGTAATGAAGCTACTTGTAACCCTGTTGTGCACACTGCTCACTACCGGTTGTTCCGCAGACCCGCTTTCAGCGAAAAACGACCCAAAATCCCCATGGTGGGAGCTGGGTTTCACAGAGCCTCACTACATGAAGGTTTGGGTGGAAGATACTTCGGTGGAAGACATCAAAGGAAGAACGTTCCTACGCACCGGCGGGGGATCCGCCTCGGGCGGGCAACCAGAGGATGGCACAGAGTCAGCCCGAGGTTGGCATGGCGTAGGCGGCTCTGCAAAAGCAGTAGTAGGCGCCGATCTTCCCAAACGAATCTTTGTTCGTTGGCAATCTATTGTGGAGCCTCAGACCTATCGTGCTTGGGTGGATATACCGGAAGAAGCCAGGCAGCTGATGCTGACGTCGGTCAATCAGCGATGTGCGAAAACTCCGGAGGAAACGGCCACCTATATTTCTTCCGTTTATTTAGGGTTGGCGCCGGGCGGAGTTGTGCAAGTGTGGGTTAGAGACTCTTGTCATCACCCGATCAAAGTGGCTAGGGCGCAAGCTGAGATTGAACCGTTGGGGCCAAGCCAAGGCAAAAACCAGGGGCGTTACGCATATCCGGTCAGTGAAAAATCCAAGCGTTATATCGACCAGTTCGGCATTCCATATGGCAGTTGGTAATTCTTGGAAACGGGGGGAGTCGGAAAAAATAGAGCGGGTCTTTTGATAAATAGATGCGTCCCCATTTTTCGATTTTTTGCACGTCCCCATTTTTTTAGCATTTCTTTGAAACGATCCTTCTATGGTGATCAAATGCTGGATGCCACTTTGAAGATAATAAAAGCTACTCGCTTTGATGACGTCGACCACGACCTCGGGTACGAGTGTCGTGGTTATAACTACGAAATACAGAGCGAAGAGGATATGTTTCTGATCAGGATTTACGATGACGAACCCGGACAGGCAGCGGTAGTGCGTCCGACGTCGATGTCTAAAAACAAAAAGCTAAGAACGTTAGTCGAGCTTTTACAGTCCGAGCTGGGCGTGTCCAGGGTCTCGCTTTACAAGGGGGATATAGGTTCTTACGCCGAGATCAATCTTGACAGTTTGACCTTCCTTCCCGCCTGAAGCCGGCTGTGAAGGGGTGCCAAGCGTGTTTAGATACTTTTGGTCAAAATCAGTCAGAAAGTAAAGTCGTAAATTTTTGATCGGTTGCGAAGAGTTGAAAGCGTCGAGTTGGATTAGTCGGAATGACGCATAGGTGTGAAGTTTTATCTCTTGTTGAACATTTCATACACCCATTTAGCCAGCTCCTCTGGTGATGTTGTCTCTTTTCTCAACACTTCATAACCGCGATCTCGCGCAACGATAGCCAGTTTTCCTGAGTCGGAAATTTCAACATACGGCCCGCCAAACTCATCGATTTCAGTGGTAAGGGGGAAGCTGCTGTACGGATTTCTCCGTTCAATCGCATATTTAAAAAAGCAATCGACTATTTGTTTAAGCTTCATGGCCAGGTCCTTGGATTTTTTTGTTGGCTAGTCCACGTACGAGAGCAACGTCAGAGAGAATCTTTCAGTCCGTCAAAAATCGATGTCAACCGCTGTACTCCCCAACCGCTCCCCATTAACCACCACATGCACCGCATGCACCCCCGCATAGTGCTTGCGCGTAGTGAAATCCTTAATCACCTGCCGCCGCGCCACAACCGCACTCCCAAACCCCTCCAGCTCCAACGTCTTCAACTTGAAAACCTTGGCCGACGTCCCGCCATTCGCCTTCACATAGTCAATCGCATAATCAATCACCAGCCGCTGTTCAACTGGCACCAACGATCGAACGGTAAATGACAAGGTAATCGTATCCCCAAGCCGCACAACCGCCGGCTCCACCTTCACATCCAGCAACTCAACCTCAGCCTTCGCCCCAGCGCCTATAACCGTAAGCGCCCGAGAATTCCCCTGTTTGATCAAACTCCGCAACGCATGTTTGGCAATCCAAGCCGTGTGCTTGTTGTCCAGCGACCACCCCTCAATCGTATCCAGCACCCACTCCGGATGTTCTTTCGTCACGTCATTCAAATGATTCGCCACGGACTTGCGCACGTACAAACTCTCATCGGCTTTCAACCGATCAAGAATCCCGGCAGCCAACAGCGGATCCGCTTGCACCGGTTCCAGCCGAAATGACCACGGCAGGCGAGGGCGGCTGCCTTCGCTGGCAAGTCTTCGGACGTGGTGGTTTTCGTTTCGGGTCCAGTCGTGCATCAGTTCCAGCGAGCGTTCCAGGTCGCTGCGCAGGAAGTGGCGGATGGCGAATTCGGAGGAGCCGAAGGTGGTGAAGTACTTCAGGGCTTCCATCGAGGTGTCGAACGCGTGCGCGCCGTAGCTCGCGACGTAGTGCGGCAGGCACATGCTGACGAAGCCGCTGTTCAGGCGTGGGGCAAGTTCGCGCAGGATAACGAGGGAATCTGCGTAATCCAGCGGCAGCACAGCGTGCAGGCTTTCGCTGACGCGGGCCATGCGTTGCATGACGGAGAGGTCGGCGAGGCCTTCGTTGACGTGTTTAAGAAACGCCTTGGCCTTGAACGCCGGGTACACGGCGCTCATTTCAGTGGCGATGTGTTGCAGGCGTTCGGCGTTGAAGATTTCTTTCAGAGCTGGGGCGGCGGTTTCGGTGGCGCTCATGGTCAGGTCATCGGGGTGTTGATGAACGCCTGGGTGCTTTCGGCGTACTCGGTGTATTGGGCGATGCGCGGGAAACGTTGAGCGTCGATCTGGTCGGGGACGACGAGGCCGGTGAAGCTCCAGGCGACGGCGAGAGTGATGCCGTCCTGCTGGAGAGGGCCGTCGGTGGGCAGCGGGTGTTTTTCGAGTTCATGTTCAAGGGCGGTGAAGGCGGCGGCGAGTTGGCCTTCGACGCGTTCGACCCACGGCTGATATTGAATGTCGGCCGGGCGCAGGTTGCGTTCGTAGTAGAGCTGCACGGCTTTTTCGCAGGCGGCGAGGCCGAGGCCGATCAGGCGCAGGGCTTTGACCCGTTGCGGCAGGTCGGTTGGGAGCAGGGTTTTGCCGGACAGGGCTTCGAGATAGTCGAGGATCAGGGTCGAGTCGATCAGCACTTCGCCGTCATCGAGCACCAGGGTCGGCGCCTTGACCACCGGGTTGATCTGCTGGAAGCGTTCGAAGTGGCGAAACACCGACACTGGGTCGTGTTCCAGTTCAATACCCAGGCACTTGGCGGAGATCGCCACGCGGCGGACATAGGGTGAGTCGAGCATTCCGATCAGTTTCATGTGCACTTCCCTGGAGGCGACGATCTGGTGATGTGGGTGACGAATGTAGCGGCAAAGTCTGTGGGCTGACTACCTCGTGACAACGGGTCGACGGTCGTTGCTGAGCGTATCACCGATGAAACACCCGAAAATAAAGGCCGGGACGGCCCTTGCGGAGGTTTGTGCCGGATCTATAGTCAAAGTGCCAGCACCGACCAGGGATGGAAAAGTTAAGCGAGTTCAGGCCCTCTGAATCAGTACTCGTTTGTATTACTCCCTTGTAGTCCATGACCCCTCGATCGTTGAGGCGCCGACCTGCGCGCGATCGATGCGCAAAGGCGTGCTATGGAAACTCAAGGGAGGGTTAAAGCATGTACAAGCACAGTTATTTAATTTGGTGTCTGGTAGGGGCGGGCGCATTAACAGGATGTGGCTCGAGACCGACTCCCGGCGTGGTCGCCGAAAACTGGGCAACCAATACAGAGCAATTAGGCATTCAGGCGATATACCCACCTCGGGCACAGTTTGAGGTCGGTGATGTTTTTGTTGCGCGTTCTGTTGGGAAAGGCCAGAAAAGCAAGACTGCCGATTATGTGTTGGGATCGATCCGCGTCGATCACATCGATCTGAGTGAGGAGTTGTACCGGTCTGCACCAACAGTGACCTTCGAGTCTTCGGATACCTACGATGATGGCACGGGCATTGGTACTGTCCAGACCAGAAAGGTTTTACCATTGAAGGTTCGTGACCGGGTGATAAATAGCTTGGTAGCTTTCCCAGGATTTACCTTTGCTTCACTGGCTGAAAGTGATGTTGGCGTCAATGTCACCAGCAATGCTATCGGTGCGCTTATCGGGTTGGGACGTCGATCACAATACAGCGTTTCCTACTCGGTTCCGGCGGCGGAGACCTATGGTGTGAGCTATCTGGAGGCACGACGCCGGTTCAACGAGGTGGCGCCGACGCGTTACACCATAAAGGATCGTCAAATGTTAAAGGAGGCCGCGCAGGCATTAAGTACGAGCGGAAGAGGTTCTGAGGGGGCGCAGTCGGTATTGGTTTTGATCACGGACGTATACCTGGCCCGAGCCATTGATGTGAGTGTTTCTTCTGAGGAGGGCATGAGTGCCACGTTCTCGGCATTGACCATGGCGATGGTTGATCTGAGTGACAAGAAGAAAAGCATCGAAGCGCAGTTGCTCAAACTCCGCAAGGAGCCAAATGCTGGTGCTGGTGCTGGTGCTGGTGCTGGTGCTGGTGCTGGTGCTGAAGGCAAGGTTCAAACAAAAGAAGACAAGGAAACCAAACCGGCTGATCCTCAAAAGCCTGATAAGCCCCAGCCTGAGGTAAAAACCGCAACCGCGGCAGTGTCGACAACCAGTCAAGCCAGAATCGACGAGTTGGAGGCTGAGTTGGAGCAGGTCAATTCTCAACTGCGTGACCGGGTGAACAAAGTTGCTCCTGATTTGCCGGGCGTTACGGGGTCGGTAGTCAGGTCCTCCGCGTTGGGTGTGACCTTGCGTCAGGCATTTGCTCGGCCGGTTGCTATCGGGTACCGGGGTATCAACTACAGCATTGAGTCGTTGCTTCCACCTCCAGTAACTGCACAGAACCTCGGAGAACTGGAACCATCGAACGACAGAGTCGTGGTGTTGATCAAGGAAAATGTAGACCCGAAACTCCTTCCCAAGTCCGTTCGCGATTTATTGGAGGAAAGTCTACCGCAGCCACAGATTCGCCAACCTTGAGTTTCTGCTCATGCACAACGCCAGCCCTTGCGAGGCATTGGTTGGCGCTTACAAATTTGGGGATTCTGCCGTCAGAAAATGCGACAAAGCGCCGCTCGTCCGACGTTTGTCTTCTATATACAGCCGCTCGACTGAATTTCTTGCTATAAACGCACTCCGATGAGCGCTGTGAAGCCTGTGTCAGAGCAGTTTCCGGGCCTTGTCGGACAAATTCCCGGTATTTACAGTTGCTGAGGCCTCAAACGAGCCTTAGACTGCCGCCCCTTCGTAAATTGAGTGCCGGGTGGCGTTTGCAATAAACGATGCCTTTCCGATGAACGCAGACGGTTCGCCGGAACGCTCCCTAATTCGCCTTAATGCACGTTTTTTATAGAGATATCAATGACAAAGGACAAGTTGCTGGCCATGCCGGCAGATGACTACATGAATGCCGAGCAACAAGCTTTCTTTCAAGAGCTGTTGCAGAACATGAAAGTCGAAACCCATGAGCGCATTGAGCAGAACCGTATTGCCATCGAAAGCCTGGACACCCCGGCTGACCCGGCGGACGCCGCATCGGTGGAAGAAGAGCGCACCTGGCTGGTAAACGCGATCGATCGCGACCAGCGCATGCTGCCGCAACTCGAGCAGGCCCTTGAGCGTATCAAGGAAGACAGCTTTGGCTGGTGCGACGACAGCGGCGAGCCTATTGGCCTGAAACGCCTGCTGATCAGCCCGACCACCAAGTACTGCATCGAAGCTCAAGAGCGGCACGAGCAGATCGACAAGCACCAGCGTCAGGCCTGATTCCTGAGGCGACCCCTTCAATATGGGTCGTCGCGAAAAGATCGCAGCCTTTTGCAGCTCCATCGGGAACTGCAAAAGGCTGCGATCTTTGCTTTTTCTCGTCTGCCGGAAAGTCTCCCTGCCATTCCATTGACCTGCCACAGACCCACGACTAACGGACCATGGATAATGGCGTTGTAGTGGCGTTTAATGCAGTCACAACAATGAGAACAAGCGTGGGGTAACGAAATGACGAGAGATGGATCTCTGGTTGCGGCTCTGCCTGCACCAGTTGTTTTGCCGAAGAATCGCTGGCTGACGCCGACCCTGCAAAGCATCGCCCTGATGCTGTTGCTGGCCGGGATGAGCCTGGGCGAATGGCCCTTGTACGTCAGCATGCCGCTGGCGGTGCTGATCGTCTGGCTGCCGCGCCTGCGTTCTCGGGCGGTCCCCGATGCTCAACCGGTCGACAGCAGCAGCGCGATGTCCGAGCTGACTCGCGACCTTTCCTACACCACCAGCCATAACGCGCTGTCAGCCGCTGGCGTGGCGTTTTCCGTCAAGGAGCTGGCCGGCAAGTTGCAATCGCAACTCGACGCCGCCGCGCAGATCGTCAACAACGCTGAAGTCATGATCGCCACTGAACAGGCCACTTCGCAGCTCAGCCGCGAGGCATTGGGCGCCGCCAGCGAAGCCCATCACAGCAGCGCAGCAGGGCGCACCGAACTGGTGGATTCGATCTCGCGCATGCACCAGCTCAGCCAGCGCGCCAATGCGAGCCGCGAACTGATCGAAGCCTTGAGCCAGCGCAGCGATGATATTCAGCGCGTGACGCTGGTGATTCAGTCCATCGCCAGCCAGACCAACCTCCTGGCATTGAACGCCGCGATTGAAGCGGCCCGGGCCGGCGAGCACGGTCGTGGATTTGCAGTGGTGGCGGACGAAGTGCGCGGCCTGGCGGCTCGTACCGCGACGGCCACCGGTGAAGTGGGGGAAATGGTCGCCGACATTCAGCAACGCACGGCGCAGGTGGTGGAGCAGATCCGCCAGCTCTCCGACGATTTACACACGGGTGTCGAGCAGGTTGAGCACACCGGTCAGCACCTGGAAAACATCGCGCGACTGGCGGCCGGGGTCGAAAGCCAGGTGGGCGAAATCGCCCGAGGCGCGGAAACCAATCGCGAACAGCTCGACAGTCTGTTCGCTGCCATCGAGCAGATGCGCAGCGATTTGGCTATCAGCGACCAGCAGACTCGTCGTCTGGCCGACGCGGCCGTACAGATGGAAGGGCAGGCGGAAACCATCAGCGAACGCCTGGCCGAAGTCGGGCTGGATGACTATCACCAACGCATCTACGACCTTGCCCGCGAAGGCGCCAGCCAGATTGCCGCGCGGTTCGAGGCCGATGTCGAGCAAGGGCGCATCAGCCTTGAAGATCTGTTTGACCGCCAGTATCAGCCGATTCCCGATACACAACCTGCCAAGTTCCAGACCCGTTTCGACCGCTACACCGATCAGGTACTCCCGGCGATTCAGGAACCGTTGTTGCCGCGCCACGAAGGCCTGGTGTTCGCCATTGCCTGCACGCAGCAGGGTTACGTGCCGACCCACAATCAGGCATTCAGCCAGCCGCTGACCGGGGATGTGCAGGTCGATACCGTCAACAATCGCACCAAACGCAAATTCGCCGACCGCACCGGTATCCGCTGCGGCAGCCATCAGCAACCCGTGCTGTTGCAGACCTACACCCGCGATACCGGCGAGCTGATGCACGATCTGTCGGTGCCGATCATGGTCAAGGGCCGCCACTGGGGCGGGTTGCGTCTGGGCTACAAACCGGAGAATCCGCGCTGAGGCATTGTTGCCGGAACTGCAATTAAGCTGTACAGACGCGCAGCTGTTTCATCCTGATCCAGATCATTAACATGCCTACATAGTTAGGTTGCTAATGAAGTTGGGAGGTCAGCATGCAATGCAGAGTCGATGTCGCGGTGATGATCGGCAGCGGCGTACCCGCCGGGCTGCGCGCGATGGGGCAAAGTGTCTGCTGGGTGGTGCTGCTCAATGGCGAACGCCGTGGCACCGCTTTCGCGAGTCGTAATGAAGCGGAAGAGTGCAGGGCCGCGTGGCTTGAGCAGTTGAGCGCTGAACCCAGTGACTGCCTGCACTGATCGAAATCATTTGCCCCGGTGCAGGCGCACGTTCAGCTCATCGACCATCACGGCTTCCTCGCCATCGGCACGCAGCCACTCCTTGAGCAACTGCGCCTGTTGCGGGCTCCAGAATTCGGCATCAATCAATTTAGTGTTGGCATCCAGTGGATGGGCTTCGATGAAGTCGTCAATCGCTGTTTCCTCCGAAGGCAGCCCTAATTGATCGAACAGAGTTGTCAGGTTGTAGGCAGGCAGTTCCATGGTGTGCTCCTTGAAGGATGGCGGGGTCGATGACTCTCTTTATCTGAGGTGCGCGCTGGCCAGGAGTTCGATTCGCGATTCCAGTGAGCGGGCGAGGGCGCAGGCGGCGTTGTGATCCTCTCGGAATCCTCTGACAAGGCCCGTCGACTTTTCTCTAATATGGAAAAAGGCATTGCCTGCAGGGATCACCTGAAATAACGGCTCCTGAGTGCAAGGCTGCATTGTAGGAACATTCTCGAAACCAGAATTGTTCAAGACAAAGGCGGGCTCGTGGGCCACGGCAAAATGCGTCAAAGTGCACATATGAAGTCCTTTTCATGGATTGACCCGCATTTACTGGCCACTGCGGGTAGTCGAGAACAGCATCGCTGCTCTAGAATCGCCAACACCTGTCGACGGCATGGCGCTATCTAAAGCAATTTTTTGCGTGCGATATGTCGGAAAAGTGATTTTCTTGGTGAGTTTTTTCCCTAAAGTTCGTAATCAGCTTTCTCTGGGCGGGCGTGACGCATTTTCCTTCAACATTTGGAGAACGTCTTTGCAGGTTTCGCGAGTGGCATTCCAGTAGTCTTGTGCAACTCGCGTTGAATAAGCACTTCGCTCGCTCAGGCGTATATTCGAGTCATCGCGCAACACTTCGGCCGGGCCGACTTTTTCTGCCGTGGGCGCTTTTCGCGTACGGCACTCTTTTCAAGTGTGGGGATGTTTCTTTGGCAGTCAGTAACCTCGATATGCATGCTTTGTTCGTGCTGGGTGATTTGCGGGCAAAGCTGGTCAAGCAGTTTCAATCGCGTTTTGTTTACATCACCGAGCAGAACGCCGAAGGCATTTACGTTGCCGAGATCGACACGGAAAGCGCCTTGGTGGTCGATGACAAACCTGGCCTCAAGCTCAAGGTCGGCGATCATTTCAGCGCGTCGGTGCTGCCCAGCCGAGAAGGCGGCAAGATGGACATCCGCTTTCGCGAAATCAAAATGACTGTGTACGGTCTGGGCGACTACGCGTTTGTCAGCACGGGCGACGGCCATGCCATCGTGTTCAAGGAAGGCCACAGCGCGGTCACCGTGTTCGCAGCCAACGAGCAGTTGCAGGAAGGCCTGACCAAGACCCTGAAAGCCGTCACCGCCAAAGCCGCCAAGTGGCGCAAGGGCGAGCTGGTGACCTTCAAGGCCAGCGAGTGAGTCGCGCCGATTTCCATTTGCAGAACCTCGACAGTGCCCGCGAAGAAGCACGTCGGTTGTTCGTTGCAAAGGCCGAACTGAAGGGCGCGTGGCTGGGTTGGGTCGCTTCGCAAATCTACGCCTTGCAGCCTGCGGAATACGCCAGCATGGTCAGACGCGAGCTGAAGAGCCTGCAGGAAATGTCTGAAAAGTAGCCTTGTCCGTGTCATGCCCCTGAAAAAGCAGGAACCTCGTCTACAGTCAGTTGACTGAGTATTCAGAGGCTTGCGGTCTTCTGTCAGGCCATCCTGCTATTGCTGTGAACAGCACGAGGTGCAAAAGCATGAACGGATTTCGACGGTTGCTTGCCGCCGGGTTGACCACATTCGGTTTGATGACGGTGATGCCTGCGGTGAGCGCGGCGCAGACGCCGATCCACTTCGCCGATCTGAACTGGGAAAGCGGCAGCCTGATTACCGATGTCCTGCGGATCATTGTCGAGAAGGGCTATGGGCTTCCGACCGATACTTTGCCGGGCACCACCATCACGCTGGAGACCGCATTGGCCAACAATGACATTCAGGTCATCGGCGAAGAATGGGCCGGGCGCAGTCCGGTTTGGGTCAAGGCCGAAGCCGAAGGCAAGGTCGCGAGCCTGGGCGATACGGTCAAAGGTGCCACCGAAGGCTGGTGGGTACCGGAATACGTGATCAAGGGCGATCCGGCCAAAGGCATCAAGCCATTGGCACCGGACCTGCGCAGTGTCAGCGATCTGAAGAAGTACAAGGACGTGTTCAAGGACCCGGAAACCCCGAGCAAGGGACGGTTTCTCAACAGCCCGATCGGCTGGACGTCGGAGGTGGTGAACAAACAGAAACTGACGGCTTACGGCTTGCAGGACGATTTCGTCAATTTCCGCAGCGGCTCCGGTGCGGCACTCGATGCCGAAATCAGCTCATCGATCCGCCGCGGTAAACCGGTGCTGTTCTATTACTGGTCGCCGACGCCATTGCTCGGCAAGTTCAAGCTGATTCAACTGGAAGAGCCGCCGTTCGATGCCGAGGCCTGGAAGACCCTGACCGACGCCGATAATCCCAATCCAAAACCGACCCGGTCACTGGCCTCGAAGCTGTCGATCGGTGTGTCTACGCCGTTCCAGAAACAGCATCCGGAGATTGCCGAGTTCTTCAGCAAGGTCGATTTTCCGATTGATGACCTGAACAAGGCGCTGGCCGAAATGAGCGAGAAACACACGGCGCCTCGGGACGCGGCGGTGGCGTTCATGAAGGCGCACCCGGATGTGTGGCAGGCGTGGCTGCCGAAGGATGTGGCGCAGAAGGTTCAGGCAGGTCTGTAGTGAAGTGGCGAGGGGCGACGCCCTCGCCAGGATGAATCAGAACCGCGTCTGTACAGCCAGCTCGAATGTACGCGGTGTGCCGAGGTAATACGCCGGCGACACATGGGCGAACTCGGCATACACCTCATTCGTCAGGTTGCGCACCCGTCCGGTCACAGTGGTGTGCGAATCCACCTTGTAGCTGAGAAAGCTGCCAAACAGCGTGTACGACGGCACGGTCATGGTGTTGGCATTATCGGCGAACACCGACGCCACGTACCGCGCATCGACCCCGCCTTGCCATTTTGGCGAGAAATCGTAGGTCAGCCACAGATTGCCGACCCGGTCCGGCACGTTGGTCGGTGTGTTGCCCTTGCGCGAAACCACCACGCCGGCGGGGTTCTTTTCGTTGAACTCATCGTATTGCGCATCGACCCAGGCGAAGTTGCCTTCGGCCAGCAACTTGTCGGTGATCCGCAACGAGCTGGCAATCTCGATACCCTTCGACGTCTGCTGGCCGACCGGAATGCTGCTGGTCGGGTCCAGTGGATCCGTCACCGCGAAGTCCTTGCGCTCGATGGTGTAGGCGGCCACCGTTGCCGAACCGCGTCCGTTCAGGTAGTCGAACTTGCTGCCGATTTCCCATTGCTTGCCGGTCGAGACATCAAAGTCCTGGGTGCCATTGGGTTGCTCGGCGGCAGTGCTGTATTGCACGTATACATTGGCTGACGGAATGAACTGATAGGTCAGGCCGATGCGCCCGGTGACCGGATCCCAGCTGCGCTTCAGATGATGCGGGTTGCTTGCCGTTACCGTGCGATGGTTGGTCACGTCGAGGTCGATGTCGTCATAGCGCAGACCAGTGAGCAGCGAAAGCTTGTCGGTCAGTGCCAGGCGATTCTCGGCAAACAGCGCTTTGGTGGTGACTTCGTTGGTCTTGTCGCTGACAAAACCCGGCATCGTTCCGGGGATGTCATAGAAATGCCCCGGTCGGTAGTTGTTCGGGTTCACCGCGCTGGCGCCTTTGACGTTCAGCGGCGAGTTGGTGGTCTGGTTGACCTTGTACTCGAATCCGCCGGACCAGGTGGTGTCGAGGCCGAACAGGGTGTTGTCGTGGCGCAGTTCGAATTGGTTGCCGTTCTGCTCGCCCTGATGTCGCACCTGATACGCAGTGGAGCGGTTCACCGCGCTGTTGTCGGCGTTGTATTGATAGGTTTCCAGGTTGCGGTAATCACGCTGACTGTCGAGGTGATAGAGGGTGTTGCGCAGGGTGGTGCTGTCGTTGATCCGGTAATCGATGATCGAGCGCACCCAGATCGTCCGCTGCTCGTAGCGGCCGTCCTCGACGTTGTAGTTGTTGAAGCGGTTGTGCTTGTCGATCTTCAACTCGCCGGCCTTGGGGTTGAGCACCGGCGTGCCCCAGTACGGGCTGTCTTCGTGTTCGTCCTGATATTCCAGGGCCAGGGTGTGCGACAGGTTCGGCGTCAGATCGCTGAGCAGCGAGAACGCCACGCTCCAGGCATCGCGTTCCTGGCGGTCAATGTAGCCGTTGCTGGTGTTGTGGCTGACGTCGAGTCGCGCGTAATGCCGAACGTCGGCACCGGGTTCGGTCAGCGCGTGATTGAGGCCGAACGCGGTTTCGGTGGTGTCGTAGGTGCCATAGCTGACCCGGCCTTCGATGGCTTGCTCGTCGCGGGTGGCCAGTTTGGTCACGTAGTTCAGCGAGCCACCGACCGAGCCCGCGCCGTTGATCAACGATGACGGGCCGCCGACCAGTTCCACCCGGTCATAAATCCATGAATCCACTGGCCGCGCCAGCCCGCCGGAAACGTTGACGCCGTTGAACATCTGGGTGATCTGGCTGCTGGTGAAACCGCGATAGGAGACGAACCCGCCAAAGCCAGGCGGGGCACTGGCGTTCACGCCCGGCAAGGTGTTGGCCGCGTCCTGAAAGCTTTGCGAACCGCGACGTTCGATGTCACTGCGGTTGGCAATGGCCACCGAAGCCGGAGTGTCGCGCACGCTGAGGCCGAGGCGCGAGGCCATGCCGCTGGACTGGTCGAGGCTCAGGCCAGGCTCGGCACCGGACTCGCCGTCAATGGTGATCGGCGCCAGATCCACGGTGGATTGCGCCCAGACGTTGACGGACAGGCAGCCGCACAGGCTCGCCAGCAAGGTAAGTTGTTTCATTGATTGAATCCTGAATGCTTGTTCTCGGAGTCAGCGCACAGGCGAACGCCGCGCGTTGGCGCAGTGGGCTGACAGATCAAAAAGGCAAGGGCACTCAGGCGAGCGGCGGGGCGCGGGGATTGGCCGAAGGCCAGATAAAGCGGGCAGGAAGGTCGGCGCTGACGATGGCCGGCAGCGGCGGGCTGTGTTGTTCCGGCAGAATCGCCAGGGTCAGGCTGGAGTTGAACGCCGGGCCCATGCCGCCGGTGGAGCAGAGCGGACAGCCGAAGGCTTTGGCCAGGGTAGGCAGTTTTTCTTCGGCGGGATTTGAGGCGAGCGGCGCCTGGGTGCTCGGATCGACGGCGCAGAACTGGCCACCGATACCGTTGAGCTGCATGCCGACCATTTGTCCGTGACCGATGCTGCAGGCGAACACGTTGAACAGGACGCAGCAATAGAGCATCCAGGCCAGCAGTGAACGATCGGTACGGGTGAATTTCATGGGGCGGCACTTTACCGCACCGCCGACCGGTCGTGCACATGGAAAAATGCCGACTAGGATGTTTTGTTCAAATCCCTTTAAAGGATTCTCGACCATGACCTTTGTGTTGGCTCAATGGCTGGTGACGATATTTGCGGTGATCAGCCTGATGCATGTGTATTGGGCGATGGGTGGGCAATGGGCAGCCGTGGCGGTGGTGCCGCAGGTCCCGGTGGACAACGGCGGGCTGACACTCAGGCCGGCGTTCAAGCCGTCAGGTTGGATCACGCTGGTGGTGGCAGCAGCCCTGCTACTGATTGCCGCACTGGTGTGCATGCGAGTGGGATGGTGGCTGCCCGCCGTGCATCACTGGGCGCTGCAATGGGTGATCAGCGCGATTGCGCTGCTGATGTTTGCGCGGGCGATTGGCGATTCGGAACTGGTGGGTTTTTTCAAGGAAGTGAAGGGGTCGCGGTTCGCCCGGCTCGACACTTGGGTTTACTCGCCGCTGTGTCTGATATTGGGAGCCGGGCTGTTGGCTGTTGCCTGGATTTAACTGCCGGTTTCAGTGCGCCGGCTGCTGACCTCGGCCGGCACATCATCCCCGGCCATGCGCTTGCGGAACAGCGCCGCCCGCGCCAGCAGCAAGGTAGTCACCGGCACGGTAATCGACAGCAGAATCGGAATCAGCCATGCGTGCAGCACCGGCCCGGACTTGAGCGCGGAAAAACAGATGATCGAGGCCAGCGCCACGCACCACGCACCGAGGGTCGAGGCCAGCGCCGGTGGGTGCATGCGCTGGAAATAATCTTTTATCCGTAGCAGGCCGATGGCACCGATCAGGGCGAACACGCCGCTGAGCACCAAAAGGATCGCCACCGGGATTTCCACCCAGAGAGACAGTTCAGCGTTCACTCGATCACCTCGCCACGCAGGAGGAATTTCGCCAGGGCAAACGAGCCGACGAAGCCGAACAGCGCGATCAGCAGCGCCGCTTCGAAGTAGGTGTCACTGGCATAACGAATCCCCAGGGTCAGCATCATCAGCATGGCGACGATGTACAGGTAATCCAGCGCCAGTACGCGGTCCTGTGCCGACGGGCCTTTGAACAGGCGCACCAGCGTAAGGACCATGGCCAAGGAAAACAGGAACAGCGTCAGCAGTATCGCGTTCGACAGCAGCGGGCTCATTCGAAAATCTCCATCAACGGCCGCTCGTAAGTGACCTTGAAGTGCTGGATGAACTGCGCCTCGTCATCCAGATCCCAGACGTGCAGCAACAGAATGCTGCGATCCAGCGCCAGCTCCGACCACACCGTGCCGGGCACGACCGTACAGATCATCGACAGCGCCGCCAGACCGTTGGCATCGCGCAGGTCCAGCGGCACCTTGATGAAACGTGAACGAAGCGGCCGGCGACCGGCGTTGAGAACGCCCCAGGCCACCTGCAGGTTCGAGACGATCACGTCACGCCCGACCAGCAGAAACAATCGCAGGATCGTGCCCGGGCGGCGGATGCGAATCCGTTGCGGGCGCAGTTTGCGCATCATCAGCGGGGCGCAGAAACCGAGTACGGCACCCAGCAGCAGGTTGCCCGGGCTGACCGACAGGTTCAGCACCAGCCAGAGCAACCACAGCGCAAGCGACAGCCAAGGAGCAGGAAACAGACGCTTCATGGTTGCACCTCCAGCAGCGCAGCCTTGGCTTCCGGACTCGGCACGGCGCGGGTGCCGAGCACCGCCATTACGTATTGCTGCGGATTGTTCAGGGCATCGGCCGCTGCCTGGGTGTAACGCAGCAGCGGTTCAGCCTTGAAGGTCAGGGCGATGCTCAGGCCGAGCAGCAGGAAAATCGGCGTGCATTCCAGTTTGCGCAGCACGGGCGACGGGCGCTCCTCTGGCGACCAGAAGCGCTGGATCCCCAGGCGCGAGAATGCCATCAACGAGCCGAGGCCGGTAAGGATCAGCAGGGCCAGCAACGCCCAGGCAGCATTCGAGATCGGTTCGCCGGCACCGAGTCCCAGCGGGTTGAGCAGGGCGCCGATCAGGCTGAGCTTGCCGATGAACCCGGACAGCGGCGGCATGCCGATGATCAGCAGCGCGCAGGCAATGAAGCTCAGACCAAGGAACGCCATGGTCCATGGGATCACCTGGCCGACCACAGCTTTCTGCTCGTCGTCGAGGTTGATGCCTTTGACGGGGCGTTGCCATTCCTGCGGACGCGGCAGCAGTTCGTTCTCGTCTTCCAGCGGTACTTCGATGGCGGTGCGCGAACGTTCGATCAACTCGGCCAGCAGGAACAGCGCACTCAGCGCCAGGGTCGAGCTGACCAGATAAAACAGCGCCGCACCGATCAGGTTCGGCTGGGCGAACCCCACGGCCGACAGCAGAATTCCCGCCGACACCAGAATGCTCAGGCTGGCCATGCGTTCCAGGCGCTGCGCGGCGATGATCGCCACACCTGCGCCGGCCATGGTGGCCATGCCGCCGTAGATCAGCCAGTCGCCGCCGAAATACGCCGAAGCGCCGGCCTGGCCCGAGAACAGCAGCGTCCACAGGCGCAGCAGGGTGTAGACGCCGACTTTAGTCATAATCGCGAACATCGCCGCTACCGGCGCACTGGCCGACGAGTAGGCCGGTACCAGCCAGAAGTTCAGCGGCCACATGCCGGCCTTGGCCAGGAACGCCACGGCCAGAATTCCCGCGCCGGCGTGCAGCAGGCCACGGTCGGCCTCCGGCACCAGCGGGATCTTCAGGGCCAGATCCGCCATGTTCAGCGTGCCGGTCACTCCGTAGATCAATGCCGCGCCGATCAAAAACAGCGACGAGGCCAGCAGGTTGATCGAGATGTAATGCAGCCCCGACGACACACGCGCCCGGCCCGAACCGTGAAGCAGCAGGCCGTAGGACGCAGCGAGCAGCACCTCGAAGAACACGAACAGGTTGAACAGGTCCGCCGTCAGGAACGCGCCATAGAGTCCCATCAACTGAATCTGGAACAACGCGTGGAAGCTCGACCCGGCGCCGTCCCAGCGGGCCATGGCGAACAGCAGGGCGCTGACGCCGATGATCCCGGTCAGCACCAGCATCAATGCCGACAGACGATCGACCACCAGCACGATGCCGAACGGCACCTGCCAGTTGCCCGGCAGGTACACACCGATCGAGCCGGGCACGCCGGTGGTCTGGGTCCATTGCAGCAACATCACTGAAATGCCGAGGCCGAGGAGGCTGGAGAACAGGTTGATTTTCGCCTTCAGCGGACGGTGCTTCTCGCCGAGCATCAGCATGATGGCTGCGGTCAGCAGCGGCAGCAGGATCGGTGCGGCGATCAGGTGAGTCATCGCCGTCATTCCTTGGGCTCCCTTCCATCAACGTGGTCGGTACCGGTCAGGCCTCGTGAGGCGAGCAACACCACCAGGAACAATGCGGTCATGGCGAAGCTGATGACGATGGCCGTCAGCACCAGCGCCTGGGGCAGCGGGTCGGTGTAATTGAGCAGGTCCTGCGGCACGCCGTCCTTGATGATCGGCTCCTTGCCGATGAACAGGCTGCCCATGCTGAAGATGAACAGGTTGACGCCGTAGGACAGCAGGCACAGGCCCATCACCACCTGGAACGTCCGTGGCCGCAGGATCAGCCAGACCCCGGAGGCGGCGAGCACGCCGATGGCGATTGCGATGACTTCTTCCATCAGACGGCTCCTTTGGCGGCAGCGGTTTTGTGGCCCCGGACCGATTGGTGGGCGAGGGCGGTGAGGATCAGCAAGGTCGAGCCGACCACCACGGCGTAGACGCCGATATCGAAGAACAGCGCGCTGGCGATATGGATGTCACCCAGCAGCGGCAAGCTGAAATGCCAGGTGTGGGTGGTCAGGAACGGATAACCGACCGCCATTGCCCCGAGGCCGGTGACGGTGGCGAACAGCAGGCCGGTGCCCATCCAGCGCAGCGGCCGCAGGCTCATTTGCGCCTCGACCCACTGGGTGCCGGCGACCATGTATTGCAGGATGAACGCCACCGACATCACCAGACCGGCGACGAAGCCGCCACCCGGCTGGTTGTGCCCGCGCATGAACAGGTAGAACGACACCACCAGCGCAATCGGCAGCAGCAGGCGCACCAGCACCGCCGGCACCATCATGAAGCCGAGCGCGGTGTCGCTGGCCGAGCGCGGGTTGACCAGATCGGTGACCACATCGGGGGCGAGCAGGCGTTGCTGGGCCGGCAGTTGCAGGCTTTCTTTCGGTGGGCGGAAACGACGCAGCAGGGCGAATACGGTCAGTGCCACGGCGGCGAGCACCGTGATTTCGCCGAGGGTGTCGAAACCACGGAAATCCACCAGCATCACGTTGACCACGTTGCTGCCGCCGCCCTCGGGCAGAGCACGGCTCAGGTAGAACGAGGAAATGTCGTTCGGCGTCTGCCGGGTCAGCATGGCGTAGGACAGCAGCGCCATGCCGCCGCCGACGGCAATCGACAGCAGCAGGTCGCGCAGACGGCGTACTCGCGCCTTGCGCAGGCTGCTTGGCAGCGGCGAAACCTCTTCGATCCGCCGTGGCAGCCAGCGCAGGCCGAGCAGGATCAGGACCGTGGTCACCACTTCGACCACCAGCTGCGTCAAGGCCAGATCCGGCGCCGAGAACCAGACGAACGTCACGCAGGTCATCAGCCCGCAGACGCTGACCATGGTCAGGGCGGCGAGACGGTGATACTTGGCCTGCCACGCGGCGCCGAGGGCGCAGGCGATTGCCAGCAGCCACAGGGTCACGAACACGATCGAGCCCGGGATCTTCGGCCGGTCGCCCCAGCTCAGGTCGCTGTGCAGCATCGGGATCAGGCCGGCCAGCACTGCCGCCAACACCATCAGGAACAGCTGGGTTTGCAGACGCTTGGTGCCGATCCTCCGCTCCAGCCGCCGGGCCAGACGCATCATCGCCACCAGACTGCGTTCGAACATTCGCTTGCCGTTGAGGCGGCCCGCCAGCGGCGGATACTTGAAGCGGCCGCGCTTGAGCTGGTTGCGCAGCAGCAGATACAGCACGATGCCGCCGGACATGGCGATCAGGCTCATGATCATCGGTGCATTGAGGCCGTGCCAGATCGCCAGGCTGTATTCCGGCAGCACGCCACCCACCACCGGCAACGCGGCAGCGGCCAGCAACGGTCCGACCACCTGGGCCGGGAAAATCCCCACCAGCAGGCAGGTGAACACCAGCAGTTCCACCGGCGCACGCATCCAGCGCGGGGGCTCGTGCGGGGTGTGCGGCAGGTCGGTGGCAGTCGGGCCGAAGAACACATCAACGGTGAAACGCAGCGAATAGGCCACGCTGAACATACCGGCAATGGTCGCGACGATCGGCAGGCTGGTTTCAACCCACGCGGTGGCGTTGATGAACACGGTTTCGGCGAAGAACATTTCCTTGGACAGGAAACCGTTGAGCAGTGGCACGCCGGCCATGGAGGCACTGGCGACCATCGCCAGGGTGGCGGTGAAGGGAATCAGTTTGAACAGACCGTTGAGCTTGCGGATATCGCGGGTACCGCTTTCGTGGTCGATGATCCCGGCGGCCATGAACAGCGAGGCCTTGAAGGTCGCGTGGTTGAGAATGTGGAACACCGCCGCCACAGCGGCGAGCGGACTGTTCAGGCCCAGCAGCAGCGTGATCAGACCGAGGTGGCTGATGGTCGAGTAGGCCAGCAGTCCCTTGAGATCGTTCTGGAACATCGCGCAGTACGCGCCGAGCAACAGCGTGGCGGCACCGGCGCCGCTGACGATGTAGAACCATTCTTCGCTGCCGGACAGCGACGGCCACAGACGGGCCAGCAGGAAAACACCGGCCTTGACCATGGTCGCCGAGTGCAGGTACGCCGAAACCGGTGTGGGCGCCGCCATGGCGTGCGGCAGCCAGAAGTGGAAGGGGAACTGGGCGCTTTTGCTGAGGGCGCCGATAAGAATGAGGGGAAGCAGGATGGGGTAGAGGGCATGTGCGCGAATCTGATCGCCGGCGGCCAGGACCTTGTCCAGGTCATAGCTGCCGACCACATGGCCGAGGATCATGACCCCCGCCAGCAGGCACAATCCGCCGGCACCGGTAACCATCAACGCCATATAGGCGCCGCGCCGGGCGTCGTGGCGGTGGTGCCAGTAGCCGATCAACAGGAACGAGAAAAGGCTAGTCAGCTCCCAGAAGAATACGATTTGAATCAGGTTGCCGGAGATCACCAGCCCGAGCATGGCGCCCATGAACGCCAGAAAGAACGCGAAGAAACGCGGCACCGGGTCATCCGGCGACATGTAATAACGGGCATATAAGGAAACGAGAGTGCCGATGCCCAGCACCAGCATCGAGAACAGCCAAGCGAAGCCGTCCATGCGCAGGACGAAGTTCAGGCCCAGGCTGGGCAGCCACGTGAATTCTTCGCGAATCACGCCGCCGTGGGCGATCTGCGGGTACAGCAGCGCGACCGAGACAGTGCCGATCAGTGCGACCAGACCTGCCAGCAGGGATTCGGCGTTACGTGCGTTGTGCGGCAGCACTGCTGCCAGACAGCTGCCCAGAAAAGGCAGAAGCAGTAGAACTATCAGGGACATAGGCTTCTAATCTGCGGAAGTTTGTGAAGCATCATACGTGCCAGCTCCCGGATCGCCAAACGCGAGGATGTCTCTGAATCCTACAAAGTAGCCGTAAAACCCCCGTTTAGCCTTCGGTCTCGTGCTCCAATTCTTCCGTGACCGTTTGTGTCGCTTTGCCTTTGGTCTTCAATTCACTGACGATCACCGCCGCCACGATCAGTCCCGCACCCACCAATGCGATGGCCGGAAGGCGCTCACCCGCAATACGACCGACGATCCCGGCCCACACCGGTTCACCGGCGTAGATCAAGGTCGCTCGGGTCGGCGAAACACTTTTCTGCGCCCAGTTCATCGCCACCTGAATCGCCGCACTCATCGCGCCCAGGCCCAGAGCCGTACTCAGCAACAGCCACGAGAAGTCCGGAATCGCCTCGCCGGTCGGTACCACCATCAAAAACGACAGCACCGAAGTCGTCGCCAGTTGCACAACGGTTACGCGACGCACATCGACCTGCCCGGCATAGTTGCTGATCAGGATGATTTCGGCTGCTATCGCGATGGCGCTGATCAGCGTGGCGATTTCACCGGGGCTGAAATTCAGCGAAGCCCCCGAAGGCCCGGAAAGCAGCATCAGCCCGGTAAACGCCAGCATGATGCCAATGCTCGGCATCAGACCCGGGCGCCGGCCCAGCACCAGCCATTGCAACAGCGGCACGAACGGCACGTACAGCGCGGTTATGAACGCCGACTGACTGCTTGGGATACTCTGCAACCCAACGGTCTGCAAGCCATAACCGAGCAGGATCGCCACGCCGATAAAGGCGCCAGCCTTGAATTCGAACAGGGTCAGTTCTCGCAGGTGTTTCCAGGAGAACAGCGCAACAATGCCAGCTGCGGCGGCAAAGCGCAGGCCGACGAAAAACATCGGGCCGCTGACGGTCATGGCGTGCTGCACCAGCAGGAAGGTGCCGCCCCAAAGCATGGTGATCAACACCAGCACGCACTCGGCTTTGCTGAACCGGGAAAACCGCAGGGGAGTTTGAGGGGAGTTGGCTGACGTCATGACCTTGCGCACTTTTAAGAAGGAGACGCACAATGCGCCAAATGGTGCGCAGTATACTGCCCAACCCCAGCCAGTGAGCAATATAGTGCACAAAGATTCTGTTCAGCGGGCTTCGGTCCTGCAACACGTCAGCCAGAACGTTCGGCGCCTGCGCCACGCCGCCGACATGAGCCAGACAGCCCTCGCGGAAAAGTCCGGGGTCAGCCGGCGAATGCTGGTGGCCATCGAGGCCGGCGAGAAGAATGTCAGCCTGACCACCCTCGACCGTGTCGCCGAAGCCCTCGAAGTGGCCTTCAGCGATCTGATCCAGGCCCCGGACAATCGCGATCCGGGCCGTATCAACGAACTTGCCTGGGCCGGCAGCATCCCCGGCAGCAAAGCCGTTTTGCTATCCAAGGCCAATGCCACCCGCGCGGTGGAGCAGTGGGAATGGTGCCTGCAACCGGGTGAGGTCTATCCCTCGCAGCCGGACGCCGACGGCTGGAGCGAGCAGATTTTCGTATTCGAGGGCTGCCTGACTCTGATGCTCGGCGACCAGCCCCAGCACATTGCCGCCGGGGAGTTTTACATGTTCGCCAGTAATCAGCCGCACGCCTATCGCAATGATGGGGAAGTGGCGGCGCGTTTTGTGCGTAATGTGGTGATCTGACAGTCGCAACGGAATGAAACACGCTGCAAGTCGCATCGGCATGATAAAAAAATGACGTCCGTCTAGACGCCTTCGCGGCGTCTGAATGACACTGGCCCGAGCACATCCTCAGTTGCGAGAACGGCATGACTCAAACCGATACGACCGCCATCCGTCACGCCGACATCCTGATTGTCGGCGGCGGCCTCAGCGGCACGATGCTGGCAGTGCAATTGCTGCGTTTGCCGGGGCGCAGAAAGATTCTGGTGATCGAGCCCCGGGCCGAACTGGGCCGGGGCGAAGCGTACAGCGCGGTGGAACTGGGCCACACGCTCAACGGCAATGCGGCGCGGATGAGCGTCGATCCGGACAATGCCGATGACCTGACTCAATGGCTGACCGATCACATCGCTGGCGGTGGCTGGCCGGAGTCGGATCAGCAACATGTACCGGTCAGCGAACTGTTTCCACCTCGGGGTTTGTTCGGCGTGTATGTGCAGCAGCGTCTGGCGGAGGCGCAGCAGGTGGGCGCGCAACACGGTTCGACGGTCGAGCATGTGCGCGCCGAAGTGGTCGATGTTCAGGCCTCCAACGATTCCGTGCAGCTCATCTTGAGTGACGGTCAACAGTTGCAGGGTGCTTTTGCCGTGTTGGCGACCGGGATGTTCCCGGCTGCCCGCACCCCGCAAAAAGAATCCAGCGGCCTCAACGCGGCGGCGCTCGATCCGTGGGATGTCGCGGCCATGCGCCAGCTCGATCCGCAATCCACGGTGTTGATCATCGGCTCCGGCCTGACCATGGTCGATGCCGTGGTCTCGCTGGAGCAGGCCGGGCATCGCGGGCCGATCGAAGTGTTTTCCCGGCACGGGCTGTTGCCCCATGTGCGTCGGCAGCCGCCGGCGTGGGTGGACTTCCTCGCCGAGGATCACAGCATCCGCACGCCGCGCCAGTTACTGCGCGAATTGCGCCGGCATTGCCGCGACGCCATCGCCCAAGGCATCGACTGGCAGGCGCCGCTCGACACCGTGCGGGCGCACATCGGTCGCTTGTGGAGCCAGGCCAGCGATGCGCAGCGCCGGCAGTTCGTGCGCCATGTGCGACCGTGGTGGGAAAGTCATCACCATCGTTCACCGCCGCTGAGCGCGGAATTGGTCGAGCGACTGCATCGGGAAGGGCGATTGCGCATTCAGGCGGCGTCTTACAAGGGGCTTGAGCCGGTATCGGGCGACGGCGTGGGTATCCGCATTCGCCCTCGCGGTGAGGCTGAAACCCGCGTGGTGCAGGGCGCGGCGTTGATCAACTCAAGCGGCATCGAATACGACTGGCGCCGGGTCGCGCGACCTTTGCCGCAGCAGTTGTTGGCGCGTGGCCTGGTTCGCCCGGGGCCGTTGGCGCTGGGCATCGCGGCGGCGGTGGACGGTGCGGTGCTGGATGAAGAGGGTCGGGTCTCGAACCGCTTGTTCGCCTTGGGCCCGCCGCTGCGTGGCATGTGGTGGGAAAGCACCGCTGTCACCGACGTGGCGTTGCAGGCCAAGGCGCTGGCCGCGCGACTGGTGCGCTGACGCCCGAATGCAAGAAACCCCGCTTTGGCGGGGTTTCCTGTTTCTGGCAGCTCAAACCGATCACTCAGTAGCGCTGATATTTGGAACCGAATTCCGGGCGGTTTTCCGCGACGTACAGTTTGGTCTGTTCGGCGTTCTGTTGGAGTTTGAGGCCTTGGTGTTCGGCGTCGTTGCTGACGGTGTCGACGTTCAGGGTGCCGGACTGGCCAACGGTCGCAGCCGCGACAACTGGAGTGCTGGCGTGTGGGGCAGCGATGGCGGAAGTGGCGCCGATCAGGGAAACAATGAAGCCGAGTGCGATGATGTCTTTCATGATGTTGCTCCAGAGAGTGGGGAGAAGATGGGGCCCACTGTAGTGCTGGAGGGTTTTGATGTGAAAACACCCTTGCGCATAGTTGTTATCGAAGGTGTTGATGCGCGATCAGCGCGGTAGGGTATTGCTCAGCCAGCGCTGGCGCAGCTGCTCCAGACGGCCGTCGGCCCGCAATGTATCCAGCGCCTGCTGCCAGCGTGCGACCTGTTTCGGATCAGTCTGCGGCGAAAAGGCAATGTAGGTGTTCTGTTTCATCAACGGGATCTGGTACTGCAAGCGTCCCGGCTCCATGCCTTGTTCGCGGGCGAGGGCGGCTTTGGACCAGGTATCGGAGACCACGAAATCGGTACGCCCCAGGCTGAACAGCCGCATCATCTGCTCCGGGGTTTCCACGCCGTAGAGGTTGTTCAGGTCTTGCCCTTGCAGGTAGCTGTAGACCAGCCATTTGCGCGGCACGGTGATCCGGCCCAGATGATCGGCTTCACGCAGGCTGTGCACGGGAGGCTGGAGATTGTCGCGGGCGTACAGCGCGGTTTCGACTTCGATCAGCGGCCCGACCCATTGATAGCGATCATCGCGCTCATCGGTACGCAGCACGGTGAATACGCCGGTGTCGGGGGTATCGCTGGCCATGCGCAGGGCGCGCAGCAGCGGGACTTGTTGCAGATGGATGCGATCGCCGGTCTGGGTCGCCAGGGCCTGCACCACGTCCACCCCGAATCCTGCGAGCTGATTGCCTTGCATGAAATGCAAGGGCGGGTGGTTATCGGTGAGCAGTTGCAGGTCCGCCGCGGTGGCCGTCAGGGCCAGCATGGACAGCAGACAGGCGGCAAATCGTTTCATGGATCGTCCCTGAACAAAACAATCGCGCAGCTTAGTACGAGCCATGACGGCTGTCGTCGGGAAACAGCGGGGCTTTTGTGTCAGAGAACATGGCGGTTCGGTAGTGAACGCTGCGGGGGGCAGAGCGCCCCCGGCAGGAATCGACAACGGCGGGTACAAACGATCAGTAGCGCTGGTATTTGGAACCGAACTCGGGACGGTTCTCGGCGACCAGTACGCTGCGGGCCGAGCGCTCGCGCAGTTCCTGCAAGCGGTCGGCGCCACCTTCAGCGACGCGTTCGCGCAACTCTTGCAAACGGTCAGCACCGCCTTCGGCGACGCGCTCACGCAGCTCCTGCAAACGGTCGGCGCCGCCTTCTGCCACGCGTTCACGCAGTTCCTGCAAGCGATCCGCGCCACCTTCGGCAACGCGATCCTTCTGCAGGTTTTCCGAGCCGTATTCAGCGACCAGCGGCTGGGAGCTGGCGGATGCCAGATCGGCCATTGCCAGGCCACCGAGCAGGCTGAGTGCGAGTACCAGGGATTTCGAGGACTTGAACATGGTGTTTCTCCTTGCGTTTGATGATGAGTGAGCCAGTGCTTTCTGGTGGGTTCATTCAAACGCGAGGGTGTATCGCTGATATGTGGTGATGCGGCGCGAAAACACGGGTTACGTATCTGCGCGGCGAATTTATACAGAGCGATACAAATCCGTCAGGATTCGGCGAGCATTTCCACGGCGAAGGAGAACACATAACCCTCGTTGCGCACGGTCTTGATGTAAGTCGGCTCGCGGGAGTCGTCCAGCAGACGCTGGCGCAGGCGACTGACCAGCAAATCGATGGAGCGGTCGAACAGGTCGGCGTCGCGACCCTGAGTCAGATTGAGCAACTGGTCGCGGCTGAGCACCCGTTGCGGATGGTCGAGAAACACCCGGAGCAAACGATACTCGGCGCCGCTGAGGGCAACCATGGTGTCGTCTTCATCGAGCAGGTGGCGGGCGGTGGTGTCCAGCCGCCAGCGGCCGAACGCGAGCAGGCGCCCGGTTTCGCTGATCAGCAGATTGGGCGGCAGCATTCGTGTACGGCGCAGCACGGCGTTGATCCGCGCCAGCAGTTCGCGGGCGGCGAAGGGTTTGGTCAGGTAGTCGTCGGCGCCCATTTCCAGGCCGAGGATGCGGTCGGTCTGGTCGTCGCGGGCGGTGAGCATCAGGATCGGGATCGCCTTGTGTTTGCCGGCGCGCAATTCGCGGCACAGCACCAGCCCGTCATCGCCGGGGAGCATGATGTCGAGCACGATCAGGTCGACCGTGTTGGCTTCCAGAAAGCTGCGCATCTGCCGGCCATCGGCGACCACGGTGCTGCGCAGGCCGTTCTTGGTCAGGTAATTGCCGACCAGTTCGCGGATCTCGCGGTCATCGTCGACGATCAGGATGTGGTTGATGTGATCCATGGTTCGCTCTTTTTATAGGGAGTGCCCGAAGCGTTGCGCTCCGGGCACTTGTCACTTCGGGTCAGGACACCACGCGGTAGCACGGCACATACGCTGCGCCACCCGGCAGTTTCATCCGGTGCTGGGCGACGAAGGCTTTGAGCAGCAGATCGAGGGGCTGCATGATCGCGGCGTCGCCACGGATCTGGTACGGCCCGTGTTCCTCGATCAGGCGGATGCCCTTGTCCTTGACGTTGCCGGCCACGATCCCGGAAAACGCGCGGCGCAGGTTGGCCGCCAGTTCATGGGGTGGCTGGTCGCGGTGCAGCTTGAGGTTGGCCATGTTTTCGTGGGTCGGATCGAACGGGCGCTGGAAGCCTTCGTCGATCTTCAGCAGCCAGTTGAAGTGGAACGCGTCGGCGCGTTCGCGGCGGAATTGCTTCACGGCCTTCAGGCCCGCCGTCATCTGCCGCGCCACTTCGGCCGGGTCGTCGATGATGATTTCGTAGTGCTTCTTCGCTGCTTCGCCAAGGGTGGCGGTGACGAAAGCGTCCAGTTGTTCCAGGTACGGCGCGGCATGTTTCGGCCCGGTCAGGATCACCGGGAACGGCAGGCCGGCGTTGTCCGGGTGCATCAGGATGCCCAGCAGGTACAGGAACTCTTCGGCAGTGCCGGCGCCACCCGGGAAGATGATGATGCCGTGGCCGACGCGGACGAAGGCTTCCAGACGTTTTTCGATGTCCGGCAGGATCACCAGTTCGTTGACGATCGGGTTCGGCGCTTCGGCGGCGATGATCCCCGGTTCGGTCAGGCCCAGGTAACGGCCACCGTGAATCCGCTGTTTGGCGTGGGCGATGGTCGCGCCTTTCATCGGGCCTTTCATCACGCCAGGGCCGCAGCCGGTGCAGATGTCGAGGCTGCGCAGACCCAGTTCGTGGCCGACTTTCTTGGTGTATTTGTATTCTTCGGTGTTGATCGAGTGGCCGCCCCAGCACACGACGATTTTCGGCTCGACGCCCGGACGCAGGGTGCGCGCGTTGCGCAGCAGGTGGAAGACGTAGTCGCTGATGCCCTGGGAGGTGCTGAGGTCGATGCTCAGGGCATCGAGTTCGTTTTCGGTGTAGACGATGTCGCGCAGGGCGCTGAACAGCATTTCCCGGGTGCTGGCGATCATTTCGCCGTCGACGAAGGCGTCAGCCGGGGCGTTCAGCAGTTCCAGGCGCACGCCGCGATCCTGCTGGTGGATGCGGATTTCGAAGTCTTTGTAGGCTTCTAGGATGGTTTTTGCGTTGTCGACATGGGCGCCGGTATTGAGGATGGCCAGGGCGCACTGGCGAAAGAGGGTGTAGGTGCTGCCGGTTCCGGCCTGGCTCAGTTGCTGAACTTCACGTTGGGAAAGGGTTTCGAGGCTGCCTTTTGGGCTGACCGAGGCATTGATTACGTGTCGTTGGGTCATGCAGTGATCCTTAAAACGATGTCATTGCCGGCATGGCCAATGGCATCCGAATAGTGTGTATCCATGAATGAAGATGGCACGATCTGCGTGGTATCGCCATGTCCCCGTTGGACGTTGAAAAGATGAAAAGGCGCTCCAGCATAGCTAAATCCGCCTCAGAGGCGATAATGCGCAGCCTCTTTTTAACTCAAGCCATGGAAGCCTGTCGCGATGTTCGAGATTCAACCGATCGATGCCATCACTTATCGCCAGCAGACCCGGCGCAGCACGCTGATCATCGCAGTGCTGTTTCTGGTGCTGGCGATGGCGTTTTCGACGGCGGCGGTGGCGCTGTTCGGCGAGCCGGGCGGGGATAATCTGCGATTCAATGTCGGCGGGGTATTTGGCGCATTTCTGCTGACGGCGGCGTTTCTGCGCGGGCGATTCTGGAACCAGACCTGGATGGCCCCGGCGGTGTACGGCTGGCGGCTCAAGCGCAGCCTGATGAGCGTCACCAACGTCATGCATCAGGTGACGGCGGCGGTGGACAAGGGCGACCCGGTGGCGATGAAGGTGCTGCGTTTCTATCACCTGGGCCTGACCCAGATGCATGAACTGGACGGCAACTCCAGCGATCACGCGCAATTGCACCGGGAAGTCGAAGCGCACAAGGCGCGGATGGAGGCGCTCGGTCTGGACACCGATCAGACGCGCCTCGATCCGGCCTGGCTGGAAACCTTGAAAGCGCGCTAGAAAGGAATGCGCGCGGCGCGCCGCAGTTTCCAACGGCGGATCAGACGCCCGTAGACCAGCAGGTTGACCACCAGCACCACGCTGCCCAGCGCCAGCTGAATCTGCGGGGTCAGCCCGGCCGGGTAGATGATCGGCCAGATGTAGTGCTCGATGAAGCCACCCGCGTATTCGGTTTGCCCGGCGGCGTGGCGCATCAGGTTTTCCCAATAGGTCAGCGGACAGGTCAGGTGCAATACCTCGACCGCCACGCCCCAGGCCGCCGCAGGCAAATGCAGCCACACCAGCCGCGGCCACTTGAGCACCAGCAGTCCGCCGAACAGCACGAACAGAATGAACAGCAAATGAAACAGCACCAGCCCGTCGGCGGCTATTCGATACAGCATGTCGTCTCCCTGACGCGTGTGTGAATGGCTGCCATGTTACGCCGGTAAACGACTGCCCGAAGGAAGGATTTGCGCCAACTGCGCAAGATTGTTCAAGCCACCAACGGGCATTTGCTGGCAGAGTCCGGGGCCTTGTCTCACGGTTGAAGCGTGTTATGTCTGACTCATCAATGCCGCGCAGTGCCTTTCTTCGCGGAGCCGCGGCGATCATGCCGTTATCGCTGGCCACCGCACCCTGGGGGCTGCTGGCCGGCTCCATGGCGATTGAAGCCAACCTCACGCCGCTGCAAGGGCAGGGCCTGTCGAGCATCGTGTTCGCCGGTGCTGCGCAACTGGTGGCGATCGGCATGCTCAAGGGCGGCGCGGGGATTTTCTCGATTTTGCTGACCACGCTGCTGCTGACCTCGCAACATTTGCTTTACGGCATGAGCATGCGTCATGTGATTTCGCCTTTGCCGGGACGCTGGCGCATCGGCCTGGGCTTTTTGCTCACCGACGAACTGTTCGCCCTGACCAGTCAACACGACCGCCAGCAGTTCAACCGCTGGTATGCGCTGGGCGTCGGCCTGACGTTCTACATCGCCTGGAATCTCTTCACCCTGGCCGGCATCGTGCTCGGCAGCAGTATTCCGGGACTGGAACACCTGGGGCTGGACTTCTCGATTGCCGCCACCTTCATCGCCCTGATCACCCCGGTGGTGCGCAATGTGCCGACGGTGGTCTGCGTGGCAGTGTCGCTGTTCTGCTCGGTGTTGTTCAGCTACTGGCAATGGGGTTCGGCGCTGGTGCTTTCGGGCCTGGCCGGTATGACTGCCGGGTTTATCTGCAACAAACTGTATCGGGAGCGCACATGATGGTCTGGGCAGTGATTATCGGCATGGGGATTCTGGTGTTCCTCAACCGTTATGTGTTTCTCGAACCGCGTTTGCCGGTGCGACTGAGCAGCAACGCGCGGCAGTTTCTCGGTTTTGCCGTGCCGGGCATGTTGACCGCGATTTGCGGGCCGATTGTGTTCATGCCGGACAAACAACTGAATTTGCAGTGGGACAACCCCTATCTGCTGAGTTCACTAGTAGCAATCGGCCTCGTGATCTACACACGCAATACGTTGCTTAGCATGCTATTGAGCATGGCGTTCTTCTTTCTATTGCGCTGGTGGCTTTAAGTTCTACGCTTAATGGATGAATTCCATTAGCGAGGTGAACATGGCAACCGAGCAGAAACGTCCCGAAGAAGATGACGAACCGAGCGAAGAAGAAATCGAGCGGGAGAGACACAAGGAGCAGACCTGGAAGCATGACGACAGCCGCGAGTTGTCCGACCGTGATCAGGAACGCCCGCTGAAACCCTGAACGCCACAACGAAAAAGCCCCGCGATTGCGGGGCTTTTTCGTTTCATCAAAGATCTTCCAGCTGCGTGAAATCGGGGTGGGAGGCCCGATAACCCAAGGTCTTGTCGATCCAGGCATTCAGCTCGTTGACCATCACCGGCGGGTGGCAGGGATAGTTTTCGAGAGTGGCGCGCAGGATGCGGTCGATATCGGGTACGTCACGCAGGTTTCGAGTCTTTATGTAGTGGCCGATAAAACAGTCGAGTTGAAAGCGTTCTGTCGTGGACAGATGAATACACTCCAGGCCTGTGACCTGTTTGATTGCAAAATCGTCGCGCAACTTAGTTCTCTGCAAGGCTTGTAAGTTTGGGGGGATTCCTGGTTTTGCTGACTCTTTGGTCAACTGGTATGCCAAAAGGAAATGCGGCGCGCATGCTATCCGTAGTGTTTGTAAATGTATGTATGACGGTTGAAATGTCAGACAGGCGGTTAGTTCAATCAAACGACTGTTTATGTTGAATGTTTCGCGTTTGAAACACCGCGTGTAACACACAGGATTCGATTGCTGAATTCCTGCTTTTGATAACGCATCGCGTCGACATTTATTTACGTTACGGCTTCAATCAATTCCGCACCCTGATTGCGGGAGCTGCCCACCGCTTTGCCGACTTTGTGCCAGTGGAACGCTTCGCTGGGTTCGGCTTCGAACAGCAGCATCTGTTCGGCGCGCTCGGTCGGCGTGGCGGGATCGAGCCATTCGTGCACCCGATCAGCGCGCAGAACGATCGGGCGCCGGTCATGCACATCGAGCAGGCCACCTTCGCTGTTGGCGGTGATGATGACGAAGCCGTCGTCGTCCCGTTGAGGCTCTCCGGGTGTCGGAAACTGGCCGATGGCGGCGCAGAAAACCGGTTGATGATCGGCCCGACGAATCAGCCAGGGCTGTCGGCTTTTGTCGGGTGCATCGACCCACTCGAACCAGTTGTCGACGGGCACGATCAGTCGATGGCGCCAGATCGCTCGAAAGAACGGCCCGTGGGCGACTTTTTCCACCCGCGCGTTGATCGGCGCGGCGCGATCCGTCGCCCAGTGCGGGCGCCAGCCCCAGCGCAGATTGTCGGCGTATAGCCGTTGTTGGTGCTGATGGAGGATCGCCAGTGACGTCGTGGGCGCGGCATTGTAATGCGCCAGCGGTGCGTCACCGACGTGATTGATCAGCGCATCGGGAATGCTCAGCACCGCGACGAAATCGTGGATGCCCCGGTATTGCGACAGTCTTCCGCACATCGGCCGACCCTCCGGCTGCTGCCTGAAGGTTTCAGCTTAGTTGCACGGTTCAATCCTTGCTGCCCTGGCCGGTGAACGCGTCGCGCCAGACCAGCCAGCGGCGTTCCAATATGGCCAGCAGTCCGTCGCTGAGTTTGCCCAGCAGCGCCAGGACGATGATCGCGGCCAGCACGATATCCGGCCGCGAAGTTTCGCGACCGTCACTGAGCAGGTAACCCAGCCCTTTGGTCGCCGCGATCAGTTCGGCTGCCACCAGAAACATCCACGACAGGCTCATGCCGCTGCGCAATCCGGTGAACAGGCCGGGCAGGGCGGCGGGCAACAGAATCCGTCGCACCAGTTGCAGGGGACTGAAGCCATAGATGTGTCCGACTTCCACCAGTTTGCGGTCGATGTTGCGAATCGCCGCGACCACGTTGACGTACACCGGGAAGAACGCGCCGATGGCGATCAGGACGATTTTCGAGGTCTCGTCGATCCCCAGCCACAGCAGCAACAGCGGCACCCAGGCCAGGCTGGGAATCGAACGCAGCGCGGCAAAGGTCGGTTCCAGATAGGCCTCGGCTTCGCGGCTGAGGCCGACCCATGCGGCAAACACCAGCGCCAGGCTCGCGCCGATGGCAAACCCCAGCAGCACGCGAATCAGGCTGGCGCCGATGTGTTTCCACAAGGCGCCTTCGGCCAGATCCGTGAGGGTCAGGGCAATCTCGCTCGGCGCCGGCATCTGGTAGGACGGCAGCCAGCCGATGCGTACGATAAATTCCAGTGCGATCACGATCAGCAGTGGCAGGGCCAGGCCCTTAAGCCGCCGGCGCCAGAGCGGATTCAGCAGTGGGAGTTTTCGCCGTGGTGCCGACAAGGCGAGGCGGGCGGGCAGGTCGTTGCTCATGGACGGTTCTCCGCTCACGACAAATCCGCGACGGGCGCGGACTTGTCATGAGCCTGATCGGTTACTGGGCGGCGGCGACTTGCTGGAAACCGGTGTCGATCAACTGATCGATGACCTGATCGACATTCACCCCACGGCGCACCAGTTCTTCGGAGACCAGAATCGGCGCGGCGGCTTTCGAGGCCAGCACGTCCTTGGCGGTCAGTTGCGGGCTGCTCAGGTCGGTGCGCGACAGTTGCAGCTTGGCCACGTCCAGCGGCAGGCCGGATTCGCTGGCGAGCAACTTTGCCAGCTCTTCGGGGTTCTTCACCGACCACTCGCGGGCCTGCTCATAGGCCTTGATCACGGTGTCGATGGTTTGCGGGTGTTGCTTGGCGTATTGCTCGGTGACGCTGACCACGCCGTAACTGTTGAAATCGCGATTGCGGTACAGCAGGCGCGAACCGGCCTGTACCTGACTGGCGGCCATGTGCGGATCAAGACCGGCCCAGGCGTCGACATCGCCTTTCTCCAGCGCGGTGCGGCCGTCCGGGTGTTGCAGATGCACCAGTTCCACGTCGTCCTTTTTCAGCCCGGCCTGTTGCAGGGTGCGCAGGGTGAACAGATACGGATCGGTGCCCTTGGTGGCGGCGATTTTCTTGCCCTTGAGGTCGGCGACGGACTGGATCGGCGAGTCCTTGCGCACCACCAGCGCGGTCCATTCGGCGCGGCTGTAGACGTAGACCGATTTGATCGGGCTGCCATTGGCGCGGCTGAGCACGGCGGCGAGGCTGGCCGAAGAGGCGAAATCCACGCCGCCGCTGTTCAGGTATTCCAGCGAGCGGTTGCTGCCCTGGCTCAGCACCCAGCTGACTTTGCTCTGGGGCAGGGCTTTTTCCAGGTAGCCCAGATGTTTCAGCGCCAGGCTGACCGGCGAGTAATAGGCGTAATCCAGATGCACTTCGGCCGGCGGCGCTTCGGCAGCGTGGGCGAGCGGTTGCAGGCTCAGGGCTACTGCGCAGGCCGCGAGCAGCGTTTTGAAGCGGGAAAACGGTAAGAGGAATTTCATGGGCACGCTCCGGCAAGGCAACAGATTCTTATGTCCAAAAAGATATTTTTATCGAATGCTTCCTGCATGAATGGAAT
Organism: Pseudomonas sp. B7; assembly: GCF_016735645.1. NCBI lineage: Bacteria > Pseudomonadati > Pseudomonadota > Gammaproteobacteria > Pseudomonadales > Pseudomonadaceae > Pseudomonas > Pseudomonas sp. B7. Next base: position 125,248 of record NZ_JAERRE010000009.1, read on the forward strand.
ATTGCAGGCTCTGTGCCATGTGCGCCTTGTCCCGTATTTACGGGGTTTAACGCCGGTTTTGCAGGTTTGAAGTGTTGCAGGGAAAACACTGTGCCGAGCCACTGTTGCTCGGCGAACAGTGCAACGGGAGGGTGCTGAGCTTATGCGCTAATCGAATTTCAAATCTTATTTGTAAGAGCGTTATGGTCTATAAAAACCCCTTCTGCAGGACTCGCCATGAAGCTCTCACGTTTCCTACGCGCCGCGTTGACCAGCGCACTGTTTGCCACCCCATTGACCTACGCTGCCGAACCCTTAGTCCTGCACGTCGGCGACCAGAATTACTACAACATCCGCGCGTCCATAGAAGCGTCCGGCGTGTTGAAGGACGCGCCTTACACGGTCGACTGGAAACACTTCCAGGCCGCCGCGCCACTGGCCGAGGCGTTGCAGACCGGGTCGCTGGATCTGGGTTTTCTGGGGGATTCGGGATTTCTGTTTCTGGCGGCCAAGCAGGCGCCGGTGAAGCTGATCGGGGTGTCGCGGCAGAACCCGGACACCATCGCCCTGTTGGTGCCCAAGGATTCTCCGGTGAAAACCATCGAGGATCTGAAGGGCAAGAAAGTCGCCTACTGGCCGGGTGCCTGGAGTCAGCAGTTGACCTTGCGGGCGCTGGAGCAGGGCGGTTTGCCGGAGAATTACGTCGACTTCGTCAAGCTGATGCCGATTGATGCAGCGGCGGCGCTACCGCAAGGCAGCATCGATGCGTTCCCGGTCTGGGAACCGTACATTTCCCAGCAGATCGTGTTCTCGGGTGCGCGGCCGATTCTGACGGCGAAAAACCTGATGCCGGGCTTGAGCGCCATTGCGGCATCGGCGCCGTCCATCGACAGCAAGCGCGAAGCGATCGCCGATTTCCTCGGGCGCCTGAAGCAGGCCCGGGCCTGGGTCGACAGCCACACCGACGAATACGCCGACCTGTGGGCGAAGAAGGCCAATCTCGATCAGCAGGTTTCGCGGCACTGGTTGCGCCAGGCGCACATGACGGTCGGCCCGGTCGATCAACAGGCCGCCGCCGATCTGCAAAGCACCGCCGACTTCCTGTTCAAGGTCAAGGCGCTGCCGGCACCGCTGGCCACAGCGGGGATCATCGACAGCTCGTTTCAACAGGCGCTGGCACGCTGAGCGAGCGCTGGAACCAAACCCTGTGTATCTTTATCCAACCTCGGCCCATCTCATTGGGTCGCAGGGAGGAAGCAGCGGCGAAGGAGTTTTGCCAATCGACAACATGACCGCTACGGTCGGGCTCAAGGCAAAACATGACACAGTGGTTCAAGCTTTTCTGCGCGATGGCGGTGGCCGTCGGGTTGGCCGGATGCATCGCCGCTCCCATCGAAATGACCGCGCAGACCGAGACCCGGCTCAAGGCCCAGGCGCCTGTGCGGTTTCTGTTGACCTTCGATGACGGCCCCAGCGCTTCCAGTTTGTTCAATCCCACCGACACCGTGCTCGACAGCCTCAAGGACAACCCGCTGCAACCGGGGATCAAAGCGGTGTTTTTCGTCCAGACCCGCGCTCCACGGGCGGGCAACAGCGAGATCGGCCGGCGGGTCATGCGTCGCGAGCATGCTGAAGGGCACATTCTGGGTTTTCACACCGCTACCCATTGGCACACCAATCATCGATTGCTCGATCCTGATGAGCTCGAAACCTCGCTGACCAACGGCTCGGCAGACATCGTGGCGATCACCGGCGCGCCGCCGACGTTATTGCGCCCGCCATTCTGGAACTACGACAAACGCACCTTCGCCGCTTATCAGCAGCACCATATGCAGGTGTTGCTGACCGATCTGAGCGCCAATGACGGCAAGATCTGGGGCTTCAACGCCAGTCCCCGGCGGCGGGCGAACATGCTGCGTCAGCTATCGGAAGTCCGCGAACGGATTGCCCTCGGTGAACTGCCAACGGTGGACGGGGTGATTCCGGTGGTGGTGACCTTCCATGACCTCAACCGCTACACCGCTCGCCACACCCGCGAGTACTTAGAGATTCTGCTCGACAGCGCCGCTGCCACCGGCGTGCGACTGGCAGAAAAACCGTTCTATGATGATCGCGCGACATTGGAAAAAGCCGCATTGGCGCGCACCGTGCGTGAGTCGTCGAAACCGGTGAACCTGCCAGGGATCTGGAACTGGATCTGGGACCATGACGCCCACTGAGTGCGGTGATGTGAAATGTGAAGCGGTTGGCAAATTCTGCAGGTGTCGGCGCAAGCGGGGCGATAAAAGCTCATCTATGCTCATCGGGTTGCCCGAGTCAACGCCTGTGAGGCGTTCCCCCATGATTGCCATTGCCGATATTTGCCGCATCGTCGAATCCGGCTTCTCGCCGCTGTATTGCGATTGCACCGAAACGGCGCAGGGACTCTTGCAGATCAAGGTTTACGAACCCGACAGCGGGCGTGTCGAGCTGTTGCTCAACGGGGTTTCCCCGGAGCATCTGGTCACCATTCGTGACATTTCCAATTTCATCGGTGAATTCCGCACCGAAATGAGCGCCGGACGCCGGGCTTTCGCCGGCTGACGGTCAAAGACGTCGCTGGAAGGCGCGGACGATGTTCAGCGTAGCGTTACTGACGTTCAGATTCTGCACCGCATCGAGCGGGTGCCAGAGACAGTCGACAATTTCATTCAGCGGGCGAACCTGATCGATGTTCAGCACCGACGCCTCGTAGACGTGGTGCCGGGTGCTGCCGTTCTGCAACTCCATCAGATAGAGCATCTCATCGCTGTCCAGTCCGGTCTCTTCCTTGAGTTCGCGGGCGGCGGCTTGCGCGCGGGTTTCTCCCGGCTCGACGGTGCCGCCCGGCAGCGTCCAGCGGCACCTGGGTTTGCGCACCAGAAGAATGTGTCGGTCCTGCTCGCAGATGACCGTTGCTCGTACTTTCATGTGTTACCCGAATGTCGGTTGTCATAAATCTGTCATGAATTAGCAATATTTGGGCCGCTGCCGGTCTAGAGCTTCTGAGTGCCTGGCAGCGGCAAAAGTGCCGGAGACTTGACGCGGCCGCGGTGCGACGTTCGGTCGGCACAGGGGGCATTGCGGGTGTAAGGTGGAAAAGTTCGTCAGCAGACAGGAGGTGCCTATGAGCATGGCGATGCTGAACAAAATGCACATGAATGGCTACGACGTACTCAGCGTCAACAACGGCCCGTGGCGGGTCTGCACGCAGGGTGACCGGCTCGCTTCGTTTGCCAGTCGCGAGGAAGCGCTGGCGTACGCCGCCGCGCTGCCGGGGTACAAAAGCCGCGCACGCGGTCGCAAGGCAGACTGAAGGTCTGTGAAGAAAAAGCCCCGGTTGTCCGGGGCTTTTGCTATGGAAGGGTGAGGTTCAGTGGACTTTGGTTCGGCTGATGGCGCGGGCTTTCACTTCCCGGGCGTACAGTTGCAGGCGTTCTTCATCGCTTTGCAGTACCTCGCAGGATCGCAGTACCGCCTGGGCGTCCGCCTCGTTGCCCGACTGGCGCAGTTGCTCGGCGATACGCTTGAGGTCCACCGCCGACCATCTCAGGTCCGATGCCACGCTTTGCAGGTCACGCTGAAGTTCGTGTTCGTATTCATTGAGCCGCATGATCACCTCCGGAACATTCTCGGTAAAACAGATTAGCCGCATTTTTCCGGTGTGGGGCAAGGTCTTCTGTCGATGAGCTGAACGGCCCGGTTTTCAGGGAATGCAGGCAGAGCGCTACGATGGATGTCCGAACAGTTACAGGGTACATTCGCGTTTTTTCAGATGAAGGAATCACCATGCGGATGTTGATCGGGGGGATGCTGATGGCGGCATTGGCCGGTTGTTCGTTGCCTGCTTCACTGGTGCCGGGCGAACCGAATGTCAGCAAGACCAGCGACAAGACTCCCAAGGACTACGCCGCTTGTGTATTGCCCCTGTGGCAGCAGGACGTTGCCAAGACGTCCCAGACAGCGATTTCCAATGGCTACCGGATCACCGCGCCGAGCATCGTCACCGCCGACGAGATTCTCGATGTGGTCAAGTACAAGGACGGCAGCCGCGTTTCCCTGTATCAGGGGCCGCCGTGGGCGAAGTCCGGGTCGTTGCGCAAAGCGGTGCGCGACTGTCTGTAAGGTCACAAACCGGCCAGCGGCTGACCGGTGCGATTGCGCTGGCTGCTGCGGATCCGGTGATTCCCGTCGTCGCGTAAAGCGACGTGTCACAAAAAATCCCGCCGGTTGATTCCGAGCGGGATTTTTTGTTCAGATTGCGCAAACCCCTTCGGCAAGGATCACCCGACCGAACTCGGCGTTGGTCTCCTGAGGCGTGATGGCAAGCAGTTGGTCGAGGCGAATTTCCTGTTGCGCGGCTTGTTGCTCGATCACCAGGAATTCTTCTTTGTCACTGCTGGTTCGCGTGGTCACGGCTTTGGCCATCAGCCGCTGACCGTCGATCAACTCGATGTCGAGCTGATAGCCGCGCAGGCAAGCGATTTCCAGGTAGTCGTAAAGGTCACAATTCAATGGCTGATAACGGGTCATGGCGTTACTCCTCGAAACCTTGGGCGATGATGAAACGATCCAGGTCATGCATCAACCTTCATGCGGCGGTGCTGATGGCGGCAGAGAAGGGCGTGGATCGGATTCTGCAGGATAGTAATGCGCGGTGACAGATGATCGCGAGCGTTCCTCCCGCGTGCACTAGGCTTTGAATGCCGGCTCATTACGGGCCGGCATTGCTGTTTTAGGAGGAGTGTTTTTTTGATTCAAGGAGCGACCGATCATGGATGATCTGGTGAAAGAAGTGATTCCGTTGTTGCAGTACCTGATCCCGGGTTTGTCTCGACCTGGATTTTCTACACCCTGACGGCGTTCAAACGGCCGGATACGTTCGGACAGATTGTACAGGCGTTGATTTTCACGTTTGTGATTCACGGGATGGTGCTGGGTATTGGGGCGGTTTGTGTGTGGGTGGGAGAGCAGGGGATTTCTGTAGGGAGATGGGATGCGAAAGCTGAAACGTGCTGGGCATTTTCTGCGTCCTTGCTGCTGGGATTGATGGCTTGTTGTCTGGCAACTAATGGCAAATTGCATAGGTGGTTGCGCAGCAGAAACGTAACGAAACAATCTTCCTATCCCAGTGAATGGTTCTGCGCGTTTGCGCAATTCGATCGGGTTATCACTCTGCATTTGAACGATGAAAGGCGTGTTCTAGGCTGGCCGGTTGAGTGGCCGCCGGAGTCGACCTCCGGGCAGTTTGTGATGCAGTACCCGTGCTGGATTAATGGCGATGGAACAAAGGAGCCTATTAGCGCCGAATTTTTGCTGATAGATTCCACGAAGGTTCAATGGGTTGAATTCAGCCCGGCATCAGAGGGTTCATCATGACAGCCAGAGCACCGCAACTGATACCTCCACATATAAAGCGTCTTTTTGTAGGGCCGGACGGAAAGCGGCTGGAGAAACCATTGATCGAGGCATCAAAGGCACCTCCTCCGCCGAAATACCCTCCATATCCGCAAGCTCATTCCTGACCCCATCCATCCTTCACCGCCCGGCGAATGCCCTCCAGCAACATCGCAAACGCCGGGTTGTCGTTGTTCTCCCGCCAGATCAGATGCAGCTCGCTCTGCACCCCTTCGCCCAGATCGATCTCGCGAAACACCACATTCCTGAACACCACACTGGTCGCGCAACGCGGCACCAGCGCCAGGCCCATGCCTGCGTTGACCAGCGCCAGAATCGTCAAGGAAGATCCCAGCCACTGCACGTAATCCGGAGCGACCCGGGCCGAGCGCAGCATGCCGGTGAGCAATTCGTTGAACGGCGGGTAGGCGGCGTGGGAATACATCAGGAAGGGCTGCCCATCCAGGTCCTTCACTGAAACGTCGTCTGCCTCCGCCAGTCGATGGCCGCTCGGTACCGCCAGCACAAACGGCTCGCGCACCAGGCACTCGGTGGCGTAACCAGGCTCGAGCAACGGCGCGCGGACGATGCCCAGATCGATGCGTCGGGCACGCAGGGCTTCGTGTTGCTGATAGGTGTTCATTTCAGTCAGGTCGATCTTCACCTGCGGCTGCTTGAGGCGCGCCTCGGCGATGACCTTGGGCAGAAACTCGTACACCGCGCTGCCGACAAAACTGATGTTCACCGAACCGATATCGCCCTCGGCAAAGCGCCGGGCGGTGACGGCAGCCTGTTGCGCGCGTTCGAGCAGATTCTGCGCCTCGATGAAAAACGCCCGGCCGGCGGCGGTGAGCGCGACACTGCGCGTGCTGCGGGTAAACAGTTCGACGCCCAGATGATGTTCCAGTAACTGGATCTGCCGGCTGAGTGGCGGCTGGGTCATGTTCAACCGCTCGGCGGCGCGGCGGAAGTTGAGTTCGGTGGCGACAGTGGTGAAGCAGCGCAGTTGGGTCAATTCGAACATTGATATAATCCAGGTATCAATCGAATGCCAGGTTAGATTAGACGGGATCAATTGCCCCGTCCATGATCGCTCTACGCCTGAACAGGCCTTCCCTACAAAAACAAAGATCGGGAGTCGCCCCTTGAAAATCCTCCAGAGTCCGCCGCACATTACGGTACTCGCCTGCGCCGCCGCCAAGGTCAAGCGCCACGTGCTGCCGTTGTTCGTGGTGATGTTCATCGTCAACTACATCGACCGGGTCAACATCGGTTTCGTGCGCAGTCATCTGGAAACCGATCTGGGTATCGGTGCTGCCGCCTATGGCCTTGGCGCCGGTCTGTTTTTCATCGGTTACGCCTTGTTTGAAGTGCCGTCCAACATGCTTCTGCAACGCTACGGCGCCCGCGCCTGGCTGACGCGGATCATGTTCACCTGGGGCGCAGCGGCGATGGCCATGGCGTTCGTCAAAGGCGAAACCAGTTTCTACGTGCTGCGCTTCATCCTGGGCGCTGCCGAAGCCGGGTTCTTTCCGGGGATCATTTATTACTTCACCCAATGGCTGCCAGCCTCGGAGCGCGGCAAGACCATGGCGGTATTTCTCAGCGGGTCGGCGATTGCTTCGGTGATATCCGGTCCGGTGTCCGGCGCGTTGTTGCATATCAGCGGCCTGGGCATGCACGGCTGGCAGTGGATGTTCCTGATCGAAGGCGCTGCGTCGGTGGTGCTCTGCGGGTTTGTCTGGTTCTGGCTGCAATCCCATCCGCGCCAGGCCAAGTGGCTGACCGAAGAGGAGCGTGAAGCGCTGGTGACGGCAATCGCCGAGGAACAACGTGCCCGCGAAGCGACCCGCGTCGCCAAACCATCGATGTTCAAACTGTTGGCGGATCGGCAGATCGCATTGTTCTGCTTCATCTACTTCTCCATCGCCCTGACCATCTACGGCGCCACCTTCTGGCTGCCGAGCATGATCAAGAAAATGGGCAACCTCGGCGACTTCCAGGTCGGGCTGCTCAACTCGGTGCCGTGGATCATTTCCATTGTCGCGATGTACGGCTTTGCGGCGCTGGCGGGCAAGTGGAAATTCCAGCAGGCCTGGGTCGCACTGACCCTGGTGATCGCCGCGTTCGGCATGTTCATGTCCACCACCGGCGGGCCGATTTTCGCCTTCGTCGCGATCTGTTTTGCGGCCATCGGTTTCAAGGCGGCTTCGGCACTGTTCTGGCCGATTCCGCAGAGCTATCTGGATGCGCGCATCGCGGCGGCAGTCATTGCTCTGATCAACTCCATCGGCAACCTCGGCGGCTTCGTTGCGCCGACCGCGTTCGGTTTTCTGGAACAGACCACCGGCTCTATCGAGGGCGGTCTGTATGGCCTGGCCGCGACTTCGCTGATAGCGGCGGTGGTGATCTTCTTCGCCCGCATGGCGCCCGGCGCCAAAGGCAACACCCCGGCAAAGCCTGAACCCGAAACCGCCGTTGCGCCGACGGCCAACCCGCTGGCGAGCCACTGATTCCGACTCAACAGGAGCGTCATTTTGAAAATCACTCGCGTAACCGTCACTCCGATTGCCTTCCGTGATCCGCCGCTGCTCAACGCCAGTGGCATCCACGAACCGTTCGCCCTGCGCTCGATCATCGAGATCGAGAGTGACAACGGCTACATCGGCCTCGGCGAAAGCTATGGCGATGCCCCGGCGCTGGCGATCCAGCAACAGGTGCAGTCGCAGTTGATCGGCCTCGATCCGTTTAATCTTAATCAGCTGCGTCGGATCGTTCAGACCACGGTTGCCGCACACAAACCGGCCAGTCTGGCGGGTGCCGAACTGGCGCCCGGTTCCCACGCCAGCAAGGCCGTCAGCAATGCGTATTCGGCGTTCGAAGTGGCGTTTCTCGACTTGCAGGCTCGTTACCTGAATGTGCCGTTGGTGGATCTGCTGGGCGGGGCGGTGCGCGACGAAGTACCGTTCAGCGCCTACCTGTTTTTCAAGTACGCGCAACACGTCGATTCACCCTACAAACCGGACAACTGGGGCGAGGCGCTGAACGAACAGCAGATCGTCACCCAGGCCGCGCGAATGATCGAGGCGTACGGTTTCAAGAGCATCAAGCTCAAGGCCGGCACGTTGCCGCCGGAACATGAAGTGGCATGCATCAAGGCGCTGAAAAAGGCCTTCCCCGGTTATCCGCTGCGCATCGATCCCAACGGCAACTGGTCGCTGGAAACCTCGATCCGCATGGCCGAGTTGCTGGGCGACGATCTGCAGTATTACGAAGACCCGACCCCGGGCCTCGAAGGAATGGCCGAGCTGCACAAACGCACCGGGCTGCCGCTGGCCACCAACATGGTGGTCACTGATTTCGACGAGTTCCGCCGTAGCGTCGCGTTGAACAGCGTGCAGATTGTTCTCGCCGATCACCATTACTGGGGCGGTCTGCGCGACACCCAAACGCTGGCGAAAATGTGTGACACCTTCGGCCTCGGCGTGTCGATGCATTCCAACTCACACCTGGGCATCAGCCTGATGGCGATGGCTCACGTGGCGGCCGCCGTGCCGAATCTGGATTACGCGTGCGACACCCATTACCCGTGGCAGGAACCGGATGAAGAAGTGATCAAGGGCGGCAAACTGCCGATCGTCGATGGCTGCGTGAAGATCACGCGTGCGCCGGGCCTGGGGCTGGAACTGGATCACGATCAACTGGGCAAGCTGCATGACCAGTATCTGACCTGCGGCATTCGCCAGCGCGATGATGTGCGGCAGATGCAACGCTATAAACCTGACTGGAAAGCGCTGAAGCCACGATTCTGATCGAGCAAAACCAGAGGGCGCCAAACGGCGCCCTCGGTTGTTTCAAAGCGTGCGCATCAACCAGTCGCGAAACGCCTTCAGCGACGCCAGCGACTCATTGCGCGCCGGGTACACCAGGTAATAGCTGCGCCGGCTGCTGATCGGTTCACCCAGTTGCAATAGCTCGCCGTTGTGCAATTCATCTTCCACCAGAATCCTCGGCACCAGCCCGATCCCGATATTGGCGCGCACGGCCTGGATCAAGTGCGAGGTCATCTCGAAACTCGGGCCAATGCGCATGCTGCGATGGGGCAGGGCATGATGGCTGAACCACTCGGACCAGGCCTGAGCGTTGCTGCTGACGTTGAGCAGCAGTTGCCCGGCGATGTCCTTGTCGGCCGCACGGCGTTCGGCATCGGACAGCTGCGCGCTGGCGATCACCACCAGTTCTTCGGTGTGCAGGCGGTGAGCGGTCAGCCCCGGCCAGTCGCCGCCACCGACGCAAATCGCCGCGTCGATTTCGCTGGTGTCGAAGTCGATGGTTTCGATGCGTGAATGCAGGTGAACGGTCATGCCCGGGTGCGCGGTGTAGAAATCCTTCAAGCGCGGCAGCAACCATTTCGAGCCGAAGGTCGGCAGGGTCGCCAGGCGCAAACTGTGGATGCCTGAGCCAAACGCCATGGCCTGCAAGGTCGCACTGCGGATCTGGCCGAGGGCTTCGGACAGTTCGCGCTGATACATGCGCCCGACGTCGGTAAGGATCACCCGCCGGCCTTCGCGGCTGAACAAGCGCATGCCGAGCATCTTTTCCAGAATCTGCACTTGCCGGCTGACGGCGCTCTGGGTCAGCGACAGTTCGTGGGCGGCGCGGGTGTAGCTTTCATGGCGCGCGGCGGCTTCAAACGCCAGCAGCAACGACATCGAGGGAGTGAGGGTTCGTGGATTCATTCGTTTTAGTCATGGATTGCGGGTCGATTTTACGGTTGTCCCGACATCGCTCTGCAATGAACATAAGGCCTATGAGATGGCGGGAGCGTGACGCAATCATTCATTGCGCACAACTGTTCACCGCCACACGGCCCGTTTTTGACCGAGATTGCCCTCCCGATGATTGCCCAGCTGTCGCCTTCCACCACGCTGAACACCGACTACCAACAGTTTCTCAAAGCCGTTGAAACCGGCGGTTTTCGCGGCGAAATCAGTGCCGACTACGCCAGCCGCGTGGTGCTGGCTACCGACAACTCGATCTATCAGCGCTTGCCGCAAGCGGCGGTGTTCCCGCGCGACGCCGACGACGTGGCGCTACTGGCGCGCCTGATCGCCGAGCCGGCTTACCAGAAAGTGGTAATCACCCCTCGCGGCGGTGGCACCGGCACCAACGGCCAGTCGTTGACCGACGGCATCGTCGTCGACCTGTCGCGGCACATGAACCGCATCCTCGAAATCAACGTTGAACAGCGTTGGGTACGGGTGCAGGCCGGTGTGGTGAAGGATCAACTCAACGCCGCCCTGAAATCCGCCGGGCTGTTTTTCGCCCCGGAACTGTCGACCTCGAACCGTGCCACCATCGGCGGCATGATCAACACCGACGCCAGCGGCCAGGGCAGCTGCACTTACGGCAAGACCCGCGACCACGTGCTGGAGTTGCACATGGTCCTGCGCGGTGGCGAGCGTTTGCACGGCCGCCCGCTGGAAGAAAGCGAACTGGCAGCGGAATGCGCCCGCGAGGGCCGGGCCGGTGAGGTGTATCGCTGCGCGCGGCAGATCATCGATGAGCAGGGTGAGTTGATCCGGGAAACTTTCCCCGACCTCAACCGTTGCCTGACCGGCTACGACCTGGCGCACCTGCGCGAGGCCGACAACCGTTTCAACCTCAACAGCGTGCTGTGCGGCGCCGAAGGTTCGCTGGGGTTTGTGGTCGAGGCCAAGCTCAACGTGTTGCCGATCCCCAAGCACACGATGCTGGTGAACATTCGCTACGCCGGCTTCATGGATGCCTTGCGCGATGCCCGGGCGTTGATGGCGCTCAAGCCATTGTCGATCGAAACCGTCGACTCCAAAGTGCTGTTGCTGGCGATGCAGGACATCGTCTGGCACGGCGTCGCCGAATACTTTCCGGAAAGCGCCGAGCGGCCGACGCTGGGGATCAACCTGGTAGAGTTCTGCGGCGACGATCCCGAGGAGCTGCAAGGTCGGGTCGAGGCCTTCGTCCAACACCTGGGCAACGACGCCACAGTCGAGCGCCTGGGCCATACGCTGGCCGTCGGGCATGCGGCGGTGAATCGCGTTTATGGCATGCGCAAACGCGCGGTGGGTTTGCTCGGCAACGTCGCCGGTGAAGCGCGGCCACAGCCGTTTGTCGAAGATACTGCCGTGCCACCGCAGCACCTGGCCGAGTACATCGCCGAACTGCGCGACCTGCTCGACAGTCACCAACTGCAATACGGCATGTTCGGCCACGTCGATGCCGGCGTGTTGCACGTGCGGCCGATTCTCGACATGAAAGACCCACAGCTAGCCGCACTGGTGCGTCCCGTTTCGGACGGCGTCGCCGCGCTGACCCAGCGTTACGGCGGCCTGCTGTGGGGCGAACACGGCAAGGGTCTGCGCTCGGAATATGCGCCGGCCTTCTTCGGCGAACTGTACCCGGCGCTGCAAGCCTTGAAGGCGGCGTTCGATCCGTTCAACCAGTTCAACCCCGGCAAGATCGCCACGCCGAACATTCCCGGCGCGGCATTGCTGAAGATCGACGAAGTGACCCTGCGCGGCGAACTCGATCGGCAGATCGACGAAAAAGTCTGGCAGGACTATGGCGCGGCCATGCACTGCAACGGCAACGGCGCCTGCTACAACTTCGATCCCGACGATGCGATGTGCCCGTCGTGGAAAGCCACCCGCCAGCGTGCGCAATCGCCAAAAGGCCGCGCCTCGCTGATTCGCGAATGGCTGCGGTTGCAGGGCGAGGCGGGGGTTGATGTGTTGGCCGATGCCAGTCGCCGTCCACCGTTTTTCAGCACGTTGTTGCAGCGCTGGCGTAACAGCCGTGCGCAGGAACAGGACTTCTCCCACGAGGTGTACGACGCCATGGCCGGCTGCCTGGCGTGCAAGTCCTGCGCGGGGCAGTGCCCGGTGAAAGTCAACGTGCCGGACTTCCGCTCGCGGTTTCTCGAGCTGTATCACACCCGTTATCTGCGGCCGGCGCGGGATTATCTGATCGCCTCGCTGGAGTACACGATTCCGTACATGGCGCGGATTCCGTTGCTCTACAACGGCGTGATGGGCGCCTCGTTCAGCCGTCGCTTGATCGAGCGCTTGGGCGGGATGGTCGATGTGCCGTTGCTCAGCCGTTTTGATTTCCACGCGGCGATGCGTCGCTGGCAGGTTCAGCCGGCGTCAGTCGAGGCATTGTCGGCGCTGACTGCAGCCCAGCGCGAACGCAGTGTGGTGCTGGTGCAGGATGCCTTCACCCGGTATTTCGAGGCGCCATTGTTTGCGGATCTGATCGAGCTGATTTCGCGACTGGGCTATCAGGTTTATCTGGCACCGTTCAGTGCCAACGGCAAGCCGCTGCATGTGCAGGGTTTCCTGTCGGCGTTCAATCGCGCGGCGCTGCGCAATGCCGGGCAATTGCGCGCACTGGCCGAGATCGGCGTGCCGTTGGTGGGGCTCGACCCGGCCATGACCCTGGTCTACCGCCAGGAATATCTGAAAGTCCCGGGGATGGAGCAATGCCCGGAGGTGGCGTTGGTGCAGGAGTGGCTGCTCAAGGTCATGCCGGAGCAAGTCGGTAAGCACCGCGACGACAGCTTCCGCCTGCTGGCGCACTGCACCGAAAAAACCAACGCCCCGGCCGCCACTCGGCAGTGGGAGCAGGTGTTCGAGCGCGTCGGCCTGAAGCTCGCGACCCAGGCCACCGGGTGCTGTGGGATGTCCGGTACTTACGGACACGAAGCGCGCAATCGCGAGACCTCGGCGGTGATCTACGAGCAATCCTGGGCGAAGCAGATCGAGGCGCCGGTGGAGAAGGGCGAGGCGCTGGCCACCGGGTATTCCTGCCGCAGTCAGGTCAAGCGCCAGGCCGATCGACAGTTGCGCCATCCGTTGCAGGTCGTGCTGGAAATCCTGCGTACAGCGTAATCGCTGTTTGAGAACCGCTAGCGATTGGATCGGTTTTTCATGTTATAAGGTAACGCAAATTATGTGGCCGCTTTCGGGCGGTCGCATCGATCAACCTTTCGATTGCGATACCTCCATGACGATTGCGGTTCCCCGTTCTGCCCCCTCGGCGACTGGCCGGTTGCTGTCCATTGATGCGCTGCGTGGCCTGGTGATTCTGTTCATGTTGCTGGACCACGTGCGCGAAACCTTTCTGCTGCATCGTCAGGTCTCCGACCCGATGGACATCGCCAGCACGGAACCGGCGCTGTTCTTCAGCCGTACCCTGGCGCATCTGTGCGCGCCGGTGTTCGTGCTGCTGACCGGGTTGTCGGCGTGGCTGTTCGGCGAGAAGTACGACGGCAAGGCTGACGTCAGTGCCTTCCTGTTCAAGCGCGGACTGTTTCTGGTCGCGCTCGAATTCACTCTGGTGAATTTCGCCTGGACGTTCCAGTTGCCACCGACCGTGATCTACCTGCAAGTGATCTGGGCGATCGGCCTGAGCATGATCGCGTTGTCGCTGCTGGTCTGGCTGCCACGCTGGCTGTTGTTGACGCTGAGCCTGACGATCATCGCCGGGCACAACCTGCTCGACGGACTGCACTTCGCAACCGAGTCAGCGCTGCACGTGCCGTGGGCAATCCTGCATGACCGCGGCTGGATCGAGGCGGGCGAGACCTTGCGCCTGCGCACCTCGTACCCGTTGCTGCCGTGGATCGGCGTGATCGGGCTGGGTTACGCGCTGGGGCCGTGGTTCGCTCGCGCAGCCGATGCCGGCGTGCGCCAGCGCCGTTTATTGATCGGTGGTGTCGCCGGGCTGCTGGGCTTTGTGGCACTGCGGCTGGTCAACGGTTATGGCGAGAAACCGTGGTCGATCAGTGACAACAGCCTGCAAACCCTGATGAGTTTTTTCAACATCACCAAATACCCGCCGTCGCTGTTGTTCATCACGTTGACGGTGAGTGTCGGGCTACTGCTGTTGCTGGTATTCGAACGCGCGCAGGATCGACGCTGGATTCGCTGGCTGACGGTGTTCGGCTCGGCGCCGATGTTTTTCTACCTGCTGCACCTGTATGCGCTGAAGGTGTTGTACCTGATTGGCGTGGCGTTGTTCGGGCTCAATCAGGGCACCTATTTCGGTTTCTCGTCGGTGACGGCGGTTTGGCTGGCGGCGATGGTGCTGGCGGCCGCTTTGTTCCCGGCCGTGCGCTGGTTTTCGGCACTGAAGGCCCGACGCCGTGACATTGCCTGGTTGAAGTATTTGTAAAGCGGCTTAGCCCGTTTTGCCTTCGCGGGCATTGCGGGCGAAATCGATAAACGCCTTGAGCGGTGCCGGCACGTGGCGCCGACTCGGGTAATACAGATGCAGCCCGGGATAGTACGGGCACCAGTCCGCCAGCACCTGTACCAGCCGCCCGCTCGCCAGATGTTCCCGGGCCATGTCCTCGAACACATAGGCCAGGCCCAAGCCCTGCAATGCCGGGCCGATCATCAGGCTGACATCGCCCAGCGTCAGCGGGCCGTTGATCTCGATTTCCTGTTCTATACCACCCCGTTCGAATTCCCAGCGGTACATCGAACCGCTCGGGAACCGATGTCGGATGCAGGGAAGGGCATGCAAATCTTCAGGTTTCTGTGGCGCGGGATGTCGTTCGAAAAAGCCGGGTGCGCCGACCACCACTGAACGCAGATTCGGTCCGATGGGCATCGACACCATGTCAGCTTCCAGCCGATTGCCGAAGCGTACACCTGCATCGAATCCGGAGGCGACGATATCCAGCAGCGCATCGCTTTCGACCACTTCCAGACGGATGTCCGGGTAAATCTTCAGAAACTCGCTGGCTATAGGCAGCAGCACCAGTTCACACGCCTGGCGCCCAGAGGTAATGCGCAGATTGCCCGAAGGTTTGTCGCGAAAGTGATTAAGGTCTTCGAGGGCGTCGTCGATGTCGCGAAACGCCGGTTTCAGCCGCGCATACAGCCGTTCGCCCGCCTCGGTCAGGGCCACGCTGCGGGTGGTTCGATTAAACAGCCTCACGCCGAGGCGATTCTCCAGCGCTCGCAATGAATGGCTCAGGGCCGAAGGCGTCAGGCCCAGATCCACCGCCGCACGGCTGAAATTCAGGTGCTGGGCGATGCAGAGAAAGATCGGCAGATCCGCCGTGGACGGGGTTTTCATTTGTGAGCGCCTTTCACAAAGTCATGCAAATTTGTTGGGATTATCACATCAGTAGCACGGCTTTAAAGTCGACTCAACTCATCAAGAAGGCCCCGGCAATCTCGCCAGGGTCACCGACAGGAGGAGTTGATATGCGTACCTGGCTGATTACCGGAGCTTCCCGTGGTTTTGGCACTCTCATCGCCGAACAGGCCCTGCGTGCCGGTGACGCGGTGATTGCCACCGCCCGCAACCCGCAAGACATCACCGACCGCCTCGGCGATCACCCGAACCTGCTGGCGGTGCGCCTGGATGTCACCCGCGAAGAGGAAGCCCACCAAGCGGTGGCAGAAGGCATCAAGCGCTTCGGTCGCATCGACGTGCTGATCAACAATGCCGGCTTCGGCGTGTTGGGCGCCGTCGAAGAAACCAGCGCCAGCGAAACCGAGCGCCTGTTCGCCACCAACGTGTTCGGTCTGCTCAACGTCACCCGCGCCGTGCTGCCGCACATGCGCGCCCAGCGCAGTGGACGGGTCATCAATATCTCGTCGATTGGCGGTTATCAGGCCTACGTGGGCTGGGGTGTCTACGGCTCGACCAAGTTCGCAGTGGAAGGAATCAGCGAAGCGCTGCATCAGGAACTGGCGCCGCTGGGCATTCATGCCACGGTGGTCGAACCGGGCTTCTTCCGCACTGACTTCCTCGACGAACAGTCGCTGGTCAAGACCGCATTGGTGCTGCCGGACTACGACGAAACCGTCGGCAAGATGCGCACCTTTGCCGAAGCGGCCAACCATGCGCAACCGGGCGATCCGCAGAAGTTTGCCGAAGCGATGCTGGCGCTGGTCAACGCACCGAACCCGCCGCAGCGTCTGGCGCTGGGCAGCGACACGGTTGCACGAATCGAGGCGAAGAACCGCTTGGTGGCGCAGGAATTGGCCGAGTGGAATGAGCTGGCGCTGTCCACGGATTTCAAGGACTGACCTAGCCCCTCGTTGAAGCTATCGCAGGCTGCGCTCTATTGATCGCAGCCTGATTTTCTTTTCATTGGATGAAATCATGACAAACGTCTCCCAACACCAAGGCACGCGCGACAAGCTGCTGATCCTCGCGGCCATTTGCCTGTCGGCGCTGGTCCTTCCGTTAAGTTTTACCGGTGGCGCGGTGGCGACGCCGGCCATCGGCCGTGACCTGGGCGGCAGCCCGGTGGCGCTGACCTGGATCACCAATGCGTTCATGTTGTCGTTCGGCAGTTTGCTGATGGCGGCCGGGGCGCTCGCCGACGTCTATGGACGCAAGCGCCTGTTCACCGGCGGCATGCTGTTGTTCACCGCAGCGTCGATTGCCCAGAGCCTGGCGCCCTCGGTGTTCTGGCTCGACGTATTGCGAGCGATTCAGGGGGTGGCCGGGGCTGCCGCGTTGGCCAGTGGTTCAGCGGCGTTGGCGCAGGAATTCGAAGGCCATGCGCGCACCCGTGCGTACAGCATGCTCGGCACCACGTTTGGCATCGGTCTCGCGTTCGGACCACTGGTGGCCGGGGCGCTGATCGAGGCTTTCAACTGGCGCGCGATCTTTGTGTTCACCGCGCTGATCGGTGTAATCGCGATGGTCTTCGGTCTGCCGCGCATGCGTGAAACCCGCGACCCCGACGCCAGCGGTCTCGACTGGCCGGGCACTGTGACGTTCAGCTCGTTGCTGGCGCTGTTCACGTTCGGTGTGATCCAGGCGCCCGAAAGCGGTTGGGGCAGTCCATTGGTGGTTGGTCTGTTGGGTGCTTCGGCGTTGTTGCTGGCACTGTTCGTCTGCATCGAAATGCGCGTCAAACGTCCAATGCTCGATCTGACGCTGTTCCGCTTTCCGCGCTTCGTCGGCGTGCAGATGCTGCCGATCGGCACCTGCTATTGCTACATCGTGCTGGTGGTCATGCTGCCGCTGCGCTTTATCGGTGTCGAAGGCTTGAGTGAAATCGATGCCGGCCTGCTGTTGCTGGCGCTGTCGGCGCCGATGCTGGTGGTGCCGATGCTGGCGGCGTCCATGACACGGTTTGTCTCGGCCGGCATCCTGTCGGGCGTGGGCTTCCTGATTGCCGCCATGGGGCTGCACTGGCTGAGCCTGTACAACGTCGGCGAGCCGAAATTCGCGCTGGTGGTGCCGATGGTGTTGATCGGGATCGGCGCGGGTCTGCCGTGGGGCTTGATGGATGGACTGTCGGTGAGCGTGGTGCCGAAAGAGCGCGCCGGCATGGCGGCCGGGATTTTCAACACGGTACGGGTGGCGGGTGAAGGGATTGCACTGGCGAGCGTGGCGGCGATTCTTGCCTCGCTGCTGCATACCGATCTGCAGGCTGTGGCCAACGGTGCAGATGCAGCGCTGATTGCCGAGACCGCGCACCGGGTGACCACTGGCGACATGGCCCATGCGATCAACACAGTTCCGGGGTTGGCTAACGAACGGCTGGTGCAGGGTTACGCTTCGGCGTTCCAGTATCTGCTGCACATCCTGACGATCATCACCCTGGTGTCGGCGGCTGTGGTGCTGGGGCTATTAAGCAAAGATCGGACGGAGTCGGAACCCCAACAGGCTGCGGCATAAATGAAGAAGCCCGGAAGCGCAAAACGCTTCCGGGCTTCTTTTCATTGGATCAGCGGCGATCCAGCCACACCGTCTGCGCATTGCAGAACTCGCGCACGCCGAAGTGCGACAGCTCACGGCCGAAACCGCTTTTCTTCACGCCGCCGAAGGTCACGCGCGGGTCGCTGGCGGAGTAGCCGTTGATGAACACGCCGCCGGTTTCCAGTTCGCTGGTCAGTTGCTGAGCCAGGGCGACGTTGGCGGTGTAGATCGTGGCGGTCAGACCGAACTCGCTGTCGTTGGCCAGGGCCACGGCGTGAGCGCAATCGCGGGCGGTGATGATCGAGGCCACCGGGCCGAACAGTTCCTGTTTGAACGAGGTCATGCGGTCGGTGACATCGGCCAGCACGGTCGGCTCGTAGTAATTGCCGGGGCCTTCGGCCTTGCCGCCACCGAGCAGTAGGGTGGCGCCTTCTTCGAGGGTGTCGCGCACTTGTTGATCGAGCTCGTCGCGCAGATCGAAACGGGCCATCGGGCCGATGTAATTGTCGGCGGCCAACGGATCACCCATCTTCAACTGACGGGTGGCTTCGACGAATTTGCGGGTGAACTCTTCGACCACGCCTTCTTCGATGATCAGGCGTTTGGCGGCGGCGCAGACTTGCCCTGAGTTCTGGTAACGACCGATGACGGCTGCTTGCACAGCTTCGTCGATATCGGCGTCATTGAGCACGATGAACGGATCGGAGCCGCCCAGTTCCAGTACACATTTCTTCAGCGCGGCACCGGCCTGTGCGCCGATGGCCATGCCGGCACGGACGCTGCCGGTCAGGGTCACGGCAGCAATGCGCGGATCAGCAATGGCGCTGGACACGCCTTCCGGGGTGACGTTGATCACTTCGAACACGCCATCGGCAAAACCGGCGCGGGTGAAGGCGTCGCGCAACAGATAGGCGCTGCCCATCACGTTCGGCGCATGCTTGAGCACGTAGGTGTTGCCGGCGATCAGCGCCGGGACGGCGCCGCGCAGCACCTGCCAGATCGGGAAGTTCCACGGCATCACGGCGAGGATCGGTCCGAGCGGACGATACTCGATGCGCGCCTTGCCGCCTTCGACCAGCGTCGCTTCGGCGTTGAGCATGGCCGGGCCGTGTTCGGCGTACCACTCGCAGAGTTTGGCGCATTTCTCGATTTCGCCACGGGCCTGGGCGATCGGCTTGCCCATTTCCCGGGTGATCATGGTCGCCATGGCTTCGCTGCTGTCACGCAGAGCACCGGCCAGCGCGGTCAGGGCGCGGGAGCGATCCTGCAGCGGTTTGCGTTTCCACTTGTTGAAGCCGAATGCGGCGCGGGTCAGTGCAGCGTCGAGGGCTTCGGCGGATTCGAACGCGTAGTGACCGATCTGCTCGCCGGTGGCGGGGTTGATCGAGATGGCGTGGGTCTGGCTGGAAATCGGGCTCATGGCATCGTCCTGCGAGGTCAGTGGATGCGTTCAGAGTAGGGTGGCGTTTGGTTTCTGGAAACTGAATAATAAAGAGCGTTTCTTTCACGATTGGAGAATGACTGTGGATCTGGTGCAACTGGAAATCTTCAAGGCCGTTGCCGAGCACGGCAGCATCAGCGCGGCGGCGGCGCAGATCCATCGCGTGCCGTCGAACCTGACGACCCGCATCAAACAGTTGGAGGAAGATCTGGGCGTCGACCTGTTCATCCGTGAGAAAAGCCGCTTGCGCCTGTCGCCGGCCGGCTGGAGTTTTCTCGAGTACGCACGGCGCATTCTTGACCTGGTCCAGGAAGCGCGCGCCACGGTGGCCGGGGAGGAACCGCAAGGCGCGTTCCCGCTGGGCTCGCTGGAAAGTACGGCGGCGGTGCGGATTCCCGGTTTGCTGGCGACCTACAACCAGCAACATCCCAAGGTCGATCTGGACCTGTCGACCGGGCCGTCCGGGACGATGATCGACGGTGTGCTTTCGGGGCGCCTGGCGGCTGCGTTCGTCGACGGCCCGGTCCTGCACCCGGCGCTGGAGGGCATCCCGGCGTTCGAAGAAGAAATGGTCATCATCTCGCCGCTTCACCACGGGCCGATCCAGCGCGCGGCGGACGTGAATGGCGAGAACATCTATGCATTCCGTTCGAACTGCTCCTATCGCCATCACTTCGAAAAATGGTTCAGCACCGACGCTGCCGTGCCCGGCAAGATCTTCGAAATGGAGTCGTATCACGGCATGCTCGCCTGTGTCAGTGCCGGCGCCGGCCTGGCCCTGATGCCACGCAGCATGCTGCAAAGCATGCCCGGCTGCGCGACGGTCAGCGTATGGCCGCTGGCGTCGGATTTCCGCTATCTGACGACGTGGCTGGTATGGCGGCGGGGCACGGTTTCGCGCAGTCTGAGCATGTTTGTGCGCTTGCTGGAAGAGCGCGGTGTGGTGCGCGCAGAAGAGAATTGACACGTTGTGTCATGGTTGTATCTTAGGCGTTCTGTTTCGCAATATAAAAAACTATACAGCGCAAGCGATTAGCCAGAAGGAATCAGCGATGACCACAGCCCTGAGCGGGAAAGAAGCGGTAGGTGAGCGTTTTGTGCTGGAAACCATGCGCCACGCCCAGCAGTTGACCTGGAAGGCCGTGGACGAGATCGCCAAGGTGATCAAACCCGGTATGCGCGAATCTGAAGCCCATGCGCGGGGCAAGGAAATTCTCGTCGAACTGGGCATGGACCGGATCTGGCATCCGCTGCTGATCCGCTTCGGCGCCAACACGCTGAAGACCTTCAAGGAGCGTTCCGACGGCGATCCGGTGCTGGGCGAGAACGACATTTTCTTCATCGACATGGGCGTGGTCTGGGAAGGTCACGAAGGCGATGCCGGGGCGACGTATGTCACCGGTTCCGACCCACAAATGGTCGCTTGCGCGGCGGCCTCCAAAGAACTCTTCGACAAGGTCGAAACCTTCTGGCGCAAGGGCGTGACCGGTGTCGAGCTGTACCGTTACGCCACCGATCAGGCCGAGGCGATGGGCTGGAAACTGAACCTGGACATCAAGGGCCACCGGGTCAGCGATTTCCCTCACGCGATCTATCGCGGCGGCAATCTTGGTGACTTCGATCAGGCGCCGAATGCCGGTGTGTGGATTCTGGAAATCCAGATCGAACACCCCGAGCTTCCGTACGGCGCTTTCTATGAGGACCTGCTTATTTGATTGAACAAGCATGCCCGATTCGGTGATCCGCCGAACCGGGCATTTTTTATTGGCCGTCGATGCTGCGGGGCAGATCGAGTGGATTGGCGTCGCGCAACACCTCCGGCAGTAATGCATCGGGAAAGCCCTGATACGCCACCGGCCGCAAAAAGCGCTCGATCGAGGTCATGCCGACCGAGGTGAAACGGCTGTCCGAGGTGGCCGGGAACGGCCCGCCGTGTACGGTGGCGAAGGTCACTTCCTGCGGATGGGCGAAAGCGTTGACCACGATGCGTCCGGTGCGGCGCTCGAGGATCGGTAGCAGACGCCGGGCCAGATCCAGATCGCGGTCTTCAAGGTGAATGGCTGCGCTCAGTTGACCCTTGAACGAACGGGCGACCGCCAGCAACTCTTCATCATCCCTGACCGTTACCAACAGCGCCGCCGGACCGAACACTTCATGGGCCAGCGCCGGTTCGCTGAGCAGGCCTTGGCCGTCAACTTCCAACAACGCCGAGCGTCCCTCAAACTGACCATCCGCCGGCGCGCCGACCGCCACCAGATTGGCCCCCACGCTTTCCATTGCCACCAGCCCTTTGACGTATGAACCGTGAATCCCCGGCGTCAGCATCGTACGCGCCGACGCTGCACTGACCCGCTTGATCATGGCGCTGCGCAACGCTTGCAGACCTTCGCCCTCGACCGCGATCAGGATCGACGGACACAGACAGGCCTGCCCGACATTCACCAGCATCCGCTCGACAAAGCCATCGCCGATTTCACCGCCACGCGCGGACAGCGCTGCGGGCAGAATGAACGTCGGGTTGACGCTGGTCATTTCGGTGAACACCGGGATCGGATCAGGCCGTAATTGCGCGCGACGATAAAGCGCCATGCCGCCCACCTCTGAACCGGTGAACGTCACCGCTTTAATCAAAGGATGATCGACCAGCGCCTCACCGATGGCATTGCCACCACCGCGCACCATGGAGAAAACCCCTTCGTGCAGACCGTGCATTTGCACCGCTTTACGGATGGCGCGCGCCTGGATTTCCGAGGCACCGGGATGCGCGTTATGCGCCTTGAGAATCACCGTTGCACCGGCCGCGAGTGCCGACGCGGTGTCACCGCCGGCCACTGAATAGGAGATCGGAAAATTGCTTGCTCCGAAGATCGCCACCGGGCCGATGGCG
The DNA here is from genome assembly GCF_016735645.1 of Pseudomonas sp. B7. Taxonomy (NCBI): domain Bacteria; kingdom Pseudomonadati; phylum Pseudomonadota; class Gammaproteobacteria; order Pseudomonadales; family Pseudomonadaceae; genus Pseudomonas; species Pseudomonas sp. B7. Next base: position 147,687 of record NZ_JAERRE010000009.1, read on the forward strand.
ACTTTTTGCAGGCGATGATCCATCCGTGGCCGCGGCTGGCGATCGGGTTGCGCCGGGTCGATCGCCAATTGCAGGAAGCGACCCTTGCGCACCACGTCGGCGAACTGGCGGAACTGGGTGGCGGCCTTGGCGGCTTCGCCCTCCAGTTGTGCCTGGGGCAGGCCGGTTTCCAGTGCGGCGCGGGCGGCCAGCTCCTCACGGACGGCGTCGAGGTTGTCGGCGATGCTTTCCAGAAACGCCGCACGCTCGGCCAGCGAGGTGTGGCTGTAGCTGTCGAAGGCCGCATCAGCGAGGGTTGCCGCCTGATCGATCTGCGACGCACCGCCGAGGGCGAATTCCGGTTCGAGCAATTGGTTGGTTGCCGGGTTCAGCGCCTTCATCGTGCCCTCGGTAGCGGGGACGTCAGCGGCGCCGATCAGCAGGTGGCCGGTCAGAGTCATTTTGCGTCACCTTGCGACTGAAGGTTGGCGATCAGTTCGTCTGTAGTGGTGATGACATGGGCGAACGTCGGACCGTTGAGTTCATGGGCGGCGTGCATCATTTCCTCTTTGAACGCGGCGGTCGCATCCCGTACCAGAGTGACGTGGTAACCGAGTTCCGACGCGTAGCGGGCGGTGGCTTCGATGCAGGTGTTGGCCAGCAGGCCGACAATGATCACGTGGGTGATGCCTTGCTGTTTCAGGCGAAAGTCCAGGTCGGTGTTGGCGAAACCGCTGGAGCCCCAGTGTTCCTGAACCACAATGTCGCCGTCCTTCGGCGCGAAATCCGGGTGCCATTCACCGCCCCATTCGCCGCGCGCGAAGTGGTGCATGTGCATGATCTTTTGTTGGGTCGGGGTGGGGTGATCCCAGTTCTCGTAGTCACCTTTTACCCAGCGGTGATGCGGTACGATGACGACCGGAATCGGCAGGGCCCGCACGGCGCGGTCGAGTTTGCGCAGGTTGTCGAGCAAGCCGTTCTGCTCGGCCATCGGTTTGAGCAGCGGAAAGATCTTGCCGCCGTCGGAGAGAAAATCGTTGTACGGATCGACCAGCAGGTAGGCGGTTCTGTCGAGCGGATAAAGAGGTTTCGACATGACGATGTACTCCGGCAATGAGAGTGATCGATGCTCAGGGCTTGTTCCCGCATCGTGTTGATATGATAATCATAGTAACTGTGTAAGAGGCAAGCCCTGATGGCTGTAAACGATACTCTTCCTGAGACCCTGTGCCCGATTTCCCGGGCCGAGGCGATCGTCGGCGACCGCTGGACGGTGCTGGTTTTGCGCGAATTGTTCATGGGCAGCCATCGCTATGACGAGATCCTGGCGCAGACCGGCGGCACGCCGCAGATGGTCGCCGCCCGTCTGAAAAGCCTGGAGGCGGACGGACTGGTCGAGCGCCGCTTGTACAACGAGCGGCCGAAACGCTACGAGTACCACCTCACCGCAAAGGGTGAGGCGTTTTATCCGGTGGTGATCGCGCTGCGCGCCTGGGGCGAGACCTGGTGTAAATCGCCGGAGGAGGGGCTGGCGGTGAACATGACCCACAAGAACTGCAACCACAGCGCCGGCCTCGGACCGATGTGCGATCACTGCGGTGAAGTGTTGCGCCGTGAGGATCTGATCAGCCAGCCGCAAGAGGCGTACGCCGCCGAACGACAGGCGCGGCGTGAGGCGTTCAAAGCTAAATAGACGGCTCCATCCAAAACAAAAAAAGGCCCTCATTTGCGAGGGCCTTCGCGTGTCAGCGCAAAACGGATGACTTACAGATTGTTCGCCAGTTTTCCGGAAGTCAGCCGCCGACGATAAGCACTGTCACGAGTCGCCAGCCAGAAATACAGCGGCGAGGTCACCAGCAAGCCAACCAGCCACGACAGGTCCGCGCCGTTGATGTGCGCCGACACCGGCCCGACGTACAGCGGCGTGTTCATGAACGGAATCTGCACCGCGATACCGATCGCGTAAGCCAGCAAGGCCTGCGGGTTGTAACGGCCGTAGATGCCGCCGTCGACCTGGAAGATCGAGCCGATGTCGTACTGGCCTTTGTGGATGGCGTAGAAGTCGATCAGGTTGATCGCGGTCCACGGCACCAGTACGACCAACAACACCAGCACCATGTCGACGAAGTGGCCGATGAAGTCTGCCGAGGCGCCGACCGCAGCGAAACAGCAGGCCAGCAGGACGATGATCGAAATCACCGCGCGGCTCTTGGCGGTTGGAATCCAGCGGTAGGCAAAGGTCTGCACCAGGGTGATCAGCGACAGCACCGCGCCGTACAGGTTGAGGGCGTTGTGGCTGATGACGCTGAGCAGAAACAGCACCAGCATCAGCGGGCCGATGGCGCCGGTGGCGAGTTTCACCGCGTCCATGGTGTCCATACCCACCGGGGTTGCCAGCACGGCGACGGCGCCGAATACGAACGACAGGCTCGAGCCCAGCGCCGATCCCAGATAGGTTGTCCAGAAGGTCGCTGCCACCGGCACATTCGCCGGCAGGTAACGCGAGTAGTCCGAGACGTACGGCGCAAACGCGATCTGCCACAGCGCTGCCAGCGACACAGTTGCCAGCCAGCCCGAGAGGTTGAAGCTGCCGCGTGTGAGGAAATCATCGGTCTGGATGTGGGTGAGGATGTAGCCGAAGCCGACCACGATGCCGATCCCCAAGACCCAGGTGCCGATGCGGTTGAGCACGTGGATGAAGCGGTACCCGATGATCCCGATGATCCCCGAACCCAGCGCGCCGATGACGATGCCGACCGGCACCGGAACGCTGTCGACCAATCCATGCAGGGACTTGCCGGCGAGCACGATGTTGGAGGCGAAGAAGCCGATGTACATGACGCCGGCGATCAACACCACCAGCAGTGCGCCGAGGGAGCCGAATTGTGCGCGGCTCTGGATCATCTGCGGAATGCCCATCTGCGGGCCCTGCGCCGAGTGCAGCGCCATCAGCACACCGCCGACCAGATGGCCAACCAGAATGGCGACGATGCCCCACACCAGATTCAGGTGAAACAGCTGCACGCCGAGGGCGCCGGTGACGATGGGCAACGGCGCGATATTGCCGCCGAACCAGAGGGTGAACAGATCCCGAACCTTTCCGTGGCGATCTTCGGGCGGCACATAGCCGATCGTGTGTTTCTCAATGAGCGGTGCGGACGTTGTTGCAGAGGTGGCCATGACGAACTCCAAGGCAAGGACGAGTACGTGGACGTACTTCAGTGAGCGCCGGCACGGACGGCGCATTTCTTGTTGGGGTTGATCATGGGCAAGGAAAGGGGAGAGATAAATTAGTAGTTTTGTTGCTTCAGGCGTTAAAAAAACGAGGCTCTCCGGTCAGCTGAAAGCGCTCTGTCTCGGGTGTTTCAGCACCATGAACGACAACGCAGCTGACCTCCATCGGAGCAGCTGTCTGTCGGTGTTATTGCGGCTCGGATGCAGACCTGAATCCAGCAGCCAGGCCGTTTTTTCAGAGGCGGATCGACGCCAGCATCCGTTGCAGCATCGCATCGCAGGCCGTGAGCTGATCGATGCTGACGAACTCGTCCGGCTTGTGCCCCTGATCCATGCTGCCGGGACCGCACACCACCGTGGGAATCCCCACTGCGTCGAACAAGCCGCCTTCGGTCCCAAACGCAACAGTGCCGAAATCGTCCGAACCGCAGAACGTGGCGATCAATTGCGCAGCCTGGCTTCGGGCATCGGTGGCCAGCCCCGGATAGGCCGACAATTCACTGAAACGGATATCGCTCTGCTCGCTGACCGCCCGCATGCGCGGTAGCATTTGCTGCTCGGCGTAGGCCTTGAGTTGCCGCGCAACGACCGCCGGATCCTGCGAGGGCAGGGCGCGGATTTCGAAGTCGAAACGGCAATCGGCGGGGACGATGTTCAACGCCTTGCCACCGCCGATTACGCCGGTTTGCACCGTGGAATACGGCGGGTCGAAACGCGGATCGACGTGTTCGTCCTTGAGCTGCCGGCCGATACGTCCGAGCTCGCCGATCAGCTCGGCGGCGCATTCGATGGCGTTCACTCCGAGCGGCGCGTAAGCCGAGTGACAGGCGTGACCCTGGACATCGCAGCGCATCGCCAGTTTGCCTTTGTGCCCGAGTACCGGTTTGAGCTCGGTCGGCTCGCCGATGATGCACAGCAGCGGTTTGACCGGACGTTGCTCCAGCACCTTGAGCAGCGAGCGCACACCGAGGCAGCCGACTTCTTCGTCGTACGACAGGGCAATGTGCACCGGCAGGCGCAGCGGTGCTTCGATCAACGACGGCACCAGCGCCAGCACGCAGGCGATGTAGCCTTTCATGTCTGCGGTGCCACGACCGTAAAGCTTGCCGTCGCGCTCGCTGAGTTCGAACGGCGGCAGCGTCCACGGCTGGCCATCGGCGGGCACCACATCGGTGTGCCCCGACAACACGATGCCCGGTTGATCGGCCGGGCCGATCGTGGCGAACAGATTGGCCTTGCTGCGCTCATCGTTGTAGATCAACTCGCACGGCACATCGAAACCTTCGAGGTAGCTGCGCACGAAGTCGATCAATTGCAGGTTGGACTCGCGGCTGGTGGTGTCGAACTCCACCAGCGTCTTGAGCAACGCGACGCTGTCGCTCATCGGTCGTCTCCGGCAACTCCGTAGCCCGGCGCCTTGGCCGGATCGAGGGCGCGGTCGATGTAGTCCTGAAGCTGCGGGCAATAGGCGTCCCAGAGTTTTTGCAATTGGCCGATCGGGTCTGCATCGGCCCAGTCCACCCGCAGGTTGACGATGGGCCAGGTCAGTTCACCCACCACGACCACCGCTGCCGAATGCACCGGACCTGCTTCACCACCCAGGGCCTGGGCGGCGTGCAGGGCGTTGATCAGGCGATCGGCCAACTGGCCTTCGCCTTCTTCGAACGCGCTGACCATGGCTTCGATCACCGAGCGCCCGGCGAGCATGTTGCCGGCTGCCACGCATTGCTCGCCGGATACGGCGTTGTGCACGCCGAGGGTCTGCGCGCCGCTGAAATGCGCGGTCTGGCCGAGGTGATTGATCGCCGTGATCTGCCGGTACTGACTGTAGCCGTTGCGGGTCAGCACCTTGTCCAGTGCAGCCTCGGGTGCCAGGCCTTGCTCCATCAAAGCGAGCACTTCCGGACCGAGCGACGGCAGGGTGATGTTCTGGCTCGACACCGCGCCAACACCCGGCAACAACCAAGGGCAGCGGGCGCCGACGGCGATGCTGGAGGAACTGATGGCGATGCCGAACTGGCCGGTTTCGGGGCAACGGGCGGCGATGGAAAATGTCATGTGTGGCCTCCTTTCGCTAAGGTCGAATTACTCGGGAATCACCGCAACCACATCAATCTCCATCAGCCACTGCGGCTGACCCAGGGCCGACACCACCAGCCCGGTGGAAATCGGGAACACGCCCTTCAGCCATTTGCCGACTTCCTGGTACACCGGCTCGCGGTAGCGTGGGTCGATCAGGTAAGTGGTGGTCTTGACGATGTGGCTGAGGTCGCTGCCGGCTTCTTCGAGCAGTTGCTTGACGTTGCGCATGGCCTGTTCGGTCTGCGCGCGCGGGTCGCCGAGGCCGACCAGTTCACCGTCGAAATTGGTGCCGACCTGACCACGGACATACACGGTATTGCCGGCGCGCACCGCCTGGCACAGGTCGTTGTCCAGGGTCTGGTTCGGGTAGGTGTCCTTGGTGTTGAACATGCGGATGCGGGTGTGGGTTGGCTGACTCATGTGCGGCTCCTGACGAAATCGGGCCCGGCGCGATGGGCGCCGGGATTGAAGAGGGAAATCAAGCGTCGACGGTGTCGACAGCGTGGTTGTGCAGCGCGGCTTCGCGTTGTTCGGCATCGCGATAGGCCAGGTATTTGCGCTGGGTGGCGATGTGATCGGCCACGTGTTTGGCGTCGTGCCACACGCCCCAGATGAACGACGAGCCGCGTCGCGATTGCCACGGCAAGCCGAGGAAATACACGCCCGATTCACTGGACACACCGCGCTGATGTTGCGGCTTGCCGTTGTCGTCGAAAGCGGCGACTTTCAGCCACGAATAGTCCACGGCAAACCCGGTGGCCCAGATGATCGAGGTGATACCGGCGGCGGCCAGATCGAGATCGGCCAGCGGGTTTTTCACGCATTCAGGGTCCGGATACGTTTCGCGGGCTTCCGGTTCCAGCGGCAGATCGAGGCCGTTGCGTTCGATGTAGGCGTCGGCGGCATCCAGCAGTGCGAGGTAGTTCTCGTCGCCACGCTTGAGGTTGTCGCGCAGGTCCTGTTTGAAGGTCACCACGCCGTTGCTGAACGATTCGGTGACGCCGACCAGGGTCATGCCGCGATGGGCCAGGCCACGGAAGTCGATGGTGCGGCCACCGTGGGCGCCGCTGACGGCGATGGTCACGTGCTCGCGGCCGGGTTTCATAGCAGCTTGATCCCACTCGCCGAGCACGCCCAGCCACCAGCAGAAATCACGGTTGCGGTAAGCGCGGGGAGGGCGGTCGTGGGCGCCGACCGAGAGGTAAACCTGCTTGCCCGAGCGCTGCAATTCATCGGCGATCTGTACGCCCGACGAACCGGCGCCGACCACCAGCACTGCGCCGGCCGGCAGTTGCTGCGGGTTGCGATAGTCGGCCGAGTGAATCTGCAGCAGGCGCTCATCTTTCGGCGCAATCGGCGGGATCACCGGACGCTGGAACGGGCCGGTGGCGGCGACGACGCGGGCCGCTTCGATCACGCCCTCGGAGGTATCGACGGTGAAGCCCGGACGCCCGACATTGCGCACCACGCTTTTGACATCGACGCCGGTGCGGATCGGCGCGTTGAATTTCTTCGCATAGGCTTCGAAGTAATCGGCAACGCGTTCCTTGTGGGCGAAACCGTCCGGATCGACATCATCGAATTCCATCCCCGGAAAGCGGTCGTGCCACGCCGGACCGTTGGCCACCAGCGAATCCCAGCGCCCGGTGCGCCAGCGTTCGGCAATGCGGCTGCGCTCCAGCACCAGGTGCGGCACCCCGAGTTTGCTCAGGTGTTCACTCATGGCCACACCCGCTTGACCGGCGCCGACAACAAGCGTGTCTGTTTTTATTATTTCAGTGGTCATCTCTGATCCCTTCTCACGAGGCCGTTGGATTCAGGTCGCTGTCGACCTGTTCTCTGTGCTTGGGATCAGACTAGGGAGGGGGTGGTTATCGGTAAAATATTATTAAGCTGGCATGTGAAGATAAAAACGTGATGCAGAGGCCTGAAAGCCCCGTAAACACGGGGCTTCGCCCTGGCACTGAAAACCGGGACAACAAAAAAAAGGACCGCCGACAGGGTTGTCGACGGCCCTTTTCAAGGCGCGTTCAGATCAGCAGGACTCAGCGATCAAGAAACGCCAGCAGGTCTTCATTCAATTGCTGCGCATGGGTCACCGCAAAGCCGTGCGGCGCGCCTGCGTAGACTTTCAGCTCAGCGCCCTTGATTTGCGCAGCCGCTTGTTTGCCGGTGGTTTCAAACGGGACGATCTGATCGCCATCGCCGTGAATCACCAGGGTCGGCACATCGATTTTCGCCATGTCCGGGCGGAAGTCGGTTTCCGAGAAGGCAGTGACACAATCCACGGTGCCTTTGAGCGAGGCCAACAGCGCGATGTTCAGGGTTTGGGTCAGCACGCCGTCGGAGACTTTCTGGCCCTGGTTGGTGCCGTAGAACGGAGCGTTGAAGTCAACGATGAACTGCGCGCGGTCCTTCAGCAGACCAGCCTTGATACCGTCGAACACCGACTTGTCGACGCCCTCAGCAAAGTCCGGCTTCTTGCCGAACAGCGGCGTCACCGCGCCCAACAACACCAGCCCGGCAACGCGTTCGTTGCCGTGGCGCGCAATGTAGCGGCTGACATCGCCGCCGCCCATGGAGAAGCCGACCAGGGTCACGTCGCGCAGATCCAGGTGTTCGATCAGTTGCGCGATGTCATCGGCGAAGGTGTCGTAGTCGTAGCCGGTCCACGGCTGCTCGGAGCGGCCGAAACCACGACGGTCGAAGGCGATGGTGCGGTAGCCGCGGCTGCTCAGGTATTCCATCTGGTATTCCCACATATCGGCATCCAGCGGCCAGCCGTGGCTGAACAGCACGGGCTTGCCGCTGCCCCAGTCCTTGAAATAGATCTCGGTGCCGTCTTGGGTCTTGAACGTGCTCATGAAAACTCCTTATGTCGGGGCGTGTGTGGTTGCCGGGATGGCATCGCTGACTATCGCGGTTAAGGGTCTGGTCTACTTGTACGCAGGTGCTAAGTTTCGCCAGCCGATCAGCGTAGACGCTCGCGGGCGCCAGAGTTGTAAGATGCAACCACGATTTGATGACCGTTTTGCTGGAGAGCGCTGAATGAAACGCAAAAGCCTTGCGGGCAATGCCTGCCCGATCGCCCGGACACTCGACCTGATCGGCGACTGGTGGTCGCTGCTGATCATCCGCGACGCGCTGGAAGGCATCAGTCGTTTCAGCGATTTCGAGAAGAGCCTGGAAATCGCCAAGAACATGTTAAGCACCCGGCTCAAAGGGCTGGTGGAGCGTGACATCCTGCGGCTGGTGCCGGCGTCCGATGGCAGCGCTTACAAGGAGTACGTGCTGACTGAAAAGGGCCGGGCGTTGCAAACCGTGATTGTTGCGTTGTCGCAGTGGGGCGGGGAGTACATGTTCGAGCCGGGCGAGGCGGGGTCGGTGATGGTCGATGCGCAGAAGCGAAAGCCGATCAGGAAGCTGGAGCTGCTGTCGGCCGATGGACGCCAGTTGGCGCCGGAAGATATCGCGACAACCTCGACTGCGTACTGACACCTGCGTCAGACGAAAAAAAAGCGCCCCGACGTTCTGTTCGGGGCGCTGTGCATTCAGGGGCGCTTGGCGTATTTAACGAAACGCCGGCACCACATGCTTGATAAACAGCTCCAGCGATTTCTTCTTCTCCGCATGCGGCAAGCTGTTGTCGCACCAGAAGCTGAACTCATCCACCCCCAGTTCCTGGTAGTACTTGATCCGCGGAATGATCTCTTCCGGTGTGCCGATCATCGCGGTCTTGTGCAGGCTCTCCAGCTCAAACTCCGGACGCCCGGCAAACTTCTCTTCCGGGCTCGGTGCCAGGAAGCCGTTCACTGGCACCTCCTTGTTGCCGAACCAGGCATCGAACGTGCGATAGAAACGGGAGATGGCTTTGGCGCCCACCTTCCAGCCTTCCGGGTCATCCGCCGAGTGCACGTGGGTATGACGCAGCACCATCAATTGCGGACGCGGTACATCCGGATTGTTGTCCAGCGCAGTCTGGAACTTGTTCTTCAGGTCGAGAACTTCTTCGTCGCCCTTCATCAGCGGCGTGACCATCACGTTGCAGCCGTTGGCCACGGCGAAGTTGTGCGAGTCCGGGTCGCGGGCGGCGATCCACATCGGCGGGTTTGGCTTCTGGATCGGTTTCGGCACGCTGGTGGAGGTGGGGAATTTCCAGATCTCGCCGTTGTGGGCGTAGTCGCCTTGCCACAGCGCGCGGACCACCGGGACCATTTCCCGTAGCGCCTGACCGCCGCTGGAGGCGGGCATGCCGCCGGCCATGCGATCGAATTCCACTTGATAGGCACCACGCGCCAGACCGACTTCCATCCGGCCGTTGCTGATCACGTCGAGCAAGGCGCATTCACCGGCGACCCGCAGCGGGTGCCAGAACGGCGCGATGATAGTGCCGGCGCCCAGGTGAATGGTGGTGGTCCTGGCCGCGAGGTAGGCCAGCAGCGGCATCGGGCTCGGCGAGATGGTGTATTCCATCGCGTGGTGTTCGCCGATCCACACGGTGCTGAAACCGCCGGCCTCGGCCATCAACGTCAGTTCGGTCAGCTCTTCGAACAGTTGACGGTGGCTGACGCTTTCGTCCCAGCGTTCCATGTGTACGAACAGGGAAAATTTCATGACGCTACCTCAAATCTCTTGTGGTCGGCCGGTCGCTTGCCGGCCTGTTTAAGTGCAATCGTGCGGATCAGGCGAAGGCGGGCAGGGCGCCCATCTTGCCGTGGCAGTACACCAGCGGGCCGGCGTCCTGCTGAGGGACGATGAGGTTCTTCACCGCGCCGACCATGATCGCGTGGTCGCCGCCTTCGTATTCGCGCCACAGCTCACATTCGATGATAGCTGTCGCGTTGGCCAGGATCGGATTGCCCAGTTCGCTCAGCGTCCACTCGATGCCCTGCGCCTTGTCCTTGCCTTTGCGGGCGAAGGCATAGGCTTCGCTCTGCTGACCGCCGGACAACACGTGAATGGCAAAGCGTTTGTTCTTGATCAGGACGGGATAGGAGTCGGAACTGTAGTTGGGGCAGAACAGCACCAGGGCGGGGGCCATCGACAGCGAGCTGAAGGCGCTGGCGGTGAGGCCGACGATCTGGCCGTCGTCATCCAGCGTGGTGATGACGGTAACGCCGGACGGGAACGAGCCCATGACTTGTTTGTAGACGGCAGCATCGATCATTGGTCAATCCTCGAGTGCGGTGAAGCGTGTTTTTATGTGTTTATGGGTCTGATGGTATACCGTAATACATCGATTGCAAGCGCTTTTTTGGTGAAACGATAAACGTGGTGTATTCGTCGGAAACTCAACAGTTACGGGCCTTTCGTCTAGCCGTAAGGCCTTGATATCGGAGAGGATGCCGGATCAGTTAACGCCGCAAACAGCGGATCAGTCTTGTGAAAATGTTGGAATACCATAATATGGTCTGCATCTGAGGGGCGGCCACGAAGCACCCCCGGTTTGGCTTCATACAACGATAAGAACAGACCCAATCGAGTTCATTTTTATGTCCCAGATGTCCCGGCAAGATCCGTTGATCGAGAATCACACGGTCGACTACGTCCCACTCGCGGAACGCCACGGGAAGGCCCGCGACCTGTTCACCCTTTGGTTCAGTACCAACATTGCGCCACTGCCCATCGTCACCGGCGCCATGGTGGTCCAGGTATTTCATCTCGACCTGTTCTGGGGGCTGCTCGCGATTGCGCTGGGGCACATGATCGGCGGCGTGGTGATTGCCCTGGCGTCGGCGCAAGGCCCGCGCATGGGCATTCCGCAGATGGTCCAGAGTCGTGGCCAGTTCGGGCGCTACGGTGCGCTGCTGATCGTGTTCTTTGCGGCGATCATCTATATCGGTTTCTTCATTTCCAACATCGTGCTGGCCGGCAAATCCATCGTCGGCATTGCCCCGTCGGTGCCGGCGCCGTTGAGCATTCTGATCGGCGCTCTCAGCGCCACGGCCATTGGTGTGATCGGCTACAACTTCATTCACACGCTGAACCGCATCGGCACCTGGGTGATGGGCAGTGCGCTGCTGGCCGGGTTCATCTACATCTTTGCCCACGAGTTGCCGGCGGACTTCCTTACCCGGGGCAGCTTCAATCTGTCCGGATGGCTGGCGACGATGTCGCTGGGGATCATCTGGCAGATCAGCTTCTCGCCGTACGTCTCCGACTATTCCCGCTACCTGCCGGCGGACATCGGGATCGGCAAGCCATTTATCGCGACTTATCTGGGCGCCACGCTGGGCACGATTCTGTCGTTCACGTTCGGCGCGGTGGCGGTACTGGCGACGCCGGAAGGCACTGAGGCGATGGCGGCGGTCAAGCAATCCACCGGTTGGCTCGGGCCGATTCTGATGGTGCTGTTCCTGCTCAACATCATCAGCCACAACGCGCTGAATCTGTATGGCGCGGTGCTGTCGATCATTACCTCGATCCAGACCTTTGCCAGCCAATGGACGCCGAGTATCAAAGTGCGAGTGAGCTTGTCGGGCGTGGTGCTGGCGGGCTGCTGCCTGGTGGCGCTGGGCGCGTCGGCGGATTTCATTTCCGACTTCATCGGGCTGATTCTGGCGCTGCTGCTGGTGTTGGTACCGTGGGCATCGATCAACCTGATCGACTTCTACCTGATCAAGCGCGGCAGCTACGACATCGCCTCGATCTTCCGCGCCGACGGCGGCATTTATGGACGCTTCAACCTGCACGCGATCATTGCCTACTTCATCGGCATCATCGTGCAACTGCCGTTCGCCAACACATCGTTGTATGTCGGGCCGTACGCCAATCTGGTGGAAGGCGCGGACCTGTCATGGCTGGTCGGCCTGATCGTGACGTGCCCGCTGTATTACTGTCTCGCGACCCGTGGCCAGACTCAGCAGAGCAGGGCGGCGCGGTTGGGTTTTACCGACTGAGCGTTCGCAGGCTGTTCTAACAATGCCCGGCACTTCGCCGGGCATTGTTGTTTCCGCATCCCGACGGTCACGCAAATTGGCCGTTTCGATCCCCTTTTGGCCAACCGGCTACTGTGCTGCGACTACGCTGTCAGCAAGAATCGGAGCCACAACTAAATGCTGCACCTTCCTTGCCCTTGGCTGATTTGACAGCCGCTGCCGTGTACAGAACATAAAAACCATCGACTCACGCTGCATTCGGGGAAACACAACATGGTCACGATGAAACGCATTCTGGGCGCCACTGTTTTCGGGCTGACGCTGCTGGCCAGCGCCGTACAGGCCGAACAGCGTGAACTGCGGGTGTACAACTGGGCGGATTACATTCTGCCGTCGGTGCCCAAGGATTTCGCCGCCAAAAGCAACATCAAAGTGACCTGGGACACCTTCGATACCAACGAATCCCTCGAGGCCAAGTTGCTGACCGGTAACTCCGGCTATGACCTGGTGGTGCCGTCGAACCAGTTCCTCGATACCCAGATCAAGGCCGGCGTGTTCCAGAAACTCGACAAGTCCAAGCTGACGAACTGGAGTCACCAAGACCCGGCGCTGCTCAAGTTGCTCGACGCCAACGACCCCGGCAATCAGTACGGCGTGCCCTACATGGTCGGCACGGTGCTGATCGGTTTCAACCCGGCCAAGGTCAAGGCTGCGCTCGGTGAGAATGCGCCGGTGGACAGCTGGGATCTGGTGTTCAAGCCGGAGAACATGGAAAAGCTGAAATCCTGCGGCGTGGCGATGCTCGATTCGCCGTCGGAAATCCTGCCGCTGGCTCTGCACTACCTGGGCCTCGACCCGAACAGCCAGAACCCGGCCGACTATGAGAAAGCCAAGGATCTGATGCTCAAGGTTCGCCCTTACGTGACCTACTTCAACTCGGCCAAGTACATGACCGACATCGCCAACGGCGACATCTGCGTGGCCATCGGTTATTCCGGCAGCTTCTACCAGTTCGGCAACCGTGCCAAAGAGGCGAAAAACGGCGTGGTGGTCGACTGGCGCTTGCCGAAGGAAGGTGCGCCGATCTGGTTCGATACCTTTGCCATTCCGAAGAGCGCGAAGAACGTTGAAGAGGCCCACGAGTTCCTCAACACGCTGCTCGAACCGAAAGTCATCGCCTCGATCAGTGATTTCCTCGGCTACCCGAATGCCAACAAGGATTCACTGCCGCTGATCAACAAGGAAATCACCGGCAACCCGAACCTGACGCCGACCAGCGAGGCGTTGAAGACGCTGTACGTGGTGCAGCCATTGCCGCAGAAACTGGAGCGGGTGCGCACGCGAGTCTGGACCAGTATCAAGTCTGACAAATAATCCAGATTTAGAAATGTGGGAGCGAGCCTGCTCCCACAGGTTTTGTATTCAAGTCACTAACTCTGCCGTTCTCTTTCGGGCGACCTGTCCTTCGTCAGCATCAGACTCAGCACCACCGACGTCAGAATCAGCCCGCCGACGATCGCCAGCGACCACTCCACCGGCATGTGAAACCACGGCATCACCGTCATCTTCCCGCCGATGAACACCAGCACCAGCGCCAGCCCGTACTTGAGCAGATGAAAGCGGTCGGCCATGTCCGCCAGCAGAAAGTACAGCGCCCGCAGGCCCATGATCGCGAAAATGTTCGAAGTGAAAATGATGAACGGGTCGGTCGTCACCGCGAAGATCGCCGGGATGCTGTCGACCGCGAACATCAGGTCGCTGGCCTCGATCAGCACCAGCACCAGAAACATCGGCGTGGCCCAGCGCACACCGTTCTGCAGCACAAAAAAGCGCTCGCCGTGAAAACCGTTGGTGATCCGCAAATGCCCGCGCACCCAGCGCAGGAGCGGATTGTTATCAAGGTCCGGTTGCTGCTCGGCGAACACCAGCATCTTGATCCCGGTGATGATCAGGAACACGCCGAACACATACAGCAGCCACGTGAACTGCGACACCAGCCACACCCCGGCAAAGATCATCGCCGCGCGCATCACGATCGCCCCGAGCACGCCGTACAGCAGCACCCGTCGCTGCAATTCCGGCGGCACGGCGAAGTAGCTGAAGATCATCACGAAGACGAACATGTTGTCGATCGACAGCGACTGCTCGATCAAGTAACCGGTGAGGAACTCCAGGGTCTTGACCTTGGCGATTTCGGGGCCGAATTCGCCGTTCAGGTACCACCAGAGCAATCCGGCGAAAGCCATGGCCAGCATGCACCAGGCAAATACCCAGGATGAGGCTTCCCGTACCGAAACCCGATGCGCCTTGCGCCCACCGAAGACGAACAGGTCGACGGCCAGCATGGCGAGGACAAAAACGATGAAGGCGACCCACATCCAGGGTTCGCCGATGTTGATGGGGTGCATGCCGTTCTCCCTGTCTTTATGTTTTTCGGGGTAGACGGGGCCATGCTAGTAGGAGCCTTCCGACAAAGAAAAATCGTTTATTTCGTGGGTATTGTTCGTTAAAAGCGAAGTGTCGACTGACCCAGTCAGGCTCGGGTAATACTTCATTCAACACTTCTTTGCTAACCTCGCTGTCGAGTCAGTCCACCACTCCGGGAGCAACGATCATCGACACGCCAGATCCTCAAGCCGTTTGCAGCCCGATCACCAGCGCTGCCATCTTCATCGTGGCGACCCTCAACGCCGAGGCCGAGGCCGCCGAAAAAGTCCGTGGCTGGTGCGCCGATATCGCCGGCCTGACGCGCTCGGTCGGCAAGCGCGTCCCCTCGGGAAACCTGTCCTGTGTCTGCGGGTTTTCTTCCAGCGCCTGGGATCGTCTGTTTGGCAGTCCGCGACCGGCGTCCCTGCATGACTTTCGCGAATTCGGCGTAGAAGGGCGACGCGCCGTTTCCACGCCGGGCGATTTGCTGCTGCACATTCGTGCCGATCAGATGGACCTGTGTTTCGAATTGGCGACGCAGTTGATGTCGGCGCTGGACGGCACCGTGACGGTGACCGACGAGGTGCAAGGATTCCGCTATTTCGACATGCGCAGCATCATCGGTTTTGTCGACGGCACGGAAAATCCGGTCGGCCGCAAAGCCGAGCATTTCACCCTCGTGGGCGATGAAGATCAGCCTTTCAGTGGCGGCAGTTACGTGCTGGTGCAGAAGTACCTGCACAACATGAAGGCGTGGAACGAGTTGCCGGTCGAGGCGCAGGAACGGGTGATCGGGCGCACCAAGCTGTCCGATATCGAGCTGGACGATTCGGTCAAACCGAGCAATTCCCACAGCGCGCTGACGACCATCACCAAGGACGGCGAAGAGGTGAAAATCCTGCGCGACAACACGCCGTTCGGCCGGCCCGGCGCAGGTGAGTTCGGCACTTATTTCATCGGCTACGCGCGTTCGCCGGAGCCGATGGAGCAGATGCTGGAGAACATGTTTGTCGGCAAGCCGCCGGGCAACTACGACCGGTTGTTGGACTTCAGCACGGCGGTCACGGGCAGTCTGTTCTTTGTGCCTTCGGCGGATTTACTGGAAGAACTGGCAGAGCGATGAAAAAAAGGCGGGATCAATTGATCCCGCCGTTTTGCATTTACTTGCCTGTCGCCAGCGCTGGCGTGCGTGGCGGCACCAGACGCCTGGAGCCGGTCGCCTCAAACGCCGCTGCCAGACGCAGCAACGTCGAGTCGTCATAGGCGCGACCGGCAAACGTCAGCCCCACCGGCATGCCGATGTCAGCCATCACACCCATCGGCACGGTGACGGTCGGCACGCCGAGGTGGCGGATCGCGAGGTTGCCGTTGGCGACCCAGATGCCGTTGCTCCAGGCGATATCCGCCGAGGCCGGGTTGACGTCGGCGTCCGCCGGGCCCACGTCGGCGTTGGTCGGGAACAGCACGGCGTCGAGGCCGAGACGATCCATCCACTCTTCGAGGTCGAGCTTGCGAGTCTTCTCCAGACCGCGCAGGCCGTCCGGCAGGGTCGGGATCTGATCCCACGGCGTGATGCCGCGCTGGGCCATGCGCACGTATTCGTCCATGCCGGCAGCGAGGTCGCCTTCACGATTGGGCAGGGTGCCTGGGTCGTGGGGGAAGATTTTCGGGCCGTCGACGTCTGCCAGACGGTTGAGTTTCGGGTCGTCGTTGGCACGCAGGAAATCATCGAACGCCCAGGCCGACAGGTCCCACAGTTCGTGGTGCATGAACTCTTTCGAGACGATGCCGCGATTGAACACGGTCGGCGCGCCCGGACGATCACCTTCGCAGTTGGAGACCAGCGGGAAATCCACTTCGATCACTTCGGCGCCGGCGGCTTCGAGGGCCTGACGGGCCTGTTTCCACAGATCGATCACCGAGGCACGAGTGTTGATGCGTTGCCCGGTCGGGCCGCCGATGCCCGGTTCTTCGCTGGTGCCGGCTTCAGGGTCGGCGTTGATGTACATGCGCGGCACGCCGAGCCGTTTGCCGGCCAGTGCATCGCTTTTCACGGCGAGTTCAAGGTAAGAAGCCGGGCGCACCGAGGCGACGCTCGGGATCGGCACCCACGGTTGCAGGCGCCACAGGTCGCCACGGGTGTCGGTGTCTTCGGCGACCACCACGTCGAGGACTTCCAGCAGGTCGGCCATGGTACGGGCGTAGGGCACCACCACGTCCATGGTCGGCGTCAGCGGCCAGTTACCGCGTACCGAAATTACCCCGCGCGACGGCGTGTAGGCGCACAGACCATTGTTCGAAGCCGGGCCGCGACCGCTCGACCAGGTTTCTTCTGCCAGACCGAAGGCCGAGAAACTGGCAGCGGTGGCGGTGCCGGCACCGTTCGACGAGCCGGAAGCAAACGGCGCAGTCAGATAATCAGCGTTATACGGGCTTTCAGCCCGGCCATAGACGCCGCGCTGCATCCCGCCATTGGCCATTGGCGGCATGTTGGTCTTGCCCAGGCAGATAGCGCCGCCCGCGCGCAGGCGCTCGATGGTGAACGCATCGCGCTGGGCCACCAGATCAACGAAGGCCGGGCTGCCGGACGCGGCGGTCAGGCCTTTGACCAGATAGCTGTCTTTGGCGGTGTAGGGGATGCCGTCCAGTGGACCGAGGGTTTCGCCTTTGGCACGGCGGGCATCGGAGGCCTGCGCTTCTTTCAGCGCGTCGGGGTTGCGCACGATCACCGCATTCAGGGCCGTAGCGGTGTCCGGACCGTCATAGGCGTCGATGCGCGCCAGATAAGCCTGCACCAGTTCAACCGCCGTGGTCTGGCCGGATTCGAGCGCCGCGCGCAATTGGGCAATGGAAACTTCAGTGACTTCGATCATGCTGTTACCGCCGACAGGTTCGCTAAAGGGTGGTTGGTCATTGTTATCGTCGAAAGATGTCAAAGATTCTTGATGGGCGAAACTCTACCCTGAAATTGGCCCATTGGCATGCACAAAGTCGATAAATATCGGTTAATTTCATCGGAAAAACTCTCCCGGCGTCTCACCAAACTGTTGGCGAAACGCCGCGATAAAGGCCGACGTCGAGTCATAACCACACGCCAAAGCCACGTCGGTGACGCGTTCGCCCCGCTCCAGCGGCGTCAGCGCACCCAACAGACGCAGGCGCTGACGCCAGGTGCGGAAGGTCAAGCCGGTGTCGCGCAGGAACAGCCGAGTCAGCGTTTTCTCGGTCACGCCGAATTTTTCGCTCCAGTGCGCCAGGGTGGTCTGCTGTTCCGGATGTTGCTCCAGACTCTGGTATATCTGGCGCAGGCGACTGTCCTGCGGCAATGGCAGCATCAGGTCGATGGGCGGGGCATCGGCCAGTTGATCGAGGATCACCTGGGCCAGGCGCCCGTGCGGGCCGCTCTGGTCATATTCGACAGGAATCTGACTGAACGCTCGAATCAGCTCACGCAAAAGATCGCTGACGCCGAGCACATGGCAACGCTCCGGCGCCCAGTCGGCAACACTGCAATCGATGTACAGACTGCGCATTTCCGTGTGCGGTGAACTGAACACCCGATGTGGCACGCCCGCCGGAATCCACACCGCACGCTCCGGTGGGGCAACGAAACGACCGACGGCAGTCTGCACTTCGAGCACGCCCTGGATCGCATAGGACAACTGCACCCACGGATGACTGTGGCGGCGGGTGAGCGCACGATTGGGCAGCGATTCGGTGCGCCCGTACAGTGGACGCGGCAGGCTGGGCAGCCCGGGAATGCTGCGTCTGACGCTCTTGTCATGTCCTTTTGGCGGCATCTGTGGGTTCTTCGGCGTTAGTCGGTAATTTTCAGTCACGTTAGAGTCGCTTCAACGTACTGGCAACCCCCCGGATGAGCAAACCATGACGCGCCCACGATTTTTGCCCGACAACTTCACCCTGACCCTGATCGGCGTGGTGCTGCTGGCCAGCTTCCTGCCCGCCAGCGGCCAGGTCGCGACCGGTTTCGGCTGGCTGACCAACATCGCCATTGCGCTGCTGTTTTTCCTGCACGGCGCCAAGCTTTCGCGCGAGTCGATCATCGCCGGTGCCGGCCACTGGCGCCTGCATTTGCTGGTGTTCGGCCTGACCTTTGTCCTGTTCCCGCTACTGGGTCTTGCGCTCAAGCCGCTGCTGTCGCCGCTGATCGGTGATCAGCTGTACATGGGCATGCTTTACCTGTGTGCGCTGCCGGCCACGGTGCAATCGGCGATTGCTTTCACCTCGCTGGCGCGCGGCAACATTCCGGCGGCGATCTGCAGCGCAGCGGCGTCCAGTTTGTTCGGAATTTTCCTCACGCCGCTGCTGGTGACGCTGTTGCTGAACGTCCACGGTGACGGTGGCTCGACCCTCGATGCGATCGTGAAAATCAGTGTGCAACTGCTGCTGCCGTTCATCGCCGGTCAGATCGCCCGCCGCTGGATCGGGGCCTGGGTCGGTCGCAACAAGAACTGGCTGAAATTTGTCGATCAGGGCTCGATTCTGCTGGTGGTCTACGGCGCTTTCAGCGAAGCGGTGAACGAGGGCATCTGGCACCAGATTCCGGTGATCGACTTGCTGGGGCTGGTGGTGGTGTGCTGCATTCTGCTGGCGCTGGTGCTGCTGGCGTCCACAGTGCTGGGCAAGCTGTTCGGTTTCAGTCTGGAAGACCGCATCACCATTCTGTTCTGCGGTTCGAAAAAGAGCCTGGCCACCGGTGTGCCGATGGCGCAGGTGTTGTTCGCCGGCAGCACGATTGGCGTGTTGATTCTGCCGCTGATGCTGTTCCATCAGATTCAACTGATGGTCTGCGCGGTGCTGGCGCAGCGGTATGCGAAACGCCAGGAATCGGTGCCTGAACTGATGGCCCAGGTCGATCCTTGATCTAGGCTTCTGACGCTAACCCGCTCCGGAATACTTGACTGCCGCCGCAGCCCGCGACGGCACGTTGAGCACCCGCAACAACGACGACACATGAATCCGCACCGTGAACGGCGAAATATCCAGTTCACGGGCGATTTCCTTGTTGGTCTTGCCTTGGGCAATCAGCCGCAGCACCTCTTGCTGACGCGGGGTGAGGGCGGTGCCGGTGTCCAGCGGCAGCAGGCCGGACGGGGCGAATTTCACCAGAACCTCACCTTCACGAATCGCCCGGATCGCCTGACCGATTTCGTCGGGGGCGATGTTCTTGCCGATGAATCCATCGATGCCGGCGGCCATGACTTCGCCGATCAGTGCTTCGTCATCGACCATCGACACCACGATCAGGGTGGTTCGCGGCAAACGCCGGCGCAATTCCGCGAGCTGACTGACACAGGTCAGGCCGGGAAAACGCAGGTCGAGAATCAAGGTGTCGGGCTCATCGCCGGCCGGCAGCAGGGCGAGCACGGTGTCGAGATCGCCGGCTTCTTCGATCAGGGCCTCGGGCAGCAGACGCTGGACGGTGCGCAGCAGCGCTTCGCGAAACAACGGATGATCGTCGGCTATGATGATTCGGCACGCCATGGCAAAACCCTCCCTGGGTCAGCATTTCTCACGGCATGCACCTTAGCACCGGGCGAAGGCATTGCCTGTTGATTCGTGCGTTTATGACGACTGCTGCACAAGGACGTTCCCCCCATGAAGTTCGAAAAGAACACCGAGCTCGACCAGGCCAATCTGCGCATCATCATCGCCAGCATTGCGCTGGTTTACATGGCCGTGCTCGGTTTCCTGCCGGGCCAGCGCTTCGATACTTATCTGCCGGTGGTCACCTACATTTCCCTGTTTCTGCTGGCCTCCGTTGTGCTTCGTCAAGTCATCGTGCGCTGGCCTGGGCATTATCCGGCGCGGCGGATTTTCGGCATGCTCCACGATTACACCGGCACCAGTTTCGGGCTGGTGGTCGGCGGCGAGGCGGCGTTGCCCATCTATGCCGTCATGGTCTGGGTCAATCTCGGCAACGGCATGCGCTACGGCTCGCGCTACCTGGCGATCGCCACGGTGCTGGCATTGCTGGCGCTGTTGGCGGTCTATCGATTGACGCCGTACTGGCAGGCGCAACCGTTCATGGTGCTGATGCTGATGATCACCAGCACGGTGATTCCGGTGTATGCGCACCTGTTGCTGGAGCGTACGCGCAAAGCATCGGAAGAAGCGGTCGCTGCGAACCTTGAGAAGTCGCGCTTCCTGGCCCAGGCCAGTCATGACCTGCGTCAGCCGATCCACTCCATCGGCCTGTTCACCGCGTGTCTGCGCGAGTCACGACTGGGCGAGGAGGAGCGGCGGCTGGTGGACAGCATTGACCGTTCGCTGCTCAACGTGTCGCAGCTGTTTCGCTCGATACTCGATCTCTACACCCTCGACAACGGGCGGATTCTGCCCCGGTTGCAGACGCTTGAGCTGGGTGAATGGCTGGCGGATCTGATCCGCCAGAACGCCGAAGCCGCACGCTGGGCGGGTGTCGAACTGCGCTTGCGGCCTTGCGAACACTGGGTGCGCACCGATCCGGCGTTGCTCGCGACGATGGTGCAGAACGTGCTTTCCAATTGCTTCAAATACGGCGCGCACCGGCCGGTGCTGATCGGTGTTCGCAAGCGCGGCGCGGGGTTGGCCATCGCGATCTATGACCGCGGCAGTGGTATCGCCGAAGAGCATTTGCCCAAGGTGTTCGAGGAGTTTTATCGGGTGCGCCAGTTGCGCGACAAGGACGTTGAGGGCGTGGGGCTGGGACTGTCTATTGTCCGGCGTCTGGGGCAGTTGATCGGTGTCGACGTTGCGATCCGCTCACGGCTGGGGCATGGCACGGCGGTGACCTTGTATGGGCTGCCACTCGCATCGCCGCAGGTGCCGGTCAATCGTGAAGAGGCTCGACAGGTCGGGTTGCTGACAGGGCTGAAGGTGTGTCTGGTGGAAGATGATCGTAACGTTCTGTTGGCGACGTCGGCGTTGCTCGAGCGTTGGGGTTGCCTTGTGCAGGCCGAACTCAGCGGACAGGGCCTGGTCACGGACTGCGACATCATCGTCGCCGACTATGACCTCGGCTCTCACAGCACCGGTATCGAGTGCATCGACGAGGTTCGTCGTCAGCGCGGTTATGCGGTGCCGGCCATGATCATCACCGGGCACGACATCGAAAAAATCCAGGCGGCGCTGCATGACCGCCAGATCGCCATTCTGTCCAAGCCGGTACGCCCGGCCGAGCTGCGCGCGACCCTGCGTGCGCTGCGCGACCGGCAGACCGAAGCGGTCAGCGCTTACACAGATAGTCCTGCGTGATGGTGGTTTGCAGGCAGTTGTACTGGCCCATGGTGCGGCAGATGTTTTTCTCCGAGCCCGACACTTCGGCGCTCTTGTAGCCCCAGACCTTGCAACGTCCTTCAGCCGCGGCCAGGCCTTGAGCGGCGGAGGTTTGCCCGCTCTCGAACTGGCCCAGTTCATAGGAGACCTGGACAACGCCGTCGGTCTTGCTGCCGCCGGTGGCTTCCCATTGCTTGGGGGTGGCGCAACCGGTCAGAACGACGGCTGCGAGGCTGAGGGTGGCGATGAGTGTTTTCATGATTGAACGCAATCCTTTACCGGATGAGAAGAGGCACTGGAACGGTTTTTCTGCGCCGGATTACTGGTATGGAATCGGCGACGCGCCTTTGGGCAGACAGGACAGCGGAGGCGTCATGATGCCCATGCTGGCCACTGCGATGATCGCGCCGCTGGGCAGCTCGCAGTTGTATTCGCCGGCGGCGGTGTAGGCGGTGTAGTAGGTCAGCGTGCTGTCGTTGCGGATGTTGCCGATCTTGGTCACTGGTTGGCCGATGACGGTCTGGGCGCGTTCGCGCATGCTGTCTTCGGTGGGTTTGGCGGTCTGGCAACCGCTGGCGCCGAGGAGCAGGGCACCGAGAATCGAGATCCTGGCGAGGCTGAGCTGCTGTTTCATGGTGTTTCTTCCTTGGTGTTGTTGTTTTTCCAGGCACAACGATCCCGCGCACTGCGCAGCGGCAATGTTGGGGAGCGTCGGGGGTTGCGAGGGACTATAGCGCCAGGGATCGGGGGGGTCGATTAGCACAAATGTGCTAGGGCGGCGCAACCAGCGGTGGGCTGGTTGCGCCGATAGCGGTTATTGAGGACTGTTGAACTGGTCGGAATAGCTGCCGCTCATAAGGGCCGAAGCGACCTGGTCCGAACCAACGCCTGCGCGGGAGTAGGCGAGCCGGTTGGCACCGACCTTGTCTGCGCCATCGGCGGCGAGGGCGCCTGCGCCGACGTGATCGGAGCCGTCAGAGGCAACAGCACCAGCGCCGACGTGATCCGCGCCGTCGGAAGCAACGGCTCCTGCGCCGACGTGATCGGAGCCGTCAGAGGCAACAGCACCAGCGCCGACGTGATCGGAGCCGTCAGAGGCAACAGCACCAGCGCCGACGTGATCCGCGCCGTCGGAAGCAACGGCTCCTGCGCCGACGTGATCGGAGCCGTCAGAAGCAACGGCGCCAGCGCCAACGTGATCGGAGCCGTCGGAGGCAACTGCTCCGGCGCCAACGTGGTCCGAGCCGTCAGAAGCTACCGCGCCAGCACCGACATGATCGGAGCCGTCAGAGGCAACGGCGCCGGCGCCAACATGATCCGATCCATCAGAAGCCACCGCCCCCGCCCCCACATGATCCGCCCCATCCGACGCCAATGCCTGCGCCTTCGCAGCCCAGACATTGGGCATTGCCACCGTTGCTGCAACTGCCAGGACAAGGCCCGGCCAAAGCGTATGCTTCATGATGTTCTCCACGCCCCATCAGCCACACAGCAACCGAGCATTAGCCGTCATTCGTTCATTGACGGAAGGCTCGTCGGCCCGGGGTCAACCAGATTGGTGAATGGCACGGGGGCACCGGAGGGTGCACGGGTGTCGACGGTTTACAGGAAATCTGGACAGCGAACTGAAAAGTATAGTTCGCCCTTGGCGGGAGGCAGGCTGAAGGGCCGTGAAGGCGATAGTCGGTTCGCTTCCTTGCAGATCGGGGTTAGAAAACAATCAGTCTAAAAAACGCGTAGCGCAATGCAGCGTGTTTGCTAGGCTCAAGAATGTAGGCGAAGACGCAGACTGATGCGCAAGCGGATAGCGAGGAAGCGTTGGGCGCGTTCCGAAGGGTACACGGTTAGAAAGAACCCCGCGCTGGGTTCCAGCCCTTATGCCGTGTGAAGCAGCAGAGCACATTGCCTGTACTGTGGGAGTCCTGAGAAACCTCGTAAGCCAGAGACCAGCACTGGCCGCCTACTCAAATACCAAAGCCCGCCTCGCGCGGGCTTTGACGTTTTCCGGCGTTAGATACTGGCCAACGCCTGCGCCAGATCCGCACGCAGGTCCTCGATGTCCTCGACGCCCACCGACAGACGCACCAGGCTGTCACCGATGCCAAGTTTGGCGCGGGTTTCCGCCGGAATGGTCGCGTGAGTCATGATCGCCGGGTGCTCGATCAGGCTTTCCACACCACCGAGGCTTTCGGCCAGGGCGAAGATCTGCACGTTCTCCAGGAAACGCCGGGCGCCTGCCAGATCACTGTTCAGATCCAGGGAAATCATTCCGCCGAAACCACGCATCTGACGCTTGGCCAGTTCGTGTTGCGGGTGGGATTCCAGACCCGGGTAGTAGACGCGTTTGACCTGCGGCTGCTGCTCCAGCCAGCGCGCCAGCTCCAGCGCGTTGCTGCAGTGACGCTCCATACGCAGCGCCAGGGTTTTCACGCCGCGCAGGGTGAGGAACGCGTCGAACGGGCCGGAGATGGCGCCGACGGCGTTCTGCAGAAAGCCCAGACGTTCGGCCAGCGCAGGATTGTCGCCAACGACCGCGATCCCGCCGATCACGTCGGAGTGACCGTTCAGGTACTTGGTGGTCGAGTGCAGCACGATGTCGAAGCCCAGTTCCAGAGGACGCTGAATCCATGGGCTGGCAAAGGTGTTGTCGGCCACGCAGATGATCCCGCGGGCCTTGCAGATGCGCGCAATGGCGGCGAGGTCGGACAGGCTCAGCAGCGGGTTGGTCGGAGTCTCGACCATGACCATGCGCGTGTCGTCCTGCAGCGAGGCTTCGAACGCTGACAGATCGGCCAGATCGACGTAGCTGAAACGATGCCCGGCACTGCGCTGGCGCACCTTGTCGAACAGGCGGAACGTGCCGCCGTACAGGTCATTGCCGGACACGATGTGCGAGCCGGCATCGATCAGTTCGAGTACGGTGGAAATCGTCGCCAGCCCAGACGCGAAGGCGAACGCCTGGGTGCCGCCCTCCAGATCCGCCACGCAGCGCTCCAGGGCAAAACGCGTCGGGTTGTGCGAGCGGCCATAGTCGAAACCCTTGTGCACGCCAGGGCTGTCTTGCAGGTACGTGGAGTTGGCGTAGATCGGCGGCATCAGCGCGCCGGTGGTCGGGTCCGGCGTTTGCCCGGCGTGGATCACGCGGGTGGCGAAGCCCTGTTGACGGGCGTTCTTGTCGTGCTGGCTCATGCCAGGGATCTCCGTAATTGATTGAGCATGTCGACGCGGGTGATCAGGCCGTGGAAGCCTGAAGCGTCGGCGATGATGGCCACCAGGCCGCTGCTGAGTACGGCTTCCAGTTCAGCCAGCGTCGCGCCGGGGGCGAGGGTTTGCAACTTGTCGGTCATCGCGCTGGAAACGGGTTTGCTGAAGAGCGAAGCGTCTTCGTGCACACGCACCAGAATGTCCGACTCGTCGATCACACCGACCAGTTGCTCGCCATCCACCAGCACCGGCAGTTGTGAAACGTCGGCCAGGCGCATGCGCTGGAACGCGGTCATCAGCGTATCGTCCGGGCCGACGCTGACGACTTTGCCGTCTTCGAAGCGTCGGGCGATCAGGTCGCGCAAGTCGCCGTAGCGTTTGCGCTGCAGCAGTCCCTGATCGGTCATCCACTGGTCGTTGTAGACCTTCGACAGGTAGCGAGTCCCGGTGTCGCAGACAAAGCTGACCACGCGTTTCGGCTCGGTCTGTTCGCGGCAGTAGCGCAGCGCGGCGGCGAGCAGGGTGCCGGTGGACGAACCACCGAGGATGCCTTCGGCTTTCAGCAGCTGACGGGCGTGATCGAAGCTTTCTTCGTCGCTGATCGAGTAGGCGCTGCGCACGCTCGACAGGTCGGTGATCGACGGAATGAAGTCCTCGCCGATGCCTTCCACCGCCCACGAACCTGCGGTGCCTAGATGCTTGCTACGGCTGTATTCAGCCATCACCGAACCGACCGGGTCGGCCAGGACCATTTCCAGATCCGGTTGCACGCGCTTGAAGAAGCGTGTCAGGCCGGTCAGCGTGCCGGCCGAGCCGACACCGACCACGATCGCGTCGAGGTCATGCTCGGTCTGGGCCCAGATTTCTGGTCCAGTGCTGCACTCGTGGGCCAGTGGGTTGGCGGGGTTGTTGAACTGGTCGGCGAAGAACGCGCCGGGAATGTCCTTGGCCAGACGCGCGGCGACATCCTGGTAATACTCGGGATGGCCCTTGCCGACATCGGAGCGGGTGATGTGCACTTCGGCGCCCATGGCTTTGAGGTGCAGGACTTTTTCGGTGGACATTTTGTCCGGCACCACCAGCACGACGCGGTAGCCCTTGGCGCGGCCGACCAGGGCCAGGCCCAGACCGGTGTTGCCGGCGGTGGCCTCGACGATCGTGCCGCCGGGTTGCAGGCGACCATCGCGCTCAGCGGCGTCGATCATGGCCAGACCGATGCGGTCCTTGATCGAACCGCCGGGGTTTTGTGATTCGAGTTTGAGAAACAGGGTGCAGGGACCGGTATCGAAGCGGGTGACTTGTACCAGCGGCGTATTGCCGATCAGCCCAAGTACGGCAGGGCGTGAATCCTTTGACATCTCTTCACCTCTTTGTGGTGTTGATCGCGTTCCATTCGCGGGGAAAAAGCTCGCGTGCAACATAGGCTCAGACCTGCGCTGTCGCAACCTTTAAACGGCCGGAAATACTGCCATTTCGATCTAACGATAGAACGAAATCAGCGAGGGGAAGGAAGTGATTTGCAGGGGTTTATACGCAGGCGTCATCGAGTATTGAAAGGGCGTCTTCGCCGTCACGAACCGCTTGATCCGGCAGTGAAAATCCTGCAGCAGAAATCGCTCAGTGGTTGCTCATCAGACCGTGCAGCACGCCCAGCCGCAAGCCGGGTTCGGACGGCACCATTTGCGAGATGCCGAACACTTTGAATGCTGCCAGCATGACCACCAGACCGCCGGGCAGGATGCTCTGGCGATGGGGTTGCAGGCCGGCCAGTTTCAGCTGTTGAACATTGCTGACTTCCAGCAGGCGTAACGACAGCCGCAACAGGCCGCCGTAGGTGATGCCGCTCTCGCCATGATCGTTCAGGCGATTGGCCTTGAGCACTTTGGCGAGCATCCGCGCGGTGCCCGAGGAGCCGATGGTCTGCTGCCAGCCCTGGGCGCGATAACGGCGGGCGACTTTTTCGAATTGCAGGATGGCTACGCGTTCGGCTTCTTGCAGGGCGCCGGGGGAAATCTCACCGTTGCGAAAGTAGCGGGTGCTCAAGGTGCCGCTGCCGAGGGCGATGCTTTCGGTCAGGAGCGGTTGTGATCCCTGGCCGAGAATCAGCTCGGTGGAGCCGCCGCCAATGTCGACCACTAGACGCATGTCATCGGCGACCGGCAGGGTGTGGGCCACACCGGCGTAGACCAGACGCGCTTCTTCATGCCCGGAAATCACATCGATGCGAAACCCCAGATGCCGCTCCGCACTGGCCAGGAACAGCTGCGCATTGTCGGCCTCGCGCACCGCGCTGGTCGCGACTGCGCGCACGCGACCGGGCTCGAAACCGCGCAGCTTCTTGCCGAACCGCGCCAGCGCCTGCCAGCCGCGATCCAGTGCCATTTCGTCGAGCGCCCGACCGTCGAAGCCTTCCGCCAGCCGCACCGGCTCACGCAAGGTTTTGACCTCCTGGATCATGAAGCCCTTTCTGCTGCGTACCGACTGGCCGATCATCATGCGAAAGGCATTGGAACCGAGGTCGATGGCGGCAAACAGCGAGGTGTCTTCTTTCATGGGGATCCTTGCAAATCATCCGTCGGGAGGCGCGGGACGGTTTGCGAGAATTCTGCCGTGGGTTCGATGACAGCCTGATGACGCGGGCGGGGCGGTTCGGTGAATTAATCGCTGTCATGACACTGTCATTATCGGCTGCCCATACTTGGCCCCAATACATCGCGTGCTTTTCATGATTCGGCTGCCTACTGGGCAGCTTTTTTTTGCCTGCGATTTACCGGGCACGCAACGTTTGCAATCCCGAGCGACACACGATTAATATACGATCCATATACACTTCGTATCGGATATTGCCATGGGCATCGTAAAGATTTCAGAGGACATGCACGAGAATCTGCGCATTTCCAGCAACGCACTCAGCCGCTCGATCAACGCGCAGGCCGAACACTGGATGCGCATCGGCATGCTCGCCGAGCTGTATCCAGACCTTGATCACCACGCCATTTGTCGGTTGCTGATTCGCGCCGAGCAGTCGGGCGGTCTGGATCTGCAGCAAGTCTGTGCCCTGGCGGATGCCGCGCAGAACGCCTCGGTCAAAGAGGCGGCCAAGGCATGAGAAATCCGATCAAGATCAACACCCAGGCCGAAATCGCCCAATCCCGAGAGGCCGGCAGACTGGCCGCCGAGGTGCTGGCAATGCTGGTGCCGCACGTCAAGGCTGGCGTCACCACCGACCAGCTCGACCAGTTGTGCAACGACTACATCGTCAATGTGCAGAAGGCGATTCCGGCTAACGTCGGTTATCACGGCTTTCCGAAAACCGTTTGTGCGTCAGTCAACGAAGTGGTCTGCCACGGCATTCCTTCGAAGCGCGTGTTGAAGGATGGCGACATCGTCAACCTCGACATCGCGGTGATCAAGAACGGCTGGTTCGGCGATACCAGCCGCATGTACGTGGTCGGTGAGCCGACGCCCGAGGCTCGGCACCTGATCAAGACAACCTACGACGCGATGTGCGCGGGCATCCGCGTCGTCCGACCGGGCGCCACGTTGGGCGACATCGGTCATGCGATCCAGACGCTGGCGGAGAAGGAAGGGTTCAGCGTGGTGCGCGAGTATTGCGGGCACGGGATCGGCAAGGTTTATCACGATGAACCGCAGGTGCTGCATTATGGTTATCCAGAGCAGGGCTTGAAGTTGAAGGCGGGGATGATCTTCACCATCGAGCCGATGCTCAATGCCGGCAAGCGGCATGTGAAGAGTCTGGCGGATGGCTGGACGGTGGTGACCAAGGATCAGTCATTGTCGGCGCAGTGGGAGCACATGATTGCGGTGACTGACGACGGGTTTGAAGTGTTGACGGCTTGGCCGGATGAGATTGAGGGCTTTAAAGCCATTGTCTGAAAAAATGGCCACCGCAACCCGACGTTGCGGTGGCCAGAAGTGACACGCAGTCTCTATTGAATCAGTGCGCGCCGGCGGCTTTGTTCAAATCACTCTCGGCCCACTCGGTATAGACGCAAGCATCCGCCGTCGCCCAACGCACCCGAACCGGATCCCCAGCCTTCAGCGGCATCCCCGCCGCCGACAATGCTTTCACGGTCATGGACGTGCCACCCGACGTCACCACACTGCAAGTCTGGCTCTCACCCAGAAACAACACCTCGACCACCTTCGCCGAAACCTCATTCCAGCCGGCCGCCAATGGCTCGTCATTCGCCTGCTGCACACTCAACGCCAACGCCTTCTCCGGACGCACCATCAGCAAAACATCCTGCTCGGTCTGCAATCCAGCGGTGAGACGGATCGACAGCGACTGCCCCTCAAAACTCGCCGCCGCATTGCCCTGCGCCTTGAGCTTGAGAAAGTTCGAGTTACCCAGAAACGAAGCCACAAACGCATTCGGCGGATTCTGATAAAGGTCATAACCGCTGCCGAGCCCGACAATCTTGCCGTGGCTGAAAATTGCGATGCGCTGGGACAGGCGCATGGCTTCTTCCTGGTCGTGGGTCACGTAGACGATGGTGATGCCGAGGCGGCGGTGCAGCTGGCGCAATTCATCCTGCAGGTCTTCGCGAAGTTTCTTGTCCAGCGCGCCGAGCGGTTCGTCCATCAGCAGAATGCGTGGCTCGTAAACCAGAGCGCGAGCGATGGCGACCCGTTGCTGCTGGCCACCAGAGAGTTGCGAAGGGCGGCGATGGGCAAATTGTTCGAGCTGCACCAGTTTCAACATCGCATCGACGCGCTTGTCGCGCTCGGCAGCCGCGAGTTTGCGGATCGCCAGCGGGAACGCGATGTTGTCGCGCACCGACAGATGCGGGAACAGCGAATAGCGCTGGAACACCATGCCGATGTCGCGCTTGTGCGGCGGCACGTTGACCAACGACTGGCCGTTGACCAGGATCTCGCCGCTGCTCGGCGTTTCGAAACCGGCGAGCATCGACAGCGTGGTGCTTTTGCCCGAGCCGCTGGAGCCGAGGAAGGTCAGGAATTCGCCGTCCTTGATGTCCAGCGAGATGTTGTCCACGGCCGCGAAATCGCCGTAGTGCTTGTTCAGGTTGCGCAGGCTGACCAGGGGTTTGTCGTTCTGCTGGGATGCGTCTTTGATCACGGCACTCATGTCGTACTCCTGGGCGCTCAGGCGCTGATTTCGTTGCGCCGGCGCAGGGCGGCGGCGATCACCATGACCAATACCGACAGGCCGATCAGCAGCGTCGAAGCGACGGCGATCACGGGCGTCAGGTCCTGGCGCAGGGTGGTCCACATTTTCACGGGAAGGGTTTGCAGGGTCGGGCTGGCCATCATCACGCTGAGCACCACTTCGTCCCACGAAACCAGGAAGGCGAAGAGGGCGCCGGCCACCATCCCCGGGCGGATCGCCGGGAACGTCACCTTGAACACCGCTTGCAGGCGTGACGCACCGCAGATCACCGCCGCGTCTTCAATCGACTGATCGAACAGCTTCAGCGAGTTGATGATCGAGATGATGGTGAACGGCAGCGCGACGATCACATGGCTGACGACGAAGGCGAACATCGTGCCGGTGTAGCCGAGCTTGAGGAACAGCGCGTACACCGCCACGGCGATGATCACCAGTGGCACGATCATCGGCAGGGTAAACAGGCCGTAGAGCATTTCCCGACCGGGGAAGCGTCCGCGCACCAGCGCAAAGGCAGTCGGTAAACCCAAGGCGACAGCGCAGATCGTGGTCAGCACCGCGACCTTGAGGCTGGCCAGCGCTGCGCTCATCCAGTCGGCGTTGGAGAAGAACTGCACGTACCATTTCAGCGTCCAGCCCGGTGGCGGGAACACCAGCCACTGGGACGAACCGAACGACAGCAGGACAATGAACACGATCGGCAACAGCAGGAACAGGCCGATCAACCCGGTGGTGAAATACAGGCCGAAGCGCATCCGGCGACTCATGGCATTGGGCGTCAGGAGCATGTTGGCTTACCTCGCGTGACTGGCGCCAACCGGGGATTCCGGCTGCAGCTTCAGGTAGACGTAGAACAGAACCAGCGTGATGACGATCAGCAACGCGGCGCCGGCGCTGGCCAGGCCCCAATTGAGGAACGACTGCACCTGCTGAATGATGAATTCCGGCAGCATCATGTTCTGCGCCCCGCCCAGCAGCGCCGGGGTGACGTAGTAACCGAGCGACATCACGAACACCATCAAGCCGCCGGACGCCAGACCCGGCCGGCACAGCGGCAGGAACACCCGAAAGAAGTTGGTCCACGGGCTCGCGCCGCAGATCGAGCCGGCCTGCAGGATCATCGGGTCGATGGCCTGCATGGTCGCCTGCAACGGCAGCACGATGAACGGAATCATGATGTAGCTCATGCCGATCACCACGCCGGTCAGGTTGTGCACCATTTCCAGCGGCTGATCGATGATGCCCATCGCCATCAAGGCTTTATTGATGACACCCGAAGCCTGCAACAGCACCAGCCACGAATAGGTGCGGGCCAGGAGGCTGGTCCACATCGACAGCAGCACGATGTTGAGGATCCAGCGGCCCCAGCCACGCGGCACCAGGGTGATTGCCCAGGCCAGCGGAAAGCCCAGCAGCAGGCTGAACACCGTCACCAATCCCGCTACCGAAAAGGTGTTGAACAGCACCCGGGCGTAGGCCGAGTTAGCGAACAGTTGCTCATAGTTGCCGAGGCCCGGCACCGGTTCCAGCACGCCGCGCAGCAACAAACCAATCAGCGGGGCGAGAAAGAACAGACCGAGGAACAACAGCGCCGGCGCGAGGTTGCCGGCGCCGCGCCAGCGTTGCTTGAGGGACGGGGCGTGCGCCATTGCACTCGCCTTGCCGGATGCCAGGCCGGCAGCGCTCGGGGCGCTCCCGGTGGCAGTGGAGGGACGGGATGCGGTGGCCGCCATTTTCATTTGACCAGCCATTCGTTCCACCGTGTCGCGATGGCCGGACCGTTCTTGGCCCAGTACGCGAAATCAAGAGTGATCTGATCCTTAGCGTAGGCAGTCGGCAGGTTCGGGGCCAGCGTCGAGTCCAGACGCGCCACGCTGTCGACGTTGACCGGGGCGTAAGCGGTCAGGTTGGAGAAGTCGGCCTGGCCCTTCGCGCTACTGGCGCTGGCCAGGAACTTCATCGCCGCGTCCTTGTTTTTCGAGCCCTTTGGCACCACCAGAATGTCGGCCATGACCAGGTTCTGTTTCCAGCTTACGCCGACCGGTGCGCCGTCTTCCTGCAGGGCGTGAATCCGGCCGTTCCAGAACTGGCCCATGCTCGCTTCACCGGAGGCCAGCAGTTGCTGCGACTGCGCGCCGCCGCCCCACCAGACGATGTCTTTCTTGATGGTGTCGAGTTTCTTGAAGGCGCGATCCAGATCCAGCGGGTAGAGCTTGTCGGCCGCTACGCCATCGGCGAGCAGGGCCAGTTCCAGTACACCGGGGCTCGGCCATTTATAGAGGGCGCGTTTGCCGGGGAAGGTCTTGGTGTCGAACAGCGCGCTCCAGTCCTGCGGCTTGTTGGCGCCGAGTTTGCCCTCGTTGTAGCCGAGGACGAAGGAGAAGAAGAATGAGCCGACGCCGTAGTCGCTGACGAAACGCGGGTCGATCTTGTCGCGCTGGATCTGTTTGAAATCGAGGGGTTCGAGCAGGCCTTCGGCAGCGGCGCGCAGGGCAAAGTCGGCTTCGACGTCGACCACGTCCCATTGCACGTTGCCGCTTTCGACCATGGCCTTGAGTTTGCCGTAGTCGGTCGGGCCGTCCTGCACGACGGTGATGCCGCTGGCCTTGCTGAACGGATCGGCCCAGGCCTGTTTCTGCGCATCCTGGGTGCTACCGCCCCAGCTGACAAAGTTCACACTCTCGGCGGCCATCGCGGCCTGACCGGTCACGCTCAGCAGTCCCGCGAAAAAGATCGCGGTTGCAGCTTTGTTCAACACCATTTTTACGCCCTCATTGTTGTGTTTTTGAGCGGGCTTGCGTTGTTGCCCGCCTGTCGGGAGCAGTAGCTGGACGGTTTTTCAGGTCGTCCGGTCTATGGAATATCATATTATGGTATTCCAAACTTTGTGCAAGCACTTTGCCTTACCGGCTATCTGGCGGCTTATGGTTTTTGAGGTGTTCGATGTGGGGATTTTGGCTGGATTTTAGATCCGACCCCTCACCCCAGCCCTCTCCCGGAGGGAGAGGGAGCAGATCTCTATGCTGTTCAAAACTCGAGTTCGACTCTGAGTTTCAGGTCGATGTATAGCGGTAAAACAACTCGGTCGGCTCCCTCTCCCTCTGGGAGAGGGCTGGGGTGAGGGCAGCATTAGCCGCTTGAAATGCAACATCGAATCACTCGGTAAACGGAATGCTCTCTACCACCTCAAGATCGTACCCAGTCAACCCGGCATACTTCAGCGGCGGGCCCAAGTGGCGCAGCTTGCCTACGCCCAGGTTCTGCAGAATCTGCGCCCCGGTGCCGACCTCCGAATAGATCCGCGATTGCGAGCGACTGAACTGTCGAGGCGGCTGAGTCAGTTGCGGAATGCGCTCCAGCAGCGCCTGGGACGACTCATGATTGGCCAGCACCACGACCACGCCATGCCCTTCGGCCGCGACCCGTTGCAGCGCTGCCCACAACGTCCAGTTTGTCGGCCCGCTGTACTCGGCGCCGACCAGATCGCGCAACGGATCGATCACATGCACGCGCACCAGCGTCGGTTCCTCACGGCGCAATTCGCCCATGACCATCGCCATGTGCACGCCGCCCTCGATGCGGTCCTCGAAAGTGATCAAACGAAAGGTGCCATGCACCGTCGGCAACTCCCGTTCGCCGATGCGCTCAATGGTGTGTTCGGTGCTCAGGCGATAGTGGATCAGGTCGGCGATGGTGCCGATCTTGATCCCGTGCTGGCGCGCAAAGACTTCCAGGTCCGGGCGGCGGGCCATGGTGCCGTCGTCGTTCATCACTTCGACGATCACCGAGGCGGGCGTGAACCCGGCCAGCCGCGCCAGATCACAACCAGCCTCGGTGTGACCGGCGCGGGTCAACACACCACCTTCCTTGGCGCGCAGCGGGAAGATGTGGCCTGGCTGCACCAGGTCTTCTGCGCGTGCGTTCGGCGCAACCGCAGCGGCCACCGTACAGGCGCGGTCGGCGGCGGAAATGCCGGTAGTCACACCGACCGCCGCTTCGATGGAGACCGTGAACGCGGTGCTGAATACGCTGCCATTGCTCGGCACCATTTGCTCCAGTCCCAGGCGCTGGCAATGATCGTCAGTCAACGTCAGACAAATCAGGCCCCGAGCCTCACGGGCCATGAAACTGATTGCCTCGGGCGTGCAACGGTCGGCGGCCAGCAGCAGGTCACCTTCGTTTTCCCGATCCTCGTCATCGACCAGCAACACCATTTTGCCAAGGCGATAATCTTCGATGATTTCTTCGATGCTGTTGAAGGCCATGCTGGACTCTCGATGTGGATGAAATTCGTGGTATACCATAATACAAAATCAACCAAGAGGTCACTATGAAGGCGTACTGGATTGCTCACGTGGACATCACCGATCCCGATCACTACAGCCAATACACCCAGCGCGCGCCGAAAGCGTTCGCCGAGTTCGGCGCGAAGTTCTTGGCCAGAGGCGGGCGCAGCGAAGCAATGGAAGGGCGGACGACGCCGCAGCGCAGCGTGGTGATCGAGTTCGACAGCTACGAGAAGGCGGTGGCGTGCTATCGCTCGGCGGCGTATCAGGAAGCGAAAAGCTATCGCGAGGAGTGGGCGCGGGCGGAGATCGTTATTGTGGAAGGGATGGCGCCGTAAGCGCTTGTTTACGATTCCAGAGGAACTGGCGAATCGATGGTGGCTGCGATCTTTTGATGCTCTTTTTCGTAATCAGAAGATCGCAGCTATCAGCGGTTAAGGGCTGTGATTCTTTGCTCAGGCTTGTGCTTGAATCTGCCGCCCTAATACATCCATTACATCACAGCCGTCACGAAGCAAAATCGCTGCTGCGTGGGCGAGTTGCTGCACATCGACACCCTTGGCAGCTGAAATATCCAGGCTGGCGAGGCTTTCCATCATCTGTGTAGCTGCCAAAAACCTGCTCGCCGCGCTGCTGTGCAAAACGTCCAGCGGTGCCAGTGTTGAGACCAGGAGCACTGGAATGCTGTCTTCGTTGTGGGTCATTGAAATGTGGGTATTCATACGCCAGCACCTGCCTGAAGATTGCCTGTGAAGGTTCTTCTCAGCGCTATCGACATATTGTCGACTAGGAATTGTCTGAGTCGATCGCGGCGAGTGTAGGGGATGAGTTCTATGGTCGATTCCGTCATGGGTGTAGCTCCGTAAGATCCAGTAGAGCTGCCACAAAAACGCCGTCAAACGAAATTGGGTGGCAACTGTGCGTGGGTTGACGGACCGGCTCTCACGGACACCGGCGCACCCGAAGATGCCCCGCGCACAGTCGCCATAAAGAATGCATCGGACACAGGAGTGCTCGAGCAGAGAAGGCTATGCACGTCGTGAGAAGATTACGGGCCGTCAAACCCGATCACGAATGAGTCGTGACAGGCGCGAGGATAGGGAGTGGGGCTAGGGCCGTCAACCAGCGGCACGCCGGAAAACGCAACCAGTCCTGTAAGCCGGTTCCGTTTCGTATTTTGCTCGTTCAGGAGTGATCAAGGATCGGTTACTATCCAGCCATTGTGACGTTCAAAGGAGAGAAACGATGGCAGGAAAGCCAGTCGCACGACTTGGAGACCCAGGAAGTCACGGCGGAAATATCACCACTGGATCGAGCCCTATTTTCGTTAACTCAATGCCTGTTGCTTTGGTAGGAGACACATATTCCTGCCCGGTTCACGGCAGTAATCCCATAACGACGGGTGCTCCTCACGTGTTCGGTCTGGGAAAAGATGTAGCACACGTAGGCTCGCAGACAGCCTGCGGAGCGACGATCACTGCCGGGTCTCCCGATACCTTCGTGGGTGAATCCGGTGGGGGGGCGCCCACTAGCTTTTTCTCGCAGTTCCTGAAAGAAAAGACGTTTGTCGAGTTTCAGTTGCTGAACGATAGAGATGAGCCTGTTGCCAACGAGGCGTACGAACTGACACTCCCCGATGGAACGTTGATGACAGGTGTCCTTGACGAAAACGGCTTCGTGCATGTTGCAAACATCCCTAGGGGAAGTTGCAGTATTAAATTCCCGAAACTTGAAGATACGGAACATCTTTAATGGTTCAGCCTACTAAAACTACCAGCACGACACAGGCAGCAAAAAGTACAGGCGCATCGGGGAAAACTACAAAAACCAACCAAGTAGTCGTGTCGGGTGCATATATGGAGATACTTGTGGGTGGCCCTTACACCCGTGACAAGGAAGAGCATCCTTTCGGACATGCTGCTTTACACGTAGTGGTTGGTTCTAAAGACATCACCTATGACTTTGGGCGCTATGGAAAAACCTGGGGGACGTTTGATAGCGAAGGGGAGGGAGTGCTGAACGTTTGGACATCCTTCAAAGCGTACATCTCGGGTGAGAACAGCTTGGGGCGCACAACAACTGGATTTGTTTATTTTTTGGATAGTGCAACCGCTGAGGCCGTTATCGCTCACTTCGACGGTATTGTCGCCCAGAAAAAGGAGCTGAGAAGAAAGACAGCAACGTCTGCGCGCTATGTATTGCCGTCCAACTATCATCCAACCACCAATAACTGCACAACTGTAACGATAGCGGGAGCCAAAATTTCGGGTAAGCCAATCGTGCAGAATCCGTCCAAATATAGCGAAATGCGTGGATTGTCATTCCTGGAAAGGCAGGCTGCGCGCACGCAGACCAAACCTCAGGACGGGATTTTCATGCCTGCGGATTTACAAGCCATGCTCGAAGGGAATACTGAGGCGCACTATGATAAAAAGAATGTTTACAAATAGGCAGATTGGCTTTTGGCTGACGGCGGCCTTATTTGTAAATGCAGTCTTTATGGCTTTTCTGATTTTTGGCGATACTGCAAAGGAACACACTATGAAGATGATTAAAACTAAAGAGCCACTGCTGATCGAAGGGCAAGGTGGCGATGACAATTACTATGTCCTGCCGATGGGAACAACGCTATATCACGATAAAAGCTTTCCTGAAGGGCACGATCGTTATGTTGTGTATCTGAATCACAAAGGTGCCATTGCCCACGAAGAAGTCCCAATGAAACCTGAATATGGCGGTTCTTTTATCGATCCTCTTTGGCTGGCCAATATTGATGCCGATACCTTGAAAGACATTTTCAAGCGTTTCCCGCTCTCCAAGAAAGACATCTCCGCTGCTCTCAAAGCCAATGAAATCACCAAAGATGATCTGGCGGATATTATTCGTGCGATGCCGGACTGAGCACCTATCTACCGAGGAATCGGGCCGGGCTCTGTATCTCTTGCAAGTGACGGCTGATCAACGCATGAAATGAATCTTGCCGCTGTCGTCATTGCCCATGTACATGCCATACACCCCGGCTTGGCGTTCCTCGATGTAGCGTTCGAGGATCTGCCGGATCGCCGGGTAGTAGATCTGCTCCCAGGGGATGTCTTCGGGGGCGAAGAATTTGCAGGCGAGGGTTTCCGGACCGTACTCGCCAGTGATTTCCAGCGCGAGTGCGCGGAAGATGATGTAGACCTCGCTGATCTTCGGCACGCTGAATATTGAATAAGGCGAGACGATCTCCGCGCGTACGCCGCTTTCTTCCCAGACTTCGCGCAGGGCGGCCTGTTCGGTGGTTTCGCCGCTTTCCATGAAACCGGCGGGCAGGGTCCAAGTGCCGGGGCGGGGGGGAATCGCCCGTTGGCACAAGAGGTATTTGCCGTCCTGCTCGATGATGCAGCCGGCGATGATCTTCGGGTTTACATAGTGGATGTAGCCGCAGCCGCGGCACATCAGGCGCTCGTGCGTATCGCCCGGCGGCACCTGCTGACCGAGGTCAGCGCCACCGCATTTCGGGCAAAAGCTCGGGCTGAACATGTCAGTGACCTATGCGCGGTTCTTTCAGCGCGATGGGCAGGGTGATCGGTGGAGTGGCGCCTGTCTCTTCCTGTTTGCGCTTCAGATAATCGAGGGCCACGGCAGCGGCGGCGCGAACGTGATCGACGCACGCCTGATGCGCCGCCAGCGGATCGCCGCTCTTGATCGCCTCGACCATTTTTTCCATTTCCTGGTTGCTCGCGCCGCGACGGTTTTCCTGTGACACCGACGTCGCCCGCAGGTAGCTGATGCGCGCCTGCAACTGACGCAGTTGAGTGGCCGCGACATGGTTGCCCGAGCCTTCCAGCAGCACGTCGTAGAAACCCTGCACCGAGTCGATCACCTGTTGCAGCTCGCCGTCCTTGAGCGCCTTGCGGTTCTCGTCGAGGGCTTTTTCCAGGGCCTTGATGTCTTTGGCTTTGGCGCGCAGGGTAAAGAGCTGAACGATCAGGCCTTCGAGCACGCAGCGCAGTTCATAGATGTCGACGGCATCGGCGAGGGTGATGATCGCTACCCGCGGGCCCTTGGCGTCGGCGAACGCCACCAGGCCTTCAGATTCCAGGTGACGCAAGGCTTCACGCACCGACGTACGGCTCACGCCCAGGCGATCGCACAGATCGCGCTCCACCAGGCGATCGCCCGGCAGCAGCTGGAAGTTCATGATGGCGCTTCGCAGTTTATCCAGCACGATTTCGCGCAGGGTGACGGGGTTGCGATTGACCTTGAAGCTGTCGTCGAGTGGCAGGCGTTTCATGGGGTCCGCTCTTTAAGGTGGCTGTCCATGCCAGACGGGCATCAAAACAGCCGAGGGGTTAACTGGAGGC
Source organism: Pseudomonas sp. B7 (assembly GCF_016735645.1). Lineage (NCBI taxonomy): Bacteria > Pseudomonadati > Pseudomonadota > Gammaproteobacteria > Pseudomonadales > Pseudomonadaceae > Pseudomonas > Pseudomonas sp. B7. The sequence continues at coordinate 186,553 of NZ_JAERRE010000009.1, forward strand.
CTCGGCGTCGGCTTCGGCGAAGGCTTCACGGGCGAGCCGGAAACTGTCCACGGCTGCCGGGACGCCGCAATAAATACCGACCTGAAGCAGAATTTCGCGTATTTGCTCACGACTCAGGCCGTTACGCAAGGCGCCGCGCACATGCAGTTTCAGTTCATGCGGGCGGTTGAGCGCCGAGATCATCGCCAGGTTGATCATGCTGCGCTCCTTGAGCGACAGACCCTCGCGTCCCCAGACGTGGCCCCAGCAGTATTCGGTGACCATTTCCTGCAGCGGGCGGGTGAAGTCGTCGGCGTTCTCGATCGAGCGCTGCACATAGGCTTCGCCCAGCACCTGGGTGCGGATCTTCAGGCCTTGCTCGTACTTTTCGTTGCTCATGTGTTTCTCCGCTCAACCCAGTGTCGGCAACGCGCCGAGCTTGCCCTTGTGATAGATCATCGGCGTCACCGGTTGCTCCGGCAGGATCAGGTTCTTTACCGCGCCGACGATGATCGCGTGATCGCCACCGTCGTATTCGCGCCACAGTTCGCACTCGATGATCGCCGTGGCCTTGGCGAGGATCGGGTTACCCAGTTCGCTCAAATGCCACTCGATGCCGTTGGCCTTGTCCTTGCCCTTGCCGGCAAAGGCGTAGGCCTCGGCGGTCTGGTCGGCGGACAGCAAATGGATCGCGAACTTCTTGCTGTCGCGCAGCACCGGGTAGGTGTCGGAGGCGTAGTTGGGGCAGAACAGCACCAGCGCCGGATCAATCGACAGCGCACTGAAGGCGCTGGCGGTGATGCCGACGATGCCGCCGTCCGGGTCGAGGGTGGTGACCACCGTGACCCCGGACGGAAACGAGCTCATGACGTCTTTGTAAATGCCGGGTTCGATCATGTCGCAGGACTCCTAACGCATCACAAACGGATCAGGCATCGGCGCCTGGGAGAGGTTGATCCACACCGTTTTCAGTTCGGTGTAGGCCAGCACCGAATCGATGCCGCTTTCGCGTCCATAGCCACTGTTCTTGAAGCCGCCGATCGGTGCCATGGCCGACACCGCGCGGTAGGTGTTGACCCAGATGATCCCCGAACGCACGTCCCGGGCCAGGCGATGGGCGCGGCCCAGATCGCGGGTCCAGATGCCGGCAGCGAGGCCGAACTGCGAGTCGTTGGCAATCGCCAGCGCTTCGGCTTCATCCTTGAAACGGATCACCGAAGCCACCGGACCGAACACTTCTTCCTGCATGATCTTCATCGAATTGCGGTCGCATTCGAACAGCGTCGGTTCGTAGAACCAGCCGTCACCGACGCCGCTCGGCCGCTTGCCGCCCAGACGCAGACGCGCGCCTTCGGCAATCGCATCAGCCACCAGACCCTCAACCACCGCCAGTTGCTGCGCGGTAGCCATCGGGCCCATTTCGCTGCTGTCGTCCTGCGGGTTGCCGATGCGGATGCGCTGGGCGCGCTCCACCAGTCGGCTGACGAACTCGTCGTAGATTTCGTCCTGCACCAGCAGTCGCGAACCGGATACGCAACTCTGCCCGGACGCCGCGTAGATCCCGGCAATCGCACCGTTGATCGCGCTGTCGAGATCGGCGTCGGCAAAGATGATGTTCGGCGATTTACCGCCCAGTTCCAGCGACAACTTGGCGAAGTTCTCGGCGCTGCTGCGCACCACATGTCGGGCCGTGGCCGCGCCGCCGGTGAAGGCGATCTTGCGGATCAGCGGATGACGGGTGAGTGCGGCGCCGGTGCTCGGTCCGTAGCCGGTGACGACGTTGACCACGCCCGGCGGAATCCCGGCTTCGAGGGCCAGGCGCGCCAGTTCCAGAATGGTTGCCGAGGCATGCTCGGACGGCTTGATCACAATGGTATTGCCGGCAGCCAGCGCCGGTGCCAGTTTGATCGCGGTCAGGTAAAGCGGGCTGTTCCAGGGAATAATCGCGGCGACCACACCCATGGCTTCGTGCACGGTGTAGGCGAACAGATCGGGCTTATCCAGCGGCAGGGTGCCGCCTTCGAGCTTGTCGGCAAGGCCTGCGGTGTAGTGGAAAAACTCCGGCAGATAACCGACCTGACCCCGGGTTTCGCGGATCAGTTTGCCGTTGTCACGGCTTTCCAGTTGCGCCAGTTGTTCCTTGTTTTCGGCGATCAGGTCACCGAGCCGACGTAACAGTTTGCCGCGCGCGGTTGCGGTCAAACCACGCCAGGCCGGGCTGTCGAAAGCAGTTTGTGCGGCCTGCACCGCGCGTTCGACGTCGGCTTCGTCAGCGTCGGGCAGTTCGGCCCAGGGTTCGGCCAGCGCCGGGTTGAGGCTTTCGAAAGTCTTGCCGGAGAGGGCGTCGACCCATTCTCCGCCGATGCACATCTGGAAGCGTGCGAGCGTCATGCAACGATCCCCTTTATATGGTTTTGTCGGGCGTGTGCGGTGTCGAGAAATTCCAGCAGCGTCTGGTTCACCAGCCGTGGCGACTCTACCGGCATCATATGCCGTTGCTCGGGCAGCACGGCAACCTTCGCGCCGGGAATGCGCGCGGCCAGTTGCTCGGCCATTTCCGGGGTCGATCCGGGGTCCAGTTCACCAGTGGCGATCAGCGTCGGCGCCTGAATGCTGCCCAGGTCGTCGGCGCGGTACATGTCCTGGGTGGCGAACAGTTCGTAGGTGGTCAGGTAGCCCTGCGGATCATTGCCGGCCAGGGTCTGGCGGATCGCAGCGATCTGCGCCGGGTTGGCCGCCTGATATTCGCGGCTGAACCAGCGCGACAGCGCCGCTTCGGCATTCGCGTCCGGCCCGTGCTCGGCGGCCTGCGCAGTGCGGGCGATGACCCCGGCGCGCTGCTCTTCGCTGCGGTTGAACACGCTGTTGAGCACCACCAGGCTTTTCAGGCGTTCCGGGTAATGCAGGGCAAACGCCCGCGCCACCAGACCGCCCATGGAAAAGCCGATCACCGATGCCTCGGGCAATTGCAGGTGGTCGAGCAGCTCCAGCAACTGATCGGCATAGCCGAGCAGGGCGGTGCCGCTGGCCGGTCGCGGGCTGGCGCCATGGCCGAGCATGTCGTAGGCGATCACCTGGTATTGCGTGGCCAGGCCAACGATCTGGCCGCCCCACATTTCTTTGTTCAAGCCCACGCCGTGGATCAACACCACGGGTTGGCCAATGCCTGTCGCCAGATAACTGGTGCCGGCCGGGGTGAGTTCAGCGGTGAGCCGAATCATGGAGCGCTCCTGCAATGCCTTTTTTATTGTGATTACTGGGCTTTTTCGGCGGCCAGTTCTTCCAGATCGATGTAGCGGTTGCCGATGCGCGGGTGCAGGCGACCACCGTCGGCGCAACCGAGCACCACGACGATTTCGTCGGCGCGCGGGGCGTCTTCGATCTGCATTTCCAGGGTGATGTAGTGCGAGCGCAGGCCTTCGTCATCCTTGTGCATCATCGGGATCTGAATCGAAGTGCCCGGGCCGCCGCGCTTGTTGGTGAAGCTCAGGTAGCTCTTGGCCTTGACCGCTTCACGGTAGTGGTTGCCGAACCGCAGGGTGTGGATCACCGCCGATGCGTGCTCGATTTCGCCATCAGCGCCGACCACCGCGGCTTTGCCGTAGGCCTCGATCTTCTCGGCGCCGCCGATGATGCCCACCAGACGCTCGACCATCATCGCACCGAGGTCGGAGCAATTGGCGCGGATCTGCGGCTTGAGGTTTTCGACAAAGCCATTGCCGACCCACGGGTTCTTCATCACGACGGCCAGCCCGACCATGGTCACAGGGGTGTCGGACGCCTTGCCGCCTTCAATGAAGGTCTCTTCGACATAGCTGACGATCTTGCGGATTTCGAAACTCATGAGCTGCTCCGTAGGGGATAAAGAGTGTCTGTGCGTCTGATGGTATACCATAATACCGATCGTGCAAGTCCCCCTCGCAAGAATCCCTGCCATCAGTCGGACGAATGCCCGCGCATTCAGCTGCCGCTGTAGTCCCTTTCGGTTAACAAAAGATAACGTTGCGCCGATTGTCAGACGTTTCGAATGCCCGATAGGATGAGCCAGCTTCCGAAGGGGCTCTGGATGGCGGGTTTCAGGACTATGCTTGTGACCAGGCAGTCACCGTGAGCACCCTTGCGGCGCCCTTTAAGGTCCATGACCAACAATAATAAACAGGGGAAGGTCTATGAGTCGTTGCCGCCCGCCGGCGTTACGCAACACCGCGTTGCTGGCCACAGCACTCTCTCTGCTGGGCTTTGCCACATTGTCGGCGCCGGTTCTCGCCGCCGAAGCGCCTGCCGATGTGGTCTATTCCACCGAATCGGCCAAGGCCTCGAAAAGCCTGATGCTCGATGTCGTTCACGCCGGAACCCGGCTGGTGGCGGTCGGGGATCGCGGGCACATTCTCTATTCCGACGACAAGGGCAAGACCTGGACCCAGGCGAAAGTGCCGAGCCGCCAGTTGCTGACCGCCGTGTATTTCGTCGATGACAAGCACGGCTGGGCCGTCGGCCACGACGCGCAGATCCTCGCCAGCGAAGACGGCGGCCTGACCTGGACCAAACAGTTCGAAGACCTCAAGCGCGAATCGCCGCTGCTCGACGTCTGGTTCAAGGACGTCAACAGTGGTCTGGCCGTGGGTGCCTACGGCGCGCTGCTGGAAACCACCGACGGCGGCAAAAACTGGGAAGACGTCAGCGATCGCCTCGACAACGAAGACCAGTTCCACCTCAACGCCATCGCTTCGGTAAAAGACGCCGGCCTGTTCATCGTCGGCGAGTCGGGCAGCATGTTCCGCTCCGCCGACTGGGGCCAGACCTGGGAAAAACTCGAAGGCCCGTACGAAGGCTCGCTGTTCGGCGTGATCGGCACGGCGCAACCGCAAACCCTGCTGGCTTACGGTCTGCGCGGCAACCTTTACCGCTCCACCGATTTCGGCAGCACCTGGGAGCAGGTCGAACTGAAAGCTGCGCGCGGTTCGCTGGAGTTCGGCCTGTCCGGCGCCACACTGCTCGAAGACGGCTCCATCGTCATCGTCGGCAACGGCGGCTCGGTGGTCAGCAGCAGTGACAACGGCGAAACCTTCAGCGTATTCAACCGTCCGGATCGCATCTCGCTGTCGTCGGTCACCGCCGCCGGCAACGGCAATCTGATCCTGAGCGGGCAGGGTGGCGTTCGGGTCACTTCGTCGAACGGCGCCGAGCTGGGCAAATGAGCCGAATCAATAATAAGAAGGCGGGGCTATGACTTCCTTGAGCACTCATCATCAGGACAAGGCGACGTTTCTCGAGCGCCTGATCTTCAACAACCGCCCGGCAGTGATCGTGATCTGCCTGCTGGTCAGCATTTTCCTGTTCTGGCAGGCCACGCTGATCCGTCCGTCCACCAGTTTCGAAAAGATGATCCCGCTCAAGCATCCGTTCATTGAAAAGATGATGGAGCACCGCAACGATCTGGCGAACCTGGGCAATACCGTACGCATTTCGGTGGAAGCGAAGGATGGCGACATCTTCTCCAAGGAGTATATGGAGACCCTGCGTCAGATCAACGACGAGGTGTTCTACATCTCCGGCGTCGACCGTTCCGGCCTCAAGTCGCTGTGGAGCCCGAGCGTGCGCTGGACCGAAGTCACCGAGGAAGGTTTTGCCGGCGGCGAAGTGATCCCGCAGAGCTACAACGGCTCCCAGGACAGCCTCGATCTGTTGCGCAACAACGTGCTCAAGTCCGGTCAGGTCGGGCGTCTGGTGGCCAACGACTTCAAGTCGAGCATCGTCGACATCCCGCTGCTGGAGTCCTACCCGGACCCGCAGGACCAGGGCAAGCTGCTGGCGCTGGACTATCGCCAGTTCTCCCATGAGCTCGAAGACAAGATCCGCAACAAGTTCGAAGCGCAGAACCCCAACGTCAAGATCCACATTGTCGGTTTCGCCAAGAAGGTCGGCGACCTGATCGACGGCCTGGTGATGGTGGTGATGTTCTTCGGCATCGCTTTCGTCATCACTCTGATCCTGCTGCTGTGGTTCACCAACTGCCTGCGCAGCACCGTGGCGGTGTTGAGCACCACGCTGGTGGCGGTGGTCTGGCAGTTGGGGTTAATGCACTTCTTCGGGTTCGGCCTCGATCCGTATTCGATGCTTGTACCGTTCCTGATCTTCGCCATCGGCATTTCCCACGGCGTGCAGAAAATCAACGGGATCGCCCTGCAATCCGGCGAGGCGGACAACGCCCTGACCGCCGCACGGCGGACCTTCCGTCAATTGTTCCTGCCGGGGATGATCGCGATTCTGGCGGACGCCGTCGGCTTCATCACGCTGTTGATCATCGACATCGGCGTGATCCGCGAATTGGCCATCGGCGCCTCCATCGGCGTGGCGGTGATCGTGTTCACCAACCTGATCCTGCTGCCGGTGGCGATTTCCTATGTCGGCATCAGCAAGCGCGCCATCGCCAAGAGCAAGAAGGACGCGCACCGCGAACATCCGTTCTGGCGCCTGCTGTCGAACTTCGCCAACCCGAAAGTCGCCCCGATCTCCATCGCTTTGGCGCTGGTCGCCTTCGGTGGCGGCCTCTGGTACAGCCAGAACCTGAAGATCGGCGACCTCGACCAGGGTGCGCCGGAACTGCGTCCAGACTCGCGCTACAACAAGGACAACAACTTCATCATCAGCAACTACTCGACCAGCTCCGACGTGCTGGTGGTGATGGTCAAGACCAAGTCCGAAGGCTGCTCGCGCTATGAAGCCATGGCGCCGATCGACGAGCTGATGTGGAAGATGCAGAACACCGAGGGCGTGCAGTCGGCCATCTCGCTGGTGACCGTGTCCAAGCAGATGATCAAGGGCATGAACGAGGGCAACCTGAAATGGGAAACCCTGTCGCGCAACCCGGACGTGCTGAACAACTCCATCGCCCGGGCCGACGGCCTGTACAACAACAGTTGCTCGCTGGCGCCGGTGCTGGTGTTCCTCAACGACCACAAGGCTGAAACCCTCGACCGCGCAGTGCATGCGGTGCAGGACTTCGCCAAGGAAAACAACAAGGAAGGCCTGGAATTCATCCTCGCCGCCGGTAACGCCGGGATCGAGGCGGCTACCAACGAGGTGATCAAGAAGTCCGAGCTGACCATCCTGATCCTGGTGTACATCTGCGTGGCGGTCATGTGCATGATCACCTTCCGCTCGTGGGCGGCGACCTTGTGCATCGTGCTGCCGCTGGTGCTGACCTCGGTGCTGGGCAACGCGCTGATGGCGTTCATGGGCATCGGCGTGAAAGTGGCGACGCTGCCGGTGGTGGCGCTGGGCGTGGGGATCGGCGTGGACTACGGCATCTACATCTACAGCCGCCTGGAAAGTTTCCTGCGTGCCGGCCTGCCGTTGCAGGAAGCCTATTACCAGACCCTCAAATCCACCGGTAAAGCGGTGCTGTTCACCGGTCTGTGCCTGGCCATCGGCGTGTGCACCTGGATCTTCTCGGCGATCAAGTTCCAGGCCGACATGGGCCTGATGCTGACCTTCATGCTGCTGTGGAACATGTTCGGTGCGCTGTGGCTGCTGCCGGCACTGGCGAAGTTCCTGATCAAGCCGGAGAAACTCGCGGGGCAGAAGGGCAATTCTCTGTTTGCTCACTGATCCATTTGGCTGAAACGAAAAAGCCGCAATCTTTGGGTTGCGGCTTTTTTACGCCTGCGGTGAGGGCAAGCGGTCTCTAGGCTTAGGAAAGTTCAGTGCCTAGCACGGCGCTAAGCGCACTGCGCGCATCATCCAGCTGCACCAACGTCGCATGCCGCGCCCCCAACGCATCCCGATTCTCGATCGCCGTCAAAATCGCCTTGTGTCGAGGCAACGCCAGCTCATGCAGGTTCGGCCGCTGGTTGGAGTGCTTCAGCGCCTCGGCAATCGCCACCGCAAGCATGTTGCACAGGTTGGCCAGCAAATCGTTGTGGGTCGCGTCGGCAATCCGGCTGTGAAAGTCCAGATCCGGCTGCAGCAACGCCTCAGGCGTTGGGGCCGCTTCCATGCGCTGGTAAGCCTCGGCAATCGACGCAATGTCGGCATCGGTGGCGTGCTGGGCGGCGAGGGCGGCGGCGGCCGGTTCGATGATGCTGCGCACGCTGGTCAGGACGTTGAAGAACTCGTTCTGCGGGCTGCTTTGCATCAGCCAGTGCAGCACGTCCGGGTCGAGCATGTGCCATTCGCGGCGCGGCTTGACCACGGTGCCGACGCGGGGTTTGGAATACACCAGGCCCTTGGCGACCAACACTCGCGTGGCTTCGCGCAACACCGGCCGGCTGACCGCGTACTCCTCGCAGAGCAGGGCTTCGGCGGGCAGTTTGTCGCAGGGCAGAAAGCGTCCGGAAACAATCTGCATGCCCAGTTCCTGGACGATGCGCGAGTGCATGCTTTTACGGTCGGAAGGTTTGCGGTAATCCATGGGGAGTGGCGCGATCCTGAGCGATGGAGATGCCGCGCATCATAGCAATGTGGGAGCGAGCCTGCTCGCGATAGCGGTGTATCAGTCAATATGAATATCAACTGACAGATCGCCATCGCCAGCAGGCTGGCTCCCACAAGGGGATGACGGTGTTAGTGGGAATGGCGCGGGACTTCAGCCCCTCGGCAACCTACCAGGAAGTCGAAATCGCAACCCTGATCCGCCTGCAGCACATGGTCGATATACAACTGACGATACCCTCCCACCAACAGCTGCTGCGGCGGTTGCAGATCCGCCATCCGCGCTGCCAGTTCAGCGTCCGGAATATCCAGATGCAGACGCCCGCTGGCACAGTCCAGCTCGATCCAGTCACCTTCCTTCACCGCCGCCAAAGGCCCGCCCGCTGCGGCTTCTGGGGCAACGTGCAACACAACGGTGCCGTAAGCCGTGCCGCTCATCCGCGCGTCGGAGATGCGCACCATGTCGGTCACGCCCTGCGCCAGCAGCTTGGCCGGCAAGCCCATGTTGCCGACTTCGGCCATGCCCGGATAACCCTTCGGCCCGCAGTTCTTCATCACCAGAATCGAGTTCGCATCGACGTCCAGTTCCGGGTCGTTGATCCGCGCCTTGTACATGTCGAAGTTCTCGAACACAACGGCGCGGCCACGGTGCTGCATCAGTTCCGGCGTGGCGGCTGACGGTTTGAGCACTGCGCCCAGCGGCGCCAGGTTGCCGCGCAACACACAGATCCCGCCGTCAGCGCGGATCGGGTTGTCGAGGGTGCGGATCACTTCGTCCTCGCCATAGATCGGTGCGTCCTTGGTGTTCTCGCCGATGGATTTGCCGTTGACGGTCAGCGCGTTCGGATTGGGAATCAGATTGGCTTCACCAAGACGCCGCAGCACGGCCGGCAGGCCGCCCGCGTAGTAGAACTCTTCCATCAGGAAACGCCCGGACGGTTGCAGGTCGACGATGGTCGGCATGCCACGACCGATGCGCGTCCAGTCGTCCAGATCCAGCTCGACACCAATGCGCCCGGCGATGGCTTTGAGGTGGATCACCGCGTTGGTCGAACCGCCAATGGCTGCGTTGACCCTGATCGCATTTTCGAAGGCTTCCTTGGTCAGGATCTTCGACAGCTTCAAGTCTTCACGCACCATCTCGACCGCACGCATGCCGGACATGTGCGCCAACACATAACGTCGCGCATCCACCGCCGGAATCGCCGCGTTGTGCGGCAGGGAAGTGCCCAGTGCTTCGGCCATGCAGGCCATGGTCGACGCGGTGCCCATGGTGTTGCAAGTGCCGGCCGAACGGGACATGCCGCCCTCGGCCGCGAGGAAATCGTCAATCGTGATGGTGCCGGCCTTGACCTGTTCGCTGAGCTGCCAGACCACGGTGCCGGAACCGATGTCCTTGCCCTTGTGCTTGCCGTTGAGCATCGGCCCGCCGGTGACGACGATCGCCGGCACGTCGCAACTGGCCGCGCCCATCAGCAGGGCCGGGGTGGTCTTGTCGCAACCGGTCAGCAGCACCACGCCGTCAATCGGGTTGCCGCGAATCGCTTCCTCGACGTCCATGCTCGCCAGGTTGCGGGTGAGCATGGCGGTCGGGCGCAGGTTCGATTCGCCGTTGGAGAACACCGGAAACTCCACCGGGAATCCGCCAGCCTCGATCACCCCGCGTTTGACGTGCTCCGCGATCTGGCGGAAGTGCGCGTTGCACGGGGTCAGTTCCGACCAGGTGTTGCAGATGCCGATGATCGGCTTGCCGTGGAACTGATGGTCGGCGATGCCCTGATTCTTCATCCAGCTGCGGTACATGAAGCCGTTCTTGTCGGCCGTGCCAAACCATTGGGCGGAGCGCAGGGTGGGTTTCTTATCAGACATGATCGATTCTCTTATTGTAAGACTATTGTTTACGAGCTTCGGCTAAACATAAGCGCAAAATCGCAGCTTTGGAAGTGTTGTTGCGCAATTAGTATTACTATATAGTCGATTTCGACGGAGGGATGGCCCTGGCGGTTTTCTGCGAGAGGCGTCCCCCGAGGTTCCATAAAAACAACAATCGGAGACCGATCTCATGAGCCAGGAACTGCGGCTTGTCCGGCGCATCACGCTGAAACTGATTCCCTTCCTGATCCTGCTGTACCTGATCGCCTATGTGGATCGCTCCGCCGTCGGCTTCGCCAAGCTGCACATGGGCGCCGACATCGGCATTGGCGATGCCGCCTACGGCCTCGGCGCCGGGCTGTTTTTCATCGGCTACTTTCTGTTTGAAATCCCTAGCAACCTGATGCTCGAACGCTTCGGCGCGCGGCGCTGGTTCGCGCGGATCATGATCACTTGGGGCGCAATCACCATCGGCATGGCGTTCGTCCAGGGCCCGCACAGTTTCTACGTGATGCGCTTTCTGCTCGGCGCGGCGGAGGCGGGGTTCTTTCCCGGCGTTCTGTACTACATCACTCAATGGTTTCCGGTGCGCCATCGCGGCAAGATCCTCGGGCTGTTCATCCTGTCCCAACCCATCGCGATGATGATCACCGGCCCCGTTTCGGGCGGTTTGCTGGGCATGGACGGCATCCTCGGCCTGCATGGCTGGCAGTGGCTGTTCATCGTCATCGGCACCCCGGCGATCCTGCTGACCTGGCCGGTATTGCGCTGGCTGCCGGACGGCCCGCAGCAAGTGAAATGGATGGATCAGGCCGAGAAGGACTGGTTGACCGGCGAGCTGAAAAAGGACCTGCAGGAATACGGCCAGACCCGTCACGGCAATCCGCTGCATGCGTTGAAAGACAAACGTGTGTTGCTGCTGGCGCTGTTCTATCTGCCGGTCACGCTGAGCATCTATGGTCTGGGCCTATGGCTGCCGACTCTGATCAAACAGTTCGGCGGCAGCGATCTGGTGACCGGTTTCGTGTCATCGGTGCCGTACATCTTCGGGATCATCGGCCTGCTGATCATTCCGCGCAGTTCCGACCGTTTGAATGATCGCTACGGCCATCTGGCGGTGCTTTATGTGCTGGGCGCGATCGGCCTGTTCCTCAGCGCCTGGCTGTCGTTGCCGGTGGCGCAACTGGCGGCGTTGTGTCTGGTGGCGTTCGCGCTGTTTTCCTGCACGGCGGTGTTCTGGACTTTGCCGGGGCGGTTCTTCGCTGGTGCCAGTGCTGCAGCCGGGATTGCCTTGATCAACTCGGTGGGCAACCTCGGCGGCTACATCGGCCCGTTCGTGATCGGCGCCTTGAAGGAATACACCGGCAACCTCGCTTCGGGCCTGTACTTCCTGTCCGGGGTGATGGTGTGCGGGCTGATTCTGACGGGTGTCGTCTATCGCTTGCTCGAGCGCAAGCATGTGCTGCCAGTCGAGCAATTTGCAGCGAGCGCGCGCGGCGCGACGCGCACCTGATTTCGATCCGGGATTTGTTTTAACAGGAGAACATCATGCATCTGGTTCAATTCGAATTGAGTAGCGGCGAGCGCCGTGTCGGGGTGGTCGAGGGCGGTCTGGTGTGTGAAGTGCAGGATGCGCGCACAGTCCGCGATCTTGCTTTGGCCGCGATCGAGGCCGGCAGCACCCTCGCGCAGCAAGTGCAAACCCTGGGTCTGGGCATCAGCCACGATTACGCCGAATTGCTCGCCAAACTGCGGATCCTGCCGCCGCTGGATCACCCGGATCCGGCGCACCTGCTGGTCAGCGGCACCGGCCTCACGCACCTCGGCAGCGCGTCGGCCCGGGACAAGATGCATCAGCAGGCTGGCGACGAAGCGGCGATGACCGACACCATGCGCATCTTCAAGTGGGGCGTGGAGGGCGGAAAACCGGCGGCGGGGCAGGCGGGCGTGCAGCCGGAATGGTTCTACAAGGGCGACGGCAGCATCGTTGTGCGTCCCGGTCAGCCGTTCCCGCTGCCGCCGTTTGCCGAAGACGCCGGCGAGGAGCCGGAGATGGCCGGCCTCTACATCATCGGCCACGATGGCAAGCCGTATCGCCTGGGGTTTGCGGTGGGCAACGAGTTCTCCGATCACGTCATGGAGCGCAAGAATTACCTGTACCTGGCCCACTCGAAACTGCGCAGTTGCAGCTACGGCCCGGAACTTCGCACGGGTGAATTGCCTCAACACCTGGCGGGCACCAGCCGCATCCTGCGCGACGGCGAAGTGCTGTGGCAGAACGAGTTCCTCAGCGGCGAGGCCAACATGTGCCACAGCCTGGCGAACCTCGAATACCACCACTTCAAGTACCGCCAGTTCCTGCGTCCGGGCGATGTGCACATTCACTTCTTCGGCACCGCGACCCTGTCGTTCGCCGATGGCATCCGCACTCAGCCGGGCGACGTGTTCGAGATCAGCCAGGCCGAATTCGGCGCACCGCTGGTCAACGGCATCACCCCGGTCGCAGCGGCATTCGAACCGGACAGCATTGGCACCCTTTAAGGAGATCCCATGACTCAGATTCTCGGTCACAACTACATCGGCGGTCGTCGCAGCGCGGCGGGCAACGTCAAGCTGCAAAGCGTCGACGCCACTACGGGCGAAGCACTGCCCCACGATTTCATTCAGGCCACGGAAGCGGAAGTCGACGCCGCCGCAAAAGCCGCTGCGGCGGCGTATCCGGCGTATCGCAGCCTCAGCGCCGAACGCCGCGCGCAGTTTCTCGATGCGATTGCCGATGAGCTGGACGCGCTGGGCGATGATTTCGTCGCCGTGGTTTGCCGCGAAACCGCACTGCCGGCCGGACGGATTCAAGGTGAAAGAGGGCGCACCAGCGGCCAGATGCGCTTGTTCGCCAAAGTCCTGCGACGCGGTGATTTCTACGGTGCACGCATCGACCTGCCGTTGCCCGATCGTCAGCCGCTGCCGCGTCCGGATCTGCGCCAGTACCGCATCGGCCTCGGCCCGGTGGCGGTGTTCGGTGCAAGCAACTTTCCACTGGCATTCTCCACCGCCGGCGGTGATACCGCGTCGGCGCTGGCGGCCGGTTGCCCGGTGGTGTTCAAGGCCCACAGCGGTCATATGGCTACGGCCGAACTCGTCGCTGATGCGCTGATCCGCGCGGCGGAAAAAACCGCCATGCCGGCCGGTGTGTTCAACATGATCTACGGCGGTGGCGTCGGCGAATGGCTGGTCAAGCATCCGGCTATTCAGGCCGTGGGTTTCACCGGTTCGCTGCGAGGCGGACGGGCACTGTGTGACATGGCCGCCGCGCGCCCTCAACCGATTCCGGTGTTCGCCGAGATGTCGAGCATCAACCCGGTGATCGTATTGCCCCAGGCTTTGGCCGTGCGTTCGGACACCGTCGCTCGCGATCTGACTGCGTCGGTGGTGCAGGGCTGCGGTCAGTTCTGTACCAATCCGGGTCTGGTGATCGGCATCCGTTCGCCACAGTTCACCGCGTTTGTTGAGCAAGTCGCGGCGCTGATCGGAGATCAAGCGGCGCAAACCATGCTCAATGCCGGCACCCTCGGCAGCTACGGCAAAGGCTTGGAAAAACTCCTGGCCCACGCCGGCATCGAGCATCTGGCGGGCAATCCGCAACAGGGCAATCAGGCGCAGCCGCAGTTGTTCAAGGCCGACGTCAGCCTGTTGATCGATGGCGATGAAGTGCTGCAGGAAGAAGTGTTCGGCCCGACTTCGGTGATCGTCGAAGTGGCCGACAAGGCGCAGCTGAGTGCGGCGTTGCAGGGCCTGCATGGGCAACTGACGGCGACAATTATCGGCGAACAGGCGGATTTCGAACGCTTCCCGGAGCTGACGCCATTGCTGGAGCAGAAGGTCGGTCGGATCCTGCTCAACGGTTATCCGACCGGTGTTGAGGTTTGTGATTCGATGGTGCACGGCGGGCCGTATCCGGCGACGTCCGATGCCCGCGGCACCTCGGTGGGTACGTTGGCGATCGATCGTTTCCTGCGCCCGGTGTGCTTCCAGAACTACCCCGACAGCCTGCTGCCGGAACCGCTGAAAAACGCCAACCCGCTGCGCATTCAGCGGCTGGTCGACGGCAAGCCATCGCGCGAAGCCCTCTGACTCACGCCGCATGATCGTTCCCGCGAAGGGCGTGGGAGCGATCAAACGCGGGGCTTTGAGCTATCATTGGCCCTTTCCCCCCTGAAAGACATGATTGCCATGACTGCCGTAACCGACACCCTTCTCAACGCCCTCGAACACTGCGGTATGGTCGAAATCGACGGCCTGCACGCTTTCGAATTCGCCCTCGATGAAGACGACAACCTGCACATCGAATGCATCGATGGCCGGGCCGCCAAGCATTGGGAGTTCACCCCGGCTCAGGTGGCGGCGGCGACGTTTGATGAAGACCTGCAGAGCTGGCTGATCGTCGGTTTTTCCAGCGACACCAAGACCGTTGGCGAACACCGTCTGGTCTGCCTCGGGGATGTACTGAGCAGCGCCGACGACGAGGATGAAGCCGAATGAACATGCGTAAATTCTGGCCATTGCTGATGGCCGGCAGCGTCGGCGCCATGGGGCTTTCCAGTGCCTCGGCCGAAAGCTTCCAGTTGCTGGTCGGCTCCTACACCGCCGGCACCAGCGAAGGCATCTACCGGATGAACTTCGACAGCGCCACCGGCCAGATCGCCGCCAAGCCGCTGCAAGTGATCAAGAGCGAAAACCCGTCGTGGCTGACCCTGTCGAAGGATCAGCGCCGGTTGTTCGTGGTCAACGAAAACGGCCCAGGCCAGAAAGATCCGGTCGGTCGTGTGAGCAGCTACGCCATCGATCCGAAGACTCACGCGCTGACCCTGATCAATCAGGTCCAGAGCCTGGGCAACGAGCCGACCCATTCCAGCCTCAGCGGCGACGCCAGCCATCTGTTCGTCAGCAACTACTCGGTGGTTGAAGACCCGGGCGGCACCCTCGCGGTATTGCCGGTGGGCAGCGACGGCAAGCTCAAACCGGTGGTGCAGATGAGCGCGCACCCGGCGAGCCGGGTCAATCCCGAACGTCAGGCCTCGAACCACGTGCACTCGACGGTGTCCTCGCCGGACGGCCGTTACGTGTTCTCCAATGACCTGGGTGCGGACAAGGTCTTCATCTACCAATTCGACCCGAAAGCCAACCCGGATCTGCCGCTGACCCCGGCGAAAACCGCGTCGGTGCAACTGCCAGCCGGCAGCGGCCCGCGTCATCTGTTGTTCAGCGCGGACGGCAAACATGCCTGGCTGACCATGGAAATGAGTGCTCAGGTCGCGGTGTTCGACTACAAGGACGGCGTGCTGACCCAGACGCAACTGGTCGATCTGGCGGCCGGCCAGCCAACCGCGGACAAAGCCGCCGCCGCGCTGCACGCGTCCGCCGATGGCAAATTCCTCTACGTCAGCAACCGCGGTACCGCCAATCAGCTGCTGGTGTTCGCCATCGACCCGGCCAGTGGCCAGCTCAAGGAATTGCAACGACGTTCGGTGGAAGGCGATCACCCGCGCGAGTTCAGCCTCGATCCAAGCGGCAAATTCCTGCTGATCGCCAATCAGAAGAGCAACCAGATTGTCGTGGTCGAGCGCGACGGCAAGACCGGTCTGCTGGGCAAAACCGTGCAAAAACTGCCAATGGACGCCCCGAGCGATCTCAAGTTTCTCGTGCGTCAATAAGCCGCAGGCCCCGGTCTACGGGGCCTGAAGCTTTGTATTAATCCTGCTGATAACAGGTAATGTTGCAAAGCATTTCAAGCGATCAACCCTCGAGCGTTAAGTTTGCTTCACGGCCCAACCGGGCAAGCCAGCCAACTGAACACGAGGGTTACCGCCATGAACTTCAATCTCTTCTCGATCATCGCCGCTTCCGCCATCTCCGCCACCGTGGCTCTGCCAGCCAGCGCCAACGTTGAAATCAGCGACAAAAAATCCCACACCCAGAGCTACACCCAGAAATACCTGCAACAAAGCGCCAACTTCTACGCCGCGCTGGATCACAAAGCTCAACACTGAAATTTCCGTCACGCCCTGGAACTGCCCAAGGCTGCGATCCTTTGATCTTGTTTCCCAAAAAGCAAAATCAAAAGATCGCAGCCTTGGGCAGTTTTTGCCTGCGCAACGATCGGCGATAGCCATTTTCAAACGGCGAGATAGACCGGCTAAATAATCAACGAAGCTGATGGTTACTATGGAAAACCCTGAGTGGTTACCCCGGCTTTTTTGATCGATTCTGTGGACCTCGAAACATTGTCCACGGAGCACACATCATGGCCAGTTCAATCATCACTTCCGCCCAACGCGGCGCCTACCTGGCCATCGGTCTGTACCTGGTCATGGTCCTGTTTGTCAGTCTGGCATCGCAGTCGCAACACAGCTTCGAAGCACCGATCGACGTTGCACATCCCGGCATCCAGTTCGAACTCCGCTCGCAAAACGCAGCGGTGGATTCAGCTGAACTCGCAGGAGTCGGCGGAGCATGAAAGGCTACAGACTCTGGGTCATCGCCGGGCTGGCGTTCATGACCAACGGCGCTTCCCTGTTGGGATTCGGCCAGGGCTCGGTCGGCGGACTGGCCCGGGCCATAGAGGCCAACCACAGCATTGCTCATAACATCGAACGGGCCAATGCGCTGGGGCTGTTGGCCGGCAACCCACCAGTGAAAACCGCCAGCGGTTTTCTCGGCCCGTTCGAAGTGGATTGCTCGGCCATCGGCATGTGCGAAGTGCTGGCGTAACGCGCCTACTTTTTCATGATGCCGGTGAACAGCTCCGATTCCAGAAACCGCTGCAACCAGGCCTGCAACCGCACGTAAGGCGTCTGCGCAAACCAGTCACGATCAACGTGAGCAAACTGGCGAACGAAGGGCAACAGCGCGATATCGGCCAGGCTTGGATGCCCGGCCAGCAAGTAATCGCGACCCTCGAGCAACTCATCCAGTTTCTGCAAGAACAGAGCACCTTCCGCCCGATAAACCTCCATCGGCTGTTCCGGATAACGCTCGGCGTACTTGTAGCGATTCAGGTGAATCTTGAATACGCGATCGTTGGCTTCGATCAACTCGGCGATCCTTGAATCACCACCCAGCAACCAGTCATCCGGATCATGCTGCGCCAGCGCCCAACGCATGATCTCCAGGCTTTCATCGATCACCTGACCGCCCGCATCCAGCACTGGTACCGTGCCCTTGGGCGAGATCGCCAACATCTCCGCCGGTTTAGCCTTGAGGCTGACTTCGACGATCTCCACCGGCACACCCGAATAACGCAGGGCCATCCGCGCCCGCATCGCATACGGGCAGCGGCGGAAGGAATACAGCGTGTTCATTTCACCTCCAGTGTGCTCAGACCGTTGCCCTGGCGCTGTACCTGAATCTGCACCGGAATCCGCTCGTGCATTTCCTGCACGTGCGAAATCACCGCAACCTTGCGCCCCTGTGCCTGCAAGCCGTCGAGGGCGTCCATGGCCAGTTGCAGGGATTCCGGATCGAGACTGCCGAAGCCTTCGTCGATGAACAGCGATTCGATCTTCAGCGTGCTCGATGCCATCGAGGCCAGGCCCAGTGCGAGGGCCAGCGACACGAGGAAGGTTTCGCCGCCGGACAGCGAATGCACCGAGCGCAGTTCGTCGCCCATTTCGGTGTCCATGACCAACAGGCCGAGCATGCTGCCGCCGCGTTTGAGGCGATAGCGCTTGACCAGTTGCCGCAGCTGCACGTTGGCGTGATGCACCAGCAGGTCGAGGTTGTAGGCCTGGGCGATCTTGCGGAAGGTATCGCCGGTGGCCGAGCCGATCAGCGCATTGAGCCGCGCCCAGCGCTGATACTCGGCATAGGCATCGGCGATCTGCTGCGCCAGCGCCTGATTGGCGTTCTGGCGCCGCTGGTCTTCGGCCTGCTCGGCGCGCAGTTCGGCACATTGCTGTTCGCTGGCCGTGCACTGGTTTTGCAGGTCGGCGAGGGCGCTGGCGAGTTGTTCGGCATCCAGATTGCCGTTGTGTTGGGCCTGATGATCGCGCAGGCGCTGATCGCGTTCCTGCAACAACACCTTGGCCTGTTCAACGGCTTTTTCGTTGTGCTGCAAGCGCTGGCGCAGTTCGTCGACCTGCGCGTCATCGATCCGCAGCAGGTCTTCGAGGCCACCGTCATCCAGTTCCGGATGGCGCGCACGCCAGTCGGCAATCTTGCCGGCCAGATCACGATCTTCGGTTTCCAGCGCTTGCAGACGCTCTTGCTGCGCTTTCAGTTCGGCGGCGATTTGCACCCGCTGCGTACGTGCGTCCTGCAACGCCTGAGTCGTCGTGGATTCGGCGTTGCGCGCCTGCTCCACGGCCTGTTCCAGTTGCTGCTGCCAATGCTCGGCGCAGCTGTGATCGCCCAACAAGTGCGCCAGTTTTTCCTGGCTGGCCTGTTGTTGCCCGGTCAGCGCGTTGAGCTGCTGCTCAGCGTTTTGCAGCTGCTGCACACGGCCCTGTTGGCGGTCCTGTTCTTTCTCGAGCGTCTGCTGGCGTTGTTGCTGTTCGGCCAGCTCTTCCTTCTGCTGATCGACTTGCGCCAGACGCTCGGCAATCTGCCGGTCGAGCTGCATGAATGTTGCGGCTGGTTCAGCGCGCAGGGCTTCGAGCGTGTCGCTCGGCAGCAGTGTGGCGAAGGCCGCCAGTTCTTCGTCCAGGCGTTGGCGGTCAGCGCTCAGTTCGCGCTGTTGATTGCTCAGGTGCTGCGACGCTTGCTGGTGCGCCGTTTCGGCCTGACGCAACTGCTGAGTCAGGCGCGCCGCATCCTGTTGCAGGGTGAGCAGGGCGGTCTGGCGCTGTTCGTCCTGGGTGATGCTCCGGTTCAGTTGTTCATTCTGGCGGGTCAGCCACGCAGCGCGCTTGTCACTGTCCTGATCCAGCAACGATGCCGCCAGCGGATGCGCCTCGATGCTCGGCGTCAGCGATTGTTGCTGAGCAGCCAGTTGTTCCTGCTGTTGCAGCAACTCTTTCTGTTGGGCAATCACGCCACCGACGCTGGCGCGCAGCTCGGTGAGTTTTTCCTTCAGTTGATCGACGGCTTGCTGCGCGCTGGCCTGCTCGCTTTCATCGTGACGGCCGAGGCTTTGCAGCAGGGCTTCCGGCTGGTGATACGGATGCTCGTTGCTGCCACACACCGGGCACGGCTGGTCGTCCTGCAACTGCGCGCGTAGCTCTTCAACACTGGCACTGCGCGCCAGACGCTGACGCTCAAGCAGTTCACGGGTGACGTTGAGGGTCTGTTCGGCGACGGTCAGCTCGGACTTGGTTTTTACTCCGTCCTGAGTCAGGCGCTCGCGCTCCTGTTGCGCATCGAGCTGGCGCTGTTGCAGCTCGGCACTGCGTTTGTCCAGTTCCTGTTGACTGGCCCACAGGCGCGTCAGGTCCTCGACGGCGCGCAATTGCTTGCGGTTGTCCTGCAACAGAGTGCCGAGGATGCCGATCTGCTCGGCGACCGCGTCAGGCTCGGCGCCGGCCTCCTTGAACAGCACTTCCAGCTGTTGCTTCTGCGTGGCGAGCGCTTCGCTGGCGCGAGTGGCGTTTTCTTCGAGAGAGGCCAGTTCACCTTGGCCCTTGTTCAACCGATTGCCGATCAGCATCAGTTGCTGCAAGCGGTCGCGGTAGGCATTCCACGCTTCGCTCAACGGTGCCAGATGAGCGCTTTGCTCAAGATCAGCGGCAATGCGTTGCAAGCGTTCGGCGACCTGTTTTTGCTGATCGAGCAGGGACTGGATCGTGCTTTGGCCCTGGGTGCAGGCCTGCTCTGCGGCGTGCTTCGCTTCGGCGCCGGACGCAACGTCCTTGGCGAGGCGGGCGAGGGTGCTTTGCTCCTCGAAAGCCTGGCGCAATAGTGGCGCGCTTTCGCTCAACTGCGTTTGCGCCTGGGTCAGGGCGATCTGCGCGGCGGCGAGATCCTGTTCCAGTCGCGTCTGGCGCTCGGTCAGTTCGCTTTCTTGCCGGGTGTGGACTTGGATCTGTGCAGCCAGCGGCGTTAGCAGCGTATCCAGTTCGGTTTTGCGGGCGAACTGGTGCCGTTGCGGCGCGAGTTGTTCCAGGCGGGTGAGCTTCAAACGCTCACCGGCCAGCGACTCTCGCTCATGCTCGGCGCTGCGCAGTTGCTCGGCGGCGGCTTGTTGCGAGTCTTGCAGCCGCAGCAGTTCCTTGAGCCAGTCGTGCTGTTGCTCGATCTGCTTGAGCTGCGCCTGCTGCAACTTCAGTTGCTGCTGGGCGGCGTTGAAGCGTTCGTCGAGTTCGGCGCGGGCTTCAGGGGCCAGCGGAGTCACGCCGGTGGCCTGATCCTGCAACTGCTTGTGGGCTTCGCGGGCCTCTTTGGTCTTGTCGAACGCGCGGCGGCCGAGGCGGGTGTAGAGCGCGGTGTCGGTGAGCTTTTCCAGCAGTTCGCTGCGGTCGTTGTCGTCGGCCTTGAGGAAGGCACTGAACTCGCTCTGGGCCAGCAGCACGGCGCGGGTGAACTGTTCGAAGTTCAGGCCCAGCGCAGCTTCGAGCTGAGTCTTGTACTCGCCTTTCTGACTGGCGAGCAGTTGATCCTGATCGATGTCGCGCAGGCTCTGACGGCTGGCCTGCAACTTGCCGCCGGCCTTTTCACGGGCGCGATTGGCTTCCCAGCGCGCACGATAGCGGCGGCCATCGACGCCGACAAAATCCACTTCGGCAAAACCTTCACCGGTGCCGCGACGCAGCAAGGTGCGCGGGTCGCCGGTGGCGATTTCGCCGTCGGCGTCCGGCACCTTGGCGTCACGCCCGGTGTTGTTCAGGCGCGGCACGGCGCCGAACAGCGCCAGGCACAGCGCATCGAGCAAAGTACTTTTGCCGGCGCCGGTCGGGCCGGTGATCGCGAACAGGCCGGCGCTGGCCAGCGGTTCGGCGGTAAAGTCGATCTCGAACGGGCCGGCCAGCGAGGCGAGGTTCTTCAACCGAATGGCGAGAATCTTCATGGCTGCTCGCCCTCCATTTGTACGTCTTGCAGCAGCTCGGCGAAGTCCTTGAGGGTTTGCTCGTCGACCTCGTTGCCGTAATTGTCGAGCCAGGCGCGGCTGAACAATTCCTGCGGCGTGAGCTGGTCCAGTTCGATCAGCGCGCTGCCGTCCTCGGCGCCGTCAGCGCCCCGATTGCCGGCGTATTCGGCGGCGATCCGCACCAGTCGTACGGCTTTGCCTTGCAAGGCGCTTTCGACCTGATGGCGCAGATCCGGCTGCGGTTCGTCGAGGCGCACCCGCACTTCCAGCCACGGCTGACGCTGGGTTTCGGCCAGCAGGTCGATGTTCGGCAGATCCGCCAGTTGCAGCAGGATTTCGGCCAGCGGCGCAGGGCCGAGGCGTTGCAGATTGACCGCGCGAGGGATCAGTTTTGGCTCGACGCTGACCAGGGTTTCGCCGTCGAGCACGATGTCGAGAATCTGATGTTGATAGGCGATTTCCGAGAACGATAACGGGATCGGCGAGCCGCTGTAGCGAATTCTTTCTTCGCCATTGACCTTCTGCGGCTTGTGCAAATGGCCGAGGGCGACATAGCTGATGCTCGGCCCGAACAGGCTGGCAGGCAGGGCTTCGGCGTTGCCGATGATCAGGCTGCGCTCGGAGTCTTCCGACACCGAGCCGCCGGCCATGTGCGCATGGCTGATGGCGACCAGTGCCTGGCCCGGCTGGCGTTTGGCGTTCGCCGCTTCGATCAGCCATTCATGCACCTGACCGATCCCGCGCAAATAGTTATCGCCCAGATGCGCGCCGGTCACTTCGGCAGGCCGCAGGAACGGCAGCGCCAGGCACCACGCGGCGATCTCGCCGGAAGCATTCGGCAGCGGCAGCAGCAGACGTTCCGCATCCAGCTGCCCGTCATCCAGCCACAACACCCGGCCCAGCGCATGGGTACGCAAACGCCGCATCAACGGCGCCGGCAGTTCGATCCGCGAGCCGGAATCGTGGTTGCCGGCGATCATCACGATGGTCAGCAACGGCTGTTGTTCGTGGGCGCTGACGATGAAATCGTAGAGGCGTTCCTGGGCTTTGACCGGCGGGTTGACGGTGTCGAAGATGTCGCCGGCGATCAGCAGCACGTCCGGCTGCGCCAGCTTCAATTGGCGCAGCAGCCACTCGAGAAAACAGGCGTGCTCGAAATCGCGCTCCTGGCCGTGGAGGTTCTGCCCAAGGTGCCAGTCGGAGGTGTGAAACAGACGCAAGGCTGACTCCGCAATATAAAGAGGTGGTGGCCGCCGGAATGAGAAGGGCGGCGAAAGAGGGGAGAGTTTACAGATTATTGCGACGGGTAGGCTTGTCCGGGAGGTCGGGGTGGCGATCGCCGTTGATCCTTCAATTGACGGCCATACATCGGGTATCTACCATCTGGCCACTAAATTGATATCAATTTTGTTCGAGCAGTCCGCCGGCTTCAACTCGATCGAGAAGATTACGTTTCCCGGTTTTGTAGATTACGTGACTTATATGGAAGGGATTGGTCTTTCCAGACTTTGGGATGAATTAGAAGTTATTTCAGAAAATTTGTAAATGTGGCGAAGAGTAAAAAAGGCGGGTGGTTATTAAATAAATTTGTCCCAGTTGATCTCCAGGAAGTGTGGGCCTGACTCGCCCGGGTAAAAAAAGTAATGGTTTTCGGGGGAGAGAGAATGTCGACTAAATGTTTGCCTCATGATCTTTTTAAAGAATTTTTGCAGTTGCTGAACTCTTCGGGTCTGCTCTCGATCGAATCCTTGGAGATGGCATTGTCTGATCTGGGCGGCGCGCAGGGCGTTTTGGAAAATGCATACTATATTTCAGCGTATGAACTTTTAGGTAGTGCATTGGTGTCTGCCCATTCATTCCAAAGTCTTTTGATTTTCTTTAAGGATTTTCAACTTTGCCTGGGTGAAGGGGCGGAACAGCGTTATTACTTTGTAGAGTCCGTAGTCGACTGTTTTTCAGCTCGAGGCGATAATGTTGCCGCTCTCATTGAGGCGGCACCTTTAAGTTATAGGCTTTACTTGAATAACAAATTTCCGCAACAGAAAAGAATGAAGATGGATTCTTAAAAGGGTTCGGGAAGTGATATTGAATCAAGCAGTTTGTGATGGTCTCTGGGAAGGCGAAAAAAGTATTGGTTTTTTTGTATGTCACGGTAGCTGTTTCTGGGTTGTTGATGAGAAATATAATTTCTGCCTTGATGCGGAAAAAGATTATCGCACCTACCTGGAAAGCGGGGATATAACGCAAGAGCAGTATGAGCTGGCGTGCAAGAGTTTTAGAGGAGGGTTGCTGAGGTTGACTGCAGACAACTTTCCGCAGTATCTCGAGGCTTCAGAGGGAAAGGTTCTCTCTCCACTGGAGCTGGATGCCCTGTTTGAACCCGACGGGAAGTTATTTGAGCGAATAGAGCAGCATTATTTGTCGGGTGAAGCGCTGAGTGTTGACGAATTCAAGTTGGCTAATATTTTTGTTTCGCGGCTTTCTAAGTTCTATGTGAACTTTGACAGAAAAATATACATGCATATGGACTATGGCCGCTGTCACGAAGAATCCGTATACCCTGGCTGGATTGCTCAGTGCGTGGATTTCAGTTTCCTGATTCCCGATAGAGAGCGATATTGGGTAAAGGACGGAAGTGATTATTGGAAGCTGAGGTTTCTATAAAACAGGAAGGTGTCCGGGTGGACAAAACTCGAGTTTAGCCATTTATCCACTACGTAATATTTGCAGGGGCTTTTCAAGCGCAGCCCCAGACCTAATGTTTATCGCGACCCTACTTCGGATAAAGCGGCGGCAACCCACTATCCCCGACCGGATCCTGCACCCGCTCCGCGGTCGGAATCGTCCGGATCGCCCGCCACAGATCCTCACCCTGCCAATGCTGCCCGGTCTCGCTGTACAGCGCGCCGTTCAGCCCATCGAGCGCATCCGACAGAGGCACAAACCGCGCCGCCATGTCCGCCAGTGTTTCCGGCTGCTGACGGGCCCAGGCGTCGAGGGCCTGGCGGGTGGCGTGGGGGTCGTTGGCCTGGCTGGCGCGTTTGATGTCGTCGAGCAGGGTGCGCGGGCTCGGGCCGGTTTGCGCGGCGCGCAGGATCGCCGGTTGCCAGCGGGCACGCCACCACAGGCCGAAGCCGAGCAGGGTGGTGCAGGCGAGAACGAACGTGCTGAGTTTCCACCACCACAAGGCTTCGCTGTCGGCGGCGCTGAGCGGTAGTGCGTTGCCCGCCGGGGTGTCGACTTGCAGACTCGGGTTGTTCGCCACTTGCAGGGTGCGCGCCGGCAGGCTGGTGTGTTCCAGGTGATCTTCGAAGGTGTTCCACCAGACCACGTCTACTGTTGGCAATTCGATCGAGCCACTGCGGCTCGGCACCAGCGCTTCACGTTCTTCACGACTGCCGATCAGCCCGCGATCGCTGCTCTGGTTGTTCAGCACCGGTTGGTCCGGGTAGCGGCGCAGGCCGTTGGCTTCGGTGGCGGGCAGGGCCGGCAGTTGCGAACTGGCCAGGCCTTCGACCTTGAGGGTCAGGCTGCGGGTCAGGGAGTCGCCGACCTGAGTGTGTTCCGGCTCCGGGTTCCAGCTTTCGCTCAGGCTCAGGCTGCGGGCCGGCAGCCACGGCGCATCGCTGGGGTAGGTCATCGGTTTGGGTTTGACCGTCAGCGAAGTCGCGGCGGAGCTGATGTGCATCAGTTTGCCCGGCTTCGGCCCCTGCGCCGTGGCGTCCTGCGAGGGCTGGGTATCGACCAGTGTGGCGCTGAACGTCTGCGGGGCGATGCTCAGCAAGCCGCTGTGCTGCGGATAGATCGCGTAGCGCATCTCGATCACGCCATGGCGCACACCGTTGATGTCTTTTTCGTAAGTGCGCATGTCGCCCAGTTGCTCGATGCGCGCATCGGCGATCTGCAACGGCGTCAGGCTGCTGTCGTCGTACAGCGAAACCGAATGGTAGATGCGCAACGTCAGGATGGCCTGGGCCTGCACGTAGACGCTGGTCTGGTCGAGGCTGGCTTCGATGAACACCGGTTCGCGGGCATTGTTCTCTTCGCGGTTGTCACTCTCGATCACCTGCACGGTGATCGGCTGGCTCTCGACTTCGCCCAGTTTCAGCGGCGGGATTTCAACGCTACCGTTCTGTTTGGGCAGCAGGGTAATGATCCAGCGCGTGGTGGCGCGGTTGTCTTCGTTGAGTGTGTTCAACTGGTTGACCTGCCGCGTGCCGCGCACTTCGAACAGCGACTCCAGCGGGCTCAGGTCCGGTTTGCCGAACTGCGTGACATCGTTGGATTCGAGGGTGAGTTCGACCGTCTCGCCGGAGTTCAGGCGACTGCGATCCACACTGGCGGTCAGCTCGGCCGCCTGGGCGGTGGCCGTGCAGATCAGCAGGGGCAGCAAGAGAGCGGTGAAACGGGTCATCGAATGTTTTCCTGATCCTGATGTTGTTGCTGTTCGTACCAGAATTTGCGTCGCAGCAGTTCGCCCGGATCATCCGGGATCTTGCCCAGCCATTGTTCCAGCGCCTGCTGTTGCTCGCCTTCGAGGGTGTCCTCATTGGGGCGCAGCAGCGGCGGGGTGTTCTGTTCCTTGCCCGGTTCGCTGTCCGGCAGCTCGTTGGCACCCGGCAGCGGCGGGGTGGTCGGCGGCGGTTCGCTGGCGGACTCGCCGGTTTGCGGCTCGCTCTGGGTTTCGCTTTTGACCGCTGGCGGCGGAGCGGTCGCTGGCGGTGGTTCATCGCCCGGCATGTTTGGCTGCGCCGGTTTGTCTTGCGGTTCGGCCGGCGGAGGGGCGTTTTTCTGTTTGAGCAGGCTTTCCACCAGCGCCTTGTTGGTCAGCGCCGGGCGCAGATCCGGTTGGCGTTCCAGAGCCTGTTCATAGGCATCCAGCGCCGCTTCCAGCTCGCCGCTTTTGGCCAGGGCGTTGCCACGATTGTAGTGGGCGTGGGCGTCATTGCCCTCGGCGAAACGCTGAGCGGCGCCACTGTAGTCGCCGGCCTCGTACAACGCCACCCCTTGCCATTGCGGATCCTCAAAATGCTTCGCCGCTTCGGCCGGGCGCTTCTGTTTGAGCAGGTGCAGGCCTTGCTGATCGGGACGCAGCCACAGGTCTTCGAAGTCGAAGGCATAGCTCGGTTGCGGCAATGCCAGCAGCAGCGGCAGGCAGAACAGCCAGCCACGCCGCCCGGCGCACGCGGCGAGCAACAACAGCGGCAACAGCAGCCAGTAACCCTGATCGGCCCAGGTGTCGAGGCGTACGGTCTGGCCATCGTCGCGCAGGCTGCGCGGGCCATCGAGCAGGCCGAGGTCGCCCAGATCGGATTCATCCAGCCGTGCGCTGCGGTACTCGCCACCGACCGCGCTGAGGAATGCGCCGAGGCCCGGACTGTCAAGTTGCGGCACCCGGATCGCGCCCTGGGCATCCTTGAGGAAACTGCCGTCCTCCTGCGCAATCGGCGCGCCCTCGGCGGTGCCGACACCGAGCATCAACAACTGCGCCGATTGGCCGCTCAGCGCATGACGAATGCCCTGGCGTTCTTCTTCCGACAGCGAAGAGCCAATCAGCAGAATCCGCCCCTGGCCCAACGCACCCTGCTTGAGCAGCGCCAGCGCCTTGCTTACCGCCAGATCGGCGCGATGGCCGCTTTCCGGCATCAGCGAAGGCTTGAGCGCATCGAGCAGGTTGCGACTGGTCGCCAGGTCATCCGACAGCGGCACCAGCGTATGGGCGCTACCGGCGTAAACGACGATCGCAGTCTGGGCATCGCTGCGCACTTTCAGCAGGTCGAACAGCTTGCGCCGGGCCTGTTCCAGTCGCGTTGGCGGCGAGTCGGTGGCGAGCATTTCCGGGGTCAGTTCCAAAACCACCACCAACGGGTCGGCGGGTTTCTGGCTGGTCTGTTCGACCCGTTCCCAGCTCGGCCCGAGCAGCGCCAGGATCGTCAGCAGCCAGGCCACGCTCAGGGCGACCCAAGGCAACTTGCTGTCACGACCGCTGCCGCCACTGAGCAGGGTGGCGTGGAAGGCCGGCGGTAGAATCATCTGCCAGCGACCAGCACGTTTCTGTCGGTGCCAGAGCTGCCAGATCAGCCAGCCGAGCAACGGCAGCAGCAACAGCCACCAGGGACGGAACCAGTGCGGCCAGAGGGCGATCATCGGCGCCTCCGCAAACGCAGGCGCTTGAGGCGCTCGCGCCAGTCAGGCAGGGGGCTTTGCAAATACAGTTCCTTGGTGAACAGCCGTTGCAGCGGGTTGTCTGGCCACAACACTCGGGCCACCAGCAAGATGCTCAGCAGCAGCGCGAACGCCAGCGGCCACTGATACAACGCCTGCGCCGGACGGGCCTGGGTCGGTTGTTGAGTCACCGGCTCTAGCTGGTCGAGAGTGTCCTTGATCGCTTGCAGTTGCTGGCCATCGCGGGCACGGAAGTAACGGCCGCCAGTGACCTCGGCGATGGCCTTGAGTGCCGGTTCGTCGAGATCGAGGGTCGGGTTGCCGCCGAGCAACGCCGTGGCGCCGCTTTCTTCGGGATCGGCGCCGATGCCGATCGGATAGATTTTCACGCCTTCGCTGGCGGCCAGTTTTGCGGCGGTCAGCGGGTCGATTTCGCCGCCATTGTTGGCGCCGTCGGTAACCAGAATCAGCACCCGACTTTGGGCCGGACGCATGCGCAGGCGCTTCAGGGCCAGGCCGATGGCGTCGCCAATCGCGGTGTTCTTGCCGGCGATGCCGATTCGCGCTTCATCGAGCCAGACCCGAACGGTGCGCCGGTCAAACGTCAGCGGCGCTTGCAGATAAGCCTGGCTGCCGAACAGGATCAGACCGACCCGGTCGCCATCGCGGCTTTCCAGAAAATCTCCAAGCAAATGCTGGACCAGCGACAGGCGACTGACGTCTTCGTCGTTCCATTGCATGTCCGGGAAATCCATCGAGCCGGACACGTCCACCGCCACCAGCAGATCACGACCGCTGGCGGCAATCGGCAGCGGTTCGCCGAGCCATTGCGGGCGTGCGGCGGCGATCAGCAGAAACAGCCACAGCAGCATGAACGGTGCTTGCTGGCGCCACGCTGGCAGATTGGCCCGGGCGCGACGGCGAGCGAGGCCTTCCAGGTCACCCAGGAAACTCACTTTCAACGCTGGCTCGCCGCTGTCGGCCACCGGCAGCACCAGGCGCATCAGCCACGGCAGCGGCAACAGCAGGAAAATCCACGGCCAGGCGAACTCAAACATGTTTGCGGATCCAGGTGTCGACTGCCTGGGTCAGGCCGGCGATGGCTTTGTCGTCGAGCTTGCACTCGGGTTTGTAGGCGCCTTCGACGAGCACCATCCAGCGGGTCAGGCCGGCGGCGGGGCAACGGTTGTCGAGAAACGCCAGCCATTTGCGGCCGTTGAGGGTGTGGCTCTGGCTGTAGGGGTAATGGTTGCGGCACAGGCGCTTGAGCAAGCCGTTGAGCTGCTGCAGCCAGGCCCCGGCGGGGGCGCCGTCGTAGGGTTTGGGCATCTGCGCCAGTTCGGCGAGTGCGGCGATGCGCACTGGATCGAGCGGCAGTTCGGCGCGCACGACCGGTTTTTTCTTGATCGGAATGAAACGCCGCAGCCGCCAGACTGCAAAACCAATCACCGGCAACAGCAAAAGCAGCAGCCACCAGCCCGGTGCCGGCGGCCAGAAGGCAATCGGTGGCGGGGAGATCAGCGGTTGCAGTTGTTCGAGGCCGCTCATCGACCTTTCCCCGGACGTTGCGGGTTAAGGAATTCGCGCATCTGCTCGACCATTTCGCTCTGAGTGCTCAGCGGCATCAGCAGCACTCGCAGCTTCTGCGCGAGCAATTCCCAGCGGGCGATCCGCGCTTCGGCCTGGGCGCGGTAGGTCTGGCGCAGGTCGAAATTCAGGGTGTCGAGTTCCAGCTGCGCGCCGCGCTCGGCGAATCTCAGCAGCCCGGCAGCGGGCAGGGCGTGATCCAGCGGATCGGACAGCGGCAGCATCAGCAGATCGCAATGGCGCGACAACAGGCTCAATTGCTGTTCGGCGCTGTCGGACAGTGCGCGCTCATCGCAGATCACGATCACCAGACTGCCCGGTCGCAGCACTTCGCGGGCCCGGCGCAGCGCTACGCCGAACGCATCGCGATCCGGCTCCCGCTCGCTGTGCAGCGACTGGTTGACCTTCACCAGGCGGTTGAGCAGTTGCAGCAGGCTTTGCTTGCTGCGGCGCGGTTTGATTTCGTAGTGCTCGTTGTCGCCGAACACCAGTCCGCCAACCCGGTCGTTGTGACCCAGCGCCGCCCAGCCGATCAGCGCCGCAGCCTGCGCCGCGAGCACCGACTTGAACATCAGTCCGGAGCCGAAAAACAGCCGCGTGCTTTGCTCGACCATGATGAAAATCGGCCGTTCACGTTCTTCATGGAACAGTTTGGTGTGCGGTTCCTGCGTCCGAGCGGTGACGCGCCAGTCGATGGTGCGCACGTCGTCGCCGGCCTGATAGACCCGCACCTGATCGAAGTCGACGCCACGACCGCGAAACTTGGAGTGGTGCAGGCCGATCAGCGGGCTGCGCTGGCTCGGCGTCGAAAACAGCTGCACTTCGCGCACGCGGTGACGCATCTCGATCAGCTCGGCGAGGCTGATGCGGATGCCCGGTTCGAACGGCAGGGAGGCGTTCATCGGGGTCAAGCGACGGCTACGACGTCGAGAATCCGTTGCACCACCCGATCCTGGTCGATGCCAGCGGCTTCGGCCTCGAACGACAGAATGATGCGGTGACGCAACACGTCGAACAGCACAGCCTGGATGTCTTCCGGGCTGACGAAGTCGCGACCGGCCAGCCAGGCGTGGGCGCGGGCGCAGCGGTCGAGGGCAATGGAGCCACGCGGGCTGGCGCCGTAGGCGATCCATTCGGCCATTTCCGGGTCGAACTTGGCCGGGTTGCGTGTGGCCATGACCAGTTGCACCAGGTATTCCTCCACGGCGTCCGCCATGTACAGGCCGAGGATTTCCTTGCGCGCGGCGAAGATCGCTTGCTGACTGACTCGGCGTTCGGGCTTGGTTTCGCCGTTCAGGGCTTCGCCCCGGGCCTGTTGCAGGATCCGGCGTTCGACGGCAGCGTCGGGGAAGCCCATTTTCACGTGCATCAGAAAGCGGTCGAGCTGGGCTTCGGGCAGCGGATAGGTGCCTTCCTGTTCGATCGGGTTCTGCGTGGCCATCACCAGAAACAGCGGCGATAACTCGTAAGTGCTACGCCCGACACTGACCTGACGTTCGGCCATCGCTTCGAGCAACGCCGACTGAACCTTGGCCGGGGCGCGGTTGATTTCGTCCGCCAGCACCAGGTTGTGGAAGATAGGGCCTTGCTGGAACACGAAGCTGCCGGTTTCCGGGCGATAGATCTCGGTGCCGGTGATGTCGGCGGGCAGCAGGTCCGGGGTGAACTGGATGCGATGGAACTGGGCTTCTATGCCCTCGGCGAGCTCTTTGATCGCTTTGGTCTTGGCCAGACCTGGAGCGCCCTCGACCAGCATGTGGCCGTCGGCGAGCAGGGCGATGAGCAAGCGCTCGATGAGTTTTTCCTGGCCGAGAATCTGCGTTGAAAGAAAGGTTCGCAGCGCCAGCAGCGCTTCACGATGTTCCATCGATGACTGTTCCTGGAAAGGGAGGCCACAGGCGTTCGGATAACGCCGGGGCTGGGGGCGTTACTTTAATCCATCGCAGGGGGTGGCGACTAACGGCATTTTGCGCAAAGTGCGGGAAATGACCGGGGCAATTGTTGGAATTTTGTAGGGCGGGGGAGGTGCGGTGTGCTTTCGGGCCCTTTCACTCGCGAAAGGGCCGGCCCAGACGCGATCAAATCTGGCTGATATAGGTGCCAGTACCATCCAGAATGTTCTTCAGGGTTTCCTCAACCTCAGCCAGATCCACCATGTCCGGATTGAAGGTGATTTCCAGCACATCGTCCCCGTTCAACGCATCGGCATCCGCCGCGGCGATTTCGATCTTCAGCAGAGTCTTGCTCAGGGTGACCTTGACGCCATCAAGGGTCGACGGCTCGCCATCCAGGGTGATCTCCAGCTCGTCCTCGTCCGGATAGCGGCTCATCAGGAACATGTCGCCCTTGTCGCTGTGGCAGCAGAGCATGGCCATGTTGTCTTCTTCGTCGTCGCACGGGTTGACGATCAAAAGGGCGGTGGTCATTTGCATGGGGGAATTCCTGCCTCGGCGGGCTTGTTGGTCGCAATTGGGCGCGATTCTGCCAGCCCCCGGGAATTTCTGCATGTGAGAGTGTCAGAGGATGTGTCGTGAACGCGACACAGATCAATGGTCATTCCTGGCACGCCTGTACCGTAAAAACGGGCATTCAGACCGGCGTTCCGCCCCATGAATGCTAGTGTTTACCGATGCGCAGGCCTTTGTTTACGTGCCAATGACCGAATATGTCGCAGCACCGCAAGCAGACACATTGTCGCACCCATTAAGCTGCGCAACGGATGAGCACCCGTAAAGGCATTGCCATGGCCCCGCGAGCGGCGCCCGGCAGTCGTTTTTGCAGATGCCCATTCATGGAAGGTGAATGTGACCTGAGTGTCTCGTCCAGCTTCACCCACCTGTCACCCTGTTTCCTCTGCCCGAGATTCAGGAACAGGGCGACGGAACGCCCCGAAAGGGGTTTTGCACGCGACGCTTTCCATCAATAACAAGCCCAAGCGGAGTACCACAGATGGCGTTCTTCACCGCAGCCAGCAAAGCCGACTTCCAGCACCAACTGCAAGCGGCACTGGCGCAGCACATCAGTGAACAGGCACTGCCACAAGTGGCGCTGTTCGCTGAACAATTCTTCGGCATCATTTCCCTGGACGAGCTGACCCAACGTCGCCTCTCCGACCTCGCTGGCTGTACTCTCTCTGCGTGGCGCCTGCTTGAGCGCTTCGATCACGCGCAACCGCAAGTGCGCGTCTACAACCCCGATTACGAACGTCACGGCTGGCAGTCGACCCACACCGCGGTCGAAGTGCTGCACCACGACTTGCCGTTCCTGGTGGACTCGGTGCGTACCGAGCTGAACCGTCGCGGCTACAGCATCCACACCCTGCAGACCACCGTGCTGAGCGTGCGTCGTGGCAGCAAGGGCGAATTGCTGGAAATCCTGCCAAAAGGCACCACCGGCGAAGGCGTTCTGCACGAGTCGCTGATGTACCTGGAAATCGACCGCTGCGCCAATGCGGCCGAATTGAATGTGCTGTCCAAGGAACTGGAGCAGGTCCTGGGTGAAGTCCGCGTCGCGGTCTCCGATTTCGAGCCGATGAAGGCCAAGGTGCAGGAAATCCTCACCAAGCTCGATAACAGCGCATTCGCCGTCGATGCCGACGAAAAGAATGAAATCAAGAGCTTCCTGGAATGGCTGGTGGGCAACCACTTCACCTTCCTCGGCTACGAAGAGTTCACCGTTGTCGATCAGGCCGATGGCGGCCACATCGAATACGACCAGAACTCCTTCCTCGGCCTGACCAAGATGCTGCGCACCGGTCTGACCAACGAAGACCGCCACATCGAAGACTATGCCGTGAAGTACCTGCGCGAACCGACACTGCTGTCGTTCGCCAAGGCGGCGCATCCGAGCCGCGTGCACCGTCCGGCCTACCCGGACTACGTGTCGATCCGCGAAATCGATGCCGACGGCAAAGTGATCAAGGAACACCGCTTCATGGGCCTGTACACCTCGTCGGTGTATGGCGAAAGCGTGCGTGTCATCCCGTTCATCCGCCGCAAGGTCGAGGAAATCGAGCGTCGCTCCGGCTTCCAGGCCAAGGCTCACCTGGGCAAGGAACTGGCTCAGGTTCTGGAAGTGCTGCCGCGTGACGATCTGTTCCAGACCCCGGTCGACGAACTGTTCAGCACCGTGATGTCGATCGTGCAGATCCAGGAACGCAACAAGATCCGCGTGTTCCTGCGTAAAGACCCGTACGGTCGTTTCTGCTACTGCCTGGCCTACGTGCCGCGTGACATCTACTCCACCGAAGTTCGCCAGAAGATCCAGCAAGTGCTGATGGAGCGCCTGAAAGCCTCCGACTGCGAATTCTGGACGTTCTTCTCCGAGTCCGTGCTGGCCCGCGTGCAACTGATCTTGCGCGTCGACCCGAAAAACCGCATCGACATCGACCCGCTGCAACTGGAAAACGAAGTGATCCAGGCCTGCCGCAGCTGGCAGGACGACTACGCTGCCCTGACCGTTGAAACCTTCGGCGAAGCCAACGGCACCAACGTGTTGGCCGACTTCCCGAAAGGCTTCCCGGCCGGCTACCGCGAGCGTTTCGCAGCGCATTCGGCCGTGGTCGACATGCAGCACTTGCTCAATCTGAGCGAGAAAAAGCCGCTGGCCATGAGCTTTTACCAGCCGCTGGCCTCCGGCCCACGCGAGCTGCACTGCAAGCTGTATCACGCCGATACCCCGCTGGCCCTGTCCGACGTGCTGCCGATCCTGGAAAACCTCGGCCTGCGCGTGCTGGGTGAGTTCCCGTACCGCCTGCGTCATACCAACGGCCGCGAGTTCTGGATCCACGACTTCGCGTTCACCGCTGCCGAAGGCCTGGACCTGGACATCCAGCAACTCAACGACACCCTGCAGGACGCGTTCGTCCACATCGTCCGTGGCGATGCCGAAAACGATGCGTTCAACCGTCTGGTGCTGACCGCCGGCCTGCCATGGCGCGACGTGGCGCTGCTGCGTGCCTACGCCCGCTACCTGAAGCAGATCCGCCTGGGCTTCGACCTCGGCTACATCGCCAGCACCCTGAACAACCACACCGACATCGCTCGCGAACTGACCCGGTTGTTCAAGACCCGTTTCTACCTGGCCCGCAAGCTCGGCAGCGATGATCTGGACGACAAGCAACAACGTCTGGAACAGGCCATCCTGACCGCGCTGGACGACGTTCAAGTCCTCAACGAAGACCGCATCCTGCGTCGTTACCTGGACCTGATCAAAGCGACCCTGCGGACCAACTTCTACCAGACCGACGCCAACGGCCAGAACAAGTCGTACTTCAGCTTCAAGTTCAACCCGCACTTGATTCCTGAACTGCCGAAACCGGTGCCGAAGTTCGAAATCTTCGTTTACTCGCCACGCGTCGAAGGCGTGCACCTGCGCTTCGGCAACGTTGCTCGTGGTGGTCTGCGCTGGTCCGACCGTGAAGAAGACTTCCGTACCGAAGTCCTCGGCCTAGTAAAAGCCCAGCAAGTGAAGAACTCGGTCATCGTGCCGGTGGGTGCGAAGGGCGGCTTCCTGCCGCGTCGCCTGCCACTGGGCGGCAGCCGTGACGAGATCGCGGCCGAGGGCATCGCCTGCTACCGCATCTTCATCTCGGGTCTGCTGGACATCACCGACAACCTGAAGGACGGCAAACTGGTTCCGCCGGCCAACGTCGTGCGGCATGACGACGATGACCCGTACCTGGTGGTCGCGGCGGACAAGGGCACTGCAACCTTCTCCGACATCGCCAACGGCATCGCCATCGACTACGGCTTCTGGCTGGGTGACGCGTTCGCGTCCGGTGGTTCGGCCGGTTACGACCACAAGAAAATGGGCATCACCGCCAAGGGCGCGTGGGTCGGCGTACAGCGCCACTTCCGCGAGCGCGGCATCAATGTCCAGGAAGACAGCATCACCGTGGTCGGCGTGGGCGACATGGCCGGTGACGTGTTCGGTAACGGCCTGTTGATGTCCGACAAGCTGCAACTGGTTGCTGCGTTCAACCACCTGCACATCTTCATCGACCCGAACCCGAACCCGGCCACCAGCTTCGCCGAGCGTCAGCGCATGTTCGACCTGCCGCGTTCGGCCTGGTCCGACTACGACACCAGCATCATGTCCGAAGGCGGCGGCATCTTCTCGCGCAGCGCGAAGAGCATCGCCATCTCGCCACAGATGAAAGAGCGCTTCGACATCCAGGCCGACAAGCTGACCCCGACCGAACTGCTGAACGCCTTGCTCAAGGCGCCGGTGGATCTGCTGTGGAACGGCGGTATCGGTACTTACGTCAAAGCCAGCACCGAAAGCCACGCCGATGTCGGCGACAAGGCCAACGATGCATTGCGCGTGAACGGCAACGAACTGCGCTGCAAAGTGGTGGGCGAGGGCGGTAACCTCGGCATGACCCAATTGGGTCGTGTGGAGTTCGGTCTCAATGGCGGCGGTTCCAACACCGACTTCATCGACAACGCCGGTGGCGTGGACTGCTCCGACCACGAAGTGAACATCAAGATCCTGCTGAACGAAGTGGTTCAGGCCGGTGACATGACCGACAAGCAACGCAACCAGTTGCTGGCGAGCATGACCGACGAAGTCGGTGGTCTGGTGCTGGGCAACAACTACAAGCAGACTCAGGCCCTGTCCCTGGCGGCCCGTCGCGCTTATGCGCGCATCGCCGAGTACAAGCGTCTGATGAGCGACCTGGAAGGCCGTGGCAAGCTGGATCGCGCCATCGAGTTCCTGCCGACCGAAGAGCAACTGGCCGAACGCGTTGCCGAAGGCCATGGCCTGACCCGTCCTGAGCTGTCGGTGCTGATCTCGTACAGCAAGATCGACCTCAAGGAGCAGCTGCTGGGCTCCCTGGTGCCGGACGACGACTACCTGACCCGCGACATGGAAACGGCGTTCCCGCCGACCCTGGTCAGCAAGTTCTCCGAAGCCATGCGTCGTCACCGTCTGAAGCGCGAGATCGTCAGCACCCAGATCGCCAACGATCTGGTCAACCACATGGGCATCACCTTCGTTCAAAGGCTCAAAGAGTCCACCGGCATGACCCCGGCGAATGTTGCCGGTGCGTATGTGATTGTTCGGGATATCTTCCACCTCCCGCACTGGTTCCGTCAGATCGAAGCGCTGGACTACCAGGTTTCCGCTGACGTGCAGCTGGAGCTGATGGACGAGCTGATGCGTCTGGGCCGTCGCGCTACGCGCTGGTTCCTGCGTGCCCGTCGCAACGAGCAGAACGCTGCCCGTGACGTCGCGCATTTCGGTCCGCACCTCAAAGAGCTGGGCCTGAAGCTGGACGAGCTGCTGAGCGGCGAAATCCGCGAAAACTGGCAAGAGCGTTATCAGGCGTACGTCGCCGCCGGTGTTCCGGAACTGCTGGCGCGTATGGTGGCGGGGACGACCCACCTCTACACGCTGCTGCCGATCATCGAAGCGGCCGACGTGACCGGCCAGGATCCAGCCGAAGTGGCCAAGGCGTACTTCGCCGTGGGCAGCGCGCTGGACATCACCTGGTACATCTCGCAGATCAGCGCCTTGCCGGTTGAAAACAACTGGCAGGCCCTGGCCCGTGAAGCGTTCCGCGACGACGTCGACTGGCAGCAACGCGCGATCACCATCGCCGTTCTGCAAGCGGGCGGCGGTGATTCGGACGTGGAAACCCGTCTGGCACTGTGGATGAAGCAGAACGACGCCATGATCGAACGCTGGCGCGCCATGCTGGTGGAAATCCGTGCCGCCAGCGGCACCGACTACGCCATGTACGCGGTGGCCAACCGTGAGCTGAACGACGTGGCGCTGAGCGGTCAGGCAGTTGTGCCTGCTGCGGCGACTGCGGAGCTTGAGCTTGCTTGAGTAACCGTTGAATGAAAAAGCCCCGCTCTCGAAAGAGGCGGGGCTTTTTTATGCCTGTTGTTTGGCGGTATTTGTGTGTTGCTGCACAAATCCAGCCCCTCACCCCAGCCCTCTCCCCAATGGGGCGAGGGGGAAAGGGAGCCGATTTGTGTGTTTTTCGAAACTTGAGTTCGACTCGGTATTTCACGTCGGCGTAACTCTAACAAACACCTCGGTCAGTCCCCTCTCCCTCCGGGAGAGGGCTAGGGTGAGGGCAGCGGCCTGACAGTCACTGCAACTTATGTAGTTGTTTACTATCAAGCATCGACACATTACCTGCCGGCCTGGTCAGCAAATTACTGAGCGACTGGTCAAACTTCTGCAACGCCCGAACCTGAACTTCCTGTTGCTGATTAATATCCGCAACAATCTCCTTTGAACGCTTGAAGTCCGCCCACACCGGCGTCAATTCTTTTGCCTCAGACCCCTTGGCCGTACCGATATAGTTGAACTTCCCATCATAAAAATCCGCACTCACATCCGCCTTGATGTTCGAACTGCGCGAGGTAATCAACTGGCTGTGAGTATCGACAACCGCCACCACATCCGGATTGGCCGCACGCAGGCTCTGCATGTCCGGGTACACCGTCACCGAGCCAAACTGACGTTGCAGCGAAGCTTTGACCCAATCCACCGCCATGTCCGGTTTCGAGGTGGCGACGTAGGCGTCGTGGATCGGCTGCACCAGCAAACTCTGGCCGAAACCGGTGCCGGCATTGGCCTGGTAGTTGCGCAGGTAGTCGCGGTTGGTTTGGGTGCTCGGGCTGTAGATCACGCCCAATGAGACACCGGGACCACTTTTCACCTGGGTGGCGCTGCTGCGTCCCACCGGTTGGGTGAATAGCGTGTCGAGAGAGGAAACCGCTTTCGGAGCG
The DNA here is from genome assembly GCF_016735645.1 of Pseudomonas sp. B7. Taxonomy (NCBI): domain Bacteria; kingdom Pseudomonadati; phylum Pseudomonadota; class Gammaproteobacteria; order Pseudomonadales; family Pseudomonadaceae; genus Pseudomonas; species Pseudomonas sp. B7. The sequence continues at coordinate 224,356 of NZ_JAERRE010000009.1, forward strand.
GTAGGAACAGAACAGGCGGACAACGCTAAAACTGATATCGCCAAGGTACTGGCAAAGGCAAGTTTCATGGTGAGTCTCCCGTGAAGCAACTTCAGTCGGAAAGTCAGGCATGTCGGGGTTGATTAAATGGAACCGGCGACAGTCGCCTCAGACTACTCCCGCCAAAACGAAAACAACCTGACAATTTGCTGAATGACTGTCATGTCATAGTTTTATTGGTTGTAAGCATTTTTGATTAATTGCCGCGTGAAATAAAAAAGGCGCAAATCAAAAATTTCCGCCTTTCATTTATGGCTGGTTAAACAACCATCAGTTTTTCAATGGGATCAGCACTTGCTCGTCGGGTGACAGCACCATGAACACCAGCAACCTGGCCGGCTTGCTCTTGCTGGCGTTTTTCGAGATCAAATGCTCGGAGCCGGCCGGCTCGTACCAGTACTGGCCCTTCTTGTAGGTGATCGGTTGCTCACCCTTGACCTGGGAAACGATCTCGCCTTCGAGCACGTAGGCCATGGCGGTGCCGTCGTGTTTGTGGGCGATCGAGGACTGGCCGGGTTTGTAATCGACTTCGATCATCATGGCTTTTTTGCCGGGGACGTTTTTCAGCATCTGGTCCTGCAGCACCGAGATTTTCTCGGACGGGGAATCGGTACCGTGGGCCAGTGCCGAAGCGCTGATGGTGAGGGCCAGAGCGGCGAGCGGGGCGGCAAGCAAGTGCAGGACTTTCATGGAGATCACCTGATTAAGTGGGGAGTCGGTCATCACAGTAGTCCGCGTGCCGGGGTATTCAAACGGCCAATATTCGGGAAGTTTGGGTGACCAATCTGGGGGATGTCCGCGCATTCAAATACGCCATCGCTGGCAAGCCAGCTCCCACAGTTTTTTTGTGTCGGTCATATGGTTTGTGAACGATACAAAACCTTGTGGGAGCTGGCTTGCCAGCGATGGCGTCAGTAAGTCAAACGATTGGAAAAGAGTTGAAATCCACGCTATTGGCCAGACGACTGTCGATCAGGTCGATGAAGCCCTGAGCTTCCGGGCGATTGAAATGCGCCTGCATCGCCGCTTCCGACTGCCAGCGGGCGCTGACCGTCCAGCGGTGGCTGTCCTCGGGGCAGCGGTCGACCATGTAGGAATCGCAGCCCGGCGTTTCGCGCAGGGTTTCGACGATCTTCTGCAACTGCTTGCCCAGCTCCTCCGATCGGCCGGCGGCAGCCTGCACCTGTACGGTGTTGATCACTTCGTTGGACATTGCTCACACTCCTGAATCAGGCCGGACGAATCCTGCTCATTGAGGGATAACGCTTGTGCAGGATAGGCCCGCACCCCCGGATCACCAATAACCAATCGGCGGTTAATCGTTTAGTCCAATCTAACCCGCGACCTGTTGCAGAATGTCGCGCAGGCGGTCGAGCGCAATGTCGATGTCCAGCGTCTCGATGGCGCCGAAACCGAAGTACATCCCGCTTTTGGCCGGCTGCTGATAATAGAAACCATCGATGGCGTACAGCCCGACTTCGACCTTTTTTGCCAGTTCGATCACCAGCGGCAAATCGATAGGGACCTTGCAGAACACCGCCATGTGAAAACCGGCGCTGGGCGGCACGGCTTGCAGCCACGGCGACAGGTCGGTAGCCATGCGCGCCAGGATCCGCTCGCGGCGCTGGGCATAAATGGTGTGGCAGCGGCGAATGTGCTTGAGCAGGCAGCCCTCGGCGATGAACTTGGCCAGCGCCCATTGGGGCAGGGTGGAGGCGTGCAGGTCGGTGAGCTGCTTGGCGCGGATCACCGCTTCGAGGATCGCTGGCGGCAGGATCGCGTAGCCGAGCCGCAGCTCCGGCAGCAGGGTTTTCGAGAAGGTGCCGACGTAGGCGACGATGCCGCGCTGATCGAGCTTGTGCAGCGAATCGGTCGGCCGGCCCTCGTAGCGGAATTCGCTGTCATAGTCGTCCTCGATGATGATCGCGCCCAGCTCATGGGCCCGCGCGAGCAAAGCTTCGCGCCGCGCCTGACTCATCGGCATGCCCAGCGGGAACTGGTGCGACGGCGTCACGTAGATCAGCCGCGTGCCCTCGGGAACCCGCTCGACCTGAATCCCTTCCGCATCCACCGGCACGCCGACCACCGTCGCCCCGTGAGTGCCGAACAGCAGCCGCGCCGGCGGGTAGCCGGGATCTTCCATCGCCACCAGACTGCCGGGGCGGATCAGCACGCGGGTGATCAGGTCCAGCGCCTGTTGCGCGCCGTTGCAGACCACGATGTCTTCGTCCTGACAGTTCACACCACGGGAAAACGCGATGTGTCGGGCAATCGCATTGCGCAGCGCCGGCAGGCCTTCCGGCACGCTATAGAAGCCTTTGGAATGGGCCATCTGCCGCAGTGCGTGAGAGACGCAGCGGCGCCAGTCATCCTGGGGAAACTGGCCCTTGCTGGTGGCGCCGCCGATAAAGTCATAGCGCAGCGAACCCTCGAGCGTTGGATGCCGCAGGAACACCGGCAGATTGCGCCAGCTCTCGATCACCTCGGAACTGGCCAGTTCGGAATGGCTTTGTTTGCGCTGTACCGGCGTCGAGCGGGCGTTGACGTAAGTGCCTTTGCCGATGACGCCGGTGAGGAAATTCTCGTAGGTGAGCTGCGCGTAAGTGTCGGAAATGGTCTTGCGCGAGATCCCCAGTTGCTCGGCGAGCAAACGGCTGGGCGGTAACTGGGTGCCGGCGGCCAGGCGCCCGGATTCAATGGCGCCGCGCAGTTGCTGGTACAACTGACCGGCCAGATCCTTGCGGCCGTTGATTACGACATGCAGTTCCATACCGACGGGGCGCTCCGGGCGATTGAGTGTGCCGGCCAGATTACTCCCGAATGCGGGCGGGGCAGAAGTTGTGTGCTCGAAAAACCGTGAATTGGCCTCCGGTTCAGTGGTCTTCCGTTTTTTCGCAGAATTGGGGCTGTAACGTTGCCCAACCAGCGCCTACCGTGAAATCACTCTTCTGCTGCCCGAGGCCCGCCCATGTCCCCGCGTCTGGATTACTACAGCGCTTCACCCAAAGCCATGAAAGCGATGATTGGCCTGGAAGCGCTGACCAGTAACCTGAGCATCGAACCGCCGCTGCTGCACCTGATCAAGATCCGCGCCTCGCAGCTCAACGGCTGCGCGTTCTGCACCGACATGCATTCGGTGGAAGCGCGACGGGCAGGGGAGACGGATCGGCGTTTGTACGCCATCGCGGTCTGGCGCGACAGCGGCTTCTTCAACCTGCGCGAGCGGGCGGCGCTTGCCTGGACCGAGGCCGTCACGCTGCTGGCGGACAGCCGGGTGCCTGACGATGTTTACCAGCAGGCGCGGGAACAGTTCAACGAGACGGAACTGGTGGACCTGACCATGGCCGTCAGCACCATCAACAGCTGGAATCGGCTGGCGGTGAGCTTCCGCCAGATTCCCAGCGATTGATCACTTGCCCAGCAGCGGTGAAGTACCGGTATTCACCGGCGGCCGCTGCGGTTTCACCGACGTACCAAACGTGTTGCCCATCCGCGTACTGGTGGCCGCCGGCGTCGCCAGCCCCACCTGATTCGGCGGGCGCTTGTTGACCGGCACATTCATCGCTTCCTGATTCTTCTGCGCAGCCGCCGCACGGTCGGGGTTGTTGCCCATCTGTTGGCTCAGGCAGTCGTAATTCGGCGCCTTGTAGCCACCCACCGTCACCTCGACACAGCCCAGCGGTTCCTCCGCGTGTGCAGCGCCAAACGCCATCAGCAACAACCCGCCGAAGACGACTTTCCAGACTGATTTCATGCCTGCCTCCTGGCCGGCCCGAAGGGGCCGCTCTAGTTCAAGAGTCTAGTGCAACGGCGGCGCCGATCCCGTGATGGTTTTTTTGCAGTGGCCGTCACACCAGATTCATAAACAGCCCTCAGGATGACGGTTTTCAGGGATACATCAGCCGTGCAGCGAGGCCGTGCCAGGGAGGATGTTGTGCGCTCAGCGCTCATGCGCCAGCTCTGTCTGGGGCTGCTGCTTGGCTTGTTTCTGAGCCGCGCCAGCGCCGACCCGGTGCCGGCGACGATGCGCATGACCTTGCACATCCCGGCCCAGGAACTGGCCCGCGCCCTCGAACAGTTCAGCCGCGCCACTGGTATGGCGGTGCTGGTCGACAGTCAGTTGAGTCGCGGTCGACGTTCGTTGGCGGTGGATGGCGAATTCACCGCCGCCGAAGCGTTGCGCCGGATGCTCGGCGGCAGTGGGTTGATGGCCAAGTACAGCCGCGACGACGCGTTCACCTTGCAAGTGGCGCAAGTCGAGGACGTGCCAATGCCGGCGGAGAAACCGACCCCCGCCAGCGCTGCCGTCAACCGCAGTTACGCCACAGCGGTGCAGGCCGCGATTGAACGCAACCTGTGCCGTTCGCCGCTGACCCGGCCCGGCAGTTTTCGCGCGGTGTTGCAGTTGTGGATCGGCCGCGACGGCGTGGTGCAGCACAACCGGTTGGTCACCTCGACCGGCGATGTTCGGCGCGATGCAGCGCTGGTAGACAGTTTTCACACGCTCAAAATCGACCGGCCGACACCCGGCGCATTGCGCCAGCCAGTCACGTTGCTGTTGTTACCCGAATCGTCAGGAAAGCGCATGGAATGCACACAATGGGAAGGAGTTTCCGGGGGATGAAAGACGCCGGACAAAGTTCGATGGTCCAGCTGTTCCTGACGTCCTACGAGGACTTTCGGGTGCGGCTGCGACGCCGTCTCGGCTCGGAGGACCTGGCCAACGACGTGCTGCACGAAACCTACCTGCGGGTCGACCGCATGGAAACGCCGCCTAACCTGCTGCGCCCCAACGCCTACCTCTATCGCATGGCCCTGAACATCGCCGCCGACCGCCGCCAGGCCGATGCGCGGCTGCTCACCGGCAGCGAAGTCGAAGAACTGCTGCAAGTCAGCGACGAAGCGCTGGACCCGATGCGCGTGGTCGGCGGCCAAAAGGAAATCCAGTCCCTGCTCAGCGCCCTCTACGAGCTGCCAGCCCGGCGCCGCCGGATCTTCATCGCCGCACGGCTGGAAGAAGCGCCGCACCTGGAAATCTCCCAGCGTTTCGGCATCTCCACGCGCATGGTCGAGAAGGAAATCAAGGCTGCCCTCGGACACTGCGCGGCCAAACTGGAAAGAAAAGTGTTTCAGCGGTTCGGTCGCGGGGCCGGAAAACCGTCTAGTGAATGAAGCTCCCGATCAACCCGTCGAGTATCTGCGCGTTTGAACATCTTCCGTCTGACACCTGCCGAGCCCACGCCTGCCGAGCGTCTGCAAAGCGAAGCCCGCGACTGGCTGATCCTGCTGACCTCCGGCCGCGCTACGGTCGCCGACGCCCGAGCGCTGCGCCAGTGGTGCGCGCAAAGCCCCGAACATGCTCGCGCCTTCGAAGAGTGCAAAGCCTTGTGGCACCTGCTGCAACCGGCGGCCGAAGCGACGCAAGCGCCACGCCGGTTCGGGCGCCGGGCATTTCTCGGCGGCGCGATTGCCGCATCGGCGGCATTCCTGATGGTGCGAGGCACGATACCGGGCGGGTTCTCCGGGCTCGGTGCCGATTACATCACCGAGGTCGGCCAGCAACGCCGCGTCGAACCGGCCGATGGCCTGAGCCTGGAACTGAACACCCAGACCCGCATCAACCAGCGTTCGGTGGATGAGGGCGTGCAAGGCTTTGAACTGGTCAGTGGCGAAGTCGAAGTGCAGACCGCACGGCTGCCCATGGCGATGCAGGCCGGTGGTGGTTGGTTGCGGGCGAGCAGGGCGCGGTTCAACCTGCGCAATCTTGATCAGCAGGTGTGCGTGACGTGCCTCGATGGCGCGGTGGATGTGGAAGTCGAAGGCCGCAGCCTGCGCCTGGAACCGGGCCAGCAATTGACCTATGACGCGCAACAGGTTGGCACGGTGCAAAGCGTCGACACGGCGGCGGTGATGAACTGGCGTCAGCAGGTGCTGGTGTTCAACGGCGCGACCCTGAGCCAGATGATCGACGAGATCAACCGCTACCGCCCAGGCATGTTGCTGCTGCTCAACCGCGAACTCGGCCAGCGCCGGGTGCAGGCACGTTTCTCCCTCGACCAACTGGCCGGCGTAGGCGCATTGATCCGCGATGCCTACGGCGTCAAATGCACCGAACTACCGGGCGGCGTAGTCGTTCTCAGCTGATCACTGCAAGGGCCCCATCACCTGCCGGTACTTCTCGACTCCTTGCGGTGTTTGCCGAGTCAACCGCACCTCCAGCCCCAACGGATCCTCCCGCCGATTCCCGCTCAACTGCCGCCACCCCTTGTCCGCCTCCCAAACCCGTACCTGCAAATCACTCACCTCACCCAACACCGGAACCCCCGCATTCGGAGCAGGCAACGGATACCGACTGCGCGCCGGCGCCACCGCGCGATACAACGTGTCCCCTTTGAGCCACCAGCGCACCCGCTGCAAAGCCCCCGGCTGATCCGCCGCGCTACGAATGATGTCCAGCCGAAACCCCTTGCTGTCACTGCTGCGCACCGTAAGCGCAGGCGGGGCCGTCGCCGGCTCATCCTCGGTGCCGACCTTCTTCGGCTCCGTCAGCTCGATCCCGGCGCGCATCTCCACATCCCGCTGCATCTGATTCAACGCCCGCAACAGGCTGTCGCTCTGCTCACCACTGGCCTGCAAATGGCTGTCGGCGCGGGTGACACTGTCCAGCCCCTTCCAGGCAATCAGACTGACCACCGCCATCAACAGAATCGCGACCATCACCTCGATCAGCGTAAAACCGTGTTGTCTGTTCATTGCACGCTAATCCGGCCCGAAGCATCGCGCAGCACACTCAACCGATTGAGCCCGTCAGACAGCGTCAACTGCAACGGCGGATTGATCCACTCCGCGTTCAGCACCACTTTCTGCTTCGGCTCCACCCGCACCTCCAGCTTCGGACTCTGCCAGGGACGCGGCCGCAAATGCGGGTCCCGATCGAAATGATCAAAGCCCTTGCCACTGTCACTGCGCCGACTGAACCGAAACCCCTTGCCATCGCTCAACCAGGCAATCGGCCGGCCATCCGCCCGCGCCTCCGCCTGAGCAATCTGCAGCAACTGCGCCACGCGCTCGGCGTCCTTGCGCAGCAACTGCAACGGGTCGGGCTTGATACTCAGACTGATCGCCGCACTGGCAATGCCGATGATCACCAGCACCACCATCAACTCGATCAGCGTAAAACCCTGCTGCCTGCACCGGTTCATCGAATGCGCACTCCTTTGCGTCCAGCCCCGTCCCAAAAAACCATCCTGCACGGCCAACATGTAAGGCGTGTGAAATAAAACCGTGAGAATTGCCGCGTAGTCTGGTCACCGGGACTAAAAGGAGATTCAGCCCATGAGATTCACCGCACGCTTTTCACCCCCCCAACTCATCCAGGCCACCGCACTGCTGGCCGCCCTGGTCGGCATCGCCACCTGGTCATCCCTGCTCCTGACCACCGCCGAATCCCACACCCCGGCGGCCACCCCGCAACTGCTCGCGGCGCGTAGCGATAACCCGGCGTTGCAGTGGTTTTCCAACCGCACGGCGCCGGTGGAGATCAAGGTCAGTGGGGTGATGGCGGGGAGTCGCGGGGCGGTGGCGATTTTGAGTTTGAACGATGGGCCGCCGAGGAGCTTTTTGCAGGGGGAAAGGGTGAGTCCTGGGGTGAAGTTGGTGGCGGTGGAGGGGGATGGGGTGGTGGTTGAGCAGGGTGGGGAGAGGGTGCGGTTGGAGGTGGAGAGGTTGGGGGAGGGGGTGGATATGCCTAGGTTGGTGAGGCCCTAAATTGCGAGGTTCAAGGCATACCGGACTAAAGGCCAGTTGACATCATTTTTTCTCTTTTGCTATCTAAAGGCTTTAATACCACCAAAAACAAGGATGAGAGATGCGTAAAGCATTAATTTTTGGCAACGGATTGGGGATGGCTCTTTCGCCCAATCATTTCAATTTAGCCCAGGTTATGCACGATGTATGGAACATCGCTCACTTTTTAACGCCAGAAGACAAAAGGCTGATCAGTCTCACCCTCGGGCATGAGAATGCGATACCACAAAATGAAGAACAACTCGACGTATTACATCAAGCTGTCACAGCATGCAAAACGCTAAATAATATACTTTCCCCGAATCTACATTGGCTCACAGCACAAGGACAGCACTTTCCTGTTGCAGTGGCTAAATATATGCATATGGTGGCGAGCAGGCTGCATTTAACCGACGCTGATTTGCCCGCATCTTTCATAACTGCACTGTGTGAATTTATTCAACAGACTAACTCTCATGTTGCTACCTTGAATTACGACAGGTTACTGTATGGGTCGTTTATTGACCGCGGAATCCTCTCCGGCTATGGAGGAAATCTAGTCGACGGGATAACTAATCAAGGATTTGATTCGTCTAATTTGGAACGATTGTGGGGTAGGACCTTCGGTTACTACCTGCACTTGCATGGATCTCCTTTGTTTTACACAGACATTGATGGGCGTATTCGAAAGCTTCAGCGTCATGAGATTAGTACATTTACCGCTAATCCTTCCGAGCACATAGTGTTAACCCATGTTGCGCATAAGCGATCGGTCATAAGCGCTTCGCCTATTCTCACTACCTACTGGCATTATTTGCATCGCGCGCTGCAAGAGGCAACTCAAATTGTTGTGGTTGGTTATTCTGGTTGTGATATACATCTGAACGAGTTGATTGCTATGTATGGAGCGTATAAACCCATTCGAGTGATTGAGTGGGCTGCTGCACATCACTATCAGACCAGGCTGGGTCAATGGCAAATTGTATTTAAATCAACAAATGTCGTTCTGGAGTTGCAGGATAATATATTGAATAATTACGCATGGTAAGAGGCGAAAGGAAACTGATCTGTTTTTGGAAACTAGATTGAAAAAGTGGGGGCTAAAATAAATCCGTCCCGTTTGATGTTCGTTTTATGTTGTAATTCGTAATGATACTTTTTTGTGATTTTTTGGTCTAAAATGAACGGTTCCTTGTGGTGGTGTTTAGTACGGAAGGGCGTGATTGAGTGCCATTGCTTGAGTTATAGGGAGTAGCGGTTAAGGTGAGTACGGTAAATATCTCTGAGTATAGCGATTCTTGGGTTGAGAGTTTTTTAAGGGAGTCGAAATTAATTGGCTCAGTAGTAAGTTGCACGAAAATTTATATTGATCATGTGGGTTCGACATCGGTTAAGGGGTTATCCAGTAAGCCTATAATTGATATGCTGATATCAATCAGTGATTGGTCTCTTGTTGATACCCTTGTGAATGAGTTGAGGGGGATAGGCTATGATTTAAATGAGCAGTGCGATGATGCTCCTAGATTTTACCTTACAAAATATACATCTGATGATTCAGTTTCTTTTCATATCCACGTATGCAAGCCTCATAGTCGTTGGGGGAGGGACATGCTTGTTTTTAAGAATGAGCTTGCTTCCGATGAAACCCTTGCTGATGATTATGTAGAACTGAAAAAGCATCTTGCAGAGATTTATCATGATGATGCTAAAGCTTATGGGCTTGGTAAAAAAGACTTTATTGAAGGTAGGTTGCGAGAGGTGTATAGCGAATTTAGCATAAATCGGTTGCTCAGCCATCAGCGAGCTGAATCTAATAGGGCTGAAAAATTACAAATGTTAATGATGTTTACCCAGCTTTTGGTTGCAGTGATTGCCGCGATTTCTGTTTTTTCGAACGATAATAAGTATCTATTTGTATACGCAGTCCTTGGCTTTGTTCTAATGCTTTTGTGGTTCTACTTAAGCCAAGGACAGTTGTTGCATCGATCAGCTGGAGATCAGGCGCGCCGAGCAGTTTTACTTATGAGCGGCCTTGAGATGGAGCCATCGGCTGGTCAACAGCTTAGAATCAGCGACGGATTTAGAGTGGCAATTTCTCCCAATATGATTCGGCGCGAAGAAGATCATTTTGCGACTCGAGAAACTCCTGGTAACAAGCGATTGGCGGAGATGATTGAAGAGTCATCGTACTGGACTCGGGATCTTCAAAATACAAGTTCTCAGGCTATGGCTGGGTTGCTTTTCTTGCTTGTAGCAACTGTGTTTGTAGTGAGCGGTGCTGCTGTGGCGTCACTCAAGTCAGATGGCTTGATAACTATGTCTCGTGTGATGATAGCAATTATGGTGTTTGTTATTTCGTCCGACGCTCTAGGCTTGCTACTTTCTTACAGAAACTCTGCTTCTACGATTGACGAGATATTCAAACGGGTTGAGGTGGCAGCTGCAAGAGGTTATCGAGAGTCTGATGTCTTGCTGCTGATGTCAGATTACAATGCGGCTATTGAAAGGGCACCTACCACACTGCCTTGGGTTTATAAGTTAAGTCATGCTGGACTGAATAAGCGGTGGCAGGCTTACATTGAGGCGAAGCTGCTTGGCGATTTCAGCGAAAAATCAACCTGACTCTTTATGCATGGTGTTGAAGTAACCAGTTTTCATGAAAAAATGGGGCTGATTGATTATTCAGTAAATAGATCAGTCCCCTTTGTATTTTTTCTCAACAGTTTGATCAGGAAGGCGTCTTTTTTGAAGCAAAATGGGGCTGATTTGTTCAGTGTATGGATCAGTCCCCTTTGTTTATAGTTTAAGTGTGCGGGGTTGAAAGTGAAAAAAACAAAACAATGGTATGAATTTCAGGAGTTAATTGCCGAGCACTTTCGTAGCTTGGGTGCAATGGCTAAGACAAATGTGTCACTTGACGGCATCAGAACTCAGCATGATATAGATGTTTTAGTAGTTACGAAGTTTTTAGGTGCTGATATTAAGTGGGTTGTAGAAGCTAAATATTGGAAAAGCAATGTTCCGAAAGTGAAAGTGCTAGCATTACGCACGGTAGTCGATGAAGTTGGCGCTGATAAAGGGTTTTTAATTTCTGCTAAAGGCTTTCAGAGTGGTGCGATGGAGGCTGCGCTGAAAACTAATATTCAGCTTGTTACTTTTGAGGAGTTGAAAGAGCGTACTAAGAATATAATTCAGAGTGAAATGCTTCAGGCGTATCAGGCGCGCGCGGACTTACTTATGAAGCGCTATTTTTCGCACTCTAAAACCGTACGCATAAAATATGGTCTGAGGGATGACGTTTTTGATTATTCGCTCCGATTTAGTGGTCAGCTATTCATTGGGATGATTTTTGCTGCTATTGAGAGAGCTAAAGAGAATAAATACCCGATGTGCGTGAGGTCTTTGTTTAAAGTTCGGGTTGGTGAAGAGATTGTTGAGAGTTACCCGGAGTTTAGTAATTGGCTCAATTTGAACCTGAATATGTTTGACGAAATGCTGCTTAAAGCTGAACATGCCATGATAATAGGTGGGGATTTTGACCCAAATGTAGAAGATGAAAACGATTTGGAGGCGGTGGAAAATAATCGAGCTCATCAGGAACGAATGAGGGAGCTCTACATCTTGATGGGTAAATCAATATTGGTTGGTGGTGATGAAGAGGGCATTACGGATGCAGATAGCTGATTAAGTAATTGTCTTGTGAGTGGTGGGGTGGAAATTTGGTTGGAATTGAACGTGTTAATGGTTGCACCCACGCAGTATGGCGCCCTAAGGTTAAAATTGGAGTGTCAGTGCGACGTATAAAGGACTAGAAAAGGAAAAAGTGTGGTGTTCCAGGCAATAGATCGCTCCCCTTTGAATGAGTTTGTTAGATTGTAACCCATATAAGTTTTTCAACTCTCTCGGGTCTTCCGTCCGACCACATAAGTTTCACAAGATGCTTTGATTTGGTACTGAGGCCTACGGAAGCAATCAGTTCAACAGTTTGATGGACATCAAGCTGTTGCAATGGGAATTTTTCATCGATTTCGCGTGTTGAAATAACGTCATTCCCTTCGGGAAAGTCTATTGAGACATTCTGTGCAGGGACCTTGCCTTTATTCCAGACTTTTAAACGATAATGATTGTTCCCGAGTTTTAGGAAGGAGGCGCCGAGCTCAGCTTGCTTCTCGATCTCAATAACTGCGCTTTCCTTCTCAAGCAATAGCTGATTAAGTTTCTCCTGGGTTGAGATTAATTTTTGCTGACGATTGTTAAACTGAATGGTTTTGATTGTTGCGTAAATTGAGAAAATTAGCGCAAGCCCTGCGATCACGTCTCCGGAGTCGATTACGAAATTGATCATTTTGTTTTTATATTCTTGTTGCCTTTGAATGCGGCGGTTAAAGATTTTTTCATTTGGTTAGCAATGTCTTTTACAATGTTTGCTTTGATTTCCTCCAGGTTTTCTTGGATGTTTTCACTGTTTTCGCGCAGTAGCTCATCGCGCTGAATTACTCTCTCGCATTGGATGCATTTGACCTCAGGGCTATCGCTTGACTCATATTCGAAAGATGTTCCTCCACAAGTCGGACACTGCATTGCAATGGTGCGAGAGTGTTTGCCGATTTTCATAGTCGTCTAAACCTCTTGATGTGAGGAGTGAATGAGTCACCAATGCCCGGAGATAGAGATTAGTACAAGCTTAATAAAAAGAGCAAAAAATGCGGGCTGATTTACTTTCTGGCATTCAATCAGTCTCCTTTCATGCTAGAACCCTTCAGCCTCTACCACCGGCACCAACGGAATGAAAAAGCTTTTAATCGCAGCGATCCTCGTCGTAACGACGGTGTTTTACGTCGGCTACTACGAAGCCCTTGAGGACGGAGACATCGAGACCATTGTCTTCATCAAGAAGCACCCGACGTTTCAGATGAAGTTCTACAACATCCACGCGAACGATGGAGAAATCCGGAAGGTAGAGCGCCTGACAGCAGAGGAGCGGGGGTGGATTATTGATTACTGCAGGTATCGGTTGGGAATCGACACAGACCTGAAGACTCAGGACGACGTCGAGATGTGCCGCAAAAAATAGAAATGCTCATTTGGCCGAGGTCGTCAGTCGCACCTGACAACCTCGGCCATTTTCTTTTCGTCTATTGAGCTACAGCACTCAGACGCTTACGTCTTCACCTCAACATGATCCAACGCCTGATTCACCGCCAGCTCGCTCAACATCACCAACTGCGCAATCCCTATCGCAGTCTTGCGATGTGCAGGCTCAAGCGTGGCGGCGAAGTTATTGAGCATTTCGCTCGCCGATCCCAATGATTCGCTGGCGTTGGCCAGCAGGGATTCAGTGTTGTAGGCCGGGTTGGCCAGGTACATGGGGTCGTGTTTGTGGTGGCTGCCCATGATGCGTTGTTGTGGGGTGAGGTAGTGGTCGAGGGCGCGTTCGGCGGCTTCGTTCAGGGTTCGGGAGTCGGGGAATTTGTAGGGGGAGACCGGGTCGGTTTCTGGTGGGTTTGGTGTTGGTTTGAACATAAATGTAGCTCCATATGGGACTTAAGGAGCCATCACTCTCGCTACCAAACGAGTGGTGGTGGCCATACGAAGGTTGGTAGACCGGCCCATATGGAAAATCCGGCGCGCCCGAGGGCGCCCTGCGCATGGCCACCATAAGACAAATGCCGAAAGGGCGTCTGCGCTAGGTGACGTTATGCGTCATATGGGAGGTCGGGCTACCAAACCCGATCACTGTTTTTCAGTGACCCGGAAACGATAAGACCCTCACCCTAGACGCACAAGCCGGCGGATTCTGGCGTAGTCGTAGGCAATGACGCAAGGCGTTGTAGCCTTGAGGAAGTAACGGTGGGTGTCGTTAAACAGTATTCAGAAAGTCGGTTAAACAGACGGATTTTCACAAACCAGTAACTAACCCGCGTCGTCTTTACTGGGCTCCTTTGACGCGTCAGGACATTCATTGGCCCATCGCGTAACCGTCATTTCTTTGAGTTGCTCTCCCATGGTGTCGACTCGCAAGCAGGCGCCTTTCTTTGAATAGAAAAGGATGCAGCGCGAGCTGTCAAAAGAGCAGGTATCGAGCTCCAGGAAATCGCGTGCGGCCAGCTCCCGCTCGACGCCACTGTATTCATAACCATCGCTGGTGTGCATCCGGGTTGGCTTCCATCCCTGTCTGATCAACTTGGATCTGGCCGACACCAAGGGCTCATCGACGGCGATGCCTGCTGGCCCGTGCTTGTCGTTTGTCGCTTGCGAGCCGCCGGCAAACGCAAAGCTTGTACCCGTGCAATAAATTGCGAGGAGCAGGAGGATCGGGGTTTTCATTTAGCAGTTCCTCCAGCAGATTTGTAGCTAACTAAAAACTTTGGATAGCCGGCGTACGGTTGGGGTGGAGAGTGGTGCTTCTGCCTGGACCTTCCGAACAATAAAGGGGCGGATTATTTCAGTTCGTGAGCGGCTGCTCTCGGCTCGATTTCAAATCTGCTTAACAGCGCGGCACCATCCGTAACACCAAGAATTTGATCGATAGCGGCGATTTTTCGGGTTGCTTGGTCGAGCTGAAAGTCGGCGTTGCTGTATGTAGCCTCCGCTTCATTGTGGAGTGCGTAGGCCAAATGCGCCGCGACACGGACGCTCATTGGGGTATCGGCATCGCTGCCCAGATAATCAGCAAGCAATGCCCTGATCTCAAGGAGTGCGAGGGCTAGTAGCCTGGCCTGGTCAGTATGCATAAACGAATCCTGGATATTGCAATGAGTGTGCGAAACGAACCTCGCGAGGTTATATAAATTCATAGACAGGCAAAAGCGAAAGGCCGCTTCGAGTCGAAAGCGGCCCTCACCCCAGCCCTCTCCCGGAGGGAGAGGGGGCCGACCGAGGTGTCTTGCGCTTTACATCGACCTGAGAGACCGAGTTGATTATGGATTCAACGCGGTATGTGCAGGTTGATTTAGATCTTTAGGTGTGTGTCGGAAATGTCCCGCGACTTATTCATATACCTCCTAGCCGAGCGACGTTTCGGGATGGTTTAGGGCTAGGGATTTTCAGGACGGCTAAGCAACGTCTCCAGCCTCGCCAGCGGCGGCGCATCCTGGTTGCGATCAAATACCTGAATGCCAATTTTGAGCAACCGCCCATTCTCCGCCGCACCAATCACCTGTTCACACCGCAATAACAACCGCCCCTGATCACACTCCATCGCCTTAACCCCCATCGGCAACCGTCCCTCCAACCGCAATTCCGCCATCCGACTCTGCGCCGCAATCATCGCAATCGAGCGATCCCGCAAAACCCCGCTGCTCTGCGTCATCAACCCCGCCACACGCACGGCGGCGGACATGGCCACGGCGATGATCGCCAGCGCGACGAGCACTTCAATCAGGGTGAATCCAGCTTGCGGGGAGGGGGTGCGCATCGGGGGCTCGGGCAGTCGGGCAGCCCTTGACGCTAACGCCTGTGCTTGACGGCTTGACGACGAAAACACCCGAGGATTTTCAACATCCCTGACATATCTTCTTGCAACACTGCGCGTCGAATCGAATCAAGCCAGGGAATGACGAGATGGATATCGCGCAGTTCAAACAGCCCAGTCGACCGAGCCGGATGCCCCGTGGGCAGCAGGGTTTTACGCTGATCGAGATCATGGTGGTCGTGGTGATTCTCGGGATTCTGGCGGCGATGGTGGTGCCCAAGGTGCTCGACCGGCCGGATCAGGCGCGGGCCACGGCGGCGAAGCAGGACATTGGCGGGTTGATGCAGGCGCTGAAGCTGTATCGCCTCGATCACGGCACTTACCCGAGCCAGAGCCAAGGCCTGAAGGTGCTGGTGGAGCGGCCGGCCGATGCGAAGAATACCAACTGGCGCTCGTACCTGGAGCGCCTGCCGAATGACCCGTGGGGTCGTCCTTATCAGTACCTCAATCCCGGTGCCAACGGCGAGATCGACATCTTTTCCCTCGGCGCCGATGGCCAGCCTGACGGCGACGGTGTGAATGCCGACATCGGTTCCTGGCAGTTGTAAGGCCGGTCATGAACAGCCAATCGAACCAGCAGGGGATGGCGATCATCAGTGCGCTGCTGATTGCGGCGGTGGTCGCAGTGATCGCTGCCGGCATGCTGACTCGCCAGAGCGTTTCGACCCGGGCGCTGGAAGCCGAACAACTGCGCGTGCAGGGCCGTTGGGTATTGCACGGGGGGTTGGAGATCAGCCGGCAATTGTTGTGGGACGCGCGGCAGCGCGATCCGTTGACCCGGCTCGATCAGCCTTGGGCGCAGCGGTTGAACACCCAGGGTTTCGAGGGGCGGCTGGAGGATGAGCAGGGCAAGTTCAACTTGCGCAATCTGGTGGCCAACGAGCGGATCGATGACGCGCAGGTGCAGGCATTCGAGCGTTTGTGCGAGTTGATCGGAGTCAGCAGCGGCTTGAGCCGGCGCATCAGTCAGCGGGTGATCGGCTCGTATCCGCACCTGTTGAATGCCCAAGTGGTGGACAAGCCTGTGACGAAAAATACGTTCGACAGTGGGCGTGCCACGTCGCCGTCCGCTTCGCGCAAACCGCAATCGCCGACCTTGCCGATGCTGCGCACGCTTGACGATTTGCGCAGTGTCGACGGGGTCAACGATGCGCTGTTGGCGAAACTGGCGCCGTACCTGACGGTGATTCCGGCGACCACCTGGCTCAACGGCAACACAGCCACCGCGCCGGTGTTGGCGGCATATGTGCCGGGGTTGTCGCTGGAGCGGGCGCAGGCGTTGATCAATGAACGCGACGCCGGGCGCTGGTTTATCAATCGCGGGGATTTCGTCAATCGCCTGCGACTGCCGCAATTGGAGATCACCAGCGTCAAGGTCGGCATCACCAGCGACTGGTTCCGTTTGCGCGGGCAGGCGCGGCGCGATCAGCGACGAGTGAGCCTCGATGCGTTGTTGCATCGCAGTGAAGACCGCTTGCCGCAAGTGATCTGGTCGCGGGTGGGCGTATGAGCCAGTTGCGTGTGAGTTTGCCGCCGCTGGCAGAGCTGGGTCTCGACAGTGAAGTGGATTGCGTGTGGCTGGATCGTCAGGGGCAGGTCACTCGCCAGGAACGTGTGCGGCTCGGCGCACTGCCGAAGCAACCGCTGGTGTGCTTTCTGCACCCGTCGGACAGCCTGTTGGCGAGCATTGATTTGCCGCCGCTGCCGGCGAACAAAACCGCTGCGGCTGTGCAGTGTGCAGCGCAGGCCTTGATGCTCGGCGATATCGCCGAGATGCACATCGCCCACAGCGCTCGCAATGAAAGCGGCCAGGTGCAGATTGCCTGGGTAGCCCGCAAGGATTTGCAGCACCTCGGGCAGTTCGGATTGAACCTCAAAGGCCTGTACCCGGCGGCCTACAGTTTGCCGGTGATGGCCGGCGGCGTCGGTTGCCTGCACGACGATCATCTGTTGCTGCGCCACGGTCCGAATGCGGCGCAGGTGCAGCCGATGATCGACGAAGCATGGCTGCTGGAAACCGGTCTGCCGGCGCACTGGATCGGTGACGGCGCGCCTGAGGCGGTGCAATCGACATTGGCCGACACGCAACGTTGCTCCGGCCCGTTGCCGAACTGGGGCCTGCACGGCGGCCTCCAGCAACCGGGCACCGAACATCGCGGTTGGGGCAGGGCGCTCGGTTGTTGTGCGCTGGCAATGGCGGTGTGGGTGATCGGTTTGAACCTGTACGCCGCCCGCGAGGCCGGGCAGGGCCAGCAGCTTAAGGCGCAGATGGCGCAGCGGGTGAAGCAGGCGTTCCCCGAGTTGCCGGTGATCCTCAATCCGCTGCAACAGGCTCGTCAGCAAATCGCGGCGCGCCAGCAAGGCGCGGTGGATGCGCCGGGGCAGGATTTCACGCGGCTGGTGTCGCAGGCCGGCAGCGGCATGCCGTCCATGGCCGGGACGGTGCAGCGGCTGGAGTTTGTCGACGGCGCGTTGCAATTGAGTCTGCTGCCCGAGGCTCGGCGTTCGGGCAACGACAAGGATTGGCAAGACACGCTGGCCCAGGCCGGCATCAGCATCAGCCCGAATGACGAAGGCTGGGTCTTGCGCCCGGCCGGCGAGACGACCGCCGCCACCGACAACGACGACAGCAGCGGAGCCGAAGATGAATAGCCCATCGCTTGCGAAATACCGCGCCGGTTGGCAGCACTTCAGCGCTCAGTTGCAGGCCCGTTGGCAGCCGTTGGCGTTGCGGGAAAAACGCATGGTCGGCGGTATGGCGGCGCTGTTGCTGGGGCTGTTTGTGTGGGTGGCGTTGATTCAGCCGCCGCTGAAAAAGATCGCCGCCTCGCAAGTCGAAACCCCGAAACTGCGCGCCCAGGCCGAAGCACTGGAAGTGCTGTTGCGCGACGTCAGCGTGCGCCCCGACGGGCAAAACCTGGAGCAGTCGCTGCAACAAACCTTGCAGGCCAGCGGACTGGGCGGCCATTACCAATTGGCGGCCGCGTCCGCCGGCTGGCAGTTGACCTTCGACGCCGCACCGGCCGACGCCGTGCTCGACTGGCTGCTGAGCCAACCGCGGAATTTTTCACTGCAAGTGGTCGAGGCCCGTCTGCAACGCGCAGACGACGCCGCGACCGATGACACCGCCGGCACTCTGTCGGGCACCGTACGCATGGATCAGGCGCTGGGCGCTAAGGAAGCTTCATGAAGGGGTCAGGGTCCAAACGCATGGCGTTGCCGATGCTGTTGATGGCATTGAGCGCGTGCAGCAACACCACACCACCGAATCAACCGCCGCTGCTGGTGGACAGCGAACTCGGCCGGCCGCTGGCCAACACCCAGCGCAGTGGCGACGCGGTGCTCGACCGCGAGCGTGCGCAGGCCCAGGTCAGACCCGCGCCAAAGCAATTGCACAACATCACCGAGCGCGCCCGCAGTGGCGGTTCGGCGCGGGGCACGACGTTGCCGGCCAATCCGTTGGGCGATCAGCCGGTGACGCTGAATTTTGTCGACGCCGATATTCAAGCGGTGGTGCGGGCGTTGTCGCGCTCGACCGGCCAGCAGTTTCTGGTCGATCCTCGGGTCAAGGGCAATTTGACGCTGGTCTCCGAAGGCCAGGTGCCGGCGCATCAGGCTTACGACATGTTGCTGGCGGCGCTGCGCATGCAGGGTTTCAGCGTGGTGGACGTCGGCGGCGTGGCACAAGTGGTGCCGGAGGCCGACGCCAAACTGCTCGGCGGGCCGATCTACAGCGCCGACAAACCGGCCGGCAACGGCATGCTCACCCGCACGTTCCGCCTGCAATACGAGAACGCGGTGAACCTGATCCCGGTGTTGCGCCCGATTGTGTCGCCGAACAACCCGATCAACGCCTATCCGGGCAACAACACCATCGTCGTCACCGACTACGCCGAGAACCTCACGCGGGTCGCGCAACTGATTCAGGGCATCGACACCCCAACCGCCATCGACACCGACGTGGTGCAGATCCAGAACGGCATCGCTGCCGACATCGCGCCGATGGTCGCCGACCTGCTCGACGCGCCGGGCAACGATCCGACGCAGAAAATCGCGGTGATCGGCGATCCGCGCTCCAACACCATCATCATCCGCGCCGGCAGCCCCGAGCGCACGGAGCTGGCGCGCAACCTGATCTACAAACTCGATAACGCCCAGAGCAATCCGAGCAATCTGCACGTGGTGTATCTGCGCAACGCTCAGGCCGGCAAACTGGCCCAGGCCTTGCGCGGTTTGTTGACCGGCGAGAGCGACAGCGGCACCAGCGACAATGCGCGCTCGGTGCTCAGCAACATGGGCAGTTCCACCAACTCGGGCGGCGGGCAGAATGGCCAGAGTGGCACGCAAACCAACGGCTCGACTTCGACCACCAACAGCGGCAGCACCGGCGGCAGTTACGCCCAGGGCAGCAGCGCCACCAGCGGCAGCAGTAATGCGCAAAGCAGCGAACAAAACGTCGCCTTCAGCGCTGGCGGCGTGACGATTCAGGCGGATGCCACCACCAACACCTTGCTGATTTCCGCGCCGGAACCGCTGTATCGCAACCTGCGCGAAGTGATTGACCTGCTCGACCAGCGCCGTGCGCAAGTGGTGATCGAAAGCCTGATCGTCGAAGTCGGCGAGGACGATGCCAGCGAATTCGGCGTGCAATGGCAGACCGGCAATCTCGGCGGTAAAGGCGTGATCGGCGGCGCCAACCTCGGTGGTTCTGGGATCAACGTCAACGGCAAGACCAGCCTCGATGTACTGCCGCAAGGTTTGAACCTCGGCTACGTCAACGGCACCGTCGACATCCCCGGCATCGGCAAGATCCTCGACCTTAAAGTGCTGGCCCGGGCGCTGAAGAGCAAGGGCGGCACCAACGTGCTGTCGACGCCGAACCTGCTGACCCTGGACAACGAAGCAGCAAGCATTTTTGTCGGCCAGACCATCCCGTTTGTCAGCGGCAGCTACGTCACCGGCGGCGGGGGCACCAGCAACAACCCGTTCCAGACCGTGACCCGCGAAGAGGTCGGTTTGAAGCTCAACGTGCGGCCGCAGATTTCCGAGGGCGGCACGGTGAAACTCGACATCTATCAGGAAGTCAGCAGCATCGACGAACGCGCCTCGGCCGCGGCCAATTCGGCGGGGATCGTCACCAGCAAACGGGCGCTCGACACCAGCATCCTGTTGGATGACGGGCAGATCATGGTGCTCGGCGGTCTGCTGCAGGATGGCTACAGCCAGAGCAATGACGCGGTGCCGTGGCTCTCGAACATTCCGGGGATTGGCGCACTGTTTCGCAACGAACGCCGCTCGATCACCAAGACCAATCTGATGGTGTTCCTGCGCCCGTACATCATCCGCGACAGCGCGGCGGGCCGGAGTATTACGCTGAACCGCTACGACTTCATGCGCCGCGCTCAGGGCGGTCTGCAACCGGAGCGCAGCTGGGCGATGCCGGACATGCAGGCGCCGCAATTGCCGGCCACTGCCCAAGGCGTGCCGGCACCGGTGTCCGGCCCGCGCGCGACCATCAAAGCGGTGCCGCTGCAATGAGCGCATTGCCTTACGCCTGGGCCAAGGCGCAGCGGATTCTGCTGCGCGACGGCGTGCTGACGGTGTGCCCGTCAACGCCGGGCTGGTCGATCAGCGAGGTGCGCCGGCAGTTCGGCGCGGCCAGGCTGGAGCGGGTGCGCGATGACGAACTTGATGGCCTGCTCGCTACTGCCTACGCCGACACCGGCAGCGCGGCGGCGGTGGTCGGTGCGGCGGAAAACGAAGTCGACCTCGACCGCCTGATGCAGGACATACCGGAAATCACCGACCTGCTCGACACCCAGGACGGTGCGCCGGTGATCCGCATGATCAACGCCTTGCTCACCCAAGCGGCGCGGGACGAGGCCAGCGACATTCACATCGAACCGTTCGAAACCCATTCGGTGGTGCGCTACCGGGTCGACGGCACCCTGCGCGACGTGGTTTCGCCGCGCAAGGCGTTGCACGGTGCGCTGGTGTCGCGGATCAAGATCATGGCGCAACTCGACATCGCCGAAAAACGCCTGCCACAGGACGGGCGCATTGCGTTGCGCGTAGCAGGGCGGCCGATCGACATTCGTGTCTCAACCGTGCCCACCGGCCATGGCGAGCGGGTGGTGATGCGTCTGCTGGACAAACAGGCCGGGCGCCTGCATCTCGAAACGTTGGGCATGGACGCGCAGGTGCTGGCCAAACTCGATCACCTGATCCGCCAGCCCCACGGCATCGTGCTGGTCACCGGTCCGACCGGTAGCGGCAAGACCACCAGTCTGTATGCGGCGCTGGCGCGGCTCGATGCGAGCACCAGCAACATCCTCACCGTGGAAGACCCGGTGGAATACGACTTGCCGGGCATCAGCCAGATTCAGGTCAACGCCAAGATCGACATGACTTTTGCCCTCGCGCTGCGTGCCATTTTGCGCCAGGACCCGGACATCATCATGATCGGCGAGATCCGTGACCTCGAAACCGCGCAGATCGCGGTGCAGGCTTCGCTGACCGGTCACCTGGTGCTCGCGACGTTGCACACCAACGACGCGGTGTCGGCGGTCAACCGCTTGGTCGACATGGGCGTCGAGCCGTTTCTGTTGGCCTCGTCGATGCTCGGCGTTCTGGCCCAGCGCTTGGTGCGGCGGCTGTGCAATCAGTGCAAACAGGAAGACCCGGCGACGCCCGGCACCTGGCGCCCGGTCGGTTGTGCGGCGTGCAATCACACCGGTTACAGCGGCCGGACCGGCATTCATGAATTGTTCTGCATCGATGACGACATCCGCACTCTGATTCACCAAGGGGCAGGGGAGCCGGCGTTGCGCGCGGCGGCGAGCAAGGCCGGGATGTTCAGCCTGCGTGAGGACGGCGAGCGCTGGATTCGCAGCGGTGCCACGGCCCCTGAAGAAATCCTTCGCGTGACACGGGACGCCTGATGAATCGCTATCGTTTTGAAGCCGCCGATGCCAGCGGCAAGATCGAATCCGGGCATCTGGAGGCGGAGAGTCAGGGCGCCGCGTTCGGCGTGCTGCGCGGGCGTGGGTTGACGGCGTTGTCGGTGGAGAAAGAAAGCAATGTCTCCCAGCACGGTGGCGTTGGGTTGTTCAGCGCCAAACTTTCGGACAACGATCTGGCGTGGGCCACCCGACAACTTTCGAGTCTGTTGGGTGCGAGCCTGCCGCTGGAAGCAGCCTTGAGCGCCACGGTCGAACAGGCCGAGAAAAAGCACATCGCCCACACCCTCAGCGCCGTGCGCGCCGATGTGCGCAGCGGCATGCGCCTGGCCGAAGCGCTGGCGGCGCGGCCACGGGATTTTCCGGAGATTTACCGGGCGTTGATCGCGGCGGGCGAGGAGTCAGGCGATCTGGCGCAGGTGATGGAGCGGCTGGCGGATTACATCGAAGAGCGCAACAACCTGCGCGGCAAGATTCTTACCGCGTTCATCTATCCGGGCGTGGTCGGGCTGGTGTCGATCGGCATTGTGATTTTCCTGCTGAGTTATGTGGTGCCGCAGGTGGTCAGTGCGTTTTCCCAGGCGCGGCAGGATCTGCCGAGGCTGACGCTGGCGATGCTCAATGCCAGTGATTTCATCCGGGCGTGGGGCTGGTTGTGCGCAGGCGTCATGGCCGGGGCGTTCTGGAGTTGGCGCCTGTATCTGCGCAATCCGGCGGCGCGCTTGAGCTGGCATCATCGGGTGTTGAAGTTGCCGCTGATCGGGCGCTTTGTGCTGGGGCTGAACACTGCACGGTTCGCCTCGACGCTGGCGATTCTCGGTGGCGCCGGGGTGCCGTTGTTGCGCGCGTTGGAGGCGGCGCGGCAGACCTTGTCGAATGATCGTCTGAGCCTGAGCGTCAATGAGGCCACCGCCAAGGTACGCGAGGGCGTCAATCTGGCGGCCGCGCTGAAAGTGGAGAACGTGTTCCCGCCGGTGCTGATTCACCTGATCGCCAGCGGCGAGAAAACCGGCGCGCTGCCGCCGATGCTCGAACGCGCCGCACAAACCCTGTCCCGCGATATCGAGCGCCGGGCGATGGGCATGACCGCATTGCTCGAACCGCTGATGATCGTGGTGATGGGCGGGGTGGTGCTGGTGATCGTGATGGCGGTGCTGTTGCCGATCATCGAGATCAACCAGTTGGTGCAGTAGTTTTTTCAACTTTTTTGCCGGCGCCCGGATCTCACCCGAGCGCCAAAAACAGCATCCTCGGGTTCTCCTTTCTGTCATCTGCAACGGCCCTTCAAGGGCTGTGGCCGGTTCCCTCGAAAAGCTTGCCGTAGACACTCCGCACAACCGCCGGAACACCCGAGAAAATCCCTCGAAAATCACCTCGCACCTCCCGAGGTTTTTTCCTTTATCTGTCACCGGAAACTGCGAATTTCTCAGTGCGACTTAACCACGGACCCCGCTTGCGAAGGTCGGCGGTGAGTCTTCCCAGTGTCATGCAAGACCCCTGCAAACCTGTGTTCACACCCAACGTTGAAAAGGAGATTCTTCATGTTCAAGCGCACTCTGATCGCAGCTTCCCTGACCGTCGCTGCCCTGGCTTCCGCCCAGGCCATGGCCGCCAACGTAACCGGTGGTGGCGCGACTCTGCCTGCCGCTCTGTACAAAGGTTCTGCCAACAGCATCCTGCCAGCCAACTTCAGCTACCTGGGTACCGGTAGCGGCACCGGCAAGACCGCTTTCCTGACCAACAACTCGGCACTGTTCAACACCACCGGTTCGGTTCACTTCGCCGGTAGCGACTCGATCCTCAGCGCTTCGGAAATCAGCACCTACAACACCAACTTCGGCGCTTCGTACGGCCCGCTGATTCAACTGCCTTCGGTGGCTACTTCGGTTGCCATTCCGTACAAAAAATCCGGTCAGACCGCTCTGAACCTGACCAGCGCTCAGCTGTGCGACGCCTTCTCCGGCACCAAAACCACCTGGGGCGCTCTGCTGGGCACTTCCGACACCACGCCGATCCGCGTTGTTTATCGCAACGTTTCCAGCGGCACCACGGAAATCCTGACCCGTCACCTGAACTCGATCTGCCCGACCAAGTTCGCCACCAACTCCACCTTCGCCAGCGCTCGTCTGCCAGCCGGTTCGACCCTGCCTACGACCTGGGTAGGCGTTGCCGGTACTGCTGACGTGGCCACTCAAGTCAACGCCGTTGACGGCTCCATCGGTTACGTTGGTCCGGACGGTGTGAACGCCGCCAGCAACGCCGTGGTTGCTCGCGTCAACGGCGTACAGCCAACCACCGCCAACGTTTCGCTGGCACTGGGTTCGGCGACTCTGCCAACCGCGCCTTCGAACCCTGCCCAGTGGGTACCGGTCGTTCCTAACCCAGCCAGCGGTTACCCGATCGTGGCTTACACCAACTTCATCTTCGGCCAGTGCTACAAGGACGCAACCGTGGCCGCTGACGTCAAATCCTTCCTGACCACTCACTACAGCAACCCGGGCAACAACGCTGCCACCATCGCTCACAGCTTCACTCCGGTTCCAACCAACTGGAAAGCGGCCGTGACTGCCAACTTCATCACCAACACCTCGGGCAACAACCTGGACATCAACAACGCCAGCGTCTGCAACGCTGTCGGCCGTCCTTTGTAAGCCTCGTTTCACGGCAATGAAATGGCAGCAGCCTTCGGGCTGCTGCCATTTTTTTTGGACGATCTACTCCTCATTCATGAAGTTTGTGTGACATCCGTTCGGTCGCGGCCCGCGCCAACCGCCTATGTCGTAACAGCAGGGGCAAGCCGACCTGCGGCCTCATGTGGCAAACAAAAAGGATCTCGTAGTGATGCTCGCTCGCCCATCCCGTCGCAGTACCCGTGTTCAGCCTCAGCAGCGCATGGCCGTCGATCCGGCGCTGTGGTTGCTCAAGCCCCTGGCGCAGGCGATTGCCTTGTGTCTGGTGGCAGGCAGTGCCGAGGCGGCGACTGCGTTCAGTTCGGGATGGTTTGCCGCCAAGGGCGCGGCGCAACAGGCGGCGGCAGCACGCCCGAGCGTGGGTGGTTTGCCGGGGACGCCGCCGCTGGCGCAGCAGCAAAAGGCCAACCAGCAGTTGCAGCGCTCGATTCAGACCCTGAACAACACTGTAGCGGCGATTGCGGCGCAACAAGCGGCGCAGGCGGCCGGTCGTGCGGCGGCACTGGGCACGGTGCAGTTTGTGCCTGACGGTCTGGGCGAGGGCGGCCTGAAGGTCGACAACAGCCTCACGCAAGGTTGGCAGAACGCCAAAGGCCCGCAGCAGACTCAGGCTGACGGCAAGACCACGGTGAAGATCGAGCAGACCGCCGACAAGGCGATCCTGAACTGGGAGACCTTTAACGTCGGGCGCAACACCACGGTCGATTTCGTCCAGCAGTCGAACTGGGCGGTGCTCAACCGGGTCAACGATCCGAATGCGCGGGCCAGCCAGATTCAGGGCCAGATCAAGGGCAACGGTACGGTGATGTTGATCAACCGTAACGGCATCGTGTTCAGCGGCACGAGCCAGGTCAACGTGCGTAACCTGGTGGCGGCGGCGGCCAACATTACCGATATTCAGTTCCGCGATCGCGGCCTGTATTTCGACAGCAGCGGCAGCCAGCCGACGTTCACCGAGGCCGCCGGAAAAGTGTTGGTGGAGCGCGGTGCGTCCATCGAAACGGCGCGGCCGGCCAAATCGACCGATGCTGGCGGCTATGCCTTGCTGCTCGGCAGCGAAGTGCAGAACGACGGCAGCATCAACACCGCCAAGGGCCAGACCGTGCTCGGCGCGGGGGATCGCTTTTACATTCGCAAAGGCTCGGGCACTGAAGGCAATGCCTTCTCCACGACGTTCGGCAACGAAGTCACGCCGGGTTTCAAGGCCGGCAGCACTGCCGGCAAGGTCAGCAACAACGGTCTGATTCAGGCCGCCACTGGCGATATCACCCTGACCGGCCATGAGATCGGGCAAAACGGCGTGTTGCTGGCCAGCACCTCGGTCGCCACTCGCGGCACGATTCATTTGCTCAACCCGGCGACCGACACCCAAGGCAGCGTGACGCTGGGGCAGGGCAGCGCGACGGCGATCCTGCTCGACAGCAGTGACCTGACGGCTCTCGACAGTCAGCATCAGGCCGCCCTGACCGGCGTGACGCCCAACAACAGGATTCGCGGCGATCAGTCGCGCATCGACATCCAGAGCGGTGGCAGCGTCGAGTTCCAGAACGGCTCGATCACCCTGGCCACCGGCGGGCAAGTGGCGGTGGCGGCGCAGCGCCGCAGCCTGGTGCGTGACGGCGCGTTGATCGATGTGTCCGGAGCCATCGGCGTGAAAGTCGCGATGGAATCCAACAGCATCAAGATCAACGTCCAGGGCAACGAACAGCGCGATGCGTCGGTCAATCGCGACAAGGGTGCACTCAACAGCAATGACGTGTGGGTCGATGTACGCGAACTGGTTTACGTCCCGGCCGGCACCAACGGCTACGCCACGGATCGCTGGTACACCGCTGGTGGTCTGCTGGAGGTCGGTGGCTATCTCGGCACCCAGGGCCACAGCATCGGCGAGTGGATGGCTCAGGGCGGGATGGTCAGTTTCGCCGGCAATGACGTGGTGACCGAGAAAGGTTCGCTGATCAACCTGTCCGGCGGCACGCTGGATGTACAAAGCGGCGAGATTCGCCAGAGCTGGCTGCGCGGGGCCGACGGGCGCCTGTATGAGGTCTCAAAGGCGCCGGGGGATCTGCTCTACACCGGGCTGTACAAGGGCTATGAAGACAGCAGTGAGCGCTGGGGTCAGACGAGTTATTACTACAACCCGTTGATTGCGCCGTCCAGTCGTCGGGAGTCGGGCTACACCGTGGGACGCGATGCCGGGCAACTGGTGATCGGCACCCGCAACGCTGTGCTCGAAGGGCAAATGCTTGGCGAGGCTTATCAGGGCGAGCGCCAGATCCAGGCACCGCGTGCCGTACTCGATGGCTATGCGCAGAGTCAGACGGCGCTGGCGCGGCGCGGGCAGTTGATTGTCGGCAGTTATGATCCGGCGTACGTGGCGGCTTCCGGTGGTTTGCTCTATGGGCTTAACCCTTTGCTCGAACAGGTGCAGATCGGCGGTGAGCGCCCGGTCGCCGGCAATGATCGGGATCTGACCGGAGCCGTATCCGATGCGCGCAACGGCAAGCTGTTCCTCGATGCCGGGCAACTCAGTGACTGGCAACTGGGCGCGCTGAAAGTGGCGGCCAAGGAACGGATCAACGTCCAAGGTGCCGTCACCGTCGACAATGGCGGCGACATCACCCTGTACGGGCCGGACGTGCAGGTCAACGCAAACCTGACCGCGCGTGGCGGCAGCCTGCATCTGGGCAATGTGCTCAATCAGCTCAACACCGATCGCCTCACCGACACCCGACTCGTCGCGCCGACCGGCAAGGCCACCCGCGTGAGCGTGGCTGAAGGGGCACAACTGGACACTCGCGGTCTGTGGAGCAACCTGCGCACCAACCCGGACGATACAGCCAGCCTGGCGTATCTGGATGGTGGCGTGGTGTCGATCCGCAGCAGCAGCGACATCGAGGTCGGTGCCGGCAGTCTGCTGGACGTGTCTTCCGGCGGGGCGATTCTGGCCAATGGCAAGACCCGCGGAGGCAAGGGCGGTGACGTGACGCTGGAGGCCGGCGCCTTGACCGCGTCGGGTGACAGTCATCTGACTCTGGACGGCCAGCTGCGGGGTTACGGTGTGTCTGGCGGCGGCCGTTTGTTTCTGCAGACCGGCGATGTGCTGATCGGCCAGACCGATAAGCGTCAGGCCGACTCTGTGTTGCAGCTGACGCCGACGCTGTTTGAAAAAGGCTTCTCGACCTACAACCTGATTGGCCTGAACCGGATGGAAGTGACGGATAACACCGTCATTGATGTGTCGATGCCGGTCTATCGCTTCAGCGAGGCGGCTGCCAATCAGGTCAGCGGTGCCGCGCCGCAGCAGGCACTGGAGCTGTGGACGCCGCCGCTCTATCAGGAAAATCCGACCAAGGCCCAACTGACGCGGCGTGCCGGTGCCAGCCTGACGCTGCAGGCCGGTACCCGCGAAGTCAGGTTGCTCGATCCTGCGCACACGACCCTGAGCCTCGGCCAGGACTCGCGCATCAGCGTCGACCCCGGGCAGAGCATCAACTTGCGCGGCGCGGGACAGATCACCCTCAATGGCGAACTGAATGCCTGGGGTGGCACCCTCGATATTCGCCAGCAACAGTTCGGTTCGAACGACGTCGCCGACAACTCACAACTGGCTGACAACGCAGCGCACAACCGCTCGATCTGGATCGGCGAACACGCGGTGCTGGATGTGGCTGGCCGCGCGGCCACGGCGGTGGATGCGCTGGGTCGTACTTACGGGCTGGTGGGCAAGGGCGGCACGATCATCGTCGGCGGTGAAATCGATGCGAAAAAAACCACGGCAACGTCGACCGACGCCTATGTGATCGTGCGTGAGGGCGCACGACTGGACGCGTCCGGTGCTCAAGCCACGCTGGATATCGCCGGGCAGGGCCCAACGCCGATAGCCACCGATGGTGGACGAATCAGCCTCAGCTCCTATAACGGACTGTTCATCGATGGCAGCCTGCGTGCAGTCGCCGGTGGTGCGGGCGCAGCCGGCGGGCGTCTGGACATTGCACTGGAAACGCCGCTCTACGACCTCAACCTCGCCGCCAATAAAGTGCGTGCCGCCAGGGAAATCATCCTTGGACAGGACGCAGGCAAGTCACTGCTGCCGCAGGATCTGCAACCCGGTGCCGCTGCTTCAGCCTTGCAATACGGTCGTGCCCGCCTGGGCGCCAATCAGTTGATGGCCGGCGGTTTCGACAACCTCAGCCTGCTGAGCAATGGTTTGCTGTCGTTCGACGGCGATGTCGATCTGCACAGCCGCCAGAGCCTGAGCCTGTATGCCGGCGCGTTGGCGTTGGCCGACGGCGCCAGAGAGACTGCGCGGATCAATCTGTCAGCGCCGTATCTGCGGTTGTCGGGGA
This sequence comes from Pseudomonas sp. B7, assembly GCF_016735645.1. Lineage (NCBI taxonomy): Bacteria > Pseudomonadati > Pseudomonadota > Gammaproteobacteria > Pseudomonadales > Pseudomonadaceae > Pseudomonas > Pseudomonas sp. B7. The sequence goes on from NZ_JAERRE010000009.1 coordinate 253,652, forward strand.
CCGGCAAATACTTCGACGCGCCGGGTTATCTGCGCCCGCGAGTCATGAACACTCCGACGACCCATGTGGCACCCGCCACGTTCAACGCCACGGCGGACCTGCTGGATCTGGGCAACAGCCTGTCGTTCGGCACGGCGGGGAAGATTGCGTCACTCAACGGTGCGGCAATCGAGGTCAGTCGGCGCGGCTTTGATCAGGTGACCTTGCACAGCCGGGGGGATCTGCGCTTTCTGGCTCCGACCGGGTACACCACTAAAACGGAGTTGTGGACGCCTGGGGACCTGAACCTGCAGGCCGCGCAAATCTATCCGGCCAGTGATGTCACTGCCGAGGTGCGGGTCGGTTATCAGAGCGTGCACCCTGGCGCCGACCCGGCGCGCACCTTGCGCATCACCCGCGCCGGGAGCGCCCCGGCCGTCGTGCCTTACTCGGTGTTTGGCGACTTGACGCTGGCTGCCGGGCACATTGAGCAGGGCGGCGTTATTCGTGCGCCGCTGGGCATGATCCGCCTGGGCGACGAGACCGTGGTCAACACCCATGACCTGCATTTGTTGCCGGGCAGTGTGACGTCGGTCAGCGCGGACGGACTGGTCATGCCCTATGGCGGCACCACCGACGGCATCGACTATCGATACGCTGGCAAATCGGTTGTGCTCAAGGGGATTACCGCAGAAACCGCCGGTGTAACGCTGACCTCGCGGTACGTCGATGTGCAGCAGGGAGCATTGATCGATTTGTCTGGCGGCGGCGACCTGCGAGGGGCCGGGTTTGTGTCCGGGCGGGGCGGCTCTACCGATGCACGCTTCAATCCGCTGGTGCGCAATGCCGCCGACGGTACGTTCAGCTTGCCAGGCCTGGCCAGCAATCCGGTGTACGCCATTGTGCCCGGCAATCAGAGCACCTACGCGCCGATGCTCGCCGAAGCAGGAGCGGTTGATCCGCGCATCGGCCAGCAAATCACCCTCGGCTCCGGCGTGCCGGGGCTGGCGGCAGGCACCTATACGCTGCTGCCCTCGACGTTCGCCTTGTTACCGGGGGCGTTCCGGGTCGAGGTCAACGGCCAGGCCGCAGCGGGTGTCACGTCTGGCGCGTTGCCTTTGCGCAATGGTTCATGGACCAGCTCGGGGTTGATGTCGATCGCCAACACCGGGCTGCGTGACAACCTGGCCAGCCAGGTCATCCTGACCTCGGCCGATGTCGTGCGTCGTTATTCGCAGTACAACGAAACCGGTTTTACTCAATTCATCCGCAGTGACGCTGCACGGCGTGGCGTGCCACGGGCGTTGGCGCCGATGGATGGCAAGTCGCTGAATCTGTACTTGATGTCGGGCGCCGAGCAGGGCATTGCGCTGGATTTCGCCGGACAGGTGTTGTTCAAACCGGCCACTGGCGGCGTGGTCGGGACGGCGGTGGTGAGGGGCGCGCGGGAGGTGGAACTGCTCGGCGACGGGCATCGGCGTACCGAGGGTTTCAGCGGCGTGTCGCTGTATGCCGACAGCCTCAACAGATTGGGTGCAGGCCGTCTGACCATCGGCGCGCAACCGGCGATCGATTACAACACGGCGGGCAATATCGTTTCGTTCATCGGTGATACATCGAATATCACCCTGCGTGAGGGCGCCATGCTGTCTGCGCCTGAAGTGCTGCTGCGTACCACCAGTACCCGTGGCAGCATCACGCTCGAAGCCGGTTCGGGGATCAACACTCTGGGGCGCGGCGACGCACCGTACGATTCATCCGCAGGCTTTATCTATGCTCCGGGCACGGCAGGTCTGCTGGTGGTCTCGAACGGTTGGACCAACGTGCTCGCGCCGTCGTTGTCGACCCCTACCTCCGGCGCGGGGGATATTCGCATCGGCAACTGCCCGACGAACGCCTGCACCAACCCGACGCTGCTTTACTCCAATGGCAGCATCACGGCCGCCACAGACAAACAGTTCGAGCTCGACGAAACGGTACGCTTCGGTACTCGCCATCTGACGCTGGCGGTGGGGACGATCAATGCCGGCAGTGCCGAGGCCTTGAGTGCCGCCGGCAGTCGTGTGCCGACCGGCCTGACCCTGAACCAGAACGTGCTCGACCGGCTGTTGCGCGGTGATACGCAGTTTGGCGCTCCGGCCCTGGAGACCTTGAGCCTGACCAGTCGCGATGCCTTGAATTTCTATGGCAGTGTCAGCCTCGACACGCTGGATCGGCAGACCGGCGTCAGCAAACTGCAGAATCTGATACTCAGTACACCGGCCATTTATGGCTTGGGCCAAGCCGCAGACGTTGCGAGCATCCGCACTGCGAATCTGGTCTGGAACGGCGCCACGCAAGCGCCCGCTGCTGTCATCTCTGGCGGCGCCGGCACCGGTCAGGGCACACTCGACATTCAGGCCCAGCGTATCGAATTCGGCTACGGCCCCAACCCGCAGGCCAGTGGACTGGAGCAGAACGATCGCCTGGTGCTGGGCTTTGCCAACGTCAATCTGACCGCCAGCGACCACATCACCGCCAACCACAAAGGCAGCCTTGCGGTGTATCAGGCGCAAGGCGCTTTCGACCCGGTCGGGGGCTATGCCTACAGCGGCGGCAACCTCAACCTGCGCACCCCGTTGCTGACGGGGGAGGCGGCCTCGGTGAACCTGCTCAAGGCCGGTAACAACCTGACTCTCACGGGCGCCGGTACCCCAGCGGCGGCCAATGTCCTGGGCGCGGAACTGACGCTCGATGCGCGTAATGTCACGCTCGACAGTCGCATTGCTCTGGCCAGCGGCAAACTGGTGATCAAATCGGTAGAAGACCTGACCCTGAACAGTGGCGCTTACCTGGATATGGCCGGGCGTACCCTGGCGTTCAACGATGTGAACAAGTACAGCTGGGGCGGTGATGTGGCGCTGTACAGCAGCCACGGCAATATCCGTCAGCTCGCGGGCTCAAGCATCGACCTGTCGGCGCAGAACAATCAGGCCGGCAATCTCAGCGCCATCGCCTTGGCCAGCGATGCCGGGATGGTCGATCTGCAGGGCCAGATCCTCGGCGCCAGCAGCGGCAGTTATGACGCGGGTGGCACATGGGTGCCGTACAAGGCCGGTGGCGTGGACATCCGCGCGCAACACTTGAATGGCGATCCGAGCCAGCAATTCGCGGCCCTTAACCAGCGCTTGAACGCAGGGCAGGTTTTTGGCAGCCGCAGCCTGCAACTCAAGCAGGGCGATCTGTTGATCGGCGACGGGCTCAAGGCCGGTGAGGTCAATGTCTCGGTGGACAACGGTAGCCTGACCGTCGCGGGTCTTGTCGACGCGAGTGGTTCAAGGGTCGGTTCGATTCGTCTGTCGGCGAAGAACGGCCTGACGGTGACTGGCAGCGCCGTGCTCGACGCCCATGGCCGTGTGCTGCGGGTCGACAGCTACGGAAAAATCATCGATGCACCGAACCGGGCGATGGTCGAGCTCAACTCCGGCGCCGGAACGCTGACGCTGGGCTCCGGCGCACGGATCGATCTGCGCCACGGCACCGACGCTGCACTGGGGCCATTGCCCGGGCAGTCCGATGGATTGCCGCGCGGTACGCTGGAGTTGAACGCACCACGTCTGGCCGGCGGCGACATCGCCATCGATGCCAGCGGCGCGCTGAACATTCAGGGCGCCCGTTCGATCGGGCTCAATGCCACGCGCCGTTACAGCGATGCCAGCGACGGTGCAGACCCGGCGGCCAGCGGACGTCCGTATCAGGTGATCGATCAGGCCTACCTTGACCGCATCCATGGCGACAACACGGCGTTCATCGATGCCGCGTTGCTCAACAGCAACCTGCTGCAGAACAAACTGGCCGGCCTGAACAATGCGTCCTATGCCGATGCCTTCCATCTGCGACCGGGTGTCGAGATCGTCAGCAAAACCGCCGACGGCGATCTGGTGGTGCAGGGCGATGTGGATCTGTCCGGTTACCGCTATGCCAGTCTCAATCCGCATACGCAGAAAACCGCAGCCTATGGCTCTGGCGAGTCTGGCAGCCTGGTGATTCGCGCCGGCGGCAATCTCGATATCCACGGCAGCCTCAACGACGGTTTTGCACCGCCACCCGAGACGGTCGACGATGCGGGCTGGAAACTGTTGCCGGGGATTCAGCCGTTCGGCGGTGATCTGGTGGTGCCGGGTGCAGGCGTCACACTGGCGGAGGGCACGCTGTTCCCGGCGGGCGTCACGCTGAACTACGACGTGCCGCTGCAAGCGACGACCCTGGCCGCTGGCACGTTGTTGCCAACCGAAGCGACCTTGGCCGCGCCGTACACGCTGGGCGCCGGTACGGTACTGGCAGGCGCGGTTCACGATGCCTCGGGCCAGTTGATTTTTGCCGCTGGAACGCTGCTGACCGACAACGTCACATTGCCGGCCGGCAGCCGCCTTGGCGCGGGCATTCGCTTGAATGACGTCACGTCTGTCAAAGCGATTCGCTGGCCTAAAGGCGTGCCGTTGCCGGGGAGCGTCGAAGCCGGTACCAACGCGATCAAAGGCGTGCGCTTGAGTGGATCGCTGGCATTGCTGCGCGGTTCTTTGATTCCGTCGATGACCGACGTGGTTCTGGCCGATGGGACGGCCTTTATCGAGTTGCGGCCATTGAACGGCAACCAGCAGGGGCGCAACTGGGCCGTTGCCAGCCTGTTACCGGCCGGCAGCGCGTCCTGGTCGATGCGGGTGGTGGCGGGGGCCGATTTGGGTGCCGCTGATACGCGTGCGATCAAACCGGTTTCCAGCGACGGCAATCTGCGTCTGGCCGACACTCATTACGGGCTCAAAGTCACTGAAAAGGCACCAACCCTGGTTTGGGGTGAAGGCAATCTGGGTGGCTTCACCCCGGGCGAACCCGTGCCTGACGAGCTCAAGGAATGGTGCGACTGGGCACCGAACTCCTGCGTTTCTGCACCGCGATGGACGTGGGCACCGGACAACTGGATGGGCATGCCCCCGGGGTCACCGATAAGCGATGAAGACGTGCTTGCCTGGTGTGGGTCTTTCCCTGAGCTGTGCGTGGAAAACAAACCGGGCATCACCGTCAGGACCCGCACACAGATGTTCAGCGTACTGCGTACCGGTACCGGGGATCTGGACGTGCTCGCCGCCGGTGATCTGAGCATGGACTCACCGTTCGGCGTCTATACCGCCGGCACCCAATCCGAGGAGATCGATCCGCGCTTCAACCAGCCGCGCGGACGTCTGTCGGACAACGGTTCGGTGCTGGGCAGTGCCGGCAGCGATTACGAGCGGTGGGTCACAGGCAACGACAGTCTGTATCAGGCCTGGTACCCGCAAATGGGCGGCAACCTGACCATCAACGCCGGTGGTTCGATTTCGGGGGATGTGCTGGGTCGGCGTGGCCCTTCGGCAACCCTGGAAACACCTGAGCAAGTGCCCAGTGTGGCGGTGGGCAACTGGCTCTGGCGTCAGGGGACCGGCAACAGCGATGTGCCGACGGCGTGGTGGATCAACTTCGGCAGTTATGCGACTCAGCCGTTGCCGGATCAAGGCGTCGATACCGGGCCGTTCCTGGTTGGCTTCACCGGTTTCGGCACGTTGGGTGGCGGCAACATCAGCCTGCGCGCAGGTGCCGATGGGGGCATGGTCAAGGCGTTGGGCGAAAACGCCAACACCAATCTTTACCCCCGTGGCCAAGGCTTGATCGTGGCGGTCGGGAGTACCGGGCGCGTCGGCGACGATGGACGGCTGCAATTGACCGGTGGCGGTGATATGGACATCCGCATCGGCGGTTCGCTCAATCCGTCGTTGCAGGCACGGGCCGGCAACAGTGGCGTGGGAGTCCCCCGACACGACTTGCAAGGCGCTCTGATCAACCTGCGCGGCGCGGCCCGACTGACTGGCGGGGCGCTGGGTGGAATCAATCTGCAGTACGGCGCAGCCTCCTATGTGCAGGACCCACGAGAAGTCCGACCGTTTGACCCGTTCACATCCACCGCTGGCAGTGCCTCCGGCGGCCTGGTCTTGATCCCTGGCGACTCGGGCATGAGCCTCAATACCCGCGGCGACCTGGTGCTGGGTGGTGCGGCGGACCCGGGCCGGGTTCGGTTGCAGAACTCGACGCCGTTCACCACCGCTGACGGTGTCGTGCATGACGGGGGCGGATTGAGTGGTTTCTCGCTATGGACCGATCACACGGCTATCGATCTGTTTTCGGCTGGAGGCAACCTGACGCCAAGTACACAGCTGGGCGAGGTTGACGGGCAGGGCCCCATGATCGGGCGAAACACATCTCCCACCGATGGGCGCTTCGTATATCCGTCGATCCTGCGTGCGGTGGCGGCCCAGGGCTCGATTTATGCCGGGCCGTCGGCGACCTACATGCAAGGCAGCGGATTTTTGCCGGCCACAGCGTACTCCTTGTTGCTGGCGCCCTCGAAGGCCGGGCAACTGGAGCTCCTGGCGCAGGATTCGATCTATGCCGGTGGCTACGCAATCAATCAGTCGGGCGCCAGTCCGTCGGCCATCGCTACGCCATTCACACCGGCCTTCAATGGCTACGGTAACAACACATCGAAAACGCCGATCATGACCAACCGTGGCAGTGATGGGGTTTCACCCGATAAAAACTTGCGATATCCGCTGTTTGCTTTTGGTGCCAACAGTTACTCGGGTTTGAGTGAGGTGCAGGCGCCCGCACGGTTCTATGCTTTGACCGGTGATCTGGTGGGGGTGCGCAGTGGGGAAACACTGACGTTCAGCCTCTCCAAACGTACCTGGTACGAGGCGGCCAGCCCTGTCTGGATGCTGGCAGGGCGAGACATCGTGGCTTCCGGTACCTTTCTCGGGCAACCGACCACGGCGCCCAACGGCGAGATGGGGTTACCGAATACAGAGGGTGTCGCCTCGACCGGCAATCTGTTCGTGCACAACAATTCACGGGATATTTCCCGGGTCTCGGCAGGGCGCGACATCCTCTACAGCAGCTTCGACATCGCCGGCCCGGGTGTGCTGGACATCAAGGCAGGGCGCAACATCCTGATGGAGGACCGTGCCAGCATTACCAGCATCGGACCGATTCTGGCGGGGGACAACCGTCCCGGCGCCAGCCTGGTGATGCAGGCCGGTACGGACGCACAGGGAGCGGACTATTCGCGGTTCATCGCCCGTTACCTGAACCCGCAGAACCTTGCCGACCCGAGCGTTTCCCTCAACGGGCAACCGGGCAAAGTGGTCAAGACTTACCTCGACGAATTGCAGAGCTGGCTGACCCTCGGCTACGGTTTCAGCGGCAACGCAGAACAGGCGCAAGCCTTCTTCGCTGCGCTGCCAGGCGCCGAGCAGGCGATCTTCGCCCGTCAGGTGTACTTCGCCGAATTGCGTGCCGGTGGTCTTGAGTACAACGACGTCGACGGCCCGCGCAAAGGCAGTTACCTGCGCGGTCGCAACGCCATTGCTTCGCTGTTCCCGACCGTCGATGTGGTCGGCAACCTGATCCGTTATGACGGCGACATCACCCTCTACGGCGGTGCCGGGGTCAAGACGCTGTTCGGTGGCGATATCCAGATGCTCACGCCGGGTGGCGGTCAGGTGTTCGGCATTGAAGGCGCCGCGCCGCCATCGACGGCGGGGATCATCACCCAGGGTTCGGGCGACATTCAGCTCTACTCCCAGGGCAGCATTCTGCTCGGGCAGAGCCGTATCATGACCACGTTCGGCGGCTCGATCCTGGGCTGGTCCGCCGAGGGCGACATCAACGCCGGTCGCGGTTCGAAAACCACCGTGGTCTACACCCCGCCGAAACGCGTGTACGACACCTGGGGCAACGTGACCCTGTCGCCATCGGTGCCGAGCACCGGCGCCGGTATCGCCACGCTCAACCCGATTGCCGAGGTGGCACCGGGGGACATCGACCTGATCGCGCCGCTGGGCACCATCGATGCGGGCGAGGCGGGGATTCGCGTCTCGGGCAACGTCAACATCGCCGCGCTGACGGTGGTCAACGCCGCCAACATCTCGGTGCAGGGCAAGGCGACCGGCGTGCCGGTGGTCTCGGCGGTCAACACCGGCGCGATCACTTCGGCCAGCTCTGCTGCGTCGTCGGCCACCCAGGCGGCGGAAGACGTCGCCCGTCAACAACAAGCCGCCTCGCGCCAGAACCAGGCCTCGGTGTTCACCGTGCAGGTGCTCAGCTTCGGCAACGAACAACTGGCCCCGACCCGCGACGGCGCCAGCCGCGCACCGACACCGGGTTACAACCCCGACAGCCCCGTGCAGGTGCTGGGCGCCGGGGCGCTGGATGAACAGGCGAAACAGCAGCTGACCGAAGAGGAGCGGGGACAGCTGACGTTGTAAAAGGACTCTCGTGTAGTACGCTTCGGGCGGCCGTTTGGCCGCCCTTTTTTTATGTAGATGAGGTTCGTGGGTATTGTCGTCGGGTGTGGACTAACGTCAGTATTTTGATGCGCCCGTTCACTCGATAGACCAGCAGATAGTTCGGATTGACCACCATTTCCCGAGTGCCTGGCGCTCGACCGGATCGGTAACCATAAGGGATTGATGAAAGCCTTTGCGTTGCTGCACCAACCTTGTGCTGCAGAGCCGCTGAAGCGTTGGAGTTGTATTGTTCAACGTAATCGATAATGTCAGCCAGATCGTCCAGAGCTTGATCGCTCCATTCAAGCGGCAGCGCGTCGATTCTTGCGTCTCTCTTCTAATAGTTGGTCGAGCCGCACCATGGCTTCTTCATGGGGAATGCCCGGGCGAGGATCATCCAGTACAGCCTGCACCTTGGCACGAAACCAGCGATCGTAGCTCTCTGCCTCTTCTTCGGATTCGAAGTCAGAGTAAAACGGGGAATGCAATATGCTCATAGTGATCTCCGTGATCAATTTCAGCAGTCTAAGGGGGAAAGGGCCCATTGTCGTCACTGGCAGACGATGCACCCCATGAGCCCTGTAGGAACCATGGGGTAGCGGCGCCCAGTATCTGCAAGTCCCCCCTTTGAAATCTGCCGGACGTTTCCCACCGTTGTCCGGCAATCTCGACCGCCGCTGTAGGCCTATTCCCACCCTCTGTTTTTCAGGTTTCCAGCCTACAAATCCGCGCGCGCCTTCCTACAAATGCACTCAGAACGCATACGGAATACTCACCTTCGCCCACAGCATTTCCCCTTCTGGCCGGTTCTCCACGTCGAATTCCTTGGCCCAGCGGATCTCGGCGCTGGCGTACTTGAGGAAGGTGAAGTGCAGCGCCGGGCCGATAGCGAACACCTTGCCGCGTACGCCGTCGTTCACGTCTTCGCCGGCGAATTGCACGGTGTGGCCGAACTGTTTGTCGTCGGTGGTCTGCTTGAGGTAGTAACCGTTGATGCCGAGCATCAGGTCGTCGGTGATCTTGTAGCTGGCCGAGTAATCGAAGTGGAAGATCTGCCCGGACTTGTAGTCGGTGTCCTTGTTCTTCTCGTTGAAGCTGTAGGTGGTTTTCATCGACACCTCGGTGCGCTCGGTCGGCAGCCAGGTGAAGGAGAACAGCGGTTTGTAGGTGTAGAAATTGTTGCTGGTGTTGGCCAGTCGATCGACGCTGTATTCGCCGGTGGGCACGGTGATTTCCACGGCGGCGCCGAGGGTCAGGTCCTTGCCCATGTCCCACAGGATGATCGGCGCGATGGTGGTATCGCCCATGCCTTCACGGGTGTCGCTCAGGCCGAACACCGAGACTTCCTGCTTGAGCCACGGCTGGGCGATGTAACCGGCCAGACGCCCGCCGAAAATCCGCACCGGGCTCAGGTAATCGATGCGCGGGATGACGGCGGTGGATTCGATCTCGACATTCGGCACCTTGCCGCCGAGCGAACTGATGTTGAGCTTTCGTGACTTGTAATGGTTGTAGTAGAGGTTGAAGGCGACCATGTTCTCCGGAAGGCTGTCGACCTCCAGCGGCAGCATGAAGAAGCCGTCGGTGCCGGGGCCGATGTTGTCGACGCCGGCTTCAGTGGCCAGCACCGGCAGGGTCGCGGCGCAGCCGAGCAGACTCAGCGCCAGTCGCACAGGGAATGTCGCGCGGTTCGGGGTCATGTCCGTCCTCATTATTATTGTGTTTTGGGCGCAACGCCGGCATTCGGGGTGCCCGGCCACGATAGAAATAAGCCCTTGGCGCACAACAGGGCAGGGTATTGGCGGACACGGAAGGGGGCTTCTGCGGACAGTCCGCCAACCCTGTGCTAACTTCCTTCGACATAACCGGTTACAAAAATAACAATTCAGCGTGATCCGGGATGTCAGCCTCCATGAACGTAAAAGTCCAAGACCCCACCTTCGAACTGGCGCTGGTGTCGCCATTTCTCCTGCAAACCCTGGCCGAAGTCGCCGCCAACAAGGGCGTCGAGCCGCAGAGTCTGTGCCGTGGCCTGGGTTTTGATTTCGACGACCTGCAGGATCCGGCGCAGCGGATTTCCTATCGCCAGGCCGTGGCGATGATCCAGCGTGCGCTCAAGGCTTTGCCCAATCAGGGGCTGGGCCTGTGGGTCGGCGCGCAGAACGTGCTCGGTACGCTGGGTCTGCTCGGGCATGTGCTGTCGCTGTGCAAGACCTTGCGCGACGCGTTCGAAATCGGGGTTCGGCATCAGCACACTTCCGGCGGGATCGTGGTTTCCAGCGTCGATGTGGTAGGCGATCAGGTCTACGTCGACGTTGAGTGCCGGCTGCCGTTTGCCGAGGTGCAGGTGTTTGCCGTTGAAGAGTTTTTCGCCAGCCTGCTGGTCTATGGCCGGGCGCTGGTGGGCGAGACGTTCAAGCCGATTGCCGTGGAGTTCATGCACGCCGCGCCGGATTACCTGGATGAGTACAGGCGGTTGCTGGGGCCGGAGGTGCGCTTCGGGTGCCTGCACAACCGCATGTTGATCGACGTGCAATGGCTGGATGTGAACCTGCCCAACCACCATTCGCTGGCGCTGCGTCAGGCGGTCAAGTTGCTGGAGCTGGAGGCGGCGCAGGTTCATCAGAAACTCGATCTGATCCAGGCGGTGGAGCGGGCGATTGCCCGTGACTTGAGCCGGGGCAGCCATATTGAAAAGATTGCCGCCGACTTGAATATGAGCAGCCGCACTCTGCGCCGGCGGCTGACTGAGCATTCGCTGACGTTCGAGGCGCTGCTGGAACAAGTGCGTCAGGCGCGCACCATGAGTTTGCTGGCTAATCCTGATATGCCGATTGAGCGGATTACCGAGGAAGTCGGCTACAGCGACGTGCGTAGTTTTCGCCGGGCGTTCAAACGCTGGACGGGGAAAAGCCCGAGTGCGTGGCGCAGTGCTTCGATTTGATCTGAGACCGATGGCCCTCACCCCAGCCCTCTCCCGGAGGGAGAGGGAGCCGATTGGGGGATATTCGAGAGATACGCCGACCTGAAAGTTTTTCAGCGAATCCCTATTCAACTCTGTCTTTCACGTCGCTGTATCTCCAACAAACAACCCGGTCAGTTCCCTCTCCCTCCGGGAGAGGGCTAGGGTGAGGGGGCCTTTGAGGCTACCCAACCCATTTCAATCCCCCACAAACCCTCCGCCTACAGTTAAACTCCGCGCTCTTTCCAAGGAGTCGACATGAGTTACTACCAGCCGGGCATCCTCGCCACCCCCGTTCCGCCACAAGCACGTCACCTGTTTTTCGCCCTTGATTCGGTTGAAGCGCTGCCGCAGGCGATCGACAACCTGCTGAACCTGGTGGACGGCAAGTCGGCGGTGGTCGGTTTCGGTGAATCCCTGGCCAAGGCCCTGAAGGTGAACATCGACGGCCTGCGCAGCTTCCCGGCGCTGACCGGCGTTGGCGTGGAAAACCCGTCGACCCAGCACGCCCTGTGGGTCTGGCTGCACGGTGTCGACCGTGGCGATCTGCTCAATCGCAGCACCGCACTTGAGGCCGCACTGGCCCCGGCGCTGCGTCTGGTGCAGATGCAGGAGGCCTTTCGCCATAAGGACGGCCATGACCTCACCGGTTATGAAGACGGCACCGAAAACCCGCACGACGAAGCCGCCATCGCCGCCGCACTGCAAAGTGACGGCGCGGACGGTCTGGTCGGTGGCAGCTTCGCCGCAATCCAGCAATGGCAGCACGACCTCAAGGGTTTCCATGCGTTGTCCGCCGAGGACAAGGACAACATCATGGGCCGTCGCCTGAGCGACAACGAAGAGATCGACGACGCCCCGGTGTCCGCCCACGTCAAACGCACCGCCCAGGAAAGCTTCGCCCCGGAAGCCTTCGTCGTGCGTCGTTCGATGCCGTGGATCGAAGGCGACCGCGCCGGCCTGATGTTCCTGGCGTTCGGCTTCTCCCTCGATGCCTTTGAAGCGCAACTGCGCCGTATGAGCGGTCTGGAAGACGGCATCACCGACGGTCTCTATCGCATCAGCCGGCCGATCACCGGCGGCTATTACTGGTGCCCGCCGCTGCAAAACGGCCACCTCGATCTGCGCGCACTGCGCATCGGCTGAGGCACAAGCATGAACGTGGTGCGTTGGGACATGATCGGTTGCGGCAGCGTCGCCGAACGCAAGAGCGGGCCGGCCTTCTACAAGGCGCCCGGCTCGGCGTTGGTGGCGGTGATGGGGCGACGTCTCGAAGCGGTGACCGATTACGCCGCGCGCCACGGCATCGCTCGGACGTACACCGACGTCGATGCCCTGATCAACGACCCCGAGGTGGACGCGGTGTACATCGCCACACCACCCGATAGCCACCACACCTACAGCCTGAAAGTCGCCGCCGCCGGCAAGCACTGCTGCGTGGAGAAACCCATGGCGCTCAACGCCGGGCAAAGCCGCGAGATGCAGCAGGCGTTCGCCGAGGCTGGTCTGCACCTGTTCGTCTCCTATTACCGCCGTTCGTTCCCGCGTTTCCAGCAGGTTCGGCAGTGGCTGGAGCAGGGCCGCATCGGCCAGGTGCGGCATCTGAGCTGGACGCTGACCAAGGCACCATCGCCCAAGGATCTGGACGGCAGCGCAAACTGGCGCACCGATTCGGCGGTCGCCGGGGGCGGGTATTTTGCGGATCTGGCCAGCCATGGTTTTGACCTGTTCCAGTACCTGCTCGGCGACATCGTCGAAGTCGCCGGTTTCACCGCGCGTCAGGCCGGGTTGTACGCGGCGGAGGATGCGGTCAGCGCCAGTTGGCGATTCGCCTCGGGCGCACTGGGCATGGGTTGCTGGAACTTTGTTGCGGATCGCCGTGAGGATCGGGTCGAGATCATTGGCAGCCAAGGGCGGATCGGCTTTTCGGTGTTCGACGAGCATCCGGTCGAGCTGCATGCCGACGAACACATCAGCCTGGAAATCCCCCATCACGAACACATCCAGTGGCATCACGTACTCGGTATGAACGCGCAGATTCGCGGTGAGTCCCGGCACCCGGCAATCGCCGCCGAGGCCCTGAAGACTGATTGGGTCATGGATCAGATCCTCAAGCGCCACTGAAGGCGCATCTAAGGTTATGCCCAAACAATATTTCTCAAACTTGTCATAACGTCTCTAAGATCACGTCATAACTCGTTATGACAAGTGATCCCGTGATGACCGATAACGTTCTCTCCCTGGGCAGCGTCCCGCTGCACACCCAACTGCGCGACGTACTGCGCGCCCGCATCCTCGACGGCGAATACCCGCAAGACAGCCAGATGCCGTCCGAAAGCGAGCTTGGAACGCTGTTCAAGGTCAGCCGCATCACCGTGCGCCAGGCCCTGGGCGATCTGCAGAAAGAAGGGCTGATCTTCAAGATCCACGGCAAAGGCACCTTCGTCGCCAAACCCAAGACCTTTCAAAACGTCAGCACCCTGCAAGGCCTCGCCGAGTCCATGACCGGCCGTGGCTACGAGGTGATCAACCGCCTGCGCAGCTTCAAATTCATCGCCGCCGACAAACTGGTTGCCGAGCGTTTGCAGGTCGCCGAAGGCGAAATCGTCGCGCAGATAAAGCGTGTACGGCTGATCAACCGCGAGCCGATTTCGCTGGAAATCACCTACCTGCCCAAAGCCGTCGGCGAGCGGCTGGAGAAGGCCGATCTGGTCACCCGCGACATCTTCCTGATCCTCGAAAACGACTGCGGCATCGCCCTCGGCCATGCCGATCTGGCCATCGACGCGGTGCTGGCCGACAGCGACCTGACTCAGGCGCTGAACGTCGAGGCCGGCTCGCCGATCATGCGCATCGAGCGGCTGACCCACGACGCTCACGGCCAGCCGTTGGACTTTGAACACCTTTACTACCGTGGCGATGCGTTCCAGTACCGCCTGCGGATCGACCGGCAAAAAGGGGCGTGACCATGACCCGCAACACCCTCGAACAGGAATACGACATCGTCGTGATCGGCGGCGGCACTGCCGGCCCGATGGCCGCGATCAAGGCCAAGGAAAAGAACAAGGAACTGCGCGTGCTGCTGGTCGACAAGGCCAACGTCAAGCGCAGCGGCGCGATCAGCATGGGCATGGACGGCCTGAACAACGCAATCATTCCCGGCCACTCGACGCCCGAGCAGTACACCAAGGAAATCACCATCGCCAACGACGGCATCGTCAATCAGGCAGCGGTCTATGCCTACGCCACCCACAGTTTCGAAACCATCGAGCAGCTCGACCGCTGGGGCGTGAAGTTCGAGAAGGACGAAACCGGCGATTACGCGGTGAAGAAAGTCCACCACATGGGCGCCTACGTGCTGCCGATGCCGGAAGGGCACGACATCAAAAAAGTCCTGTATCGCCAGTTGAAGCGCGCGCGGGTGAGCATCACCAACCGCCTGGTCTGCACCCGTTTGCTGACTGACGAGGAGGGCGCCGTCAACGGTGTGATGGGGTTCGACTGCCGCACTGCCGACTTCCATGTGATCAAGGCCAAGGCAGTGATCCTCGCGTGTGGCGCTGCCGGGCGCCTCGGTCTGCCGTCCTCGGGTTATCTGATGGGCACCTACGAAAACCCGACCAACGCCGGCGACGGTTACGCCATGGCGTATCACGCCGGGGCCGAACTGGCGAACCTCGAGTGCTTCCAGATCAACCCGCTGATCAAGGATTACAACGGCCCGGCCTGCGCCTACGTCACCGGCCCGCTCGGTGGCTACACCGCCAACAACAAGGGCGAACGCTTCATCGAGTGCGACTACTGGAGCGGGCAGATGATGTGGGAATTCCACCAGGAACTGGAAAGCGGCAACGGTCCGGTGTTCCTCAAGCTCGATCACCTGGCCGAGGAAACCATCCAGAACATCGAGGAAATCCTCCACAGCAACGAACGTCCGAGTCGCGGCCAGTTCCATGCCAATCGCTGCACGGATTACCGCACGCAGATGGTCGAGATGCACATCTCGGAAATCGGTTTTTGCAGCGGCCACTCGGCGTCCGGCGTGTGGGTCAACGAGCGCGCCGAAACCTCGGTGAAAGGTTTGTACTCGGCCGGTGACATGGCCGCCGTGCCGCACAACTACATGCTTGGCGCGTTCACCTACGGCTGGTTCGCGGGCAACAACGCGGCGGAGTTTGTTGCCGGGCGCGAGTTCTCCGTGCTGGATGCCGAGCAGATCGAAAAGGAAAAGGCCCGGGTCTATGCACCGCTGGATCGCGAACACGGTCTGCCGCCAGCCCAGGTGGAGTACAAGCTGCGGCGCTTCGTCAACGACTACCTGCAACCGCCGAAAGTGACCAAAAAAATGGAAATCGGCCTGCAACGCTTCAGCGACATCGAGCGCGATCTCAACGAGATGAAGGCCAACAACGCCCACGAACTGATGCGCGCCATGGAAACCAGCGTGATCCGCGACTGCGCCGAAATGGCCGCCCGCGCTTCGCTGTTCCGCGCCGAAAGTCGCTGGGGCCTGTACCACTACCGCGTCGATCATCCGCAACGGGACGACCGCGAATGGTTCTGCCATTGCCACCTGAAGAAGGGCGAGGACGGGCGCATGACCAGTTTCAAGAAAGCCGTCGAGCCTTACATCATCCCCCTCGATGCCGAGGAAATGCAGGCCTACGACCGCCTCCGGGTCGGCGCTTTCGCCGCTTGAGGCATCACTAGAGAGAGTCCGAACCATGGCCTACCAAGCCCAGGAAATCTTCTTCCGCTCCAACGCCCCCGTCACCGTGGACGAGGACAAATGCATCGCCGAAAAGGGCTGCACCGTGTGCGTCGATGTCTGCCCGTTGGACCTGCTGGCGATCAACCCGGCCACGCAAAAGGCCTACATGGCCTTCGATGAATGCTGGTACTGCATGCCTTGCGAAAAGGACTGCCCGACCGGTGCGGTGAAAGTCGAAATCCCGTACCTGCTTCGCTGAAACGCTATCCGGCAACACCGGACGCCTGATTCAACACACCCCTCGTTTCCCACCGCGCCCTGATCGCGGCGGAGACGAACATCCTATAAATGATTCGAGGGGATTCAACCATGTTGCGTGCAGCAATCGCCGGTCTGGTACTGGCTTCGTTCACCCTGTCGGCCTCCGCCGAAACCATCCGCATCGCCATCGGCACCCAGGACACCACCATCAATTGCGCCGCCGGCGGCCTGTTGATTCGCGAACTGGGCCTGCTCGACAAATACCTGCCTCACGACGGCGCCTACAAGGAGGCCAAGTACGATGTGCAATGGAAGAACTTCACCAGCGGCGCACCGCTGACCAACGAGATGGTCGCCGGCAAACTCGACTTCGGCGCCATGGCCGATTTCCCCGGTGCGTTCAACGGCGTGGCGTTTGAAACCGCCGGCAAACACAGTCTGTTCATCAGCGTGCTGTCGGGCAGCATCAAGGGCAGCGGCAACGGCATCGTGGTGCCGAGCGCGTCTGGCGTGCAGTCGTTGAGCGAACTCAAGGGCAAGACCATCTCCGTGCCGTTCGCCTCCACCGCCCACGGCATGTTGCTGCGCGCCGTGGCGGAGCAGGGCTGGGATCCGCTCAAGGACGTGAACATCATCGCCCAGCCGCCAGAGGTCGCAGGCTCCGCGTTGCAGGCCGGCAAAATCGACGCCCACGCCGACTTCGTACCGTTTGCCGAACTGTTCCCGAGCCGCGGCTTCGCCCGCAAGATCTACGACGGCGCCCAGGCCAATGCACCGACGTTCCACGGTGCGCTGGTCGATCAGACCTACGCCAGGAAGTACCCGGAAATCGTCGTCGCCTACCTGCGCGCGAGCATCGAGGCCAATCAACTGCTGGCTGCCGAACCGGAGAAATACAGCGAACTGATCGCCAAGGTCACCGGCGTCGATGCCGAGGTCAACTACCTGTTCCACGGCCCGCTCGGCGTGCAGACCCGCGACCTGAGCTGGAAGCCGGAGTATCGCCAGGCTGTGGGAACGGCCATCGACACGCTGAAGCTGCTGAAGAAGGCCGATCGCGGGCTCGACCTGAACACCTTTATCGACGATCAGTACATCCGTGCGGCGTTCAAGGCTTCGAATCTGGATTACACGGCGCAACTGGCCAACTACGCGCAGACGCCTTTGAAGTCGGTCGATGCGCTGACCGGGAAAGCCATTTCGGATTTCAGTCATGTTGCGGAAATCTGGGTGCGCGGTGAGGACAAGGTCCGGCGGTATGCCTCGGCTGAAGAGGCGTTCACCGCGCTGGCCGGCCTGAAATCGGAAGGTAAAAACATCCGTGCGGTGTATGCGCAGGCGAGTGACAGCGGGATCAAGTTGCTGGCAGAGCAGGCGTGGTTTGCCAGTGATGCGAAGGGGCGGCTCAGCGCGTTTTTGCTCAAGGGCCAGGCGCAGCAATTTGCCACGGCTCAGGGCGGCAAAGTCCTCGACTTTACCGACGCTACCACCCAGGCCGTGGCCACCCGCTAACAGCAGATCAAAAGCCCCTCACCCTAACCCTCTCCCGGAGGGAGAGGGGACTGACGGTGTTGTTCTGGAGAGTTACGCCGACCTGAGATATCGAGCCGAACTCAGGTTTGAAAATCATGAACATCTGCTCGTTCTCGAGTCGGGTACAGGTTTTGAAAGGCTTGAAGATCTGCCCCCTTTCCCCCTCGCCCCCTTGGGGGAGAGGGCTGGGGTGAGGGGGTTCGATCTCAGTCATCACACGGAATTCCGATCCATGAAAATCCCGAAAGCCCGCTGGACCACCAGAGCAACCTCCATAGCGTTCTGCCTGCTCTTCTGGCAACTAGCCGCCAGCCACCACTGGAACCTCGGCCTCGTCACCTTCGCCAACGTCCCGACCCCGCTGGCCGTGATCGAAGCCGCCCTCGGCCTCGGCGACTCCGGCAAGCTCATCCAGCACCTGACCGCCAGCCTTGGCCGGGTCTTCGCCGGCTACCTCGCGGCGCTGGTGATCGGCATCGCCCTGGGCCTGTCCATCGGCCGTTCGAAATGGGCCGAAGACCTGCTGCTGCCACCGCTGGAAGTACTGCGCCCAATCCCCGCCGTGGCATGGATTCCACTGGCCATCCTGATGTTCCCGTCGTCGGAACTGTCGATGGTCTTCATCACCTTCACCGGCGCACTGTTCCCGATCCTGCTCAACACCGTGCACGGCGTCGAAGGCGTCGACCCGCGGCTGATCGCCTCGGCCAAAAGCCTCGGGGCCGGGCGTCGGGCGATCCTGCTGGAAGTGATCCTGCCGGGCGCCGCACCGAGCATCATCACCGGGCTCGCCATCGGCATGGGCACCTCGTGGTTCTGTCTGGTGACCGCCGAAATGATCTCCGGTCAGTTCGGCATCGGTTACTACACCTGGGAGTCCTACACCATCCAGAACTACGCCGACATCGTGGTCGGCATGTTGCTGATCGGCGTGTTGGGCATGGGCAGCAGCCTGCTGATCAAACGCCTGGGCGGGCTGTTCACGCCCTGGCATCGACCACGAGGAAAAGCCTGATGAGCGTGATGCAAACTCCGGAAGGGCGGATCGACATCCGCCAGTTATCCATCGTCCTCGGCGAAGGCCGGCAAGCGTTTGAAGCGGTGCAGGGGCTGGACTGCCAAATCGAACCGGGCCAGTTCGTGTGCATTCTCGGCCCCTCCGGTTGCGGCAAGTCGACCTTGCTCGGTGCGCTGGCCGGGCATCTGCAACCCCATGGCGGGCAGTTGAAAGTCGATGGCGCCGAAGTGTCCGGCCCGTCGCCACAGCGCGGCATGGTGTTTCAGCATCACACGCTGTTCCCGTGGCGCACGGTGCGCGACAACGTTGCCTTCGGCCTGAAGATGCGCGGCATCGGCAAAGCCGAACGCCATCGTGCCGCCGACGACATCCTCAAACTGGTCGGCCTCGAAGGTTTCGCCGAACGCTGGCCGGATCAACTGTCCGGCGGCATGCAGCAACGGGTGGAAATCGCCCGGGTGCTGGTCAATCGGCCACGGCTGTTGCTGATGGACGAGCCCTTCGGCGCACTGGACGCGCTGACCCGACTGAACATGCAGGAACTGCTGCTGGACATCTGGACGCGGATTCGCACCACCGTGGTGTTCGTCACCCATGACATCGACGAAGCGCTGTTCCTCGCCGATCGCTTGCTGGTGATGAGCGCGCGGCCGGGGCGGATCATCGAAGACTTGCGCCTGGATTTCCCCCGGCCACGCACCACCGAACTGGTGACCAGTCACGAATTCTCGCGCCTCAAGCGCCACTGCCTCGACCTGCTGCGCCACGACAACGACCGACCGCTGCCGCGCCTCAATCCGCTCGGTTTGCCTCCTGAAAACTCCTTGCCGAGATTTGCCCTGTGACCTCATTTTTTGCTGTGACCGATAACGACGCCATTCTCGCCCTGCAACCGCGCCTGACCGCTGATGACGCCGGTGTACGGCGGATTGCCCTGATCGACCTGGCCGACCTCGAAGAGCCGGACGGTCTGCTCTGGCTGGTCGAGCGTCTGGCCGAAGACCCCGCCGAAGAAGTGCGTGCCGAAGCGGCGCGCCTGCTGGAGGCCTGGGAAGACGAGCCGGTGGTTGAAGCGCTGTGCCAGGCGCTGACGGATCCGTCGCCGGCGGTGCAAGCCGCTGCGGCGCAGAGCCTGAGCCTGCTCAAGATCGAAGCGGCGGGCAGGGTGATTCTGCCGTGGACCGCCCATGCCGAAACCGGCGTGCGGATTGCCGCGTTCCGGGCCTTGCGCGAGTTGCGTTTCCCCGGCGCTGCGCCGGCCGCGATTCAGGCGCTGAACGATGCCGATGCCAGTGTGCGCCGCGAAGCCGTCGGCGTGCTCGGCTGGCTCAAGCAACTCGACGCGTTGCCGGCACTGGCCCGCCTGGCGAGTGATGACCCGGACACCGAAGTACGCCGCGCCGCCACCGGCGCCCTGGGTTTGGCAAGTGACGCCGAAGTGCTGCCCGCGTTGCGTCAAGCCTTGCAGGACCAGGCCTGGCAAGTGCGCGAAGAAGCCGCGACCACCCTTGGCAAGGTCGGCCATACCGACGCGGGCCCGGCGCTGATCGAAGCCTTGGCCGACGACTACTGGCAGGTTCGCCTGCGCGCCACCCGCAGCCTCGGGCGACTCAAGTACGTCGCAGCCCTCGATGCCCTGATCGACACCCTCGGTCATCGCATCAGCAACCTGCGCAAGGAAGCCGCGCTGGCGCTGGGCGAGTTGAATGATCGCGGGGCCGTGGCCGCATTGCAGGCTGCGCAGGACGACGGCGACCCGGAAGTGCGCAAAGCCGTGCGGATTGCCTTGAGTCAGCTGCAATGAATCCGCTGTCGGTCGGTAATTCCCAAAGCGAACACCGCTTGCGGCTGAACTGGCCGGATGGCCGCGAGCAACTGCTCGACCATGCCGAACTGCGCCGCCAATGCCCGTGCTCGCAATGCCGGGCGTTTCGTCTGCGGGGCTCGCCACCGTTGGTTGACCCGCGTGTGCGGGTTATCGAATTGAACGCTCAGGGCTACGGCCTGCAACTGGTGTTCAGCGATGGCCATCAGCGCGGGATTTACCCGTGGGCCTATCTCGAGCAGCTTGAGGGGATCACTGTCCCGCCGTCATCGCCGGCCGACAGCCATGGAAAATATCCAGCCCCGGCTGATACAGCGACGTCCTGACTTCGAACAACCCGAGCACCGAATGGAACAGGTTGTCGTGGCTCAGATCCGGCTGGCTGCTTTTGCCTTGCAGGCAGCCACGGTCGATGCCCAGTTGCGCCAGGGTGTTGTTGCCGAACCACATCACCATCGGCACATGGGTCTGCGCTTCCGGCGCCAGCGCATAAGGCGCGGCGTGCAGGTACAGGCCGTTCTCGCCCAGCGATTCGCCATGGTCGGAGACGTACAGCATCGACGTATCGAGATGATCCTGATTGCGCTTGAGCAGCTCGATCACCTTGGCCAGGAAATGGTCGGTGTAGAGGATCGTGTTGTCGTAGACGTTGACCAGTTCGTCACGGCTGCAACTGCCCAGCTGGTTGGTGTGGCAGATCGGTTTGAAGCGCTCCATGTCCTTGGGGTAGCGCTCGTAATATTCCGGGCCGTGGCTGCCGTCGGCGTGCAGGACGATGATCGCGTTGCCCTTGAGGCTGTCGATGTAGCCTTGCAGGTCGGCCAGCAGCGCTTCGTCGAGGCAGTTGTTGCCGTCGCAGAACGGCCCCGGCTGGTTCTTCGCGATGTCGCGGTTCGGCACCCGCAGGCAAGTGCCCTTGCAGTCGCTGTTGTTGTCCAGCCACAGCACCTGCACGCCGGCCCGTTGCAGGATGTCCAGCAGGCCTTCGTAGGTTTTGCCTTTCTTGTCGCTGTAGTCCTCGCGCGGGAACATCGAGAACATGCACGGCACCGACACCGCCGTCGAAGTGCCGCAGGAATGCACCTGGGTGAAATTGAGGATGTCGAGTTTGCTCAGCTCGGGATTGGTCTCGCGCTCATAGCCGTTGAGCGAGAAATGGTCGGCCCGGGCGGTTTCGCCGACCACGAACACCATCAGCGATTTCTTCTCGCGGGAGGCCGCCTTGGCGCTCATCACCGCGTCTTCGCCGATGGCCTGCACCACGAAATGCTTTTTGATCCCCAGCCGCTGCTTGGTGTATTTGCTGATCGCGTAGATGTAGTTGGTCGGGTTGATGAAGTGGGTGAGCTTGTCTTCCTCGCGAAAGATCGGTGCGTAGGTCGAATAGAACGCGCCCACCGATGCGCCGATCACCAGCACGCAGGACACAATCACCAGCACCTTGTTCAGCAAGCCCCGAAAGAACGGCCGATAAACCACCGGCCAGCGCCAGATCAGCACGGCCGGCAACATACCGAGCAACAGCACGTAAGCCAGCAGTTTGCCGCTGAACAGCGCCGCGGCTTCCCCGGGATTGGTTTCGAACACGTTCTGGATCATCACCGTGTCGATGGTGATCCCGTACTCGTTCATGAAGTACGCCGCGCAGGCCGAGAGCAGGGCCACCAGGGTCAACGCCGGTTTCAGCGTCCAGCGAAACGACACCAGGGTCAGTAACAGGGTGATCGCCGCCCACAGAAACAGCCCGAAGGACGCGAAAAACGCCAGTTTCTGTGCGCCTTGCAGAGTGATCAATGTTCCCAGCGCCTTCCAGGTCGCCAGGTTGTACAGCGCCACCAGTGCCAGCGAAAACAGCAGCACCAGGCGGGTCGGAGTGATGGACGGTAAACGCAGTCCTTTGCCCAAAGCCATTTCGATACTTTCCTCTACGTCAGTCGAAAACCCATACGGTTACGCGCGTAACTGTAGAAGAGCATTGGTAAAAATTCCGTAAACATCCGGTAACAAAATCACGGTAAGTGCAAAAAAACGTGGGCGCCAGCAGGCCGGCTCCCACGGAGAACTGCGGCGGTTCAGAAGGATTTGCTGATGCTGGCGACGACTGTCGCCGTGCACACGTCCTTGAAGCCCCAACTGCTCAGACACTGGCTCTGCGAGAGGTCGGTGTCGATGTAGCTCAGGCCCAGCACCACGCCGGCCAGGTTGTGGGTCAGTTTGACTTCCCACTCCCGGTAGGACTCTTCGCTGTGACCGGACGCCGAATACATATGCGGATCCTTGAAGTCCATGTTGCCGTAGCGCAGTTTCAGCCCGGAATCGAACGGCAATTCGGTTTCGTAACCGATGTAGCTGTAGAGCGAGCTCTGTTTGCTGTCGATGCCCGGCGCGTCACTGGAGTAATAGGCCGCGAGTTTCATGCCGTAGGCGCTGAGAATCGAGTACACCTCGCTCTGGTTGAACTGGCTCTCCTTGGGATACGCGTATTTGATGTAGCCCAGATCCAGGCTCACGGCCTCGGTGGCCTGCCACAGCCAGCCGGCGTAGTAATCGACCTCCTGACGGGTTTTCAGGCCGCCACCGAAATCGACGTTCGAACTCCATGCGCCGAGGTACAGGCCGCTGCTGTGGGCCAGGGTCAGCCCGGCCTGCACCGCCGGGTCGTTCTGGGTCTGGGAGATGCCGCGGGTGCGGTAATCGCTGGCCAGGGTCAGATCGACCAGCACCGCGAAATCATCGTTCAGGGCAATTGCGTGGCTGCTCAAGGGCAGCAGGCTCAAGGAACTAAGGGCGAGCAAGGGCAAGGCTTTCATGTGAAGTCCCGTTGTTGTGGTTGTTATGGGCAGGAAGCGGGCAAGGCTGCGCCGGACCCCGGCGGCTGGCGCGGGGTCGGGCAGCGGATACGGCGATTGTTATTGGAGGGTAGGGGCGTAGACCTGACGGCCGGCGAACCAGGTTTGCAGGACCTGGGTGTCATGCAGGGCCTTGTCGTCGACGCTGAACACGTCGCGATCGAGCACGATGAAATCGGCCTGTTTGCCGGGGCTCAGCGAGCCGATCTGTTGTTCCAGGCCGATGGTCCGCGCCGCGTTGGCGGTGTAGGCGTAGAACATGGTTTCACGGTCCAGGCGTTCGTCGGCGTTGAGCACGCCCAGCGGCCCGGTGCGGGTGATGGCCTGGGCCATGGCGTTCCACGGGTTCGGCGAGGACACCGGCCAGTCGCTGGCGCCGGCAATCGTCGCGCCCTGTTTGAGCAGCGAATGCGCCGGGTATTGATAGCGAAAGGCGAGGGCGCTGACGTAAGGCTTGATCATGTCGGTGGTGTAGTCGTCGGCGCTGGCCCACAGCAGTTGCATCGAGGCAATCACGTTCAGCGGCTTGAAGCGGGCGAACTCCTTCGGGTTGACCATTTGCAGGTGGGTGATCGAGTGCGTTACGCCGCTTTGCCGGTCCTTGCGCGCCTGGGCGATGCCGTTCAGCGATTCGCGCACCGCGCGGTCGCCGATGGCGTGGATGTGCACCAGCCAGCCGCGCTGGTCGATGGCACTGACCAGTTCGCCGAAATGCTGCGGATCGATCAGCAATTCGCCCTGTTTGTGCGAGTTGCTGTAGGGATCGATCATCGCCGCGCTCTGGGCCGGGTACTCGATCACGCCGTCGGCGAAGATCTTGATCCCCGGCAGCGTCAGGTTGGGAATGCCCTGAAACTGCCGGCGCACCTTGTCGAGGGTGTCGAGATCGGCCGGGACGCTTTTCGGATTGGCCACCAGCAGTGCGGCGACGTGGGCAGTCATGCCGCCGCTTTCCGACAGGGCCTTGTAGGCCGGCAGCACGCCGACGGTTTTCTCGGTGGGCTTGAGGGCGAACACCGGCTCGCCCGGTGCGGCGTTGGCGGCGGGGTCCATCCACGCGGTGATGCCGAGGCTGTTATTGAAGTGCACCGCCGATTGCGCAGCCTTGAGCATGTCGGCCGGGCTCGGCACCGGCATTTTCGAGGCGACCCGATCCCAACCGGCATCGACCACAAAGCCGTTCGGCTCACCGTTGGCCAGTTTGCCGAGGGTGTCTTTTTCCGCGTTCGGCAGGGTTTTCAGCAGTCCGGCGTCGATGCCCGCACGTTTGAGCATCACATTGTTGGCCCAAGCGGTGTGGTGATCGCTGCCGGTGAACACCACTGGCACGTCGGCCCATTCGCCGTTATTGAAGATTTTGCCCAGCGCTTCAGCCTTGGCCCAATACGCCGAACTCATGCCGGCCACGCTTAATACGTCGCCATGGCGGGCCTTGCCGTCGTCACGCCAGCCGCGCAGGCGTTTTTCCAGTTCATCCAGACTGACCACGTCGTCTTCCATGTTGGCCGAGACCATTTCCAGTCCGCCGAAAATCGCGTGGGAATGGCTGTCGATCAGGCCGGGCATCACCGCCTGACCTTTCAGGTCGATGACCTGGGTGCCGGGCTCGATCAAGGCCTTGATCTGCGCGTCGCTGCCGACTTTCAGCACCTTGCCGTTCTCCACGGCCAGCGCCTGAACCTTCGGTTGAGCGCGGTCGGCGGTGAAAATCTTGCCATTGAGCAGCACCAGATCGGTGGCGGCCATGGCTTCCATCGAGGCAAAACTCATAGCGGCGATCAGCAGATTTTTTGTGAAATGCGGGATGAATCTTTTCATTGAACATTTCCTTGTTATTGCGTCTGATGGCCAGATTAGTGGCTGCCAACGCCCGACAGAACGCCTCCCTCACGAAAAACGTTTTTGCCTGAATGGAAAAAGCATGGACAAGCTGGGTGCACTGAAAATGTTCGTGGTCACCGCGCAGCTCGGCAGTTTCAGCCGCGCTGCCGAGCAACTGGGCAAGACCCCGTCGGCCCTGACCAAAGCGGTCAATCATCTGGAATCCGAACTTGGGGCGCGGCTGTTCGAGCGCAGCACGCGGCGGATTCTGCTGACCGAAATCGGCCGGCTGTATCTGGAAACCGCACGCCAGGTGCTGCAACGGCTGGACGAGGCCAGCGAAGAAATCGAGCAGTTGCAGCATGGCCTGCGCGGCAGCCTGAAAATCACCGCACCGCTGGCCTACGGGCGGGCGTTTCTTGATCAGGTGTGTGACGGCTTTTTGCAGCAATACCCGCAGATCAGCCTGCAAGTGGATTTGTGCGACGAATTCGTCAATCTGCTGGAAAGCGGTTACGACCTGGCGTTGCGTGAAGGGCACGATGATTTGCCGGGGTTGATCGCCCGGGTGGTCGGCAGCAATCGCCTGGCGCTGTGCGGCAGCCCCGAATACCTGGCGCGCAAGGGCTTGCCGGTGACGCCGCAAACCCTCGATCAGCATGAATGGCTGCTGTACCGGCATCCGTTGCTCAGCCGCGAATTCTGGTGGGCCGAGCGCGACGGCCAGCGCCTGAGCCTGGCGCAACCGACGGCGCCGCTGTTGCGCAGTGACAATTACGACCTGCTGCTGGCCAGCGCCTTGGCCGGGCGTGGCCTGCTGCACACGCCGCTGTGGAGTGCCGCGCCGTACATCGCCGACGGGCGACTGGTGCGGGTCATGGCCGATTACGAGATCGACCCGGACAGCTTCGGGCCACATATTCTGGCGGTGTACCCGAGCCATCGACGGGCGACGGCCAAGGTTGTGGCGTTCATTGATTACATCGCGGGGTTTCTCGCGGAGCGCGGTTTGAGCTGACTGGCGGTGCTTGTCAGGAAAATCCCACAAGAGTACAAATGTACTCCATGACGACTCTGACTCCCCGCCGTACCGCCATCCTGACCTTTATCCGCGAACGCATCGCCGAACACGGTCAGCCCCCAAGCCTCGCTGAAATCAGCGAGGCTTTTGGTTTTGCCTCCCGCAGCGTGGCGCGCAAGCATGTGCTGGCGCTCACCGAAGCCGGGTTTATCGAGGTCAACCCGCATCAGGCCCGGGGCATTCGCCTGCTCGGGCAGCCGGCGCGGCCGGAACTGCTCGAAGTCCCGGTGCTCGGCCGGGTGGCCGCTGGTGCGCCCATCGGTGCCGATGCCGACCTGCACAATCGGCTGATGCTCGATCCCGCGCTGTTCTCCCGCACGCCCGACTACATGCTGCGGGTGCAGGGCGATTCGATGATCGAGGACGGCATTTTCGACGGCGACCTGGTCGGCGTGCGACGCAACCCCGAAGCGCTCAATGGCCAGATCGTGGTGGCGCGACTCGACGGTGAGGTCACGATCAAACGCTTCGAGCGGGTCGGCGATGAGGTTCGCCTGTTGCCGCGCAACCCGGCGTACCAGCCGATTGTGGTGCGGGCCGATCAGGACCTGGCTATCGAAGGGGTGTTCTGCGGTCTGGTGAGGCAAGGCTGATGGGTGCCGTCGTTGCGCTGGATACGCTGTTCAATGGCGGCCAGGTCTGGAAGGGCCGGCCTGCGCCACCCGCCGCCAGCCCGCAACCCACCGGGCACGCGGCGCTGGACGCAGCGTTGCCCAGTGGCGGCTGGCCAGAAGCGGCGCTGAGCGAAATCCTGCTGGCCGGGCCCGGTGTCGGCGAATTGCAATTGGTGTGGCCGACGCTGGCGCGGCTGTCGGCGGCGGGCGAGCGCATTGTGCTGGTGGCGCCGCCGTTCGTGCCGTACCCGCAGGCCTGGGCCAATGCCGGGGTCGATCTGCGGCAGTTGTCGGTGATCCAGGCCAGCGAGCGCGATGCGTTGTGGGCGGCGGAGCAATGCCTGCGCTCGGGCAGTTGCGGCGCGGTGCTGTGCTGGCCGCACAAGGCCGATGACCGTGCCTTGCGCCGTTTGCAGGTGGCGGCGGAAACCGGCCAGACCCTGGCGTTCGCGTGGCGCCCCTTGAGCGAAGCGGTCAACCCGTCGCCGGCCGCGCTGCGCATCGCCATCGATGCCCGCCCGGCGCAATTGCGCGTGCTCAAGTGCCGGGGCGGACTGGCGCGCAGCGCACCGATTGCCTTCACCGTGGGGCATTGAGGTCGCCATGCGCTGGGTTTGCATTCTGTTCCCGCAATTGGCCCTCGACGCCGTGCTGCGTCAGCGCCCCGATCCCGAGCAACCGTTGGCGCTGCTCAGCGGCCCGGCCCAGCGCCGGGTGCTGCAAGCGATCAACCCGGCGGCGCGGGCACTGGGCTTGCGTCCCGGGCAATCGATGACCGCCGCGCAGGCCATGAGCAAAGGGTTCACCACCGTCGATTACGACGTGGCCGAGGTCGAGCACTGGCAGCAGTTTCTCGCCGCCTGGGCCTATCGTTTCAGCGCCCAGGTCAGCGTGCATTATCCGCGCACCGTGGTGTTCGAGATCGAATCGAGCCTCGGGCTGTTCGGTTCCTGGGTGCAGTTCGAGGCGCGGTTGCGCACGGAGTTGACCGAGCTGGGCTTTCGTCACCGCATCGTCGCCGCGCCCAACCCGGTGGCGGCGCGGGTGTTGGCCAACGCCTATGACGGACTGGTGGTGCCCGACGGTGAGGCCCTGCGCCATCACCTCGGACAATTGCCGGTCGACCGCATCGGGCTTGAACCGAGCGTGGCCACGGCGCTGTCGCGCATGGGCCTGCGCAACCTCCATCAGGTGCAGAACCTGCCGCGTCAGGCCCTGGCCCGGCGTTTCGAGGCACCGATGCTCAAACACCTGGACACGCTGTTCGGCGCACGGCCGCTGGCGCTGGCGTTCTACCTGCCGCCGGATCGTTTCGACGTGCGCATCGAACTCAATTTCGACGTGCAGTCCCATCAGGCGCTGCTGTTCCCCTTGCGCCGCCTGATGTCCGATCTGGCGGCGTTTTTGTGCGGCCGCGACAGCGGCGTGCAGCGCTTCGATCTGCATCTGGAACACGCCGGGTTGCCGGACACATTGATCAAGGTCGGCCTGCTCAGCGCCGAACGCGATCCGGCGATGCTCTTTGAACTGGCCCGTGGTCGACTGGAGCAGGTGCAGGTCGAAGCCCCGGTGCGCGGCTTTCGTCTGCGCGCCGAGGATCTGCCGAGTTTCGTGCCGCAGTTTCAGGAACTGTTCGACGACCGCCCGCAGCAGACCTTGCCCTGGGAGCAACTGCGCGAACGCCTGCGCGCACGGCTGGGGGATGAGGCGGTGCAGGGCCTGCGCTTTCAGGCCGATCATCGCCCGGAGTGCGCGTGGCAGAACGCCGACGACAAGCAGCGTTGCCCTGCATTGCCGTGCGTGCAGCGTCCGGGTTGGTTATTGGGCGAGCCGCAGTCGGTGCCCGAAGGTTCGGCGCGCATCCTCATGGGTCCGGAGCGCATCGAGTCCGGCTGGTGGGACGGTGACGACGTGCGCCGCGACTATTACCTGATCCAGAACCGCGCAGGCCAGCAAGGCTGGGCGTACCGGGCAGTGGGTGAGGTCGGTCCGTTGTGGCTGCAGGGCTGGTTCGCATGAACCAGGGTTATGCCGAGCTGCACTGCCTGTCGAATTTCAGTTTCCAGCGCGGCGCGTCCAGTGCGCTGGAACTGTTTCAGCGCGCGAAAAAGCACGGCTATCAGGCGCTGGCGATTACCGATGAATGCACCCTCGCCGGGATCGTCCGTGCCTGGCAGGCAGCCAAGTCAGTGGAGTTGCCGCTGATCATCGGCAGCGAAATCCGTATCGAGAACGGCCCGAAACTGGTGTTGCTGGTGGAGAACATCGAGGGTTATCAGGCCCTGTGCGGCTTGATCACCCAGGCTCGACGGCGTACCCAAAAAGGCCAGTATCAAATACTGCGCGAGGACTTCAGCGAGCCGTTGCCGGGATTGCTGGTGCTGTGGGTGCCGGAGGCGGTCGATGAGGTGGAAGAGGGGCGCTGGCTGAAACAGACGTTCGGCGAGCGGCTGTGGCTGGCGGTGCAGTTGCATCGTGGGCAGAACGATCAGCAACGGCTTGCCGCACTGTTGAGTCTGGCGGATGAGCTGCAAATTCCAGCCGTGGCCAGCGGCGATGTGCACATGCATGCCCGTGGCCGGCGAGCCTTGCAGGACACCATGACCGCGATCCGCCATCACGTCCCGGTGGCCGAGGCCGGATTGCGCCTGCACCCCAACGGCGAGCGGCATTTGCGCAGCCTCGATGTATTGCGCGAGCTGTATCCACAGACCTTGCTAGACGAATCGCTAAAGCTGGCCCGCCGCTGCACCTTCGATCTGGGCGAGTTGCGCTATCAATACCCCAAAGAGCTGGTGCCCGAGGA
This sequence comes from Pseudomonas sp. B7, assembly GCF_016735645.1. NCBI lineage: Bacteria > Pseudomonadati > Pseudomonadota > Gammaproteobacteria > Pseudomonadales > Pseudomonadaceae > Pseudomonas > Pseudomonas sp. B7. Next base: position 283,466 of record NZ_JAERRE010000009.1, read on the forward strand.
ACACAGCGCCAGTTCCTGGCTGCGCCACCTGACCGAACAAGGCATCGCCTGGCGCTGGCCGAAAGGCGCACAGCCCAAGGTGCTCAAGCAGATCGACGATGAGCTGGAGCTGATTGCCGAACTCGGCTACGAAAGCTACTTCCTCACCGTGCACGACGTGGTGCGCTTCGCCCGTGAGCAGAAAATTCTCTGTCAGGGCCGGGGTTCGGCGGCCAACTCGGCGGTGTGTTTTGCCCTGGGCATCACCGAGATCGACCCGGACCGCACCACGCTGCTGTTCGAGCGTTTCATGTCGAGGGAGCGCAACGAGCCGCCGGACATCGACGTCGATTTCGAGCACGAACGCCGGGAAGAAGTCCTGCAATACGTGTTCCGTCGTTATGGCCGCCGTCGTGCGGCGCTGACCGCGGTGGTCAGCACGTATCACGCTTCCGGTGCGATCCGCGATGTGGCCAAGGCGCTGGGCTTGCCGCCGGACCAGATCAATGCGCTGGCCGACTGTTGCGGTCACTGGAGCGATGAAACCCCACCCGTGGAGCGCCTACGCGAGGGCGGTTTCGACCCCGAAAGTCCGCTGCTGCACCGGGTGCTGAGCCTGACCGGGCAACTGATCGGCTTCCCCCGGCACCTGTCGCAGCACCCCGGTGGTTTCGTGATATCCGAGCAACCGCTGGACACTCTGGTGCCGGTGGAAAACGCCGCCATGGCCGACCGCACCATCATCCAGTGGGACAAGGATGACCTCGATGCGGTCGGGCTGCTCAAGGTGGATATCCTCGCCCTCGGCATGCTCAGCGCGATCCGCCGCTGTTTCGACCTGCTGCGCCGCCATCGCCATCAGGACCTGAGCCTGGCCACCATCCCGCCTGAGGATCGCCCGACCTACGACATGATCAGCCGCGCCGATACCATCGGCGTGTTCCAGATCGAGTCCCGGGCGCAGATGTCGATGCTGCCGCGTTTGCGCCCGCAAACCTTCTACGACCTGGTGATCGAGGTGGCCATCGTCCGGCCGGGGCCGATCCAGGGCGGGATGGTTCATCCGTACCTGCGCCGTCGGAATCAGGAGGAAGAGGAAACCTATCCGTCACCGGAGCTGGAAGTGGTGCTCAAGCGCACCCTCGGTGTGCCGCTGTTTCAGGAACAGGTGATGCAGATCGCCATCGTTGCCGCCGACTACAGCCCCGGCGAAGCTGACCAGTTGCGCCGCTCCATGGCCGCGTGGAAACGCCACGGCGGGCTGGAACCGCACAAGGAACGACTGGCCGCCGGCATGAAGAAAAACGGCTACAGCCCGGAATTCGCCGCGCAGATCTTCGAGCAGATCAAGGGCTTCGGCAGTTACGGTTTCCCTGAATCCCACGCCGCCAGTTTTGCCTTGCTGACCTATGCCAGTTGCTGGCTCAAGTGCCATGAACCGGCGGCGTTCGCCTGTGCGCTGATCAACAGCTGGCCGATGGGTTTCTACAGTCCGGATCAGATTCTTCAGGATGCGCGCCGGCATCATTTGCAGATCCGTCCGGTGGACGTGCGCGCCAGTGACTGGGATTGCAGCCTGGAGCCGATTGCCGGCGAGCAACCGGCCATCCGCATGGGCCTGCGGATGATCAAGGGCTTTCGCGAGGAGGATGCCCGGAGCATTGAAAAGGCTCGGGCGAGGGGGGCGTTTGCCGATGTCGCCGATCTGGGTGAGCGGGCCGGGCTCGACAGTCGCGCCCAGGCGCTGCTGGCGGATGCCGGGGCGTTGCGCGGCCTGGCTGGTCACCGCCATCGGGCACGCTGGGAAGTGGCTGGGGTGCAGAAACAGCTCGGGCTGTTTGCCGGGTTGCCGAGTCAGGAAGAGCCGGATGTGTTGCTGCCGACGCCGAGTGTCAGCGAAGACCTGTTCACCGACTACGCCACCCTTGGTACCACGCTGGGGCCGCACCCGCTGACGCTGTTGCGCAACGAGTTGCGGGCGCGGCGCTGTCGCAGTTCCCGGGAGTTGCTGGAGGTCGAACACGGCCGGCCGGTCAGCGTGGCGGGGCTGGTGACCGGGCGTCAGCGGCCGGGCACTGCCAGTGGCGTGACCTTCGTGACCCTGGAAGACGAGTTCGGCAACGTCAACGTAGTGGTCTGGCGCGATCTGGCCGAGCGTCAGCGGCAGGTGCTGGTGGGCTCGCAATTGCTCAAGGTCGATGGCCGCTGGGAGCGGGAAGGCGAGGTGCGGCACCTGATCGCCGGACGCTTGAGCGATCTGACTCCGCTGCTCAACGGCATCCGCGTACAGAGCCGCGACTTCCACTGATCAGCGCTGTGGCCAGAACCGCTCGCCACCCCCCGGCGCTTCCGTCCACGCTTGCAACGAGCGGGTCGGCAGGTCGAAGTAGTCCCGGGTCCGTGCATAACCATGCCCGCCCATGCGTCCGATCGCATCCAGCCCCAATTGATCGATGTACAGGGTTTTCGGGTCGATCAACTCGTCGCGCACATGCGCCATCAACACCTCGCCAAAAATGATCTCCCGCGACTGGCCGATGTTCAGCGCCATCATCCGTCGACATTCCAGCGCCACGGGTGCTTCGCCGATTCGCGGGCATTTGACCGAAGTGCCGGGAATCGCCGTCAGCCCTGCTGCGGTCAACTCATCGAAGCCCGGCGCGAACGGCACGGCGCAGACGTTCATGGCCTCCACCAAGGCGTCACTGACGATGTTGACGGTGAACTCCTGATTCATCTGGATATTGCGCGTGGTGTCCTTCGGACTCTGGTCGCCGTAGTTCTCCACGCCGAGCGCGAGAATGGGCGGATCCGCCGACAGCGCATTGAAGAAACTGAACGGTGCGGCATTGACCCGGCCTTCGGCATCGATGGTGGTGACCAGTGCAATCGGGCGCGGGACCACGCTGCCGATCAGAATCTTGTATTTTTCCCGTGGACTCAGTTGGCTGAAATCGAAGCTGTGCATGGCAGTGTTCTCTAAAGAAGTGGATCGATGGCGCTCAACGGCGCTTCGGCGCTGTAGGCGTCGGCGAACGCAATGGCCGGCTGGAACAGCTTTTTCCAGTCCGGTCGGCCAAAGGCCCGGTCGCTGTGGCTGCGCATCAGTTTTTCGTATTGGCGCTGGGCCTGGCGTTGCAGAGTGGGGTAGTCGACGCCGTTGACCTGACCGTCGTGCATCACGCAGCGACCGTCGATGTAACTGGCTAGGCAGTCGTCGCCGCGCCCGGCCAGCAGCAGGTTTTTCAGTGGATCGAACAGCGGGCCCAGGTGCAGGCCGCGCAGGTTGAACACGGTGATATCCGCTTTGGCGCCGGGGGCCAGGCGACCGAGGTCGTCACGGCCCAACGCCTTGGCGCCGCCGAGGGTCGCGGCGTTGTACAGGTCGAGGCTGCGGGTCTGCGACGGCCCTCCCTCCATGAGCCGGGCGATGTTCAGACCGTGGCGCATGTTGGCCAGCAAATCCGCCGGCCAGGTATCGGTGCCGAGGGCGAGGTTGATGCCTTTGGCCCGATAGCGGCCGAACGAATTCAGCGCCTCGCCGTCACGGGCGAACACCAGCGGGCAGTGCACCAGACTGGCGCCGCCGTCGATGACCCGTTGCAAGTCGTCATCTCCCGAGGTGTAAATGCCGTGGGGCAACAGGCTGCGCGGGTTGAGCAAATCCAACCGCTGCAACCAGCCCAGCGGCGTGGTGCCGCGCAACTGTTCGACCATCGCTACTTCGCCGGGCGCCTGACAGCAATGCAGACGCATCGGTGCGTTCAGTTCACGACTCAAGGCGGACGTGCGTTGGAGCAGCGCCGGGGTGCAGGTCTGGATGCGATCCGGCAGCAGCGCACCGCGAATCAACCCGGCGTGGGCGCCATCGAAATCCTTGAAAAACCGTTCGGCCGCATCCAGTCCCGCCAGGCCCCGAGCCTCATCCCAGTGATGGGCGAGGGTGCCGTCGGCGCGCCAGTAACTCATGCCGCTCATGTAGCAGGGGCCGAGATAGGTACGCAGGCCCAATTCGCCCGCGACGTCGGCGACAGCGGCAAACTCGTCGTAGGTCTCCGCCCATTCGCGGTAGTACATCGAAGTGATCGGCATGGCCGTGGTAATGCCGTTGCGGATCAACTGGGTGAAGGCGTAGCGGTACTTGAAGACCTCTTCTTCGGGGCTGAACGACTCACGCGGGCCGGCCGCCAGATACTCCGCCGACCACATCCGGCCCATCGCGCGTTCGTCGCCGTTGTCCAGAGTCAGCACGGTGGAGTCGAGATCGCCGAGGGCATCCAGGTCGATGAAACCGGGTCCGATCAGCGCATTGCCGTAGTCGATCCACTGATCCACCGGCCCTTGGTATCCGCGCCCGACAAACTCGATCCGTGAACCGGCGAACACCACTTCGCCGTCGCGCCACAGTACATGTTGCGTGCCGTCGAAACCGACCACGCAACCAGCCTTCAGACCGATCCGTTTCACAGACGGCTGCCCAGCAAACGACCGCCGCTCGCGATCAATTCGCCACCGCGATAGACCTGACGCACAGGGCGCGAAACTACTGCTTCGCCGAGGGTTTCGACCGGCATCAGCAGAAAGTCTGCCGGCCGGCCGATGGCGAAGCCGTAATCCTTGATCCCCAATGCGCGGGCACCGTTGCCCGTCGCCGCGTCGAAGGCTGCCGCCAGTTCATCGTCTTTGCCCAGATCAAAACGAAACGCCAGCAACATTGCCCGTTCCAGCATGTCGCCATTACCCATCGGCGACCACGCGTCTCGAATGCCGTCGGAACCGAGGCAGACGTTGACGCCTGCCTCGCGCAGCGCCAGAAATGGCGGCACCGCGCAGTCGGCCGGTGCCGAACTCATCAGCGAAATCCCCAGCGCCGCGAGGCGTTCGGCGACCGGTTTGACCTGACTCCACGGCAGCATGCCGAGGCAATAGGCGTGGCTGATCATCACCCGGTTCTGCAGGTTGAAACGCTCGGTGTAATCGGCGATCCGGGCGATCTGCCACAGGCCCAGTTCACCTTTGTCGTGCAGGTGAATGTCGACGCCACGCTGGAACTCGCGGGCCAGTTTGAACACGAAATCCAGTTGCGCGATCGGGTCGTTGTCGATGCCGCAGGGGTCGAGGCCGCCGACGTTCTCCACGCCCAGGGCCATGGCTTCGCGCATCAGTTCGGCGGTGCCGGGTCGGCTGATCAGGCCGGTTTGCGGGAACACCACCAGTTGCAGGTCGATCAGGTCGCTGTAGGTTTCGCGCAGTTGCTGCATGGCCTCGACGTGGCGCAGGCCGAATTCCGGGTCGATGTCGACGTGGCAACGCATCGTCAGCGAACCCCGGGCGATGCAGTTTTCCAGCAGCGCGCCGGCGCGTTCGGCGATCGGCGCCTTGACTTCACGCAGCACACGGCGCTCGTTGCTGATGTAGTCCTTGAGCGTCGGGCCGGCGCTGTTCGGGCGCCAGGGCTGGCCGTACAGGGTCTTGTCGAGGTGGACGTGGCTTTCCACCAGCGGAGCGGTCAGGAGCTGGTTCTGGCCGTCGATGTCGGTGGCGGTCAGTGGAGCATTGGAGGCCGGGCGGCGTTGGCTGAACTTGCCGTTTTCGATCAGCAGGTCTTCGGCGGGGGCGCCGTAGGGGCGGATGTTTCTGAGCCAGCGGGGGTGGGACATGGGAACCTCGGTGTTCTTTGAAATTTTTTCCCTCACCCTAGCCCTCTCCCGGAGGGAGAGGGGACCGAATGGGGGATATTGAAGAGCTACGCCGACCTGAACGATTGGCTGTGAATCCGTAATCAACTCGATTTCTCAGGTCGGCGTATCTCTCGAGACAATGCGGTCAGTCCCCTCTCCCTCTGGGAGAGGGCTAGGGTGAGGGGCTTCTCCAGGTCGAACTGGGTGGTCGGCGTTCAGATCAACCAGTGATCCCGAATCAACCCTTGAGCTTCGACCAGATCCGATCCTGCAGCTCCCGCGCCTTGTTGCTGCATTCCTTCTCCGGCCGCAGGCGCGAGGCGTATTCCTCGGGCATGTTGATCGCGTCCATGACCTTCCATTTCGCATCCAGCAACTGATCGCTCTGAATCCCGTTGGCATAGGCAATCGCGTTGGACACGGCCGCCGCGTTCTCGGGCTTCATCATCCAGTCGATGAAGATCCTCGCGTTGCCCGGATGCGGAGCGCTTTTCGGTACGGCGAAGTTGTCCTGGAACATCGCCAGGCCTTCTTTCGGGTACACGTATTTGATCGTGCTCTTCTGCAACGTGGCGCGGGCCGTCGAGCCGTTCCAGTTCTGCATCATGATCACTTCGCCCGAGGCCATGCGGTCGACGGTGTTGTCGGAGCTGTACATCTTCAAAAACGGTTTCTGTTTTTGCAGCAGTTCGAGGATGCGTTTGGCCTCCTGCGGGTTTTCCGTGCATTCGTCGACGTTCAGGTAATGACTGGCGGCGTTGATCACGCTGCTGGAAGTGTCGAGGGCGGCGAGCTGGCCTTGCAGTTCCTTGCGCGGTTCGAAGAATTCTTTCCACGAATCATCGAGCTTGCCGCCCGGTACCCGTGCGCTGTCATAGGAAAACCCGGTGGTGCCCCACAGGTACGGCGCCGAAAACTTGCGGCCCGGGTCGAAGCTCGGATCGCGGAACGGGCCTTTGACGTACTGGAAGTTGCTCAGGGTCGGGGCGTCGATTTCCAACAGCAGGTCCTGCTTGATCAGCGTCTGCATGATCGACTGCGACGGCACGATCACGTCATACGCGGCGCCGCCGGCCTGCAACTTGGCGAGCAGGGTTTCGTTGCTGTCGTAGCCGTCCATGGTGACCTTGATCCCGGTCTCCTTTTCGAACTTGGCCAGCAGGTCCACCGGGTAGTAATCGGTCCAGTTGTAGAAGAACAATTGCTTGGGCTCGGCGGCGTGGGCGCCGAACGCGGTGAAACAACTCAGGGCCAGACCGGATACTGCCAGACGCATGTTTTTCACTTTCATGAGCGCGCTCCAGGTTTATTGTTGTTTGCCGCGTTGGCCAAGCCAGAAGGCCAGCACCACCAGCACGATGGAAATCACCAGCATCAGGGTCGAAATCGCGTTGATCTCGGGCGTTACGCCGGCCTTGATCGCCGAGAAGATGTACACCGGCAACGTGGTCGAACCGGGCCCGGCGACGAAGAAGGTCATGATGAAATCGTCGAGGCTGACCACGAACGCCAGCACCGAACCGGACAGCACCGCCGGCCACAACAGCGGCAAGGTCACGCGGCGGAACACTTGCCACGGGTTGGCGTACAGATCGTTGGCGGCCTCCAGCAGGCTCTTGTCCAGATCGTTGAGCCGTGCGCGGATCGGCAGGTAGGCGAACGGAATGCAGAAGCCAATGTGCGCGACGATCACCGTCATCAGCCCAAGCTTGATGCCCAGGGCCATGAACAGCAGCAGGGTGGCCACGGCGGTGACGATCTCCGGCAGGATCAGCGGCAGGTTGATCCCGCCCTCGACCATTTTCTGTCCGTAGAACGGCCGGTAAGTCGCCAGCGCCGCGAGCAGTGCAATCGCCGTGGCGCACACCGTGGCGATGGTCGCGACGATGATCGAGTTCAGCGCCGCCGTCTGGATCGAAGGGTTGGCCAGGATCCGTCCGTACCAGGCGAACGAAAACTCGGTCCACACCGTCGCCGAGCGGTTGGCGTTGAAGCTGTAGGCGATCAACACCAGGATCGGCACGTACAGATAAGCGAGGATCAGCAGGCTGATTTCCCGGGTCGCCGGGAGTTTTTTCAGGTGCAAAGAGATCATGCTTTCGCTCCCCGGTTCAGGTTTTTCATCGCGCTGCGGCTGTAGAGGGCGTAGAGCACCAGGGACAACAGCAGAATCCCCAGCAGCAGGAACGACAACGAACTGCCGAGCGGCCAGTTGCGCGCGGTACCGAATTGCTGCTGGATCAGGTTGCCGATCATCAGGGTCTTGCCGCCGCCGAGGATCGCCGGGGTGATGAAGGCGCCAAGGCTCGGCACGAACACCAGCAACGCGCCGGCAATCACGCCGGGCATCGACAGCGGCAGGATGATCCGGCGCAGCGCATGCCAGCGGTTGGCGCCCAGGTCATAGGCGGCTTCCACCAGACGCCAGTCGAGTTTTTCCAGGGTCGAGTAGATCGGCAGAATCATGAACGGCAGGAAGCTGTAGACCAGACCCACGCTCACGGCGAAGTCGTTGTAGAGCAGGGTGATGCCGCCGGCGCTCGGGAAGAGCGCGTTGAGGCTCTGGGCGACCCAGCCCTGTTCGCGCAGGATGATCAGCCACGCGTAGTTACGGATCAGCAGGTTGGTCCAGAACGGGATGGTGATGAGCAACACCATCAAATTGCGCCGACGCGGGGTCAGGCTCGACATCCACAATGCCACCGGAAAGCCGAACAGGAAGCACAACACCGTGGTGCCACCGGCCTGGAACACCGAGCGCAACAGCGCCTGGGCGTAGACCCAGTTCAGCTCCAGTTCGCCGTCGAAGCCTTCCTGGAAGAACAGCTGCACATAACTCTGCAGTTGCCATTGAGCCTGCCAGTCGACGCCGCCGTAGGTGTTGCGCGGCAGCAGGCTGATGTAACCCATGATCCCCAGCGGAATGGCGATCAGGGCGAGCAGGGTCAACACCACCGGGCTGAGCAACAGCACGCGGTTGAGGGAGGGGGAAGTGCTGCTGACGCTCATCTCAGGCCTCCATCAACAGGCAGGCCTGGGGCGGCAGGTGCACCGCCACGGGCTCACCGACTGCGCGACCACGGTTCAGGCCTTCGTTGTTTTCCCGCAGCATGACTTTGATGTCGTTGTTCAAGCGGCACTGGTACAGCGTCGCGGTGCCGACATACAGCACCGCTTCGATCACACCGCGCAGATGATGCGGCTGATCCGCTGCAACCAGTTGCGAGCGCTCGGGCCGGAATGCCAGCTGCACGCTGCTGCCATTGACGCCTTGGGGCGGGCAGGGGATTTCCACCGGCATGCCGTTCGGTACGAAGATGTTTTCGTTGTGTTCCCCGCGTTTGAGTTGGCCGGGAAGGAAATTGATGTCGCCGATAAACTGGGCGACGAAGCGGTGCTGCGGACGTTCATAGATGTCGATCGGGGTGCCGATCTGCAGGATCTTGCCGGCGGACATCACCGCGATCCGGTCGGACAGGGTCAGCGCTTCTTCCTGATCGTGGGTGACGAAGATGAAAGTGATGCCGGCTTCCTGCTGCACGCGCTTGAGTTCGACCTGCATTTCCTTGCGCAGCTTCAGGTCCAGCGCCGACAGCGGCTCGTCGAGCAACAGCACTTTCGGCTTCGGCGCCAGGGCCCGGGCCAGAGCCACGCGCTGCTGCTGGCCGCCGGATAATTGCGCCGGTTTGCGCCCGGCCAGGTGCTCCATCTGCACCAGCGCGAGCATTTCGTCGACCCGTCCGGGAATCGTCTTGCGATCAAGACCCTGCATCTCGAGGCCGAAGGCGATATTCTGCGCGACACTCATGTGCGGAAACAGCGCGTAACTCTGGAACACCGTGTTGACCCGACGCTTGAACGGCGGCAGGTGATTGACCGTTTCGCCCGCCAGACGGATCTCGCCGTCGCTGACGTGTTCGAAACCGGCGATGGCGCGCAGCAGGGTGGTCTTGCCGCAGCCCGAGGGGCCGAGGAGGGTGAAGAATTCGTTGTCGGCGATGTTCACCGAGACGTTGTCGAGGGCAGGCGCGAGGCCAGGGTCATCAGAATACCGCTTGGATACGTTACGCACTTCAATGGCTATTGGCTGACCCATAATGGTGCAATCCTCTAATTATTGTATGCAATATCTGAATGCAATTTAGAAATACCCGGATTAATCTGCTGGCGCAACCCCCCATTTCCCTGACTGAGTCGCTCGTCGGGCAGCGCTGCCAGCATTGAAGGAGTTTTCAGATGACCGAGAAAAAACCGGAAACCACGGTCGACCGCGTCTACCAAGGGGTTTACGAGGCGATCAGCAAACGTTCGCTGCGTCCGGGGATGAAGCTGGGCGAGGCGTCGCTGGCGGAATTGTTCAATGTCAGCCGCACGTCGGTTCGTGCCGCGCTCAAGCAACTGGAGGCCGATGGACTGGTCACCACCGAGCCCAATAAAGGTGCGTCGGTGTCGCTGCCCAGCGATGAAGAGATCCGTTCGCTGTTCGAAACCCGGCGCCTGATCGAGATCGGCATCGTCACCGAACTGTGCCGGCGCAAAGACTCTGCGGCGATGCAGGACCTGCGCGATCACTTGCTGCTGGAAGACGAAGCCCACGAAGCCGGCGACCACGAGCGACTGATTCACCTGCTGGGCGAGTTCCACATCAAGCTCGCCCGCAGCCTGAATAACCCGGTGCTGCTCGACTGGTTCCAGAAGCTGATTTCCCGCGCCTCGCTGTACGCCGCGGCGCTGGATGACGACAGCCACGAAGCCTGTCGCGACGACGAACACCTGCGCCTGATCGAGTACATCGAGGCTGGCAATCAGAGCGCCGCCATCGAGCTGACCTGCATACACCTGGACGGCATCCAGAAGGCGATTCTCGACGTCGCTGCGAAGCTCAAGACCGGCTACCATCCGCTCAAGCATCTGATCGAAGTCTGAGCGTCGGCTGCCACTGAAATCGGCTATACCTCTAATGAAACCATCGTTGCCCGATGCGCTCGAAACAGACGGGCGCGACGTTTGACCGCGCAGCGATAGATCCGGATCAACCACAAGGCGTTGAAGCAGCTGATGCAGTTTTTATCCGATAGCCATGGGTGTGACGGCTGGCAAGGCGAGATGGCCGGGCGAATCCGTGCGTTCGACTGGAGCAGGACCGATCTGGGCCCGCTCGAAACCTGGCCGGCCAGCCTGTGCAGCACAGTGCAACTGATGCTGGCATCGCCGCTGCCGATGGTCATGCTCTGGGGCCATGCCGGTTACATGATCTACAACGATGCTTACTCACGATTCGCCGGCGGACGACATCCCTACCTGCTCGGATCGCCGGTGGAACTGGGCTGGCCGGAGGTGGCCGATTTCAACCGGCATGTGGTCGACACCTGTCTGGCCGGCGGCACCCTGGAATATCGCAACAAGGTCCTGGTGTTGCTGCGCGACGGCGTACCCGAGGATGTCTGGCTCGATTTGTATTACAGCCCGGTGGCCAACGATGCCGGTGTGCCTTCGGGCGTCATGGCGATGGTGGTGGAAACCACTGAACTGGTGTTGTCCGAACGCTTGCGTCAGGCCGCCGAAGACGCTTATCGCGCCGATAACGAGCGGGTGCGACTGGCACTGAATGCCGGGGCACTGCTTGGCTCGTTTGTCTGGGACGTCAGAAACAATGTGCTGTCGGCCGATGAGCGATTTGCCCGCACATTTTCCTTTCCGCCGGATCAGGACCTGACCAACCTGCCGCAGCACATTACCGAGGCGCACATTCATCCCGACGACCGCAGTTGGGTGCAGGAATGCGTCGAGAATGCGGTGCGCACCGGCGAGCCGTACAACGCCGAATACCGCGTGATACGCGCTGATGGCAGTTTCCTCTGGGTGCTGGCCAGCGGTTGCTGCGAGTTCGACGAGCAGGGACAGCCGTTCCGTTTTCCCGGCGTGCTGATCGACATCCACGAGCGCAAGATCGCCGAAGAGTCCCTGCTCAAATTCACCCGCAATCTCGAACAACGGGTGGCTGATGAAGTCGGCGCGCGTCTCTCCGCCGAAGAGCAACTGCGCCAGTCGCAGAAACTCGAATCCATCGGCGGCCTCACCGGCGGCGTGGCTCACGACTTCAACAACCTGCTGCAAGTGATCGCCGGCAACCTGCACCTGCTGGCGCGACATGAACCGAACAACGCCAACGTCCAGCGCCGGGTCAGCGCCTCGCTGGCAGCGGTGGAACGTGGCGCCAAGCTGTCCTCGCAACTGCTCGCGTTTGCCCGTCGCCAGCCGCTGTCGCCGGCGGTGTGCAATCCCCGCCAGATCTTCGAAGGCGTCGGCGAGTTGCTGCAACGGGCACTGGGCGAAACCATTCAGATCGACGTGCAGCTGCCGGAAGATCCGTGGCACATCAACGTCGACCGCAATCAACTGGAAAACGCCATTCTCAATCTGGCGATCAATGCCCGGGACGCCATGAAGGGCGAGGGCACCATTGTGCTCGGTGCCTCGAATCTCTCACTGGATCGGGCGTTCTGCTCGGGCAAGGGCATCGTGCCGGGGGATTTCGTCCGGGTTTCGGTCAGTGACAGCGGCGTCGGCATTGCCCCGCACATACTCGAGCAGGTGTTCGAACCGTTCTTCACCACCAAGGCCGACGGCCAGGGCACCGGCCTGGGCTTGAGCATGGTGTTCGGCTTCGTCAAACAGAGCGGCGGGCATGTCGAGATCGACAGCCAGGTGGGCCAGGGCACGCGAGTGCAGTTGTATTTCCCGCGCAGCCTGCGCCCCGTGCTCGATGACTCGCCGAGCGTCAATCATCAGCAGGCGGGTGGTCACGAGACGATCCTGGTGGTCGAGGACAACGAAGCGGTGCGCACCTCGGCGGTCGAGCTGTTGCGCGAAGAAGGCTACCGCGTGCTGACGGCGGGCAACGGTGACGCGGCCATGCAGATGTTGATGGAAGGCGCTCGGGTCGACCTGATCTTCACCGACGTGGTGATGCCCGGTCTGATCAAGAGCTCCGATCTGGCGGCGTGGGCCAAGGTGCAAATGCCGCCGGTGGCCGTGCTGTTCACCTCGGGCCACACCCGCGACATCATCTCGCGCAACCACCAGCTCAGCCCCGACACCCATTTGCTCGGCAAACCCTATGGCCCCGAAGCGCTGCTGCAGATGATCCGTTCCGTGCTCAGCACCTGAGCTCCAATCCCTTGACCAAGGCTGGCCGATGACTTCCAGGCGCAATTCCAGTTCTGCCGCCGGCATGGTTCGCGTGCGCGGTGCCCGTGAACACAACCTGAAGAACGTGGACGTCGACATTCCTCGCGATGCACTGGTGGTGTTCACCGGGGTGTCGGGCTCGGGCAAGTCGTCGCTGGCGTTTTCGACGCTGTATGCCGAAGCCCAGCGACGCTATTTCGAATCGGTGGCGCCCTATGCGCGGCGGCTGATCGATCAGGTCGGCGTGCCGGACGTCGATTCCATCGAAGGCCTGCCGCCGGCCGTGGCCCTGCAGCAGCAGCGCGGCACGCCGAGCACGCGTTCGTCGGTGGGCAGCGTCACCACGTTGTCGAGCCTGATCCGCATGCTGTACTCGCGCGCCGGCAGCTACCCACCGGGTCAGCCGATGCTGTATGCCGAAGATTTTTCACCGAACACGCCGCAAGGCGCGTGCCCGCAATGCCATGGACTGGGCCGGGTCTACGAGGTCACCGAGGCGTTGATGGTGCCGGATCCGAATCTGACCATCCGCCAGCGCGCCGTAGCGTCATGGCCGCTGGCCTGGCAGGGGCAGAACCTGCGCGACATCCTGGTGACCATGGGTATCGATGTCGATATCCCGTGGCGCAAGCTGCCGAAAAAACAGCGTGACTGGATCCTCTTCACCGAGGAAACACCAACCGTTCCGGTGTACGCCGGGCTGACGCCGGAAGAAACCCGCGTCGCCCTCAAGCGCAACATGGAGCCCAGTTATCAAGGCACCTTCACTGGCGCCCGGCGCTACATCCTGCATACCTTCACCCATTCGCAAAGTGCGCTGATGAAGAAGCGCGTGTCGCAGTTCATGATCGGCAGCCTTTGCCCGTTGTGCGATGGCAAGCGCCTCAAGCGTGAGGCGCTGTCGGTAACGTTTGCCGGGCATGACATCGGCGAGTTGTCGCGGATGTCTCTGTTGCAAGTCGCCGAGGTTTTGCGGCCGGTCGCGGACGCGAGCTGGCTGGAACACGCCGATGAAACCGGTGAAACCCTGACCCACAGCCAGACCCGCGAAGCCCGGCAGCAGCGCGTGGCCCATGGCGCCAGCGGCCACGCCAATGCGCCGGACGTGCGCCATACGCCGAACCTGTCGCTGGAAAAACGCCTGGCCGCGCAGCGCATTGCCGAGGATCTGCTGGAACGGGTCAGCACCCTGACCGATCTGGGCCTCGGTTATCTGGCCCTGGAACGAAGCACGCCGACCCTGTCGTCCGGCGAATTGCAACGCCTGCGACTGGCCACCCAACTGGGCTCGCAACTGTTTGGCGTGATCTACGTGCTCGACGAACCTTCCGCCGGCCTGCACCCGGCTGACGGCGAGGCCCTGTTCGAAGCGTTGCAGCGACTGAAGGCCGACGGCAACAGCGTGTTTGTGGTCGAGCACGATCTGGACACCATGCGCCGGGCCGACTGGCTGATCGACGTCGGCCCGGCAGCCGGTGAAAAGGGCGGGCAGATTCTCTACAGCGGCCCGCCGCCGGGGCTGGCGGCGATCGAACACTCGCAGACCCGCGCCTACCTGTTCGCCGAACAGCAACGGTCGACCCGTGCCGCGCGCAAGCCTTCTGGGTGGCTGAAGCTAGATGGCGTCACCCGCAACAACCTCAATAACCTCAGCGCCGAATTTCCGTTGGGTTGCTTTACCTCGGTCACCGGTGTCTCCGGTTCCGGCAAGTCGAGCCTGGTCAGCCAGGCGCTGCTGGAACTGGTCGGCGCGCAGCTTGGGCGCAGCGTCAGTGACGCCGAGCCGGAAGAGCTCAATCTGGAAGACGATACCCCGTCTGCCAGCACCGGCCAGGTCAGCGCCGGGCTGGAGTCGATCAAGCGTCTGGTTCAGGTCGATCAGAAACCCATCGGCCGCACCCCGCGTTCGAATCTGGCGACCTACACCGGGCTGTTCGACAACGTGCGCAAGTTGTTTGCCGCAACCAGCGAAGCGAAAGCGGCGGGTTACGACGCCGGACAGTTTTCCTTCAACGTCGCCAAGGGGCGCTGCCCGACCTGCGAAGGCGAAGGCTTTGTCAGTGTCGAGTTGCTGTTCATGCCCAGCGTCTATGCGCCGTGCCCGACCTGCCACGGCGCGCGTTACAACCCCGAAACGCTTGCCATCCTCTGGCAGGGGTTGAGCATCGCGCAGGTGTTGCAAATGACGGTGGACGAAGCGGTGACGGTGTTTGCCGAGCAACCGGCGATTCGCCGTTCGCTGGAGGTGCTGCGCGACATCGGCCTTGGGTACCTGCGCCTCGGGCAACCGGCGACCGAGCTGTCCGGCGGCGAAGCCCAGCGGATCAAACTGGCCACCGAGTTGCAACGCAATCAGCGCGGCGCGACGTTGTATGTGCTCGACGAGCCTACCACCGGCTTGCATCCGCGAGACGTCGACCGCTTGTTGGAACAACTGGACAATCTGGTGAGCGCAGGACACACGGTGATCGTGGTCGAGCATGAAATGCGCGTGGTGGCGCAGAGCGATTGGGTAATCGACATCGGCCCGGGTGCGGGGGATCAGGGCGGCAAGATCGTCGTGGCCGGAACGCCGCAGAAAGTGGCGGCGAGCAAGAAGAGCCGGACTGCGCCGTTTCTCGCCCGCGCCCTCAGCCGCTAGGTGTATCAGGCACCGTCGAGCGTGCGACGCACCTTGTCCAGCAATGCGCTGATCTGAAACGGTTTGACCAGCATGTCCATACCCGCCCCGAGGAACACCTGGCGGTTGATCGCGGTTTCCGCATAACCGGTCATGAACAGGATCGGCAACCCCTCACGCCAGCCCCGGGCAACGTCGGCCAGTTCACGGCCGGTCATGCGTGGCAGACCAACGTCAGTCAGCAGCAGGTCGATCGACGCGTCGTTCTGCAAGCGTTCCAGCGCCGTTTCGATATCGCCGGCCTGGGTGCAGCGGTAACCGGCGTCTTCCAGCACTTCGGTGACGAACAGGCGTACCGCCGGCATGTCTTCGACGATCAACACATGTTCGCCCGAGCCTTGCGGATCAATCGTCACCGGGGCCACATCGACAGCGGTCGGATCGCTGGTGGCCGGCAGCATGATCGTCACTTCGGTGCCGCGTCGCGCGACGCTGCGGATGTGCGCATCGCCACCGGACTGACGGGCAAAACCGTAGATCGTCGACAGCCCCAGCCCGGTGCCCTGGCCCAGCGGCTTGGTGGTGAAGAACGGCTCGAACACCTTGTCGATCACATTGTGCTCGATGCCGGTACCGTCATCGCGCACCGATAGCGCCACGTAGGATCCATCGGCGAGGTTCGGGTCGCCGTGGGAGTACGCCGCGTAAGTGCTGACCCAGATATTGCCGCCCCGTGGCAATGCGTCCCGGGCATTGATCACCAGATTGAGCACCGCACTTTCGAGCTGAATCGGATCGACCAGCGCGATGGCAGGTTTGGTGGTCAATTCGAGCTTGAGGGCGATGCGTTCGCCGATGGTGCGCACCAGCAATTCTTCGAGCGAGCGGACGTGTCTGTTGATGTCGACCGGACGGGTGTCGAGTGGTTGCTGACGGGCAAACGCCAACAGGCGATGGGTGAGCGAGGCCGCGCTCCTCGCCGAGTTCAGAGCCGCTTCGGCGTAGAACTGGACCTTGTCCGTTCGGCCATCGGCAACACGTTTCTGGATCAGTTCGAGGCTGGTGATGATCCCGGTCAGCAGGTTGTTGAAGTCATGGGCGATGCCGCCGGTGAGCTTGCCCAGCGCATCCATTTTCTGTACTTGCAGCAGTTGCGATTCGGCGCGTACCCGGTCGGCGACTTCCTTGGCCAGTTGCGTGGTGGTGTCGTCCAGCTGCGCCAGGTGCGAGCGCTCGCGATGACGGTGTTCGGTGACGTCTTCGACGAACACCAGGCTCAGCTTCGGAGTCCGGTAGGGCGAAATCTGCCATTCGGTCTCGCGAACCTCACCCTGCACGCGCATGTTCAGCGTGCCCTTCCAGCGCTCGCCGTCCACCAGTCGCAGACGCAGTTCGTCGAGGATCGCGCTCTGATCCTCGGCAAAGCATTCGCTGAGGGTCTGCGGGTCGCGGTTGTCCTGGATCAGCTGGGAAAAGGCGTGATTGCACTCATGGACTTTCAGATCGGCATCGAGCACCGCGATGGGTGCGGAGACGTTGACGAAGATCTCGCGGAAACGCGCCTCGCTTTCGCGCAACGCGTTCTCCGTGTCACGCACCCGCAGCAGGGTGCGCAACGTTGCCAGCAGCACGTCGGGATCGACCGGATGAATCAGGTAGGCATCGGCCCCGGCATCGAGGCCGGTGATGATGTCGCCGGTCTGGATCGACGCGGCGGACACGTGGATCACCGGAAGCAGGGCGGTGCCCGGGTCGGCGCGCAGTTTACGCACGATGTCGAACCCGCTCATGTCCGGCAGGTTGACGTCGAGGATCAGCGCATCGAGCGACTGACTGGCGATCAGGGCCAGCCCCTCGCCGCCGGTGCCGGCCTCGAGCACTTCGTAACCGTGGCGCTCCAGCCGTCGGCGCAAGGCATAGCGAGTGGCGACGTTGTCATCGACGATCAACAGACGGATGTCATGTTTCATCGACGTTCTCCTGGGCAAGTGCCAGCGGAATGATCACGAAAAAGCTTGAGCCCACGCCCGGCGTACTTTCGACACCAACCTCACCACCGAGCAATTCAGCGAAGCGTTTGCACAGCGACAGGCCGAGCCCGGTGCCGCGCAGGCGTTTTTGCAGCGGTGAGTCGACCTGGGAAAAGTCTTCAAACAAGGTGCCGTGCAGCTCCGCAGCGATACCGATGCCGGTGTCGCTGACGGCGAACCGCACCTTGCCCTCACCCTCAAGACGCGCCGAGATCCGGACCTCGCCACGGGTGGTGAACTTCAGCGAGTTGGAAATGAAGTTGCGCAGGATCTGCGCCAGCTTCTTGTCGTCGGTGTAAAGACGCGGGAGGCCTACCGGCTCTTCGAAAATCAGGTCTACGGCCGTGGCATCGACAATCGGCCGGAACATCCCCCGCAGTGCGGCGAACAGGTCGAACATGTCGAACCACGCCGCAGAAATGCTGATGCGTCCGGCCTCGATCTTCGCCAGATCGAGCAGGTCGTCGACCATGTCGCTGAGTTCCCGGGCGGCGGTGCTGACAAACGCCACCTGCTTGTGTTGCTCGGGGCTGAGGGGGCCGTCGAGTTCGTCGGCGAGCAGGCTGTTGATGCTCAGGATCGAACCCAGCGGCGTGCGGAACTCGTGGCTCATGTACGACAGAAAACGGCTTTTCAGGTCGGACGCCTGGCGCAGTTGTTCGGCCTGGGTGTCGAGTTCGGCGTACAGCGCGAGCACGCCCTGATTGGTTTCATCGAGCTCTTCGCGCAGCGCTGCGGTTTCGCTCTGCAAGCGTGCGATCAGTTCTGCCTGTTCGGCGTTGTTCAAGGTCGGGGATTCAGTCATGGGCGGACTCCAGGGCAACCACCAGTACGGTGACATCGTCGCGCCCGCGACAGAAATCGCGGTGCAGGACGGTGGCAATCACGGCGGGATGGCGATGCACCAGACCGGGGTAATCCTGAAGGTTCCAACGGGACTGCAAGCCGTCGCTATACATGATCAATAGATGTCCGTTCACGTGAGCATAGTCAAAAGGCTGGGCTTTTCTGTACTGGCCACCGACGATGCCCGGATGCGAGGCCAGTCCGCGCGACTTGTCGGAGGCGATCAGGCTGGCACCGATGTTGCCGACACCGGTGAACGAAAGACTGGCGCGGTCGGCATGAAACTGCGCGAATGCCACCGCGCCGCCCCGACTCCCGATCATCTCGCGATGCATGTCTTCCATCAGCAGCGTCGGCGCACCGAACGGATTCAGGGCAAAGGCCTTTTCTCCGGCACGGGCCGCACGCTCGGCGTCCTCGCCATGGCCCAGTCCGTCGACTATCAGAGCGCTGACATCGGCGCCATGCGTCGCCAGATGCCAGACATCGCCGCAGGCCGGATCGTCGTGCAGCGAGTGTTGGCTGACACCATACGGCATATCCAACTGCCGGTCGCTGCGCGGGTATAAACGAGCCAGCAGCACTGCGCCGCGATGGTCGGCAAAAACATCAAAGACATCCGCCTGGCGGGCTACGGCGCCCAGGCCGATGCCCTGAGTACCGCCGGTGGAAAAACCATCGGCCATGCACGCATCCAGATCAAAGCCCTGGGCCCGGTCGACTGCAATCATTTCGATGCCGTCGTCACCCTGACGCGGCAACAGACGCAAGTGAAGTTCGCCGTGCCCGGCATGCTTGAGCACATTGCTCGCCAGCTCCGTGGCCACCAGCGCGACGCGGCCGGCATCGCTTTCGCCAAAACCGTGTTGCTCGGCCAGACGCTGGGCCGTACGCCGGGCATGGCCGATCTGGCTGCTGTCCTCGATCACCAACACCTGGGTCAATGTCCCGCTGATGTTCATGTCCATCGGGTGATCGTTATGCGAGTGCCTTTGCCGGGCTCGGTGTCCAGTTCGAATTCATCTACCAGTCGCTTGGCCCCGGTCAGGCCCAGACCCAGACCGCTGCCGGAGGTCCAGCCGTCGGTCATCGCCAGTTTGATGTCGGGAATACCCGGGCCTTCATCGCGAAAGGTCAGGCGCAGGCCGACCTTGTGGTTGTCATCGAGGATCTGCCAGTCCATGTCTCCGCCACCGCCATACACCATGGTGTTGCGCGCCAGTTCACTGACGGCGGTCACCAGTTTGGTCAGGTCGATCAGGCGCATGCCGCACTCGGTGGCCAGCTTGCGCGCCGTTTGCCGCGCCAGCACCACATCCTGCTCGATGTTGATCGGTTGGGTACCGCTGCTGCGCACGGTCATTGCTGGCGTACTCGTTCCTGCAGCAGTTTCATTCCGCGCTCGACGTTCAGCGCGGTGCTGACGCCCGGCAGGTACAGGCCGAGCTCCACCAGCGTGATCGCTACTGCCGGTTGCATACCGACCAGCATGGTTTCAGCGTCCATGATTTTCGACAGGCCGGAAATGGTGCCGATCATACGGCCGATGAACGAATCGACCATGTCCAGCGCCGAGATGTCGATCAGCACGCCGCGCGCGGAGGTCTTGCTGATGCGCTCGGACAGGTCGTCTTGCAGGGTGAGGGCGAGTTGGTCATGCATGTCGACCTGGATGGTCACCAGCAGGAAGTCACCCATCTGAAGAATCGGGATACGTTCCATTGTTCAGACCGTCTTGGTGAGGGTGATGCCCAGACGGGTCAGGGCCAGCTTCAGTGCGTCGGCCAGATTGGCTTTGGTGACCACGCCTTGCAGGTCGAGGCCCAGGTGCACGATGGTCTGGGCAATCTGCGGACGCACGCCGCTGATGATGCAGTCGGCGCCCATCAGACGGATCGCGGTCACGGTCTTGAGCAGGTGTTGGGCGACCAGCGTGTCGACGGTTGGCACGCCAGTGATGTCGATGATGGCGATTTCCGAGCCGGTGTCGACGATGCGTTGCAGCAGCGATTCCATCACCACTTGGGTGCGCTGTGAATCGAGGGTGCCGATCATCGGCAGGGCGAGCACGCCATCCCACAGTTTGACCACCGGGGTCGACAGCTCCAGCAGTTCTTCCTGCTGGCGCTTGATCACCGCTTCACGGGACTTCTGGAACGTGCGAATGGTGTACAGGCCGAAAGCATCGAACAGTTCGGAGATTTCCCAAAGCTGTTCGGCGAGCAGGGCGGGCTGGTCCCGATAATGGTTTTGCAGCAGGGCGAACAGCGGGCCCTTGAGCGAGAAAATGAAGCTGGCGGTCTGCTGGGAATCCTGACCGAGCTGGGCGCGGCTGTGGGAGAGTTTTTCGAGGAACTGGCGCATGCCTTCCCAGCCCGGCGCGGCGATGTTGGTGCCGCTGTCGTTTTCCAGGCCACTGACCACCAGTTGCAGGAATTCGCCGGTCTGTTGCTGTATGTCGTGTTCTTTGAGGTTGCGCGTAGCGCCGGTGGTTTGAAGCCCGTTGATCCATTCGCCCAGCAGTTGAACCTGATTGTTTTTAATCGCATTAAGTGTGCTGTTCTGCAGTGCTGCCATGTGCCTGTTGCTCCATTGCGAATTGGGGGCCGGATCTTCGGAAAATGACCGGCGCGAAGTGAATGACCCTGGCCGTTCGAAATAGTTGTTCGTTCCCGCGAGGATATTTTTGATCTGCCGCAAGCAATGCACCGGTAACTCTAGTCGGCGTGGCCGGAAATGCTGATCTTTTGCCTGCAACAAGGCCCCAACGCAAAGAGGCCGCGTCCAATGGAGGCGGCCTCTTTGAGTACCTGGCGGTTACTTGCTGGGGTGTTTGGCCTGTAGCTCTTTGGCGGCGGCCAGGTGTTTTTCCAGACCGGGCAACATTTTCTGCGCAAAGGCTTTGAGTTCGGTGGCGCCTTTGACTTTGTCGTCGGTCACGGTGTTGGCTTGTTTCTTGAACAGCTCGATGGTTTCTTCGTGCGCCTTGACCTGATTGTTGGCATAGGCGGCATCGAAGGATTCATCGCGCATGTCGAGGATTTTCTCTTTGGCCTGTTTGACCAGGGTCGTGGTGTCCGGCACTTCAATGTCGTTGGCCTTGGCAATCGTGGCCAGTTCATCGTTGGCCTTGCCATGGTCGGTGATCATCATGTTGGCAAACGCCTTGATGTCGGCCGATTGGCTCTTTTCCAGTGCCAGACGGCTGGTTTCGATTTCGGCGATGCCGCCGGCTGCTGCGTTATCGACGAAATCGTTGTCGGTGGCGGCAAAGGCCGAACCCATGCCGGTGCTGAGGGCGACAGCCAGAAAGAGATGACGCAGTTTGAATCCGTCCATTGGTGTTTCTCCACGCAGGTTTTTGTGAGCGTTAACCAATGGAGGGATTTCGCCGACCAAAGGTTTTATCGCATTTGCGAAAGGGCGACGAACGGGCACCGCTGGTCTGACAGGAGGTCGACAGAACCGGTCAACCGAGGCCATTCTGATACCTGGCCAGCGCAATCGGTCGCGTTGGCTGCCGATCAACTGACGGAGGTGTTCCATGCCGGTGACCCATGATTTGTTACAGGACTTGAAACTGACAAAGGAAGAGATCCAGCAACGACGCACCGCGGATCCACATCTGGATGCACTGATCAACAAGTATTCCCAGGCGGACGCCGAAGTCGTCAAGGCCGAGACGGCGACCTCGGATGCACCCAGCGACGACACCCTGAAGAAACTCAAAGAGAAACGCCTGCAGGTCAAAGACAAGATCGTCGAGCAGTTGCAGGCCCGATCCTGACCGTCAGTCGCGCCACCGGCCCTCGCTGGTGAAACGACTGGAACGATAGCTACGACCGGCACCTCGAATGTTCAGAGTCTTCACATTGCGACTCTCAACGAGGTGCCTTATGAAAGATCCAAAATTCCCCAGTGAAGAGCAGGGTGCATTCGACCCGGTTCCGACCCAACCCGAGCCGAACAGCCCGGCGCACACCGTTCGTAATCCTGAAGAGAAACGCAAGAGCGAGGCAGTGCCGGAGGACGAGGATCCGGACAAGTTCGATCGATCCAGTAACTGATAGTCCGCCATCGCTGGCAAGTCGAATCGTCGCACCGCAGCTCCCACAGTGACCGTGTTGGTCGCGGAACCTGCAAACGACGAAAAACCCTGTGGGAGCTGGCTTGCCAGCGATGACGTCAGCCGATTCATCACAAATCTCAAAGCCTCACTTCAAGGCGGCGTCCAATGGCATCCGCGCCATGTGCGTGGCCTTCAGCGAGCCGAAATACAACCACTCGCCATACTCGCGCACGGTGGTGATCGGCGAGTAATTGCCGGCGCTGGCGTCCTGCAGATTGGCGATCACTTTGCCGTCCAGATCCAGCCCCAACACGAACCCGCGTTTCTCCACCGGTTTGGGCAGCACGGTCATGGCCCGCACGATCATCTTGCGTACGAACGGTTGTTCAGCGGTGCGGTCGAGCAGCGGATTGCGCGGCGTGTACAGCGCCACCCAGAAGCGATCCCGGCCATTGAAGGCGAGGTTGTCCGGCAGCCCCGGCAGGTTGTCAATGAACAGGTCGTGGGTGCCGGCCCTGGGGCCGGTCAGCCAGTAGCGGCTGATGCGATAGGCGCCGGTTTCGTTGACCAGCACATAAGCGTCTTCCGGGCCGAGGGTTACGCCGTTGGCGAACTCCAGCTTGTCCAGCAACAGGCTGGTTTTTCCGGTCTGGAAGTCGTAACGCAGCAGGCGGCCGTCGCCGCCATGTTCGATGATCGCTTCGCCATCGTGACCGTAACCCCAGCGACTCGAGGCGTCGCTGAAGTAGGCGTAGTGTCCGGACTTGTCGATCGCCACGTCATCCGTGAAGCCGAACGGCAGACCATTGGCTTCGGTGGTCAGCGCCACCAGCTGACCCTGTGCGTCGAGGGACAGCAAACCCTTGACCCCGTCGGCGATCACCAGCAAACCGTTGGGATGCCGCGCCAGCCCCAGCGGCCGGCCGCCGGTATCGGCCAGCACCTTGCGTTGCTGGCCATCGAGGCTGGTTTGCAGCAGGCGTCCGTCGTGCAGGCCGGTGATCAGAAAGTCGTTTTCCAGCAACAGCGCTTCCGGGCCTTCGATGTCACTTGGACCGACCTGCGCCGCGCTCTTGAGCCGCTGATTGTCAGCGTATTGGCCTTCGCTCAGCGAGGGCGCTGGTTGCGGTGTCCATGCCACGGGCTCGACCTTGGTCGGCATGAGCAGCAGGAACGCCACGATGACGACGATCAGCAACAACACCGAATAGCGCCACTTCACACGTGAGCTCCTGCAAGGGCCAGGTGCCGGGTGGCCATGTCGCGCAAGGCGAGCATCGAAGTCGCCGATTCGCGCTCGATGCGACGCTTGAGCAGCAGATGGTTGGCGATGCGCAGGCCGATGCCCTCGAACTGGTAATCGAGAGTGCGCACGAACCGCGTGGCACTGTTTTGCGCCGAACATTCATAGGTCAGCCGCAACGACAGCCCCTGATCACCCTGGGCCCGGGCGCACCAGCGCCGGCCGGGCAGATACTCGGTGACCTCCCAGCGCAAATGCCCCTCGCGTCCCCCGGCATGGATGTCCTCGTCGAATCGCGCGCCGGCGTGTAACGCCCCGCTGGGGCCGTCGATCTTCAGCGAAGACGGATGCCACTCCGGCCAACGACTGACGGTGGCGGCGTAGGCGAGGACGGCGATCGGATCGCCGGCAATGTCGACGGTGTGCTGCATGCGGGTCATGGGCGTTCTCGAATCGATAAGAGAGGCGGTTTCCGGCTCCCAGTAGAGGGTGCCGAACAGGTAGTCCATCAGCGGAAAAACGATATTGAAATTGCGCTCCTGCATGCGCTCGCGACGGTGATGCAGCTCGTGCAGACGGCGCATCTGGCGGATCCACGGCAGCCGGGTCAGCGGGTTCTGCGGCGGCAGATGCTCGCAGGCGTGAAACACTTCATAGGTCAGGTAACCGAACACCATGCAGCCGCCGAACAGTCCGGCGACGTTGCTGTTGAACTGAGCGAACAGCCACCACAGGGGCAGGGTGATCGCCAGCGTGTGCAGCACGATAAGCCAGGCCGGGAACAGGATCACCCGCCAGTCGCGGGCGCCGTCGTAGGTCATGTGGCCGGGGGTGAAGAAGCTGTGATGATCGCCGGCATGCCGGGCGTAGAACATCCGCGCGAAGCGCTTTTTGTGGTGACCGAGGTGGCGGTGCACCATGTACACGCCGAAATTGAAGAACAGCAGGGTCAGTGGCACGGCCAGCCATTCCAGCGGTTGCACCTGGTGCACGCTGCTCCAGAACGCGCCGATGGCCAGCACACCGAACAGCAGCACGAATGCGCCGTGCAGCCACGGGTTGTAGCGGGGATGGATCGCCGCCCGATAGCGGCTGCGAAATGCCTCGGTGGTCTGCCTCACTGCGCTCACCTGCGGATATTGTCGTTATCCCGGCAGCGTAGCCGATCCCGCCGTTTGTGCAGGGCCAACCTTCAGGTCACAAGTGCCATGCTCCGGTGTATGGCGGCCGTCAGCTCAACGGGTTCCAGCGCTGCGACCAGTCGTCATCGGCCTTGATCACTTCGCGCAGCAGGTCGAACGCCTGTTGCAGGATCGCCGAATCGCGGTCACGGGAGTAGACGAGGTAGGTCGGATAGCCGAATTCCGGGGCTTTGGTCACCGGCTCCAGCGCGCCGCTTTCGAGATAAGTACGCACGACCCGGGTCCGGAAATAGCCGCTGCCGCCGTTCTCGAGGATGTATTGCAGGGCCAGCGGGCCGAGGTTGAAACTCAGGGCGGCCTTGGCCTTTTCCGGCAGGGCGGCGTCGTGCTGGCGGCGGAAGTCCGGGCCCCAGTCGATGTACACGTAGGGCGCAGGGCGGCCGGGCGTGGTGACCAGAATCAGTTTCTCTTCCAGCACCTGCTCGACCTGCAGCCCCGGCCAGTATTCCGGTTGATAGACCAGCGCGGCATCGAGCACCCCCAGTTCGAGTTGGCGCAGCAGGTTTTCGCCGTCGCGGATGTCCATGCGCAACGCGTGGCCGGGGATTTTCTCGCGCAATTCGGCGGCCCAACTGAGCATCAGCGGGTTGCACAGGCTGACCTCGCCGCCGATATGCAGCACGTTGTGATAACCCTCGGGCAAAGGCAGATCACGGCGCGCCGCCTCCCAGGTCTGCACCAGTTGATTGGCGTAGACCACGAAGGCCTCGCCGTTGGCGGTCAGGCGTGCGCCGGCACGGTTGCGCACGAAGAGAGTGCTGCCCAACTGGCTTTCTAGTTTCTGGACCCGGGCGGTGATTGCCGTTTGCGTGACGAACAGCTTTTCCGCCGCCGCGGCGAGGCTGCCGTGGCGGACGATTTCCAGAAAGGTGCGGGCGAGGTCGATGTCCATGGGCGGGCCGGTGGTTTAGGTGCGCGCATTGTAAGGCAAAAGCGCCCTCACCCTAGCCCTCTCCCGGAGGGAGAGGGGACAGACCGAGTTGTCTTGCGCTGTACATCGACCTGAAAAATCGTGTCGATTATGGATTCAAAGCAGATCTTTCAAGTCGATGTATCTCCCCAATTTCCCCGGATCGGTTCCCTCTCCCTCCGGGAGAGGGCTAGGGTGAGGGGAAAAGCAGACGCCGCCGATCAACTGACCAGCTCGGTATCAACCACCCGAGCCCATTCCTCCACCAACCGCGCCGGCGTGCAGCAAGTCTTGCGCTTATAAACAAAACCCCGGCACTTCTCGGCAAACTGATTGCGGTTGTACAGCATGTCCTCCTGCATCTCCTGCAACTCCGCCTCGCGACACTGACGAATCAACACATGATCGACCCGCAACTTACGCTCCCGCACTGCCGCATAAGTCGGATCACTCAGCACACTATTGGCCCGTTGCAGCAGCCACAGCGAAAATTCGTCCGGGCAGCGTGGGCCGATTTCCTGGACCATGCCCAGTTGCAGCGCCTGAGCAGCGCTGACCGGCAGACAGGCCTGGGTCAGTTGTTCGGCCATGGCCGGGCCGACGGCGCGGGGCAGGCTGTAGGTCCAGTATTCCGAGCCGTACAGGCCCATGCTCTTGTAATGCGGGTTGAGCACGATGTCAGCACGGGCGAACACGATGTCAGCCGCCAGGGCGAGCATCACACCGCCCGCGCCGGCATTGCCGGTGACCCCGCTGACCACCAGCTGCCGCGCGCTGAGCAATTCTTCGCACACATCATCGATGGCCTGGATATTGGCCCAGGCTTCGGCGCCTGGATCTTCTGCAGCCTGAATCACGTTCAGGTGCACGCCGTTGGAAAAACTGCCGCGCCCGCCCTTGATCAACAGTACCTGCGTGTCGCGGGACTTGGCCCAGCGCAACGCCTCGACCATGCGCCGGCATTGTTCGGTGCTCATGGCGCCGTTGTAGAACTCCAGCGTCAGCTCGCCGACCTGGCCGGACTCGCGATAGCGGATCGGCTGATACGGCTCGTCGCTGAACGGCGCGTTGGCAATCGACCAGTCCAGCACCGGCACGTGCGCCAGTTGCCCGGCCAGTACATGCCGCGCCGGACGCTTGAAGGTTTCCTCGCCCGGTTGCGGTTTGCGTCGCAGCGAGCCGATCCACAGGCTGTGATCACCGGTCGCCACCAGCACCGCGTCGTCGTGTACCGCGAGAATTTCGCCGGGCATGCCGGTGCGCTGGTCAAGGTGCGCGTCGAACACGTAATACTGCCCGCCGGCGAGACTGGCGAGTACGCCGGGCTGGCCGTCCGCCGCATCGATGCAGCGTTTGATGAAGCGCGAGCAGTCATGCCAGCTGAAAGTGCGGTCGTCCTGTTTCATGTTCGGCTGCAAACGCCCGCGCACTTTCGGATCGTTGTAGTCCAGCGCCACCGGCACGAAGCCGTCGATGAATTTCTCCACCACTTCACGGATGCAACAGATCGCCGCGTCGCTGACCCGGCCATTGTACAGCTCGGATTTGCGCAGCCCCGTTGGCAGGTTGAATTCGCAGGTGGCCCAGACCGGGCCGGCATCCATTTCTTCCACCGCTTGCAGGGCGGTCACGCCCCAGGACGGCAGCTCGCGCATGATCGCCCAATCCAGTGCGCTGGCACCGCGATCGCCGACGATGCCGGGGTGGATGATGACGACCGGGCGCTGCGGATTGCTCCACAGTGCGTGGGGCACACGGTCCTTGAGGAACGGGCAGATCACCAGGTCGGCACCGCTGTTTTCAATCTGTTCGCACACGGCGGCTTCGTCGGTGAACAGCACCACGCTCGGCGAGTGCCCGGCCTGGCGCAGGTCCAGCCATGCACGCTGAGTCAGGCCGTTGAACGCCGACGACAAAAGAATGATGTTGAGTGATCGCATGATTGTTCTTCCTTGAAAGGTCAGCCGCAGGCTCCCTGTGAGCCGTCCGTGGCTATCGATGGAGGCGCAAGGTTAGTGACTGGCGTGGCTCGCGCCACTGATCGAGATCAACGTTGTGTCAGCCAATATTGCCGTGGCGACGACGTGCCTTATTCTCAAAGGTTTGCTGATCCTGATTTTTTATTACTTCAAATGTCTCAGGCGCTATTGCACAGTCGCATCCCTGATCACCGCCGGAAGATCCCGGCGTATCCATGGATTTTCGCAGCGGGTGGAACCCGTTTTCAGGGAGTAACGCATGGGGAGTCACAACCCGCATTACCAGGTCATCGGGCAGATGTTCCAAAAGGACTACCGATGGCTGTGCGCGGCGGTCAGCCGTACGCTCGGTTGCCCGCACAGCGCACAGGACATTGCTTCGGAAACCTTTCTTCGGGTATTGGCGCTGCCCGATCCGCTGGCAATCCGCGAACCCCGCGCGCTGTTGACCACGATTGCCCGGCGGCTGGTCTATGAAGGCTGGCGCCGGCAGGATCTGGAGCGCGCTTATCTGCAAAGCCTGGCGCTGGCGCCGGAACCGGTGCATCCGTCGCCCGAGGAACGGGAATTGGTGATCGAAACGCTGCTGGCGGTGGATCGCTTGCTCAACGGCCTGTCGGCCAAGGCCAAGGCGGCGTTTCTCTACCACCAACTCGACGGCCTGACCTACAGCGAAATCGGCGAACGCCTCGGCGTGTCCACCAGCCGCGTGCAGCAATACATGGTCGAGGCGTTCAAGCGTTGCTATCAGGCGATGCAGGCATGAGGCCGGACGAAACGCTGATCGACGAAGCGGCGCAATGGATGGCGCTGCTGCAATCGGGGCACGTCAGCCTGCAGGAGCGCGCCGCCTTCGACGCCTGGCGCACGGCGGATCCACGGCATCAGCAGATCATCGAACAAATGGGTGGCGGGCTGAACCTGTTGCGTCATGCGAACCTGCGCGGCTTGCCCCGCGAGAGTGTGTTGCACAGCCTGAATGCGCCGTCCAGTCGCCGTCGATTCCTCAGCGGCAGTTTGAGCGTGCTCGGTATCGCGGTGCTGGCCGGTTTGCTCGGTCGACGTTATGGCTGGTTGCCCGAGGCCGGCGAGTTGTCGACCGGTACCGGCGAGCGTCGGGAATTCACGCTGGAGGATGGCAGCGCCCTTACGTTGAATGCCCGCAGCCGCGTGGTGCCACGCTTCAACAACATCGAGCGTTTGCTGGACTTGCGCAGCGGTGAACTGCTGATCGATGTGGCGAAAAATCTGTCCCGGCCGTTTGTGGTCGAAACCGAGCATGGGCGGATTCGTGCGCTCGGGACCAAATTCCTGGTGCAGCGCGGTGAGGATTCGACGCGGCTGGTGATGTTGCATTCGCAAGTCGAAGTGGTCACCGCCAGCGGCGCGCGGCAAGTGGTGGAGGCGGGCGAAAGTCTGCTGTTCAACGCTCAGGAGATCCTCGCGCTGAAACCCGGCAACGGGCAGGAAAGTGCCTGGGTCCAAGGGCGGCTTGAAGTACGCGATCGCCCCTTGAGCGAAGTCATCGACAGCCTGCGCAGCTACCGTCGAGGCATCCTGCACTTGAGTCCGGAGGTTGCCGGTCTGCGTCTCAGCGGTCTCTATCCGCTGGACGACAGCGACCGCACCCTGCAACTGCTGGAGCGTTCGCTGCCGATCCGTGTCACTTGGCATAACGCGTACTGGGTCAGCATCGAAGCGCGGTTATAAATCCATAACTTCCCGGTCTATCCGTCCCCCTATAAAAAGCGCCGGCCCGCTGCTCATTCCCTGCAGACGCCTTCAACAGGGAAGCCCCTCGATGTTCTCATTCAAACAACAATTGTCCCGCCTGACGCTGACCATCGTGCTGGTGGCGGGCATGGCTCCGGTCGCCGTTCAGGCACAAGACGCCGCCGCTCAGGTCTTTACCTTCGACATTGCCGCAGGGGCTCTCGACGAGGTGCTGCTGGACATCTCGCGCCAGACTGGCGTGCCGATTTCCTTCAGTCAGAATCTGGTTCAGGGCAAGCGCAGCAGTGCGGTGCGCGGCGCATTGGGTGGCCGCCAGGCGGTGGAGAAGGCCTTGCTCGGCAGTGGTCTGCAAGTCGAGCAGGGCACTCAGGGTCTGAGCATTCGTCAGGCCGATGCGCCGAACGCCGCGCCCGTGAAAGCCGCCGCTGTGGCGCCCGCCAGCAGCGCCGATTACCGCATGGAAAAAGTCACCGTCACCGGCTCGCGCATCGCCCGCGCCCAGAGCGATGGTGCGACCCCGGTCAATGTCATCACCCACGAAGAAATGGAAGCGCGCGGCTACAAGAACGTCTACGACGCCCTCGCCACGCAAACCCAGAACACCGGCATGACCCAGGGCGAAGACTACGGCAACACCTGGCAACCGGCCGCCAGCGCCCTCAACCTGCGCGGCCTCGGCCCCAATCACACGCTGGTGCTGATCAACGGCCGGCGGGTCGCCGATTACCCGACGCCGTATGACGGCAAGGTCAACTTCACCAACCTGGCGAACATTCCCTCGGCGATCATCGAGCGCATCGAAGTGCTCAGCAGCGGCGCCTCGGCGATCTACGGTTCTGACGCGATTGCCGGGGTAGTGAACATCATCCTCAAAGACAAAATGAATGGCGTCGACGTCAATCTCAAGGGCGGCACCAGCGAGCGCGGCGGCGGTGACAACCAGCGCTTGCAGATCAGCGGCGGCGGCAGTTGGGGCGACTTCGACGGTTTGTTCGGACTCGAACTGACCCACCGCGACCCGATCTGGGCCGATGATCGTGGCTTCATGCAGAGCGGGCCGCTGGCGGATGTCGGCTACCGTCGCGACCTGACCAACAACCGCTATTTGGGACCCGGCTGCGGTGCCTATCAGGGCACGTTCGATAACAAGCTCTTCAACAGCGGCGGGCGCTGCCGCACCGACCAGATGTACAACGATTACTGGACGGTGCAGACGCAAAAGGAAAACTACGACGGCTACACCCGTGGCACCTGGCATTTCAGCGACAGTGGTCAGGTCTTCGCCGACCTGATGTACGGCCTCGATCACATCCAGAACAACACACGCGGCCCGAGCTTCACCTCGCCGGACTTCATCAACCAGAACAGCGGCAATCTGGAGCGCTGGTACCGCCGCTTCGGCGAAGAGGAAATCGGCGGACGCACCAGCAACAACAGCAAGTGGCGCGATACCTCATGGACCGGCACCTTGGGCCTCTCGGACAAGATCGCCGACACCGGGTGGAACTATGAACTGGCAGCCAACCGGTCTGAATATAAAAGCGTGCGCACCACGCGTTACACGCCGCTTTCGTCGATCCAGGATTTCTACCTCGGCCCGCAGCTGGGCACCCGCGACGGTTATCCGGTGTTCGCGCCGGATGCCTCGCGCCTTGACCGGCCACTGACAACCCAGGAGTGGGAGCAGTTTCGCGGCAACCTGACGCAGAGCAGCAAGTCGGTTTCCACCAGCTACAACGCGTCGGTCAACGGCGAGTTGTTTGATCTGCCGGCTGGCCCGGTGGGATTCGCCGGGGTGCTGGAGGCGGGCAAGCAGGAATATCGTATCGACCCGGATGACAGCCTCAACGACGGCAGTTTCTACGGCGTGACGCCTGCGCAAAGCTCCGGCGGCTCGCGCAAGCGTTATGCGGCCGGTGGCGAGTTCAGCATTCCGGTCACCGACACGGTGCTGGCGACAGCGGCGGGGCGCTGGGACCAATACAAATTCAGCGGCCGCACCGAACAACAGAAAACCTACAACCTCGGCCTGGAATGGCGGCCGGTGAACAGCCTGCTGGTGCGCGGCAGCTACGGCACCAGTTTCCGCGCCCCGGACCTGAACTACATCTATCAGTCCGACAGCAACGGCTACTACCCGGCGCAGATCGACTATTACGGTTGCAGCCAGGGCGTGGAGGGCGCCTGTGATCGCGGGCGGGTCGATTACACCCAGAGCGGCACGGCGGATCTGGAATCCGAACGCGGTAAATCCTGGACCTACGGTTTCGTCTGGTCACCCTCGCGCAACTTTGACTTCTCGACGGATTTCTGGCGAGTCGAGATCGATGACCTGCTGACCACCGTCGACGAAAACCGTCTGCTGCAGCAAGAGAACGAATGCCGCAATGGCACCCAGGACATCAACTCGGCCAACTGCCAGTCGACCCTGGCGCGCGTCGATCGCAATCCCGGCAATGCGGCCGTCGATCCCAATCAGTTGCAGCGGGTGCGGGTGAACGCGATCAACGCCGCCAGCGAACGGGTCAGCGGCCTGGACTTCAAGAGCAACATCCGCTGGGGCGCCGGGCAGTACGGCGCGTTCAGTTCGGCGCTGGGCTACACCCTGGTGCTCTCGCATTACTACAAGGAGTCGGACGAAGCCCCGACCCAGGACTGGCGCACCTCGCGTACCAACTACGACTGGCGCAGCAAGGTCAACGCCAGCCTGACCTGGGATTACCAGAAGGCCACGGCAACATTGATGGGGATTCGCTACGGCTCGGTCACCAACGGCGCGGGCGACGGGCGTCTGTCGCCGTGGACGGTGTTCAATGCCAGTGCACGCTACAAGCTCAACGACCGGGCAAGCGTCGGGCTGACCGTGAACAACGTGCTCAACCAGGTCAAGCATGACGACTCGGCGGGGTGGCCTTATTACCCGACCGGCAACTACGACCCGTACGGGCGCCAGTGGTGGCTGGATGTGAGTTATCACTTCGGGAGTTGAATACGTAATGACGCCCGACAACGTCCTACGGAAGTTGCCGGGTTTCATGTGAAAGCAGGGATATTTCCGACGACTTTTTCAGGTTGGTCGTCGGAAGCGTGATCTATAGCATCGGCGATGACATTGAAGTCGTTAACGGCCTGATTACTCAGGCCTCTGATAATGGATTGATCATGCGAACTGCACACCTCGAATACGAAACGCCGGCTTATTCCGCACGCCAACAGTGGCGCGATGACCGTGCCAGGTGCCCCATGGAGGATGTCGCGTTGCCCAGCGCAAAAGTAACCCGGTTGGCGGGCTTGAAGAAGGTTGAGGGCAAACCTGTCGAATTGCTCGTGCATGGCCAAAACATCGGTGATGACGCCCTGCTGATTGTTCACCTTACCGATGAAGGTTTCGAGTTGAACGACGTCGTCGACATGCTTTCAACCTCCGAGCTTTACCAGCAAGGCGACGTGGTCAAACTCATCACTGGCAAGTCGGTCAGAACGGTTCGGCGGCTGCTGAAGGAAGGAAAACCGGTACGACTTGACCCGCAGCAGAGTGTCATCGCCTACCAATATGCGTTGGTGCTGGAGTTGGCCATTCGGGCCTTCGGGGGGCAACCACGGGCGGAGGATTGGCTGCAGAAACCCTCTACCTATTTTCACGGTCATGTGCCGCTGGAGTTGACCTTGCATCCATTGGGTTTTCAGATGGTCGAGCAGTATTTGCAGCAGCTTATCTACGGGGTTTACCCATGAACCCCTTGCCGTGGGACAAGCATTGGTATGCCTGGCGGCTGGATCCCGAGGTTTACGGAGGCACGTGGGACAGCGGGATTGGATCGAAGTTGAAAGGCGGTCGCTGGAATATACCCGGACGACGCGTCGTCTACGCCTCAGTCGATCCTTCCTCGGCCATTCTGGAGGTGGCAGCCAACCGCAGTTTTGATGCCCTGGACCGCGAACCTTATGTATTGACGTGCTTTGAGGTCATCAGCGACGCGAAGGTGAAAATCGTGCAGCCCGAAGAGGTGCCGAACCCTTACTGGCTGAGCCCTGCACAGCCTTCACCCAATCAGCAATTGTTCGCCGACGCGTTGCTGGCCGAGCACCCGTTTGTATTGATTCCGTCGGCGGCAACCCGCCATTCGTGGAACTTGCTAGTGAGCTGCGACCTGGCAGAAGGGCAGTTCAGGATGGTCTCGCAGGAGCGGTTCGGCCTCGATACCCGCTTACTCGCGGAAATGGCGTTGGTCTGATGAAGCGTCATGCCGCATTTTGCATAACCTCAGCACCCAACGGTCTAAATCGCACCCTATAAATCGTCATCCGCCATCGCACATCCCTGCATAAACCAAAACGCAGGGATGGCTGTTCATGATCCATTTTTCACCCGTTAAATCCCCTTTGAGCCTGGCCTTGCTGCTGGCGATCAACACGTTGCCGGCTGTCGCTGCCGACAGCAGTGCGACAGAACCGACCACCCAATTGCAACGGGTCGAAGTCACCGGCACCGCGATTCGCCGGGTCGATGCCGAAACCGCTGTGCCTGTCACCATCCTGCGGGTCGAGGAATTGCAGAAGCAGGGCGTGACCACCACCGAAGAGCTGGTAAGCCGTATCTCTGCCAACCAGTCGTCCGTAGGCTCCGGGCGTTCGGTGGGTTCTTCCAGCGGCGGCGCGTCTTATGCGGACTTGCGTGGCATTGGCCCGAACAAGACTTTGGTGCTGCTCAACGGTCGGCGTCTGAGCAACAACGCGACCAATGCGATCAATGGCTCTGGCGTCGACCTCAACACCATCCCGTTCGCCGCCATCGACCGGGTGGAGGTGCTGCGCGACGGCGCCTCGGCGTTGTATGGCACCGATGCCATCGGTGGGGTGATCAACTTCATCACCAAGACCAGCCTCACCGAAGGCCAGATCAGCACCAATTACGATACGCCGACCCATTCCGGTGGCGGTGAAAGCCGCAACTTCAGCGGCAGCTGGGGTTTTGGTGATTTGCAGGACGATCGCTTCAACGTTTTCGGCGTGGTGAGCTACGACAAGCAGAATCGCCTGGCGGCCGACGATCGCGGCTACACCTATAACTACCAGCCGGGACGCGGACTCGATTACACCTCCGGCACGGCATCGCCCGCCAACTGGAGCCAGGGCAGTAACGCCACCAACCCGCTGGCCGGTTCCGGTTGCAATGCGCCGGGGCTGTTGTCACGCAACGGCATCTGCCGCCAGAGCCTGTGGAATTACCTGGATCTGGTGCCGGAAACCGAAAAGACCTCCGCGTTCGCCAAGGCCACCGGCAAGCTGTCGGATGATCACAGCGTCAGCCTCGAATACTTCTGGGCACGCAACGAAAACCGGACGCAGATCGGCCCCGGCACTTTGATGGGCAATCAGGTCAATCCTGGCACCGCGTTCTATCCGGGTAACGGCATTACGCCCGGCCCGAGCGGTTTCGCCCTCGACCCGACGCAACCGGTGGACGTGAACTGGCGTGAAACTGCCGTCGGTGCCCGGCAGCATGAAGATGACAACACGGGTCAGCGCCTGCTGTTGAGCTTCGATGGCACGCTGGTGGGATGGGATTACAACCTCGGCGCGTCGTACAACCAGAACAAGGTGGTCAACACGATTCGCAGCGGTTACGTGAACGACCGTGCCGTCAGCCAGGGCATCGCCGACGGTGTGATCAACCCGTTCGGTCCGCAGACGGCTGCCGGTTCGGCGTTGCTGGCGGCCAATGAGGTAGACGGCGATTACGCGACGGCGGTGGGCCGGGTCAAGGCGATTGACGGACGCATCAGCCGCGAGATAGGCGACTGGTTCGGTGCAGGGCCTTCGGCACTGGCGCTGGGCGGCGAGTATCGCAAGGAAGATTTCCATCAGGATTTCGCCGCGTTTGCCGGCGACGTGCAGAGCCTGGGAGTCGATCCCAACGGCAGTGTGGAGGGCGATCGCAGCGTCTCGGCCCAATACGCCGAGGTCAACGTGCCGGTGCTCGACAGCCTTGAATTATCCGCCGCCGTGCGCCACGACAAATACAGCGACTTTGGCAGCACCACCAACCCGAAGTACTCGTTCCGCTTCCAGCCGTTCAAGGAGCTGGTGGTGCGTGGTGCCTACAGTGAAGGCTTCCGTGCGCCGTCGCTTTATGAGTTGTACAACCCGACGTTCACCTCGTTCACCAATGCCAACTACAACGACCCGCGCCTGTGCGCCGGTGGCAACCCGAGCAACGGCGGGATCGCCAACCGCGACTGCGCCCAGCAGTTCAATCGCACCTCCGGCGGCAACACCGACCTGAGCCCGGAAACCGCACGCAACGTCACCCTCGGTTTCGTTTATCAGCCGTTTGATCGACTGACCACCGGGCTGGATTTCTGGTGGATTGACATCGCCAACCAGATCGCCGAATTCCCCGAATCGGCGGTGTTCGAGAACCCAGAGCTGTACCCGGAGCGCCTGATCCGCAAGCCTGATGGCTCCATTGATCACATCGTCACCGGCCTGGCCAACCTCGGCAAGATCAAGACCAACGGCGTCGACGTGAGCTTCGACTATCGCCTGCCGAGCACTCCGTATGGCGATTTCGGCATCGGTCTGCAAGGCACTTACGTCACCCGTTACGACTATCAGCAGCAGCTCAAGGGCGACTACATCGACAAGCTCGGCGATTTTCGTGGCGGCGACTTTGCCTCGGCCGGCGCTGTGGCCCGTTGGCGTCACAGCCTGACCGGCAGCTGGAACTACGGTCCGCTCGGTGCCAGCCTGACCAACCGCTACACCAGCGGTTACCACGACTCGGATCGCGAGACTCACGATTACGTCGGCTCGTACAACGTCTGGGACGTGGCCGGCACCTATATCTGGCGCAAGACCCTGGCGGTGACCCTCGGGGTGAAAAACCTGTTCGACCGCGAGCCGCCATTCAGCAACCAGACCTACACGTTCCAGAGCGGCTACGACCCGAAATACGGCGACCCGTTTGGCCGCACGCTGTACACGCGGATCAATTACAAGTTCTGAGAAAGATAGGTCGGGGCGGGTTTTAGTAACACATCGTTCTAACCCCCGACCTATAAAAAGGCCCGGCCTGTTGCACATCACCATCAGGCAGGCACGTGGTGAAAGGATCTGCCCATGTTTTCCAGAGTCATTCTGTTCAGCGTCGGTCTGTCGCTGAGCCCGGTGCTGTTCGCGGCGCCCCAACACGCCCTCACGGTCTACGGCGAAGCCCCGAAATACGCCCCGGACTTCCAGCACCTGGCCTACGCCAACCCCGACGCCCCCAAGGGTGGAACCTTGCGCCGCTCTTCGCTGGAGAGCGGCCCGTTCGATCACCTGATTCCCTACATCGACAAAGGCACCGGCGTTGCCGACATAGACGGCTGGCTCTACGCGCCGCTGGCCTATCGCAGCAAGGACGAGCCTTACAGTGTCTACGGTCTGGTCGCCCACCGGATGGAGCTGGACGCGGACCGGCGCTGGCTGCGCTTTTACCTGAACCCCAAGGCTCGGTTCGAGGACGGCACGCCGATCACCGCCGAAGACGTGCGCTACACCTTCGAGCTGTTCACCACTCAGGGCAGCCTCAAATATCGCCAACAGTTTCGCGATGTCGCCGAGGTGCAGGTCGAGTCGCCGACCCAGGTGCGTTTCGTGTTCAAGAACAACGAGAGCCGCACATTGCCGCTGGATCTGGCGACGTTGCCGGTGCTGCCCGAGCACTGGTGGCGCACACGCAATTTCGCCGATGGCGCAGGCTTCGAGATTCCGCCGGGCAGCGGGCCGTACAAGGTCAGCGCGGTGGACGCCGGGCGCAGCGTGAAATTTCAGCGGATCAAGGATTGGTGGGGCAGGGATCTGCCGATCACTCGCGGGCTCTACAACTTCGATCAATTGAGCGTGGAGTTCTTTGCCGACACGGACGTGTCGCGACAAGTGCTCAAGGCCGGTGGCTTCGATTACAACCGCGAATTCTCCGCCACCAGTTACACCATCGGTTACGCCGGCGCGGCGCTGGAGCAGGGCAAGTTGCTGCGCGAACACCTCGCACCCGGGGCCGCGCAAGGTGCCCAAGGCTTTGTGTTCAACTTGCAGAAGCCGGTGTTTCAGGATCGCCGGGTGCGGCAGGCGATCGCCATGCTCTGGGATTTCGAATGGAGCAACCGGCAGATGATGCGCAGTATGTACCTGCGTCAGCGCAGCTTCTTTTCCCACAGTGCGTTGTCGGCCACCGAACTGCCAGATGCCGAAGAGCTGAAAATCCTCGAACCGTGGCGCGGCAAGATTACCGATGAAGTCTTCAGTCAAGTGTTCGAGGCGCCGCGCACCGACGGCAGCGGCAACGTCCGCGCGCAACAGTTGCAGGCGCTGAAACTGTTGGAGGCCGCCGGCTGGAAACCCCGAGGCGATCAACTGGTGAATGCCGCCGGCGATCCGCTGCGATTCACCTTTCTCAACGGCCAGAAGGGGTTCGAGCGTCTGCTGCTGCCGTTCAAACGCAACCTGGCGCAGATCGGCATCGGCTTCGATATTCGTCAGGTCGACACCGCGCAATACACCAACCGCGTACGCAGCCGCGACTACGACATGATCGTGGTCGGTTACCCGGTGAGTCAGGCACCGGGGCGCGAGCTGTTCAACTATTTCGGCTCCGACGGCGCTGATGATCCCGGCTCCAACAACTACATGGTGCTGCGCGACCCGGCGGTGGATGCGCTGCTTGAAGGCGTGGTGCAGGCCGACAATCGCGAGAGCCTTCTGCGCCACGCCCATGCGCTGGATCGGGTGTTGCAGTGGGGCTATTACTGGATTCCCAACTATTACCCGCCAGGGATTTCCACGGTGTGGTGGAACCGTTTCGGTCGCCCGGCGATTGCGCCGCTGTACGACGCCGGCCTCGACACCTGGTGGGAAATCAGTCCGACCGCGCTGACCTCGACGCAAATGCAGCAACAGCAAAAGGAGTACGCCGCCCATGTGGGGTTATAGCCTGCGGCGTCTGCTGCTGATCGTGCCAACCTTGCTGGCGATTCTGCTGGTGAACTTCGTGATCGTGCAGGCCGCGCCCGGTGGCCCGGTCGAACAAGCCATCGCCCGATTGCAGGGGATCGGTGTCGGTGCGGCGGTGGGTGCCAGTCATGTCGAAAGCATTGGCGGCGAGTCCCGCGCGACCCGTGGGCTGGACCCGAAACTGGTGGCCGAGATCGAGCGCCAGTACGGCTTCGATAAAAGCACCGGCGAGCGCTTGTGGCTGATGCTCAAGAGCTATGCGCAACTGGATTTCGGCAAGAGTTTCTTCCGGGGTGCGTCGGTGACCGAGCTGATCTGGCAGAAGCTGCCGGTGACCTTGTCGTTGGGATTGTGGGCGACGCTGATCACTTATCTGGTATCGATTCCGCTGGGCATTCGCAAGGCGGTGCACAACGGTTCGGCGTTCGATGTCTGGAGCAGCGCGACGATCATCATCGGCTACGCGATGCCGGGATTTCTGTTTGCGCTGCTGCTGATCGTGGTGTTCGCCGGCGGTACGGCGCTGGACTGGTTCCCGGTGCGAGGGCTGGTCTCGGACAACTTCGTCGAGCTGTCGCTGTGGGGCAAGGTTGCTGACTACTTCTGGCATTTGGTGTTGCCGGTCAGCGCGTTGGTGATCGGTGGGTTTGCAACGCTGACGATCCTGACCAAGAACAGCTTCCTCAACGAGATCTCGCGGCTGTACGTGGTCACGGCCCGCGCTAAAGGCCTGAGCGAACGACAGGTGTTGTACGGGCATGTGTTTCGCAACGCGATGCTGCTGGTGGTGGCCGGATTGCCTCAGGCGTTGGTCACGGTGTTTTTCGGCGGTTCATTGTTGATCGAAGTGATCTTCTCCCTCGACGGTCTCGGCCGCCTGAGCTACGAAGCGGCGGTGTCGCGGGATTACCCGGTGGTGTTCGGTTCGCTGTTCATCTTCACCCTGTTCGGGCTCTTGATAAAACTGTTGGGCGACCTGTGTTACACGCTGGTCGATCCGCGCATCGACTTCACCGCGAGGACTGCCTGATGCCGACGCTTTCTCCCATCGGACAGCGCCGCTGGGCGCGGTTCAAGGCCCATCGGCGCGGCTGGTGGTCGTTATGGCTGTTTCTCGCGCTGTTCGGCCTGAGCCTGGGCGGCGAACTGGTCGCCAATGACAAGCCGTTGCTGGTGACGTATCAGGGCGAATGGTTTTTCCCGGCGTTCAAGCGCTACACCGAGCAGGACTTCGGCGGCGAGCTGCCGTTCCAGCCCGACTACCGCAGCGCCCAGGTGCGTGAATTGATCGAGGGGCAGGGCGGACGGATGTGGTTTGCGCCGATCCCGTTCGGCTACGACACGGCTAACTACGACCTCACTGAACCGGCCCCGAGCCCGCCCACCGCCGAAAACTGGCTGGGCACCGACGATCAGGCGCGGGACGTGCTGGCGCGGGTGATATTCGGCACGCGGGTCTCGCTGTTGTTCGCCCTGGCGTTGACGGCGGTGAGCGCGTTGATCGGTATCGCCGCCGGTGCCTTGCAGGGGTATTACGGCGGTTGGGTCGACTTGCTCGGGCAGCGTCTGCTGGAGGTCTGGTCGGGGCTGCCGGTGCTCTATCTGCTGATCATTCTGTCGGGCTTCGTCGAGCCGAATTTCTGGTGGTTGCTGGGGATCATGGCGCTGTTTTCCTGGCTAAGTCTGGTGGACGTGGTGCGCGCCGAGTTCCTGCGCAGCCGGGGGCTCGAGTACGTGAAAGCGGCGCGGGCGCTGGGTGTCGGCGATGCACAGGTGATCGTGCGGCACATTCTGCCCAATGCCATGAGTGCGACCTTGACGTACCTGCCGTTCATCCTGACCGGGGCAATTGCCACGTTGTCGGCGCTGGATTTTCTCGGCTTCGGCATGCCTGCCGGCAGCGCTTCGCTGGGCGAGTTGATCGGCCAGGGCAAGAACAATCTGCAAGCACCGTGGTTGGGCCTGACGGCATTTTTTGCCCTGGCGCTGATTCTTTCTCTACTCGTATTCATCGGCGAAGCCTGCCGAGATGCCTTCGACCCCAGGACTTGATATGCGTGAACATCTGATCGAAATACGCGACCTGCGGGTGGCGTTCAAAGGGCAGGAAGTGGTGCACGGCATCAACTTCGACATTTGCCCGGGCGAATGCCTGGCGCTGGTGGGCGAGTCGGGTTCCGGCAAGTCGGTGACGGCCCACAGCATCCTGCAACTGTTGGATCCGAACATCACCCGGATCGACGGCAGCATCCGCTACGGCGGCGAAGAGTTGCTGGGTGTACACGAGCGCTACCTGCGGCAACTGCGCGGCAACCGCATCGCGATGATTTTTCAGGAGCCGATGAGCTCGCTGAACCCGTTACACAGCATCGAGCGGCAACTCGGCGAAAGCCTGGCGCTGCACAGAGGCCTGGCCGGCGCGGCGGCGCGCAAACGGATTCTGGAGCTGTTGGAACTGGTGGGCATTCAGCGTCCGCGCGAGCGGCTGAAAGCGTATCCGCATCAGCTCTCCGGCGGGCAGCGGCAGCGGGTGATGATCGCCATGGCGCTGGCGTGCGAACCGCAATTGTTGATTGCCGATGAGCCGACCACGGCCCTCGACGTCACGGTGCAGCGCAAGATTCTGTTGCTGCTCAAGGAGCTGCAACAGCGGCTGGGTATGGCGCTGCTGATCATCAGTCACGACCTGAATCTGGTGCGCACCATCGCCCAGCGGGTGGCGGTGATGCGTGCGGGTGAGATCGTCGAACAGGCAAGCTGCGAGCAGTTGTTCCGTGCGCCGCAGCATCCCTACAGCATCGAGTTGCTCAACGCCGAACCCGGCGGCGCGGCGCTGTGCCGGGATGCGGCGGAGGATTTGCTCGAAGTTCGCGATCTGCATGTGCGTTTTCCGCTGGGAGGCGGCTGGCTGCGGGCCAAGTCGTATCTGCACGCGGTCAATGGCATCGATCTGGACCTGCAGCGGGGCAAGACTTTGGGCATTGTTGGTGAGTCGGGCTCGGGTAAATCCACGCTGGGTCAGGCGATCCTGCGCCTGATCGATGCCGACGGCAGCATCCGCTTCAACGGCGAGGCGCTTGAGCAACTGAGCGGCAAACAATTGCGTCCGTTGCGCAAACGCCTGCAAGTGGTGTTTCAGGATCCGTTCGGCAGCCTCAGCCCGCGCTTGTGCGTGGAGCAGATCATTGCCGAGGGTTTGCAGGTGCACAGTGACTTGGATGCGCAGGCGCGCGAGCAGGCGGTGATTGATGTACTGAAGGAAGTCGGGCTCGATCCGGCGACGCGTCATCGCTATCCCCACGAGTTTTCCGGCGGGCAGCGACAACGCATCGCCATCGCTCGGGCGCTGGTGCTCAAGCCGGATCTGATCCTGCTCGATGAGCCGACGTCGGCCCTGGATCGCACGGTGCAGAAACAGATCGTCGCGCTGTTGCGCCGGTTGCAGGAGGAGCACGGGCTGACTTATCTGTTCATCAGCCATGACCTGGCGGTGGTGCGGGCGCTGGCTCACGATCTGATCGTGATGAAGGATGGCGAAGTGGTGGAGCGTGGCGAAACGGCCGGGTTGTTTGATTCGGCCCGGCACCCGTACACACGGGAATTGCTGGCGGCATCGTTTGCCGGTGTGAACGCCTGAAACGACAAATCCCGCCACAGGGGCGGGATTTGTTTGCAGACTGGCTGCGGTCTTACGCGGGGAACAGCTCGGACAGTTTCATCGACAGCATCATGTCGCCTTCAACGCGCAGCTTGCCGCCCATGAACGCCTGCATGCCGTCGGTTTCGCCGCTGACGATGCCTTTGAGGGTTTCGCTGTCCAGCACCAGCGTGCAGTTGGCGTCCGGGTTTTCGCCTTCCTGGATGTCGCAGGTGCCGTCTTTGACGATCAGGGCGTATTGCTTGTCTTCGTCAGTGATGTTGAAACCGAAGACCAGATCCAGACCGGCAGCGGCGGCTGGGTTGAACTTGGCTTGCATTGCTTTTACGGCATCAGCTACGGAGGTCATGGTTCGATCCTTTTTGGTTGATTGCAGCAGGGTCACAGTAATCCGGACTCAGCGAAACGTGATGAGTTCCGGGGCCTTCAGCAGTTGCAGGTGTGCATGACTGTTGAAGGAAGCCAGAGCCACCTCGCGACCGCGGAACTTCAGCTGGTTGAGCGAGGTGTTGACGATTTGCCAGTTCAGTTCAAAGGCCTGCCGGGCAGGCATTTGAGTGATCAGGTGAAGCAGGGCGGTGATCGTGCCACCGGAGGTGAACACCGCGATTTTCTGGGCGTTGTCAGCCTGTTCGAGAATCCGCTGCAGCCCTGCCTGGACCCGCTCGACGAAACCCAGCCAGCTTTCCAGGCCCGGTGTGTCGTAGGTGCCGGCGAGCCAGCGTTCGATGATCAGGGCGAAGATGCGCTGGAACTCGCCACGGTTTTGCGCGGCGTTACGCAGGATTTCCAGGGCTTCGGGCTCTTCCGGCAACATGGCCGGGAGCAGGGCGCGGATCACGGCGTCGGCATCGAATTCGTTGAAGGCCGAATCGATTTCCAGAGCCGGAACCGGCAAACCGACGGCGGCGAACTGTTCCAGCGCGCTGTTGGCCGTGTGTTGCTGGCGGCGCAGGTCGCCCGACAGGCAGCGGTCGAAGCTGATTCCGAGTTCGGCGAGGTGACGGCCGAGGATTTCTGCCTGGCGTACACCGGTCGGCGACAGGACGTCA
Organism: Pseudomonas sp. B7; assembly: GCF_016735645.1. Taxonomy (NCBI): domain Bacteria; kingdom Pseudomonadati; phylum Pseudomonadota; class Gammaproteobacteria; order Pseudomonadales; family Pseudomonadaceae; genus Pseudomonas; species Pseudomonas sp. B7. The sequence continues at coordinate 326,657 of NZ_JAERRE010000009.1, forward strand.
TAGTCGTCTGCACCGAAGGAGGCCTGGCCATGTCGAATCAAGTAGATGCTGCCCACGTCCGCGTCATCCCGGTACGTTGAAGGTTGTGGCGAGGTTATGGGGATGACGGTGAGCTGTCAATGAAAAAACATACGCTTGTTTGAAATGCCCGTTCCAGCCTTGTTGCCAGAGGTTTCACGGCTGGCCGACGGGCCGGTGCATGGGTATGCTGGAGCCAATTCCCGCGTGTGTTTCACGACCGCGCATCGTTTGAAGGAGTCACTGTGGAGTTTTTGACTGAATACGCCAGTTTCCTGGCCAAGACCGTAACGCTGGTCATCGCCATTCTGGTGGTGCTGGCGAGTTTTGCTGCGTTGCGCAGCAAGGGCCGGCGCAAATCTGCCGGCCAGTTGCAGGTCAGCAAGCTCAACGATTTCTATAAAGGCCTGCGTGAGCGGCTGGAGCAGACCCTGCTCGACAAGGATCAGCTCAAGGCCTTGCGCAAGGGCCAGGCCAAGTCCGAAAAGAAACAGAAGAAGAAACCCGACGCCAAACCGCGGGTATTCGTGCTGGACTTCGACGGCGACATCAAGGCCTCGGCGACTGAAAGCCTGCGCCACGAGATCACCGCGCTACTGACCCTGGCCACACCGAAGGACGAGGTGGTCCTGCGTCTGGAGAGCGGCGGCGGCATGGTTCACAGCTATGGTCTGGCCTCGTCGCAACTGGCGCGCATCCGGGAAGCTGGCGTGCCGTTGACCGTGTGCATCGACAAGGTCGCGGCGAGCGGCGGCTACATGATGGCGTGCATCGGCGAGAAGATCATCAGCGCGCCGTTTGCGATTCTCGGCTCCATCGGTGTGGTGGCGCAGTTGCCCAACGTCAACCGCCTGCTGAAAAAGCACGACATCGATTTCGAAGTGCTGACCGCTGGCGAATACAAACGCACCCTGACCGTATTTGGCGAAAACACCGAGAAGGGTCGGGAAAAGTTTCAGGAAGACCTGGACATCACCCACCAGCTGTTCAAGAACTTCGTTGCCCGCTATCGCCCGCAACTGGCGATCGACGAAGTCGCCACCGGTGAAGTCTGGCTCGGCATCGCGGCATTGGAAAAGCAACTGGTCGACGAACTCAAGACCAGCGACGAATACCTGGCCGAGCGTGCCAAACAGTCCGAGGTCTATCACCTGCACTATGCCGAACGCAAAAGCCTCCAGGAACGTATCGGCATGGCCGCCAGCGGTTCGGTGGATCGCGTGTTGTTGAGCTGGTGGAGCCGGCTGACCCAGCAACGATTCTGGTGAATCGGGCATAAAAAAACGCCGGTCGAATGACCGGCGTTTTTTTGTGTTTGACTCAGGGTTTTATCGACGACGGAACAGCGGCAGCGGTTCATCGGTGGCGGCCTGATAGGTCACCGAAAAGTCCTTCAGGCTTTCAAGGGCGTCGTACGGGTCTTTGTCCGCGCGCAGGGCGAAGGCATCGAAGCCGCAACGGCGCATGTAGAACAGTTGGTCACGCAGCACGTCGCCAATTGCTCGCAATTCACCCTTGAAACCGTAACGGTCACGCAGCAGGCGGGCGTTGGAGTAGTTGCGGCCATCGGTGAACGCCGGGAAGTTCAGGGCAATTACCTGGAACTCATTCACGTCGTCACCGATTTCCTCGGCTTCTTCGTCGGCGTCCAGCCACACACCCAGGCCGCCATCGCGGGCCTTGAGCATGCGGGCGTGTTCACGCCACAGTTGCAACGGGACGATCAGGTCGTCGCAGTTGCTGATTTCGTCGATGTTGAAATCCTTGGGCAGCAGGTGCCAGGTTTCGTCGACGACCTCGTTGTTCTTAATGATTCGCTGCATAGACGCGTTCCTTGAAGAGGTCGATGCCAATACGCTGGTAGGTGTCGATGAAACGCTCGTCTTCGGTGCGTTGTTCCACGTACACGTCGATCAGTTTGGAGATCACGTCCGGCATGTCTTCCTGAGCGAAAGACGGGCCGAGGATCTTGCCCAGGCTGGCGTCACGGCTGGCGCTGCCACCGAGGGAGACCTGGTAGAACTCTTCACCTTTCTTGTCCACACCGAGGATGCCGATGTGGCCGACGTGGTGGTGACCGCAGGCGTTCATGCAGCCGGAGATGTTCAGGTCCAGTTCACCGATGTCGAACAGGTAGTCCAGGTCGTCGAAACGGCGCTGGATCGATTCGGCGATCGGGATCGACTTGGCGTTGGCCAGGGAGCAGAAATCACCGCCAGGGCAGCAGATGATGTCGGTCAGCAGGCCGATGTTCGGCGTGGCGAAGCCAGCTTCACGCAGCTCGCCCCACAGGGTGAACAACTGGCTTTGCTCGACGTCGGCCAGAATGATGTTCTGCTCGTGGGACGTGCGCAGTTGACCGAAGCTGTAGCGCTCGGCCAAGTCGGCGACGGCGTCGAGCTGCTTGTCGGTGATGTCGCCCGGTGCAACGCCGGTTGGCTTCAGGGACAGGGTCACGGCCACATAGCCCGGCTTCTTGTGCGCCAGGGTGTTGCGCGTGCGCCAGCGGGCGAAGCCCGGATGCTCTTTGTCGAGGGCGGCCAGTTCGGCGTCTTGATTGCTCAGCGCCTTGTAGTCCGGGTCGACGAAGTGTTTGGCGACGCGATGGACTTCGGCTTCGGTCAGGGTGGTCTGCCCGCCGCGCAGGTGTTCCATTTCGGCATCGACTTTCTGGGCGAAGACTTCTGGAGTCAGCGCTTTGACGAGGATCTTGATCCGCGCCTTGTATTTGTTGTCACGACGGCCATAGCGGTTGTAGACCCGCAGGATCGCGTCGAGGTAGCTCAACAGGTCCTGCCATGGCAGGAATTCGTTGATGAACGCGCCGACCACCGGAGTACGACCCAGACCACCGCCGACCAGCACGCGGAAACCGAGTTCACCGGCAGCGTTGTGGACCGGCTCAAGGCCGATGTCGTGGACTTCGATGGCCGCACGGTCGGAGGTCGAACCGTTGACGGCGATCTTGAATTTACGCGGCAGGTAGGCGAATTCCGGGTGGAAGGTCGTCCACTGACGAACGATTTCGCACCACGGACGCGGGTCGATCAACTCGTCGGCTGCGACACCGGCGAACTGGTCGGTGGTGACGTTGCGCAGGCAGTTGCCGCTGGTCTGGATGGCGTGCATCTGCACGGTGGCCAGTTCCGCGAGGATGTCCGGGATGTCTTCCACCGCCGGCCAGTTGAACTGCACGTTCTGCCGCGTGCTGATGTGGGCGTAGCCCTTGTCATAGTCGCGGGCGATTTTCGCCATCATGCGCACCTGGCGCGAGGTCAGCTGGCCGTAAGGCACCGCCACGCGCAGCATCGGCGCGAAACGCTGGATATACAGGCCATTTTGCAGGCGCAGGGGGCGGAATTCTTCTTCGCTCAGCTCACCTGCCAGATAGCGTCGGGTCTGATCACGGAACTGCTTGACGCGGTCCTCGATGATCCGCTGATCGTACTCGTCGTATACGTACATATAAGTCCTGTTCTCAGGCTTTGGCCACTCGGAAAACGCTGCGTTTTCGCTTGCTGGAGTCCGATGGTTCCTCTGCAATTCGGCGCGCACGGCCGCGCACTCCCTGAAGGAGCCGGGGCAATATACCCGTTTGCAGTTATGCGCAAAAGTGATGTTTGAGTATATGGAAAGAACCAAATCGCCTAACGAGAATCACTGTCAACTAACCCACATTTGTCGTGCGGTCAATCATCGTCTTAACTGTGGTCGAGTCTTTCTGCAATCACCGATAAAACCGACAAGAGGCGATGCAATGAGCAACCCAACCAAGGCAAGGAAAAGCGATAGCAGCGTCGATGCTTGGGCCATTCTGTTCCTGATCATTCTGGTCGTTGGAACGGCGGTGTTCTGGGTCAGCCATCAGTAAAACGACTCGTCCGGGCCCCGCTTGCGACGATTGTCGGACAAAAGGCGGGATCAAGCGCCAAAGGCCAGGTGATCAATGGCTATAATGCGCGGCCATTTTTCCTTGGGCCCGGATGATTCATGTTCAAGTTTCTCCACCTCAGCCTGCTGCTGTTCGGCGCGGTTTTCGGTACGTGCGCGCGTGCAGAGTCGGTGCTGTTCCTGAATCCGGGCTCGACCCAGGAAGCGTTTTGGGTCAGCTACTCGCAATTCATGCAGGCCGCCGCCCGGGACCTGGGCATCGACTTGCGCATCCTCTATGCCCAGCGCCAGCCGGAACTGACCCTGGCTCAGGCGCGACTGGCCCTGCAGGGGCCTGAGCGCCCGGACTATCTGGTGTTCGTCAATGAACAGTACGTGGCGCCGCAGATCCTGCGTATGGCCAATGGCAGCGGCGTGAAGCTCTTTATCGTCAACTCGGCACTGACGCCCAACCAGAAGGCGATGATGGCCGATCGTGCTGATCGCATCGGCAGTCTGGTGCCCAACGATGAAGAGGGCGGCTACTTGATGATGAAGGAGCTGATTCGTCTTCATCCGGCTGTCGCGCCCGGTGAAAGCATCGACCTGCTGGCCTTTTCCGGTCTGAAGATCACGCCCTCGGCCCAACTGCGAGAAAAAGGCATGCAACGGGCACTCGCCGAGCATCCTCAGGTACACCTGCGGCAACTGGTCTACGGCGGCTGGACGCAACAGCGTGCCTACGAGCAGGCCAGGCAATTGCTGGTCCGCTATCCCAAGGTGTCATTGGTGTGGGCGGCCAATGATGAAATGGCCTTCGGCGCGATGCGTGCCGTTTCGGAAGCCGGCAAGGTGCCGGGCAAAGACGTGCTGTTCAGCGCGGTCAACACCTCGCCCGAAGCGTTGCAGGCGTTGGTTGACGGGCGGCTGAGCGCGTTGCTGGGCGGCCATTTCACTCTCGGTGGCTGGGCACTGGTCGAGCTGCATGATCACGCGCAGGGTGTCGATCTGAATCAGTACGGCGGTCGTGACCGACAGATTCCGTTGCTGCAACTGATCGATCGGGATCATGCCCGCCGAATCCTTGCCATGGGCGCCTCACCGGACTATGGCGTGCACTTTCGCAAGCTCTCGGCGAAAGGCCGTCCGGTTTCCTACCGCTATCCGTTCAATCTGCAGACACTGATGCACTGAGCGAGTCAGACGCCGGCCAGATGCACCACCAGTTGAACGATGCCGAACAGCGTCAGGGCGAACACTGCCGTGAACACAATGCCCAGAAAGATGAAATGACTCGGCTTGCCGTGGGTGAAATCCCTCGCCCGGTTCTTGCCGCTTTGCACCCCGAACGCCGCCGCCATGACGCTGTGCAGCATCTGCCAGAAGGTCGGTGGTTTGTTGTCGACTGGATCGTCCATACATCCCTCGTCTCAAAGTGTGCCTGTTGAGCATAGTCAATCGGCCGACAGCGCGCGAAACCGTTGGTAATGCCTTGGTGGCGCCGGCATAACTATCTACTGCGAACGGTCGCCCGCGAAATGGTGTGCTGACGCCTCATCCCACAGGAGAGGCGCCATGCCACCGATTCCCGCCGCTGATATGAGACCCGCGGCCTCACAGAGCATCCACGGTCCGTTTCTTGAACAGGCCATTCCCGATTGGCTGACGGACGCCACGGCGCAGCGACGTGCGGAGCTGGGCAGCGCCAACGCGGCACTGACGCCCGGTTATCGCCAGGCCACCGCGCAGCAGCGTCGCGCGTTGAACGACGCCGTTGTCGCCAGTTTCGTCGCCCAGTCCCGGCTGGACCGACAACTGTCATCCCTGCAAAACATCGACACCTTTGCCAGACCTTTGCTGACCAAGGCACTGCAGGAGCAATTTGGCGTGGAGATGGATGTCGATGTGATTTATCTGTGCCTGAACAAACCGGTTCAAATGGGGATCCTTTCGATAGAAGTGGGTGTGTTCGAGTTCATGAAACTGCCGCTGCTGCAGGCGGCGCTGCATAACTTTGCAGCCTCGGAATGTGAGCCTGAGGCATTCCACGATTCTTCCGGTTTCTTGATCGAATGGTGGACATCCGGTGTGCTCCTTCCCCTGCAAACCACGTTGACCGTTCCCGGGTTCATCACGCTATGCCGTTCGCTGGACATCGGCGCCAAGTATCAGGCTTACCTCAGGGGCTATCTCCACGCCGAAGAGGTGCAAGCGACCCTGCGGGACAATTTCATCGGCGCCGCCAAGGCTGATCTGCGCGCTGCCGCCGAGCAGGCGCTGCTGTGCAACGACATCGAGCCTGCCGACTACTCAATGATCCTGTCGGTCATCGATGGCAACCGTCATCCTCGCCTGGGGAACAAGAGCGTCTGGTTTCACGAACTGAGCCTGATGAAGCATCGTATGACTGGATGTGTCTGTTTCTCGATCAGCGAGAATGATCGCTATACAGACGATTTGCTGCTCTATATCCCCCATGATCCCCGGCACCCGTTGAAGCGTTATACGCGCAAGCAACTGTGGGACATGTTCAGGAAGCGCTTCAGCGAACGCGACAGCGGCTCGTCGGCAGAGGTTGTGCCGACGGCGTATCAGCGGTTTTTCAGCCGTTTCGTGGCTTATGCCGATCGCGCGGACTATTTCAGTCAGTTCACTCGCGATGCCTCGGACGCATCGGCCGCCGGGCGTGTTGTTCTCAAGCTTCTTACAATGCTCAATCCCTTCACCGGCTTCACATCCGTCCATGAATGGCCCCCCCTGCGCCAGCAATCGCTCCCGGAGGATGACCCTTATCTGGCCCCGGCAGTCATTCCCCGCGAGGGCGATGACCCCGCATCCGAAAACGTTGACCTGTGGAACTATCTTTTCGAGCAACACCGCGACCGGCTCACTGCCGATGCCCGCAGTCACGCCGTACCCACGGCTGATGTCGATGCGAAAGTGCGCAGTGAGAAGCTCGCGGTACTGCTGAACATCGGCATGCTGGTGCTGACCACGGCAGCAGGGTTTGTACCTGTGCTGGGCGAGATCATGACTGGCGTCATGGTCGGTCAGTTGCTGGAAGAGTCCATTGAAGGCGTCATTGACTGGAGCGAAGGGGATCGCCAGGCCGCCAAGGCGCACTTGATCGATGTCGCGGAAAATCTGGTGCTGTTCGGCGTGCTCGCCGGGGCCGGAAAAAGCCTGGCCGGCGTCAGACCGGCAACGGCTGCACCCGTGATGGAAAAACTGCATCCGGTCACATTGGCCAGCGGCGAAACCCGGCTGTGGCGTCCGGATCTGACGGCCTATGAAAGCCCCGATTGGCATCTTCACCAACACGAACCCAATGCCCTGGGGCAATTCACCGAAGGGAAAAAAACCTGGATCCGAATCGAGGGCAGGGCGTACGAGAAGCACTGGGACGGGACAATCAAACGCTGGCGAGTGCGGCATCCCCGCGATCCCCGCGCCTATCAGCCGCCGCTCAGCCACAACGGCGTCGGTGCCTGGCGCCATACGCTGGAGCGTCCGTTGTCCTGGGATCGGCTGACGCTGCTGCGCCGCATCGGGCATCGAACCGACAGGCTTTCAGACACGCAATTGCTGGCCATCGCCGATATCGGCGGTGTCAGCGACAACGCTTTGCGCAAAATGCATCTGGATAACCTGCCGCCGCCGCCCGAACTGGCCGATGCGTTGCAATTGTTTGAAGCGCCTCGCGGCACTGCCGCGCCGGACGCGCGAATCATCAAGCTGCAAACGGCGTGTCCGGGACTCGGCGATGCCGCCGCCCGGGAGGTGCTGACCCATGCCGATGCCGACTCGCTGGCGATCTTGCAAACCTCCAGGCCAGTCCCTCGCCGCCTGCTGGAGGAGGCGCGCTGGCACGCAAGTCAGGGGCGGGCGAGTCGCGCGTATGCCGGTTTGTACCTGGAGCATCCTTCAGCCGACAGTGGGCGTCTGGCTTTGCAGTTGCTCGAGAAACTGCCGGGCTGGCCGGGTGATGTGCGGCTGGAGTTTCGCGATCGGCATCGACAGGGCGGGCTGCTTGAGGCGATTGGCAGCGAATCAGCGGCACACCGGGTGTATCTGGTGAAACAGGGGCCGTTGTTCCAGGCATTCAGCGAGCAGGCATCGAGCGCTCGGCTCGATCGGTTTTTCCCTGCGCTCATGCGCGCTTTGCCACGGCAAACAACAGAGGCGCTGGGGATATTCGGGATGACGGACGGCGCCAGGCTACAACGTGCGATGATCGATTACGCCACCGCTCACCCGGAGCAGGTTCGCGCCTTCGTGGTTCCACCCGGCCAGGGCGTCCGTGCATTCACACCGCCAGTGCGTCTCGAAGGTCGTCGACTGGGGTATTTCGCCAGTGGGGAGGGCGCAGTAGGGCGTTCGGGTGTCAATCCTTCGCTGGTGATCCGATTGCTCGACGTCTATCCGAATCTGGATTTGCGACAGGCCAACGGGGTCATCCTCAGAGCGATGAGAGAAGGCCAAAGCGACGCGCAGATCATGCAAGGGCTGGTCGAACGCGCGCTTGAGTGGGAGCGCCTTGAATCAACGCTCGCTCAATGGGCGGTTCCCGGTGCGCATGTCGAAGAGCGCTTGCGAGCTGTGCGTCAGTTGAAGCAATGCTGGCGCAATGCACCACTTGCTGCCGAAACCCCGGGTTACAGTCACCTCGAGTGGATCTGCGACGACCCGCTGCCACCCATGCCGGGGACTTTTCCTCATGTGAAATCCCTGCGTCTGCAATCGCGCCGTTCAGATGCTGCACAAATGCGTGGATTCCTGCGCGCGTTCCCCGAGATTCGCCATCTCGATCTCAGTGAATGTGCGCTGACCACCAATCCCGTCCCCACCGATACCCGCGTGAAACTGGTGGAGCTCAACCTGTCCGGCAATCCGCTGTATCGGCTGGACGTCTCGAACATGCCGAACCTGAAGGTCCTGAACCTTCAAGGGACGCAACTGCAACAATGGCCGCGGGCAGCCGAAGAGCTTCGGGCGCTGCGCTGGCTGGATCTGCGCAACACCCGCATCACCACGCTGGCGCCGCAAATGCTTGCCCGTGACGAACTGTTGATCAATACCAATCTGACCGGTGCTCCCCTTACAGACGAAACGCAAGTCCGCCTGCGGGCGGCACAACAACGGGTCGAGTCGACCCTGGGGCTGCCGGAGGGGACGTTGGCAAGGTTTGCCCTTGAACCGATACCCGACCCTTACCCGCACCCCATCGAGACGGGGTCGCGCGTGGCCTCGCGGTTGTTGCCGCTGCCACCGGCATTGCCCGCTGAAGAGCATCCAGGTTCGTTCATCGGTCGCCTGCAGCGAATCATTCCCGAGCTGTCGGAGCAGGAGGCCATTGAAGCAGTCGAGTACCTGCGCATTGGCGCCAGCGACGAACAAGTCAGTGCGCGGCTCGCTGAGTGGAACCGGCGGTTCGACGTGATGACCCGGGAGTTGAATGGCTGGATCTTCGTCCGGCGCAGTTCAGAACAGCGTTTCAGGCATCCGCGAATTTCATCGGAAGGTCGCGGGGACGCGGCACAAAAAATCATCGAGTGCTGGCGACTGGGTCTGCTCGGTGAGGCTGGCGAGGCCGATTATGTGCTGGATCTGGAAGGCACTCTCGGTGTGGGAGCATTGCCCAGGCTGCCGGAAGCCTTTACCCATGTGGCGGGCTTGAATCTGCGAGGGCTGGAACTGAGCGAGCAGGGCCTCAACGATTTCCTCCTGTCGTTCACGCAAGTTGAAACCCTGGACCTGGCTGCCAATGCACTGGAGAACCTGCCGCAAGCCATCGGCGACATGCAGCGGCTTGAGCAACTGGATCTGTCCGCCAATCGCTTGCAGGACGGGCGCACTGTCGTACAGCGGCTGGAGTCGCTGCAGCACCTCAGGCGCCTGAGTCTGAACTACAACCGTTTCAAATCCTTCAACGCCGCGTCTCTGGAGGCGCTGGAGCTGCTGGAACTGAATCACAACCGACTCAAGGATTTCAACGCAGCGATCCCGCCCTGGCTGGAGCGGCTGCATTTGAACGGCAATGACCTGAAGGAATGGCCGGCCGGGGTGCTGCACGCCGAGCGTCTGCATACGCTGAAGCTGTTCGGCAATCCGATCAGGGATATTCCGGCACAGGCGTTTGACGGCCGCCATGATGAACTGCTTGCCGGAACACATTTATCGGGACACTTGCGATCATTGTCGACAGACAGTCTGCAACGGATCCGTGACCATGCTGAGCGAACGGGCGCTCAGTCGGTGCTGGGAATATCCCGGGAGACACTTGAACAATGGCTGGCTGATCGCGAGTGGGAGGAACCGGAGGGTTCCTCCTCTTCCGACGACTCGGACCGAATCTGATGGCTCAGTTGTCGTAGCCCAGATTGGGTGCCAGCCAGCGCTCGGTCAGGCTCAATTCCTGGCCTTTGCGCGAGGTGTAGCTCTGCACCTGATCCTTGTCGACCTTGCCCACGGCGAAGTACTGCGCCTGCGGATGGGCGAAGTACCAGCCGCTGACGGCTGCCGCCGGGAACATCGCGTAGTGCTCGGTGAGGAACACACCGCTGCGGCCGGCGCGCATTTCCTGTGCTTCAGGGTCGAGCAGGGCGAACAGGGTGGCCTTCTCGGTGTGATCCGGGCACGCCGGGTAGCCGGGGGCAGGGCGGATGCCGGAATACTGCTCTTTGATCAGCGCCTCGTTATCGAGGGCTTCATCCTTGGCGTAACCCCAGTGCTCTTTGCGCACCTGCTGGTGCAGCCACTCGGCGCACGCCTCGGCCAGACGGTCGGCCAGGGCCTTGACCATGATCGAGTTGTAATCGTCGCCAGCGTCCTGATAGGCCTTGGCCACTTCTTCGGCGCCGATCCCGGCGGTGGTGATGAAACCACCAACGTAGTCGGTCACTTCGCTGTCCTTCGGCGCGACGAAGTCGGCGAGGGAGAAGTTCGGTTTGCCGTCGGTCTTGATGATCTGCTGGCGCAGGTGATGCAGGCGCGCCATTGGCTTGCCGTCATCGCCGTACAGCTCGATATCGTCGTCGTGCACCTGATTGGCCGGCCAGAAGCCGAACACCGCACGGGCGCTGATCAGTTTCTCGTCGATCAGCTTGGTCAGCATCTCGCGAGCGTCCTTGTACAGCGCGGTCGCCGCTTCGCCGACCACTTCGTCTTCGAGGATGCGCGGGAACTTGCCGGCCAGGTCCCAGGAGATGAAGAACGGCGTCCAGTCGATGTACTCGGCGAGAACGTTGAGGTCGATGTTGTCCAGCACGCGGGTGCCGGTGAAGGTCGGTTTGACCGGGGTGTAAGTGGCCCAGTCGAACTGCGGCTTCTTGGCGATCGCGGCGGCGTAGCTCAGGCGTTCGGTGCGGGCGCTGCGGTTGGCGGTGCGCTCGCGGACGTCGATGTACTCTTCGCGGGTCTTCTGGACGAAACCGGCTTTCAGTTCCTTGGACAGCAACTGCGTCGCCACGCCCACGGCGCGGGAGGCGTCGGTCACGTAGACCACTGCGTCGTTGCTGTACTTGGGCTCGATCTTCACCGCCGTGTGCGCCTTGGAGGTGGTCGCGCCGCCGATCATCAGCGGCAGGTGGAAGTCCTGGCGCTGCATCTCGCGGGCCACATGGACCATCTCATCCAGCGACGGGGTGATCAGACCGGACAGGCCGATGATGTCGCACTTCTGCTCCTTGGCCACCTGCAGGATCTTCTCCGCCGGCACCATCACGCCGAGGTCGACGATGTCGTAGCCGTTGCAACCCAGCACCACGCCGACGATGTTCTTGCCGATGTCGTGCACGTCGCCTTTGACCGTGGCCATCAGGATCTTGCCCTTGGCTTCCGGCTTGTCGCCTTTTTCCAGTTCGATGAACGGAATCAGGTGCGCCACGGCCTGCTTCATCACGCGGGCGGATTTCACCACTTGCGGCAGGAACATTTTGCCGGCGCCGAACAGGTCGCCGACGATGTTCATGCCGGACATCAGCGGGCCTTCGATCACTTCGATCGGGCGGGCGAAGGACTGACGGGATTCTTCGGTGTCTTCGACGATGTGGGTGGTGATGCCCTTGACCAGCGCATGTTCCAGACGTTTGTTGACGTCCCAGCCGCGCCATTCTTCGGTCTCGGCTTCCTTGACGCTGCCGTCGCCCTTGTACTTGTCGGCGATGGCGAGGAGGGCGTCGGTGCCTTCCGGCGTGCGGTTGAGGATCACGTCTTCAACGGCGTCGCGCAGTTCCTGCGGGATCTGGTCGTAGATCTCCAGCTGACCGGCGTTGACGATACCCATGGTCAGGCCGGCGCGGATCGCGTACAGCAGGAACACCGAGTGGATCGCCTCGCGCACCGGGTTGTTGCCGCGGAACGAGAACGACACGTTGGACACGCCGCCGGAGCTCAGGGCATACGGCAGCTCGTCGCGGATGTAGGCACAGGCGTTGATGAAGTCCACAGCGTAGTTGTTGTGTTCTTCGATGCCGGTGGCCACGGCGAAGATGTTCGGGTCGAAAATGATGTCTTCCGGCGGGAAGCCGACTTCGTTGACCAGAATGTCGTAGGAGCGTTTGCAGATCTCTTTCTTGCGCGCTTCGGTGTCAGCCTGGCCGGCTTCGTCGAACGCCATCACCACCACGGCGGCGCCATAGCGCTTGCACAGTTTGGCGTGGTGGATGAACTGCTCGACGCCTTCTTTCATGCTGATCGAGTTGACGATGCCCTTGCCCTGAATGCACTTGAGGCCGGCTTCGATCACGTCCCATTTCGAGGAGTCGATCATGATCGGTACGCGGGAGATGTCCGGTTCGCCGGCAATCAGATTGAGGAAGGTCACCATGGCCTTCTTCGAATCGAGCATCCCTTCGTCCATGTTGATGTCGATCACCTGGGCGCCGGCCTCGACCTGCTGCAGGGCGACTTCCAGGGCTTCGGTGTAGTTGTCTTCACGGATCAGCCGGGCAAATTTCGCGGACCCGGTGATGTTGGTCCGCTCGCCGACGTTGACGAACAGCGAGCTGCGATCAATGGTGAACGGTTCCAGACCCGACAGGCGGCAGGCCTTGGGAATGTCCGGAATCTGCCGTGGCGCGTAACCGGCAACGGCTTTGGCGATCGCTTCGATGTGGCCCGGCGTGGTGCCGCAGCAACCGCCGACGATGTTGAGGAAACCGCTCTGGGCGAATTCTTCGATGACCTTGGCGGTGTCCACCGGCAGTTCGTCGTACTCGCCGAATTCGTTCGGCAGGCCGGCGTTCGGGTGCGCCGAAACGTGGGTGCTGGCCTTGTCCGACAGCTCTTCCAGGTACGGACGCAGTTCGCGGGCGCCGAGGGCGCAGTTAAGGCCGACGGAAATCGGTTTGGCGTGAGCCACGGAGTTCCAAAACGCTTCGGTGGTCTGGCCCGACAGGGTACGGCCGGAGGCGTCGGTGATGGTGCCGGAGATCATGATCGGCAATTCGAAGCCCAGTTCTTCGAACACGCCTTGCACGGCGAAGATCGCGGCTTTGGCGTTGAGGGTGTCGAAGATGGTTTCGATCAGGATCAGATCCGCGCCGCCCTCGATCAGGCCTTTGGTGGCCTCGGTGTAGTTTTCGACCAGCTCATCGAAGGTGACGTTGCGATAGCCCGGGTTGTTGACGTCCGGCGACAGCGAGCAGGTGCGGCTGGTCGGGCCGAGAACGCCGGCGACGAAGCGCGGCTTGTCGGGGGTCTCGAGGGTTTTCGCGTCGGCGACCTTGCGTGCCAGACGGGCGCCTTCTACGTTGAGTTCGTAGACCAGTTCTTCCATGCCGTAGTCGGCCATGGAAATCTGCGTGGCGTTGAAGGTGTTGGTCTCGAGGATGTCGGCACCGGCATCCAGATAGGCTTTCTCGATGCCGCCGATCACGTCCGGGCGGGTCAGCACCAACAGGTCGTTGTTGCCCTTGACGTCGCTCGGCCAGTCGGCGAAGCGTTTGCCGCGATAATCCTGCTCTTCGAGCTTGTAGCTCTGGATCATCGTGCCCATGCCGCCGTCGAGAATCAGGATGCGCTCTTTGAGAGCTTGCTTGAGAGCTTGAAGGCGGACGCTGCGATCGGACATTGGGACTACTCGAAAAGACCATGACGAAGGAGCGGGATCATAACAAACCTGTGCGGATTTAGAGCATGTGGCGCTTTTGCATGAATATCGCTCATGTTGGTACGGGCGTCATAACGGTAGAATCGCGGCGTTTTTTCTTCAGGATCAGGATCAGGGACATGTCGTACCGCGTCATCAGCATTGCATTGCTGTTTTTAAGCTTTGGCGCGGCGGCGCAGAGTCCCGCTGTTTCTTCTTCTATCTCCTACACCCGGGACATCCAGCCGATCTTCACCGAGAAGTGCGTGGCCTGCCATGCGTGTTACGACTCTGCTTGCCAGCTTAATCTGGGCAGCGGCGAGGGCGCGGCCCGTGGCGCGAGCAAGATGCCCGTCTACGATGGCGAACGCACCCAGGCGGCACCGACCACGCGGCTGTTCTATGACGCCTTCGGCAAACGCGCCTGGCAGCAGAAAGATTTCTACTCGGTGCTCGACGCCCAGGGCAGTCAGGCGGCGCTGATGGCGCGCATGCTGGAGCTGGGGCACAAAACGCCACTGACCCCCAACGCCAAATTGCCGGAAGACATCGTGCTGGGGCTCAATCGCGAGAACCTGTGCGCGATGCCTGCGGAGTTCGACGGCTATGCGGGCGCCCATCCGAAAGAGGGCATGCCGCTGGCGGTGACCGGGCTGACCGATCAGCAATATCAGACGCTGCAACGCTGGCTCGCTTCCGGTGCGCCGATCGACGAGCAAGGCCTGGCGCCAAGCGCTAAGGAGGCGATGCAGATCGTCCAGTGGGAAAACCTGCTCAACCAGCCTGGCGCGCGGGAAAGTCTGGTCGGGCGCTGGTTGTTCGAACACTGGTTTTTGGCGCACATCTATTTCAAGGACGGCGAGCCGGGGCATTACTTCCAGTGGGTGCGTTCGCGCACACCGACCGGCCAGCCGATCGATCTGATCGCCACGCGTCGCCCGAACGACGATCCGGGCACCCAGGTCTACTATCGCTTGTGGCCGGTGCAGGGCGTGATCGTGCACAAGACCCACATCACCTATCCGCTGAGCGCGGCGAAGATGGCGCGGGTCAAAAGCCTGTTCTACAACGGCAACTGGCAGGTCAACGCTTTGCCGGGCTACGGGCCGCAGAGTCGAGCCAACCCGTTCGCGACCTTCGAGGCGATCCCGGCGCAGGCGCGTTACCAGTTCATGCTCGATAACGCCGAATACTTCGTACGCACCTTCATTCGCGGCCCGGTGTGCCGTGGGCAGATCGCGACCGACGTGATCCGCGACAACTTCTGGGCGCTGTTCCAGGCCCCGGAACACGATCTGTACATCACTGACCCGAACTATCGCGGCCAGGCCACGCCGTTGCTGGCCATGCCGGGGCAGAACGACGATGTCGGCAGCGTCCTCAGCCTGTGGCACAACTACCGCAACAAGCGAAACCAATACGAAGTCCTGCGCCGTGACAGCTACGCCGACCTGCCGGCACCGAGCTGGTCGACCCTGTGGGCCGGCAACGACAACGCCTTGCTCAGCATCTTTCGCCACTTCGACAGCGCTTCGGTGACCAAGGGTCTGATCGGCGAGGTGCCGCAGACGATGTGGCTGTTCGACTATCCGCTGCTGGAGCGCACCTATTACCAGCTGGCGGTGAATTTCGATGTGTTCGGCAACGTCTCCCATCAGGCGCAAACGCGCTTGTATTTCGACCTGATCCGTAACGGCGCCGAACAGAACTTCCTGCGCCTGATGCCCGCCGATTCCCGCGAGGGTTACCTTGACGATTGGTACCAGAGCAGCGGCCAGTTCAAGATGTGGCTCGATTACGAAGCCATCGACGACGACAAGCCGACCGCACTGAAACTCGACGAGAAAGACCCGAAACACGATTTCGCCATGCAATTGCTGGCGCGCTACGGCGATCTCAACGCGCGTCCGGATCCGATCAACCGTTGCGAAGACGCCTATTGCTCGCGCCCGAACATCGACCCGGCGCTGCAAAATGCCGAGCAGGCGCTGAGTCGCCTGACTTCGCGCCCGGCGGCGGGGCTGAAAGTGATCGATCAATTGCCGGAAGCCACCATGCTGCGGGTTGAAACCCGTAGCGGCAAACGTGAGGTCTACAGCCTGCTGCGCAATCGTGCCCACAGCAACGTGGCGTTCCTGCTCGGTGAATCGCTGCGTTATCAGCCGGGCCTGGACACGCTGACGATCTATCCAGGCGTGCTCAGCAGCTACCCGAATTTCATGTTCAACGTCCCGGCGGATCAGGTGCCTGCGTTTGTCGATGCCATGGAAAACGCGAAGGATGCGCCGCAATTCGAGAAGATCGTCGAACGTTGGGGCATCCGCCGCAGTCATCCGCAGTTCTGGTTCTATTTCCACGACCTGAGCCAGTACATCCACGAGACCGAGCCGGTGGAAGAGGGCGTGCTGGATATGAACCGGTACGAGAATCTTTGATCGTTTGAACGATGGCGGTTGTCCCAATCCTGTGATGTACGGAATCGGGAGCGCCATCGATGTTGATTTCAGTGCAGGCCCTGCGAGCGCTCGCCGCGTGGGCGGTGGTCTGCCATCACTTCATGCAGATTTTCTTCGACTTCGAGGCGCGTGGGCCGATCGGTCAGTTGTTCATCGACAAGGGCGCCGTGGGCGTCGATATATTTTTCGTGATCAGCGGGCTGGTGATTTTCCTGTCCACTGAAGGCAAGGCATTGCCGCCGACGCGTTTTCTGCTGTATCGACTGTTTCGGATTGTCCCGGCGTACTGGCTCTACACGGTGCTGATGGCGTTGCTGGTGGTGTTCGCCCGGCCGCTGTTGCCGGACCAGACGGTGGATTGGGGGCATTTGCTCCTGTCGTTGCTGTTCATTCCGACCGAGAACCCCGGCGGCTACGGGATCTATCCGACCCTGAATGTCGGCTGGACCCTGAATTACGAAATGCTGTTCTACGTACTGTTCGCCTGGGCGCTGTTGTTCCGGCTGCAAGTGCGTTTGCTGGTGGTCGCGGCGCTGCTGTTTGCGGTGTGCCAGGCCTGGACCGGGTTTGGCTGGGTCAGCGCGTTTTATCGCTCGGACATCGTTTATGAATTCCTGCTGGGGATCGGCATCGGCATGCTTTACCGTCGGGGATGGATCCGGCCGGCGCTCTGGCTGCCATTACTGGGGATCGGTGCGGCATTAGTGGCGATCTATCATC
Source organism: Pseudomonas sp. B7 (assembly GCF_016735645.1). NCBI lineage: Bacteria > Pseudomonadati > Pseudomonadota > Gammaproteobacteria > Pseudomonadales > Pseudomonadaceae > Pseudomonas > Pseudomonas sp. B7. The sequence continues at coordinate 343,811 of NZ_JAERRE010000009.1, forward strand.
TGCCGCCGGAACCTCGATTGCTGAATTGGGGCGTGCCCAGTGCGGTGCTGGTCATGGCCAGCATGGCGCTGGAGCGGCATGTCGAACGCAACAGGCTGCTCAAGCTGCTGGGCGACTGTTCGTACTCGGTGTATCTGATGCATGTGCTGGTGCTGTCGGCCGGTGGTTATCTGGCCCGGCGCTACGGAATCAACCCGTATTTGATGTTTATCGTCTGTGCGCTGGCCATTGCTATCGGTTCGTGGCTGAGCTACGAATGGGTGGAAAAACGCAGTTATCAATGGCTTAGGGCACGGATTGACGGCGAACCTGGCGCTTAGCCGATTTGCGAACTATTCCTACGTAAATAGTAGGACTTTGTGCCGCGCGCCGATTGGCGTAAACTCCGCCTCAAGCCTGCGAGGAGTCTCCATGACCGCTATTACCATTACCGACGCCGCCCATGATTACCTGGCCGATCTGCTCTCCAAGCAGAACACCCCGGGCATCGGCATCCGCGTTTTCATCACCCAGCCTGGCACCCAGTACGCCGAAACCTGCATTGCCTACTGCAAGCCGGGCGAAGAGAAACCAGAAGACACGGCGCTGGGGCTGAAAAGCTTCACCGCTTACATCGACTCGTTCAGCGAAGCGTTCCTCGATGATGCCGTCGTCGACTACGCCACCGACCGCATGGGCGGCCAGCTGACCATCAAGGCGCCAAACGCCAAAGTCCCGATGGTCAACGCCGACAGCCCGATCAACGAGCGCATCAACTACTACCTGCAAACCGAAATCAACCCGGGACTTGCCAGCCACGGCGGTCAGGTCAGCCTGATCGATGTGGTTGAAGACGGCATTGCCGTATTGCAGTTCGGCGGCGGTTGCCAGGGCTGCGGCCAGGCGGACGTGACCCTGAAGGAAGGCATCGAGCGCACCCTGCTTGAGCGCATTCCGGAGCTCAAGGGCGTGCGCGACGTGACCGACCACACGCAGAAAGAAAACGCCTACTACTAAGGTGTTCGCTGCGGCATGAAAAACGGCGCCCCGTGAGCGCCGTTTTTTTATGGCCGGTACAAATGCGCATGCCCGGCGCGATACAGCGAAGACTCGCTGAAATGATCGCTGCCCAACACCCGCCCGACCAGAATCAACGCCGTACGCCGAAAGCCCTTCGCCGCCACCTTCTCGGCAATATCTTCCAGCGTCCCCGTCACCCAGTCCTGATCCGGCCACGTCGCCCGGTGAATCACCGCGATCGGGCAATCCGCGCCGTAATGCGGCAGCAGTTCGGCAATGATCTTCTCCAGATGATTGACCCCCAGATGAATCGCCATGGTCGCCCCGTGCTGCGCCAGGTTGCCGAGCTCTTCGCCGGCAGGCATCGCGGTCTTGTCCGCATAACGGGTCAGGATCACGCTTTGCGAGATGTCCGGCAGGGTCAGTTCGGCGCCCAGCAGCGCGGCGCACGCGGCGGTGGCGGTCACACCGGGAATGATCTCGAACGGAATATCCAGCTCACGCAGATAACGAATCTGCTCACCAATGGCGCCATACAGACTCGGATCCCCGGAATGTACCCGCGCCACATCCTGGCCCTTGGCGTGGGCGGTCTTGATCAGGTCGATGATCTGTTCCAGGTGCAGTTCGGCGCTGTTGACCACGGTTTCAGCGCAATGACCTTCCAGCACTGCCGTCGGCACCAGCGAACCTGCGTAGATGATCACCGGACAACGGCGGATCAGCCGCTGGCCTTTGACAGTGATCAATTCCGGGTCGCCGGGGCCGGCGCCGATGAAGTAAACGGTCATCGTTGGATCCTGTAGAAAAGGGGCAGGGCGGTGCTTCACCAGCCCTTCAGATGAAGAATGCTCATGATCGAAAGCGGGGATTATCGGGAATTTACGCCGCGCCGGCCAATGCCAGAGTTGCCTGGGCGTACTTTTGCCGGGAAATCAGCAGTTTTGCCGGGCCGCTGATCAATTGTTCGGCGAGCGCCAGCGCGGCACTTTCCGCTACGCCATAACAGCCGGTGCGTTCGAAGGCGATTTGTGAATGGTGACTCAAGCGTTGCTGATAACTGGCCAGTTCCTCGCTGCTGAAATACAGCAACGGCAGCGCCAGTTGGGCGGCGAGTTCCTGCAAACCGGGTTCGTCGCGTTTCAGGTCGATGCTGGCCAGTGCCTTGACCTTCTCAAGATCAATCCGATGAGCCTGCAATGCCTGATCAAGTAATGCACGCAGCGTACTGGCCGGGCAGCCGCGCTGGCAGCCCAGGCCGACCACGAAGGTCGGCGCTGCGCTGTCATCGGTCATGCGTGGTACTGACCTTCGCTTTTGCGGCGGAACAACCAGGCGCTGATCAGGCCCAGGGCCAGCCAGAACGCGACGTTGGTCAGCTGCGAAGCGATTTTGAACTGGGCTTCCAGGGCTTCCGGGGCGAGCATCGAATGCACTTCCGGTTGCGGCGCGCCGATCACGTGCGGCACGGCAAGGATCGCCACGCCGAGGATCTTCATCAGCCAGTGACGGCTGAACGCAATCAGGGCCAGACCGACAGCGGTGGAAGCGGCGGTGCCGATCCACCACAGCTGACGCGAGGCCAGATCCGCAGCGGCAGTGCCCGGCAACTCAGGCGGCAGACCCATGGTCGGCGCGAGTACGAAGGTCGCATAACCGGCCAGGCCCCAGAGCAAGCCTTGCGAGGTTTTGGTCGGCGCACGCAGGGTGTACAGACCCGCCAGCATCAGGGCGAAACCCACGGCAACCACCAGATTGCCGCCCGTGGTGGAGACCACACGCTGCCAGCCGTCTTCCGGCTCCCAGGCTTCGGCATCGTGGGCGTGGGCGGCGGTGCCAGCGGCGTGTTCGTGGACTTCGGCCACCGGTTCGGCTTTCTCGAAGGTTTCGGCCTGCAGAATCAGTGGGGAAACCCAGAAGCTTTGCAGCAAGGTCAACAGCAGGGCAGCCAGAAGTCCGGTGAAACCTGCGGTCTGCGCAATACGCTTGATCATGTCGTCAGGTCTCAGTGGCACGGGAACGCGGCGCTGTGGCGGGTATCGTGCGCGGCGTTGTGCACCGCTTCGATGTGCGAGAAACCGGCGAAGTAGACCAGGCTTGCGCCCAAGATCGACGCGAAGATCGCAGCGGTAAGGCGTTGGCTCAGGGTGGTGGTGCTGGAGATTTTGTCCGTATTGCTGCCGGTGCTGCTGATGATCGACATGGCGCTTCCCTCTGGAGTGTCAGCGGGCGGATAGAGCGCATAAACCCCCTGCGGCCGGGCGCGCAGAGGTTCGAACAGCGCCCGCCCACCGCGGGTTTGTTATGTTCAGTGGCGATGTCGCGCACTGTGTGTTGCGGGCCGGTCTCCGGGCTCACGAGGGGTTGGCGTCTGGCCGACCTGCAAGCGTCACCTTCCCATGCCTGTGGGCACAGTGGCTCTGACGCTTCGCTCGCTTACCGTTGCGGGGGCAGCACCGGACTGACATGGCTTTAGAGTAAAGCACATGATTCACCGGTTTCCCGTTTCACCCTGTGAGGGGCACCCGTAACAAGTTGTGTAGGAGACCATGGGCGGGGGATTTGAGTCAATTGGGATTGGGATTGGGGGCAGATCCGTTGCTGCGGTTATGGCTGCTTAGGGTTCCGCCCTTACGGCGGGTCACTTTTTCCAAACGCCGAAAAAGTAACCAAAAAGGCTGCACCCTGACGTACGGCCCCTCGCTGAGGCTCGGGGTTCCTTCGCTCCGGGATCGATCCGGGGGCATCGCCTACGGTTTGCTTCGCTGCACCTCCTCTCGATGTGTTTGGCTTCGCCAAACGGTCGCTGCGCTCCCACCCCCGGATCAATCCCTCCACTCAGCCTGCCGACGGGCCCTGCGATCAAAAGCGGTACTCGAGCTAACGCTCAT